>JACADZ010000028.1 GCA_013389105.1 Parvularculaceae bacterium | reverse complement strand
GGGTGGGGAGGTACACAGTCCTCGCCGCCTGGCCTCGCCCGGAGCGCTTTTGTGACCGATCGGCGCTTTTTCGCCTCGACGCGCTGCCGCTTCTGCCCCTTCGGCACCTTCGTCGCGACCCGCGGCTTCGGCGGCGTCGCGGCGCGCTCGATAAGGTTGGCGAGGCGTGCGCGGGCGTCGGCGCGGTTGCGCTCCTGCGTCCGGAAGCGAGAGGCTTCGATCAGGATCGCGCCGTCCTTGGTCGCGCGCGCGCCCGCCAGCTTGAGGAGTCGCGCGCGGACCGAGTCCGAGAGGGCGGCCGAGCGCGCCGCATCGAAGCGTAGCTGAACCGCGGTCGCCACCTTGTTGACGTTCTGTCCGCCGGGCCCCGAGGCGCGGATGAAGCGCTCTTCGATCTCGCTTTCATCGATGAGGATCGCCCCAGCGCGCATCGCGTCAGGCGTCCGCGGCGAGGCGCGCCTTCAGCCGCTCGCTCGCGCGTTCCTTGATGCTCGCCGACCTCAGCTGGCCGCAGGCGGCGAGAATGTCCCGGCCGCGAGGCGTGCGGATCGGCGAGGCGTAGCCGGCGCGGTTCACGATCTCGGCGAAGGCCTCGATCCGCTCCCAGGACGAGCATTCGTAAGGCGCGCCCGGCCACGGATTGAACGGAATGAGATTGATTTTGGCCGGGATGCCTTTCAGGAGCCGCACCAGTTCACGCGCCTCAGCGTCCGAATCGTTGACGCCCTTCAACATTACATATTCGAAGGTAATCCGTCGCGCATTGGAGAGGTCGGGATAGGCGCGGCAGGCGTCGAGAAGTTCCGCAATCGGGTACTTCCGGTTGATGGGAACGAGTTCGTCGCGGAGGGAGTCATTCGTCGCGTGCAGCGAAATCGCGAGCATCGCGCCCGTCTCGGCCCCAAGCCGCTGAATTTCCGGGACGACGCCTGAAGTGGAGACCGTGATTCGCCGGCGTGAGATGGAAATGCCGTCGCCGTCGGAAATGACGTCGATGGCCGCCGCCACATTGTCGAGATTGTAGAGCGGCTCGCCCATGCCCATGAAGACGATGTTGGAGAGCTGGCGGTCTTCGCGCCCCGAAGGCCACTCCTCGAGGTCATCCTTCACGGCCAGCGCCTGCGAGACGATCTCCGCGGCGCTCAGGTTGCGCACCAGCTTCTGCGTGCCGGTGTGGCAGAAGGTGCAGGATAGCGTGCAGCCGACCTGGCTCGAAACGCACAAGGCGCCGGCCCGGCCGACATCAGGAATGTAGACGCACTCGACCTCGGCCCCGGGGGCGAGGCGCAGCAGATATTTGCGGGCGCCGTCGTTCGAGACCTGGCGATCAAGACTTTCTGGCCGGCCGATTAAAAACCGCGCCGCCAGCGCCTCGCGCAAGTCCTTGCCGATATCGGTCATCGCGGCGAAGTCCGTGACGCCGTAATGGTAGACCCAGCGCCACACCTGGTTCGCCCGCATGCGCGCCTTCTTTGCGTCGAGCGCGAGGCTTTCGGCGAACGCCTCGGCTAGCGCATCGCGCCGAAGGCCGACGACGTTCCGGCGCAGGTCGTTTCGGCGCTCAGTCGCCGCGGTGAGAACAGGGTCCGCCATGATCAGCGAACGGATATAGGCGGCGCCCGCGCCGCGGGCAATCTGGCGGGAGAACGCCGTTGCCGATGAGGGCGGCGCAGGGTCTATAGCCCCCCATGCCGCTTGACCTGCCCCCCCTTCCGACCGAAGCCGAACCCGCGAGTCCGACGCCCCGTCGAGACCGTCGTTTCGCGATCGGGCTGCTGCTCGCCGGCGTCGTGTGCATTGGCATGGGACAGAGCGTCGTCTTCGCGGTCCTGCCGTCGCTCGGCCGGGCCGTCGGCTTCGCCGACCAGCAGGTGGCTCTCGTCTTCCTCGCATCATCCGTCTTGTGGGTCTTTTTGAGCCCCTATTGGGGGCGGCGCAGCGATCGCGTGGGCCGAAAGCCCATGATCCTTCTCGGGCTCGCCGGCTTCTCAATCTCGATGTTCGCTTTCGCCGCCGCCTTCGAACTCGGCCTTGCCGGCGCGCTCGGCGGCGCCGCGCTTTACGCGCTGGTCATATGTGCACGGAGCATTTACGGGCTCATCGGCTCGGCGACGCCGGGGGCCGCGCAGGGCTATATAGCCGACCGCACGACGACGGCCGAACGAACCGCCGGCGTCGCCGGATTTTCGGCCGCCTTCGGGATGGGGGCCATGATCGGACCGGGCGTCGGCGGCGCGTTTTCCGCCGTCGGGCCGCTTGCTCCCTTTTACGCCGTCGCTTCGCTCGCCGCGGCCATGGGCGTCCTCATCGCGCTCTATCTTCCGGAGAAATCGGCCCCGATCGAACGGCCGCAAGCGCGCGTCCGGGTGAAGCTCACGGACGCGCGCCTGCGGCCGTTCCTCGCCTTCGGCGCGGTTTTTGGCGTCGTCAACGCCATCCTGATACAGACGATCGGCTTTTACATTCTCGACGTCCTGAAGTTCTCGGACCAGGAGGCGCCCCAGTTCATCGGAATCGGCCTCATGGCCGCGTCCATGGCTTCGCTCTTTTCGCAGCTCGTGCTGGTTCAGCGCTTCCATGTCCCGCCGCACGTCCTGATGCGCGGCGGCCCCGCGCTCATCTGCGCCGGGCATGGGCTCATTGCGCTGTCGAACGATTTCGGGCCGATCGTGTTCGGGCTTGTCCTTTCCGGCTTCGGGGCCGGAATGGCGATTCCAGGGTTCACCGCCGCGGGCTCGCTGGCGGTCGGGCCGGACGAGCAGGGATCGGCCGCCGGCCTGACGAATTCAGCAAGCTCGGCCGGGTTTATCCTCGCGCCGCTGATCGCATTCCCGCTGTTCAAGATCGCGCCCGAGGCGCCCTTCGTCCTGACCGCGGGCCTCGCCGCGCTGCTTTGTCTTTACGCCTCGGCCAACGGCGCGATCCTCCGCTCGGGGAGACCTCCGGCCTGAGGGGACCAAAGCGGCCTGCGCCCGAGCGCGTGCGGCTCGGCGCCGCGTCGCGACAAATCCGATCTAGCCGTCATGATCGTTCGGCGCGCCGTCGTCGACAAAAGTCAGGACGTCGCCCGGCTGGCATTTCAGCTCCTTGCAGATGGCTTCGAGTGTTGAAAACCGGATGGCTTTGGCCTTGCCGGTCTTCAGAATTGACAGGTTGGCGATAGTGACGCCGACGCGCTCCGAAAGCTCGGTCAGCGACATGCCGCGGTCGAGAAGCACCCGGTCAAGTTTGACGCCGATGGACATGGGTTCAGACCGTCAGGTCCTGCTCCTCTTTCATCTTGGCGCCCTGGCGGAAAACTTCCGCAAGCACTAACACGGCCGCCATGGCGATCCAGGTGATGAATTCAAAATTGAGATCGACGTCGGCGTCGAACACGCCGCCGAGGATGAGGAAGGCGACCTTGGCGCCTTCGCCGAGCAGCAGGGCGAAACCAACCTGACGGAAGCGCTCGGCGTTCTCCCCGGCGAATGGCGAACCAAGCCTCAGGGTCCGGAGGATTTCGAGCAGCCGGTTCACGATGAAAAGCATGACCCCGAACGTCACGAAGTGGTTCATGATCTCGACATAATCGCCGCCGGAGAGATCGAGATGATTGCTGACGGAGACTCCCGGAAGGTCGTCGAGCGCCGGCGCGATGAACGGCAAGAGCGGCGTAAAGACCGCGGCGATCGACAGGCCGACAAAGGCGGAGAAGATGACGACGCGAGCGACGTAGAGTCCCCAGGCCAGAATCGACGCCAATGAATACTTGCCGATCGCTTTCATGATTTTGTGCTCCCGCGAGGTCGTTCAGCGCGAGTCTCGCGCGCTCAGAAGATCGATACCAGACAGAGCTCTTCCGCCTCGCAGGTCGTTTCCGCGGCGCTTTTGGGCTGGGCGGGTTCCGCGGCCCTCTCAGCCCTGAGGAACAGGGCGGCCGCAAGCGCCGCCGCCGCCGCCACGAGGATGAGACGGCCCATTTCAGGCCGTCCCCGCCAAGCGGCCGATGGAAACCCAGTAGTTTCCAACGATCAGTCCGACGGCAAGGATCGTCGCCCACAGATTGACAAATCCGGGGAAGCCAAAGAAAGTGAGGGTAACGCGGTTGCGGGACATCTGAGCTCTCCTTTTTCCTGTCTCTTGTTTCGCGAAGGCGTTTGGCTGTTTTATTGAGCGGCTTTGGGTTTTCCCGGGGCCGCTCTTTTTTTGTTGTCCGGTCAGTTTCACATTGCGGCGCTGATCCGCCGTCTCGTTGATTATCGATATACACTTATCGACAAACGATGCAAGAACTTTTTGCCGAAAAACGATAATTTTTTTTCGATGACCGATAAAGAGGTTCGCAAGGTGACACGAAAAATCCTACCCGGCCCTTTGATTGTGGCGACGCATAACCCAGGAAAACTCAAAGAAATCAGCGATTTACTCCGACCGTTCGGGATCGAGCCAGTGTCGGCAGGCGCTGCCGGCCTCATTGAGCCTCAAGAGACTGAGAAGACCTTTGCCGGTAACGCCGCGCTCAAGGCCCGGGCGGCGTCACTAGCTTCTGGTATGACGTCGCTTGCCGACGATTCCGGCCTCGAGGTCGACGCCCTCGGCGGGGCGCCTGGGGTTCTTTCCGCCCGTTGGGCGGGACCCGGAAAGGATTTCCGGCACGCGATGGCTCGGGTCGAGGCTGAACTCGCTGAGCGGCCCGGAAGCGACTTTTCGGCGCGTTTCATCTGCGCCTTGGCCGCAGGCTGGCCTGACGGCGTCGTGCAGATATTTGAAGGCGCGGTCGAGGGACATCTGAGCTTCCCCCCGCGGGGTGATAGAGGTTTCGGTTACGATCCGATCTTTGTCCCGAGAGGCTTTTCGCAGACCTTTGGCGAAATGGAGCCGCAAATGAAACACGCAATGTCGCATCGGGCGGCGGCGTTTCGCAAATTCGTGGAGTCCTGCTTTTGACGGGCGCGGCGGGCGGCCTGCCGAAGCTCGGGGTCTATGTCCACTGGCCCTACTGCGCGCGGATCTGCCCTTATTGCGACTTCAACGTCTACAAGCGCCGCGAGATCGACGTCGCCCGCTGGAGCGGCGCGCTGCGCCGCGACCTGGCGGCGTGGGCGCGTCGGATCGACCGGCGACCGTTGACGAGTCTGTATTTTGGCGGCGGCACGCCCTCGCTGATGCCGCTTGGGGTCCTTGCGGATGTCATCAACGCGTGCGCTGAACTCTGGGGCTTCTCGGACGCAGCGGAAATCACGCTCGAGGCCAATCCGACCGACGCCGAGCTGTCGCGTTTTGACGATTTCAGGCGCGCAGGCGTCAATCGCCTCTCGCTCGGCGTTCAGTCCTTCGACGACGACGCTCTGCGCTTCCTGAAGCGCAACCATGACGGGGCACAGGCGCGTCGCGCCGTCGACCTCGCCTTGGCCCGATTTCCTTCCGTAACGTTCGATCTGATCTACGCGCTGCCCGAACAGTCCCCGAAAGACTGGCGCATCGCTCTGCGAAGCGCGCTCGGCCACGGCGCTTCGCATCTGTCGCTCTATCAGCTGACGATCGAAAACGGCACGGCCTTCGAGCGCGCAGTCGGCCGGGGGCTTTTTAAGCCGCTTACGGACGATTCCGCCGCCGACCTTTTCGACGTGGCGCAGGAGGAGACGGCGCGCGCCGGACTTCCGGCCTACGAGATTTCTAATCATGCGGCGCCGGGCGCCGAGTCGCGTCACAATCTCCTGTACTGGTCGGGGGGCGACTATGTCGGCGTCGGTCCCGGCGCCCATGGCCGCCTCACGGGCGGCGGCGCGCGCCTCGCGACGACGGCGGAATTCGAGCCTGAAAAGTACCTCGCCGGGGTGGAAGAGTCGGTTTCGGGCGCGGCAACGATTGAAGTTCTCGACGCGGAATCGCGGCTCGTCGAGAAGCTCTCCATGGGCATGAGGCTCGTTTCGGGGGTTGCCATTGATGAGGCGGATATCGCTGCGCTGGGAGCTCGTGTGGATCGGCTGGAGAAGCTCTCCGCGGACGGCCTTGTCGTCTTTCGCGAGGGAAGACTGCTCGCGACCGGGAACGGCCGAAAGGTGCTGAATGCGGTGCTCGCCGCGCTCCTATGCTGAAGGCAGGCCGGACCCTTTATGCTTCGTCCACAGCGCGCCGGGACCCAATTCGGCGATGAAGGCGGCGTGCGCCGCCTCCTCCTCGGGGCGAAGCAGCGGCGCAAGCGGGGTCGGTCGCGGCCGTGCGCGGCGCGGGGAGTTTTGTCCGTCCACGGAGTAAACTGCCTCGTCAAGCTTGAATCCGGCCTGGGCCCCGCCCGTGAGCTCGATATAGACCGAGGCGAGAAGCTGGGAGTCGAGGAGGGCCCCGTGGCCGTCGCGCTGGCGACGCCGGGTGTCGATGCCGAACTTCTGACACAGCGCGTCGAGGCTCGCCGGGGCGCCCGGGTACCTTTTTCGCGCGAGGAACAGCGTGTCGAGCAGCCGATTGGCGAGGCGCGGGAGACCGGCGGCCTCAAGCTCCGCGTTGAGGAACGGCAGGTCGAAGCTCTCGCCGTTGTGGGCGATGAGTTCAGCGTCGCCGGCGAATGCGCAAAAGGCAGGGCCCACGCTGGCCGCCCGGAACGCCGGAAACTTTGACAGAAACTCTGCAGAAAGGCCGTGCACCCGATAGGCGCCGTCAGGCATATCGCGTTCCGGATTGACATAGGTATGGAAGGTCCGGCCCGTCACGGCGCCGTCGAGGAGCTCAACCGCGCCGATTTCGACGATGCGGTGACCGTCCTCGAACTTGAATCCGGTGGTCTCCAGGTCGAACACGATTTGACGCATGGCGCCTCTTTAGTCTGCTTCGCCTCCGAGTCGACAGGCTGTTGAAAACCCGCCGCCCAGACAGGCAGGCGGTAAATGCGCATTTTTTCGTGGTCGCGCCGGGTTTCGAAAAGCTGGTGATTCCACTCTTTCGTGCGGCGCTCTAGTGACGACGGAAGAGACGGCGCGCGACAAGCCACAAGGCCGCGAGCCCTGCGCCGACGAGCATGAGGTTGGTTGCGAAGCGGCGGCCGGGCCGATCGAAAGCAGCCCCTTCGCGGTCGCCGAGGGCATAGGCGACGATCGCGTCTCCGCGCCTCGTGCCGGCGTCTCCATGGCCGCCGGCCGCGATCACGACATACTGACGCCCGCCCCATTCGTAGCTCATTGGGCCAGCCTGGCCGCCGGCGGGGAGCTTCGACGACCAGAGTTCAACGCCGGTCGCCGAGTCGAACGCACGCAGATAGGAATCCATCGCGGCGCTGATGAAAACGAGCCCGCCTTTGACGACGAGCGGCCCGCCGAGATTGGGCGTGCCGGTCTTCAACGAGAGGCCGAGCGGCGCCAGTTCCTCGGTCGTTCCGAGCACGGACTGCCAGCGAATCTCGCCGGTGGCCATGTCGACGGCGTGCAGCAGCCCCCACGGCGGCGGGTTGCAGGGCAGCCCGAGGGGGCTCAGCATGGTCTGGCGCTGCATCGCGTAGGGGGCGCCGCGCATCGGCGCATGCTCGCCGTTCGGCACGCTATGCCACTCATTATCGGTCTTTGCGCGAGGCACCAGCGTGATGAGATGCATCAGGCTCGACGTGTTCACGTAGTAGAGGTTCGTAGACGGATCAAAGGCCCCGCCGCCCCAGTTCGCGCCGCCCCCGGTGAACGGATAGAGGATGGTCCCCTGCTCGCTCGGGGGCGTGTAAAGGCCCTCGGCGCGGGCCGCCGCGATGGCGCGCCGGCAGGCGGCCCGATCGAACGGCGTCAGGCCCCAGGCGTCCTCCGGCTTGACGACCGTCGGCGCAAGACCCGGCGGCTTGGTCGGAAAGGGCTGGGTTGGCGCGAGCGCTTCGCCCGCAGCGCCGCCTTGAGGGACCGCACGCTCCTCGATCGGGAAAACGGGCTCGCCCGTATCCCGATCGAGCGTAAACACTAGACCGGTCTTGGCCGCTGAAATGACGACGTCGCGCGCATTTCCGCCGGTGCGGATGGTTGCGAGCAACGGGGCCGCCGGAACGTCGTAGTCCCACACGTCGTGATGCACCGTCTGGAACGCCCAGCGCACGGTTCCCGTGGCCGCCTCCAGCGCGACGATCGAGTTGGCGTGGCGATTATTCCCCGGGCGCATGCCGCCGAAGAAGTCCGGACTTGCACTTGACGTTGGGAGGAAAATAAGTCCGCGCTGAGGGTCGGCGGTCATCGGCGCCCAGACATTGGCGTGGCCTTCGACCGGGATCGTCGGCCCCGCCCAGCCCAAGGCCGCCGCTGCGGCAGCCTCCCGTGGAATGGGATCAAACGACCATTTCGGCGCTCCTGTGCGGATGTCGAAGGCTCGCACGGTCCCGCGCGGCGCCTCGACGCTCACATTGTCTGAAATCGCCGAACCGACCGCGACGGTGTCGCCGATCACGACCGGGGGCGACGTGATCTGGAACTCGCCCGGCCAGGCAAGCTCGAACGCGGGATCGATTTTGACCTCTCCGTTCTCGCCGAACGCGGCGCAGCGAGAGCCGTCGTCAAGATCGAGCGCGACGAGGCGGTGATCATTGGTCCCGGTCAGGATGCGCGCGGCGCAGGCGGCTCCCGGCGCCGCGCCCGGGTCGCGCCAGTAGGCAACGCCCCGGCAGGTGAACTTGTTGGCCGGCCGCTGCTCTAGATTGATCTTCGGGTCGTGCCGCCAGATCTCCTTGCCGGTTCCGGGATCGAGCGCGATGACCACGTTGAAGGGCGTGCACAGAACCAGCCGGTCCTCCGCGAGGATCGGGGTCGCTTCGAACTTCGAGCGCCGGATCAGCTCGGGGTCATACGACGCATGCCCGGTTTTGAAGGTCCAGGCTCTGTAGAGGCGGCGCACATTCGCCGGCGTGATCTCCCCGGCCGCCGAGTAGCGCCGGGCGCCGGCGTCTCCGCCAAAGGCGGGCCAATCGTCGCCGGACGCCGCAGCGGGCGGTGCAACCAGAGCGAACAGCCCGAGCAGGAAAAAGAGGCGCATTCATCAAGCTTAGGGCCTCGCGGAGTTGCGCGCAAAGCCCTGCAACAGGCGCGCGGCCTCAGGCCGCTTCCGCCTGCGCCGGCTTCATGGTCTCTTTTACTTTGGCGGCCAGACCCTTCAGGGTGAAAGGCTTCTGTATGTAAGCGACCGCATGGAGAGAATCGATCTGGTCCCGGATCGCCGATTCCGCATAGGCCGACATGAACAAAACTTTCGCCGACAGGTTGAGTTCGGCGCGAGCGCGGGCGATGAAGGTTGGCCCGTCGACGTCCGGCATCATCACGTCGCTGAGGACGAGGTCAAAGCTCCTGTCTTCGGCGATGATCTTCAACGCCGCCTCGGCGTCGGCGGCTGTCGTCACTTCGTAGCCGAATTCCTCGAGCGCCGTGACGACGAAATTGCGAACCGAGTCTTCGTCCTCGACGACGAGTATGCGGCCGGCCCCCGTCAGATCGACCGCGCCTTTCGGAGACGGCGCAGGCGACGGGGCCTCGAGCGCGCCCTCAAAAGCCGGGAGATAAATCTTGAAAAGAGCGCCGCCGCCCGGCGCATCGTCGACGATGATGGCCCCTTCCATCTGGGTCACAAGGCCGTAAACGGTCGCAAGGCCGAGCCCCGTTCCCTTTCCTTCCTGCTTGGTGGTGAAATACGGCTCGAAAATCTTGTCCCGGATTTCCACCGGCACGCCGGGGCCGGTATCCGATATTTCAATCAACAAGTGAGCGCCGGGCGCGAGCCCCGGCACGCCGAGCGCAGCGACTTCCTCGGCCGACAGTGCGCTTGTTCGGATCGTGAGCCTGCCGCCTGCGGGGCCCATGGCGTCGCGCGCATTGACCGCGAGGTTCATCAGCGCGTTTTCGAAAGCGCTCTTGTCGACGCGTACGGGAGGCAGACCCCGTCCGTTCACGAGCTCGATCTGAACCCTTTCACCGACGGCTCGGTTGAGAAACTGCGTCCACTCGCGCAGCAGCTCGGTTATGGAGAGCGCCTGACGCGTCAGCGTCTGATTGCGGGAGAAGGCCAGCAGCTGCCTGATCATGTTGGACCCGCGCAGCGCATTGCCGCGGATCTGACCGAGCTCATGATAGTCGGGATCGCCGGCCGGATGTCGCAGCATCAGGCGTTCGCAATTTCCAAGGACAACCTGCAGGTGGTTGTTGAAATCATGAGCGATTTCGCCGGTCACCTTGCCGATGGAGGCGAGCTTCTGGTCGCGCCGGTACTCGGCCTCCATCAGCTTCCTCTCTGAGACGTCGGTCGCAAAAATGACGGTGCGGCGCGCGCCGTAGCCGCCCCGCCGGCGCCGGGCCGGCCTTGCATAGATCGCATAGGCGCCGGGCCGGACGCCTGTCCTGACCGAGGTCTCGACCGGTCTCGGCGCGCCGCCGGCCGACGATCTCCGGCGGATTTCGGCCGCGAGCTCTTCGATCGCCGCGCCGTCGATAAGGCGCGCCAGCGGCGCATTCTTTTTCACGCCGCCGAAAATGTCCGAAAACGCCTTGTTCGCTTCGACAATGCGGGCGTCGCCCCCGACTTCGCCCTCGACCACCGCGACGCCGAAGGGCGCGTCGGCAAGGTCGGCGGAGAGGGCGGCCTCTTCTTCCAAGGCGGGCGCTTCTGCGTCCGTCGTCATCTCCACGCAGACAAACCCTTCGCCGACGCCGCCGCGTCGGAAGGCGCGCAAGCTCGCGTCCAGCGGCTCGCCGTTCCGCCCACGGATCTTCGCTGATATTGTCGCGGCGTCGACCTGCCAGAGTTTGCGCACGATGTCCGAGGTTTCGCCGAGGACCATGCGGTCGATGTGATGAAACGCGCCTTTGTCGGCCCCGAGGGCCGCGCGCATGGCGGCGTTGGCCCAGGCGATCTGTCCGGACTTTTCGATGGCGAAGACAGGACGAAGATAGTCGGCGAACGCCGCGGCCAGCGTATCGGCGGCAGCATCGTCCGTTTCGAGCTCGCGGATTCGCCACGCGACGTAATCGGGAGCGCCCGGGGCCGGCCGGACGCTCACCTCGAAACGCCGCCGCGCGCCGCCGCCGGCGAGACCCATTTGCTGATAGACGATCTCCTGCGCCTCGGCCGCGCTTTTGGCCGCCCGGCACAGCCGAAACACTTTCGTCGATTCGACTCCCTGCTGAGCGAAAAGCCGGTCGATGCGCGGCGGCATCACGGCCGGCCCGGCGACCCCTGCCTCGGCCGCAAGGCGCGCATAAGCGGGGTTCGCGTAGACGACGACGCCGTCGCGGCGCGTCACGAGGCGAGCATCCTTGTCGGCGTCGAGAATGCGCTCGGCAAGGTTCAGCGCCGACAGCATCTCGGCGCCGGCGAGCTGGGCTCTGGCGACCGGCCCGGATCCCAGGCGGGATTCAACCAGCCGGGCGCCGCCAAGGATGAACGCCGCGGCAAGGCTCAATCCGCCGGCGAGCAGCTTCACCGGGTCGGAGAATGCAGGCGACGAAAGAAGGAGGACTCCCCCGGCAAGCGCCGTACCTGCGATCGCCCCGTGGGCGGCGGTTGAAAGGAGACTCCAGCTTCGGGTTGCCGGGGGGGGCGGCGCCGGAGAAGCAGTCGCCCGTCGGTCGCGTTCGCGGATGAGTTCAAGGATTTCATCCGCGCCGGGCGGACGGGGCGCGTCGAATTCGGCCTTTGGCTGTGCAGAAGAGCGCGCGCGGGTCACGTTCAGGAGGTCGCCCCAAAATTGCAGAACCAAAATCTATGAGGTGCTTCGCCGGGCTCCGCCATAGGGTCCGATTGAGTATGAGGGCGGGTTAACGAAGGGTTAACGCGAGCTAGGGGTCTTTGGCGTCGCCGCGTCGGCGCCAGCTTTCCTCAGGATGACGCCGATCACCCTGGCGACGGCCTCGTAGTGTTCGACCGGAATTTCGCCGTCGATTTCAACGCTCGCATGTAGGGCTCGGGCGAGCGGCGGGTTTTCGACTACTGGCACGCCATTCTCGTTGGCGGCGGCGCGCATCCGAAGCGCCGTTTCGTCGGCGCCCTTGGCGAGACAGACCGGCGCCTCGTCGCGCGTCTCGTCGTAGCGGAGCGCTACGGCGTAGTGCGTGGGGTTCATGATCAGGACCGTTGCGTCCTTGACGGCCGCGACCATGCGCCGTCGTCCTCGCATGTCACGCTCGCGTTTCAGGCGGCCGCGGATGATCGGATCTCCCTCGCTCTCCTTCAGTTCGCGGCGCACCTCCTCTTTCGTCATGCGCAGCCGCTTCTTCCATGAGCGAACCTGTATCGCGTAGTCGAAGGCGGCAAGGACCATCATGGCCAGCGTGGCGAACCCGAAGAGTTTCAAAATCTCGTCGTTGAGGACGCTGAGCAGGCTTGGTTCGCCGGCGCCCACGAGCCGTGCTAGGAGATCGCGGTCCGGCCAGAGCGCATAGACGAGGATTGCGCCCACGATAAGGATCTTGAAAAGGCCCTTGAGGAAATTGAACAGGGCCGCGGGCCCGTAAATCCGCTTCAGCCCTTCAATCGGCGATATCTTCGCGAGCGCCGGCGCAAGGCGTGTGAAGTCGGGCGCCGGTCGCGCCTGTCCGATGTGGGAAAGAAGGGCGGCGACGCAAAAGAGGAGGCCGACGCCGCCGACGGCAAGTCCCGCCGCGCCTACGAGCGCCCGATAAAGTCGTTGCAGGGATCCGGCGTTAACCTGGAACTCGTGGGGGTGATCAATGAAGGCGGCGCCGATCGCGCCAAGATCGCGCGCCGCGGGGCCGGCCGCGAGCCACAGGCCGAGGAAGGCGGCGGCGAAAGCTGCAAGCGCGATCGCTTCCTGGCTCTTTGGCGCGTCGCCGCGCCGGCGCGCTTCTTCGAGGCGCTTCGGCGTCGGGTCTTCGGTGCGCTGGGCCTCGTCGCTCGGCTCGGCCATCGCTACCTCGAGATGAATGGCGCCAGGAAAGCGTCAAGGCTTGCTATGAAAGCCGACATGATGAGCCCGGTCGTCAGCATCAGGAGCAAAAGCCCGATAGCGAGGTTCGCGGGCATCAGCATGAAAAAGACTTGAGCCTGCGGCATCAGGCGCGACAGGACGCCGACGCCCGCCTGGAACACGAGACCGAAGAGGATGAAAGGCGCGGCCAGGCGGACCCCAAGCGAGAACGCGTCGCCGACGGCGCCCGTCACGGCCTCGCTCATGTCGCCGATGTTGATCCCGCGGCCCGGGGCCATAAGCGCGTAAGAATCGGCGAGGGCGAGGAGCAGCACGTGATGCAGGCCCGTCGCAAAGATCAGCGTTGTTCCGAGGACCGCGAAGAAGCCGGCCACTATCGCGCCTTGCAGTTGCTGGCTCGGATCGAAAATCTGGGCAAGAGAAAATCCCGACTGCAGCGCGGCAACCTGTCCGGCGACGTTGAGCGCGCTGACGAAGGCCCGCGCGACAAGCCCGAGAAAGGCGCCAGCGAGGATTTCGGTGAGGATGAGGCTGGTCATCAGCGGGAGCGCCGCCCCGCCAGCCCAGTCCGGATAGTGCGACGCCGCCGCGGGCGCCATCGCCGCCGCGACCGCCAGGGCGGTCGCAAGTCGAAGGCGAGGCGAGAGCGCGAAATCGCCGAAGGCCGGCGCTGTCATGAAGAAGGCGCCGACGCGGCAGAATACGGCGAACGCGACAAAGGCGTCGATCGGCAATGCGTCAAGGAGCGACTGGGCGCTCACGGCGCGACGGCCCCGCCGGCGATGGTTTCAAAGAGCCTGATTGAGAAGTCCCCAAGAGCGGCGCCCATGAAGGGAAGCGCGACTGCGATTACGAGAAACATGACGACCAGACGCGGGACGAATACGAGCGTGGCCTCCTGGACCTGGGTCAGCGCCTGAATGAGCGCGATGGCGACGCCGACGAGAAGCCCGGCCGCCATGGCCGGCCCGGACACGACAAGCGTCACCCAGAACGCTTGGCGCGCGATATCGAGAATGATAGCGGCGTCCATCGGCAGATTTTGCCGGCAGCATGGTTAAGGCGACGTGACGCGACGGTAAGCGGAAGGTTAAGCGGGCCGATCAGATCGGCATCCGCATGATTTCCTGATAGGCCTCGACGACCTTGTTGCGCACCGCGATCGCGGTCTCGAGGCTTACCTCGGCGGCGGAGACGGCAGTCGCGACATCGACGAGGCTTGCTTTTCCGGCCGCGACTTGCGCCGCGGCGGCCTCGCCGGCGCGCAGCGCTGTCGAAGTTTCTGCAATCGCCGCCTGCACCAGCGTTGAAAACCCTGCGCTCTTTGCTTCCGGCGCAGGATCCGCGCGCGCCGCCCCTTCGCCGATACGGGCGGCGGCTTGGTAGGATTGCGCGGCTCTAAGGCTGTCGATCGACATGCTCGTATTTTGGGTTTTAAGTGCGCCCTGAGTTCTTCGAGTGCCGCGCAAAGGCGTAGGCGATAAGCCCCGCCGCCGGCAGTTGCGAGACGAGCAGGTGCAGCGCGCCGGCCGTCGGCCAGTTGAAAAGAACAAGGCCTCCGAGAGCGGAAAGGACGCCGGCGGCGAGGCAAAGGACCGCCATCGGTCCCATTTTCAGATTGAACTCGGTCGGATTTCCGTCGGGCCGCCAGTCGATCCCGCGATTGCGGGCGCGCGCCTCTTCATCCGCCGCCTTGCAGGCGCGCACCAGCGCCGCGACCTCGGGATCGAGACGCGCGACAGGATCGTCGACGGGCGATCGTCTCGTCATCGGTCACTCCAGAATTCTAAGGGTCGCTGCCGCCATTGACCTCGCGGAATCGAGCGCCCCGAGATTCGCCTCGTAGCTACGCTGGGCTTCACGCAAATCCATCATTTCGACGAGCGGGTTGACGTTCGGGAATTCGACATAACCCTCGTCATTGGCGGCCGGATGCGAGGGGTCGAACTTCAGCGTGAAGGCGGAAGGATCCAATGCGACGCGGTTGATCTCGACGAGGCGCGCTCCGAGTCGGCGGTCAAGATGGCTGGCGAACACCGGCACCTGACGGCGATAGGGATCGAGCCCCGGCGCTTCAGCCGTCGACGAGGCGTTGGCGATATTCTCCGCGACGATCCGAATACGGCCGGATTGGGCCCGCATGCCGGCGGCTGAAATCTCGAGGGCGGCGGACAGATTATCCATGTGCGTTTCCAATCAGCAGCGTCACCTGCCGCCCCGAGCGGCGAGCCGGATGAGTTCGACGCTCTTGCGGTAGATGGCGGAGGCGAGCTGGTAATCCAAGCGGGTTTCAGAAAGCTTCATCATCTGCGTCTCAATCGAGACACGATTGCCGTTGATGCCGGCGTCGCCGTCCGGCGCGGGCGCGGCGACCGGCGGACGCGCCGCGGGCCCGGTCGTGCCGACATGGCGCGCATCGGAGGTCCTGAGCGGGATCGATGCGGCCGACGCCGGCGATTGCTTCAGATCGCGCGCCGCATAGCCCGGCGTGTCGGCGTTGGCGATATTCTCTGCGATCACGCCCGTGCGCGCCGACAGGAATTTGAGGCGCTCGGTGAGCGCCGACAGTAGCGGCGTCGAACGGACATCCATGGCGGCCTCGCTGGACGGCACAATGGGGCTTCATGGTTAAGCCGCAGTTGACGGGCCCCGCATCGCCGTTCAAACTTTCAACACGATTTTGGAGATTGGTGAACAAGTCCTTACACGGATCGGATCACGTGAAGAAATTCGGTCTTGTTCTTGGCTCGGGCGCCGCACGCGGCTGGGCCCATGTCGGCGTGCTCAAGGGGCTAGAAGAGATCGGCCTCAGGCCCGACGTCATTGCAGGTTGCTCGGTCGGAGCGCTGGTCGGGGGCGCATATCTCGTCGGCGCCCTGAAGGAGTTCGAGGCATGGGCGCGCGAGCTCAAGCCGTTGTCGGCCCTGCAGAGCTTCGCCTTCAGCGTCTCGCGCGGGGGCCTTGTGGACGCCGCGCCGGCGTTCAAGGCCTTCGAATCCTTCGACCGCCGCATCGAGGATCTGCCGGTGAGATACGGCGCGGTCGCGGCCGATCTCGGCACCGGCGAGGAAGTCTGGCTCACCGAGGGATCGCTCATCGAGGCGGCGCGGGCCTCAAGCGCCATTCCGGTCCTGTTTCATGCGGTCCGGCGCGACGCCCGCTGGCTCGTCGACGGGGCCATAGCCAATCCGGCGCCGGTCAATCTTGCCCGCGCTCTTGGCGCCGACGTGGTCGTCTCGGTCGATCTCAATGCGGTGCCCCGGGTTCTCGACCGTTTCAATCCGCCGCCGCCGGTGGTTCGCGGGGCTGCAGTTTCGGCGGAAAAGCATGAGGGTCAGGTCGCCGCGACAACCGCGACAGTCTCCGCCTCGATCGCCAAGCTATTGGAAGACACGCGCCGCCTCGTCGAGCTGCAGATCGAGAGCGCCAAGGCGCGCTCGCGCGCGCGTCCCCACCTTTTCGAAACCGCTTATGCGGCCGCCGACATTTTCCAGATGCACCTCGCCCGAGCGCATGCGCAAACCCATCCGCCGGACATCGCGCTCGCGCCCGACATGCGCGACGCGCTTCCCACTGCGTTCGACCGGGCCGACGAATTCATCGCCGAGGGTCGTCGCGCGTTGCTCGAGCGCCGCGCCGAAATCGAACGCCTGCTCAGTTGACGCCGCCATTGCCGCACCGAACGCGGGATGCGAGAAGCGATTGAGGTCATTCGGGTGCGGTCGCAATGAGAGCGATTGTTTTGGCGGCGCATGGCGGTCCCGACGCGCTGAGGCTTGAGGAGCGTCCGGCCCCGTCGCCGTCGGAAGGCGAGATCGTCGTCGAGAACCAGTTCTGCGGCGTCAATTTCATCGACCTCTATCAACGCAAGGGACTCTATCCGGTCGCGCTGCCCGTGGTGCTGGGCTGCGAAGGCGCGGGCCGAGTCGTCGCCGTCGGAGCGGGCGTGTCGGGCTTCCGGGTCGGGGACCGCGCGGTCTATCTCTCCACCGGAGGCGGCTACGCCGAACAGACCGCGGTCGCCGCCTGGCGCGCGGCGCCGTTGCCGGCCGCGATCGGCGCTGACATCGCCGCCGCCTCATTCCTGAAGGGGCTTACGGCTGAAATGCTGCTGCGCCAGGTCTATCCCGTAGCTCGCGGCGCAAAGGCGCTCGTCTACGCCGCCGCCGGCGGCGTCGGGACCATACTGACGCAATGGGCCGCCCTGCTCGGCGCCGAGGTCATCGCAGTTGTCGGCAATGACGAGAAGGCGGCGGCCGCGCGCCGCCTCGGCGCAGCTCATGCGATCGTCCGGACGAAGACGGAGTCGATCTCAGCCGCCGTGCGCGATGTGACCGGCGGGGCGGGCGTCGACGTGGTCTATGACTCTGTCGGCGCGGCGACCTTTGCCGACTCGCTCGACAGTCTCGCGCCGAGGGGCATGATGGTCTCCTACGGAAACGCTTCGGGCCCCGTTCCGTCGATCGCGCCGCTGGAGCTTGGTCGCCGCGGCTCGCTGTTTTTGACGCGGCCCTCGCTTTTTCATTATGCGACGCCGGAGCGATTTGCGGGCATGGCGTCCGCGCTCTTCGATCTCATGGAATCAGGACGCATCCGTGTCGATCCGCCGGCGACCTTTCGTCTGGACGAAGCGGGCGCGGCGCAAGCGAAGCTCGAAAGCGCCTCGACCATGGGTTCGCTGGCGCTCAAGCCTTAGGGTCGCTTCAAAAGCGTCATCTTCTGCCAGATCTTCTGAGCAAGTCCGGTGGTCAGCGATTCGACGTCGCTCGCTGCGTCTGCGACCTCGGCATCCTTGCAGCTCTGCGCTAGTAGCGCGGCGAGCTTGCCCGTCAGGGACAGCATCTCCGTGCAGTAGTCGAGATAGCGCTCGAGCAGGGCGGGCGGAAGAGTTTCCTTCGGGGAGTGCTCCGTCGCCGGAAGCGCCTTCGCCCCGCTGCGGCCCGGATCCTTGGTCAGCTGATGCATATCGACGACATGGGCGATCGAGCGGAGTTCGTGCAAGTAGTCGAGCGCCCGCGCGCGCTTGATGCGGGTCTCACGCTGACCAAGCGACACGACGCCGATGCCGACCAGCACCGCGATGTTCATCGCGGGCTCGAGGATCTGGATGAGCGGCGCCGCCTCGAGTTCGACGGCTTCGAAGTGGACAGAGGTGACGAGCCAGGCGAGCGCCGCCGCTCCTAGAAGCCAGACGCCGTACACGGAAAGCCTGACGGCCAGAGCAGGCTGGTTTAGCCGTTCGGCTTCGGCCGCGCACCGCGTCGCCGTTTCATGAAGAGTCTTGCAGACGCTGCGAAGCCCGGCCGCCGGGAACCGAGCGGCGATCCGCAGTTCGAGGCGGGAGATGGTCTCGACCACGCAGGCCGCGTTGAGGGTCCGGTAGGCCATGACCGACTTCTACCGACGGATCGTTGCGGATTGCTTGCGGGCGTCGCGCCCCAATGCGCGGTCCCTTCAGAGCGTCCGCGTCACTTTTTCGACCGCAAAGCACTCGATCACGTCGCCGACCTTCAAGTCCTCGTAATTGGCGAAGCTCATGCCGCATTCCTGGCCCATCGGCACTTCGGAGACGTCGTCCTTGAAGCGCTTGAGCTGCGAGAGCTCTCCTTCGTGAATAACCGTGTTGTCGCGGATCAGGCGCACCTTTGCGCCGCGGCGGACGGCGCCTTCCTCGACCCGGCAGCCGGCGACTTTGCCGTGCTTGGTGATGTTGAAGATTTCCAGAATTCTGGCGTTGCCGAGGAAAGTTTCGCGCAATTCAGGCGCGAGCATGCCGGAGAGCGCGCCTTTGATGTCGTCGATCAGGTCGTAGATGATCGAGTAATAGCGTATCTCGACGTTGTGACGCTCCGCGAAGTCGCGGGCGTCCTTGTTGGCGCGCACGTTGAACCCGATGACCGGCGCCTTCGACGCCTGAGCGAGGATCACGTCGCTTTCGGAAATGCCGCCGACGCCGGTGTGAAGCACGCGCACCCGCACTTCGCTGGTCGACAGCTTCTCGAGGCTGCCGACGATCGCTTCAACCGAACCCTGGACGTCGCCCTTGATGACAAGCGGCAGCTCCTTGATCTCCGCGTCCTGAAGCTGCGCCATCATCTGCTCGAGCGACGTGCCGGAGGATTTGGCGGATGCTTTTTCGCGCTTCTTGCGCGCTCGGAACTCGGCGACTTCTCGGGCGCGGGCTTCCGACTCGACGACCGCGAACTGCTCGCCTGGTTCGGGCACGCCGTTAAGGCCCAGCAACTCGACCGGCATGGCTGGTCCGGCGCTCTGAATCTGCTCGCCCTTGTCGTTATTGAGAACGCGGACGCGCCCCCATTCCGAGCCGACGACGAGGATGTCGCCGCGCTTCAGTGTTCCTCGTTGGACCAGAAGCGTCGCCACGGCGCCGCGTCCCTTGTCAAGACGAGCCTCCACCACCGATCCTTCGGCCGCCCGATTGGGGTTGGCCTTGAGGTCGAGAAGCTCCGCCTGCAGAAGGATCGCGTCGAGCAGCCCGTCGAGATTGGTCTTCTTCAGCGCAGAGACCTCGACGTCCTGCACTTCGCCGCCCATGCCTTCGACCTGAATCTCATGCTGCAGCAGGTCCGTGCGAACCTTGTTCGGGTTGGCGGACGGCTTGTCGATCTTGTTGATCGCGACGATGATCGGAACCTGCGCCGCCTTGGCGTGATTAATGGCCTCAACGGTCTGGGGCATGATCGAATCGTCGGCCGCAACCACAAGAATGACAATGTCCGTCACCTTGGCGCCGCGCGCCCGCATCTGTGTGAAAGCTGCGTGGCCCGGCGTATCGAGGAAGGTAACCTTCTTGCCGCCTGCAAGCTCGACTTGGTAAGCGCCGATATGCTGCGTGATGCCGCCGGCCTCGCCCGAAACGACATCGGTATGGCGCAGCGCATCGAGCAAGGACGTCTTTCCGTGATCAACGTGTCCCATGACCGTGACCACAGGAGGGCGCGGCTGCAGGTCGCCGTCCCGATCGTCGGCGCCGAAGACGCCTTCTTCGACGTCGGCTTCAGCGACGCGGCGCGGCGTGTGTCCCAGATCCTCGACGATCAGCTGCGCGGTGTCGGCGTCGAGCGTCGCGTTCGCCGTCACCATCTGGCCCTGCTTCATCAGCTCCTTGACGAGATCGACCGCACGCATGGACATGCGGCTCGCGAGCTCCTGCACGGTGATTGTTTCGGGAATAATGACCTCGCGTCGGATGATCTGGCCGCCGCCCATCTGCTGGCGCGCGAGTTTCTCGCGTTCGCGGGCGCGCTTGACCGACGCAAGCGAGCGTTGGCGGTCTTCGTCGTCGAGCGCATTGCTGATCGTGAGCTTGCCGGCGCGGCGGCGCGGCTGCTCTTTCGAGGCGTCCTCGCGCTCGCCCTTGTCTATGAGCGGTTTACGCTTGGTCTTGAGCCTGCCGCCCAATTTCGCGAGGGGATTGTCCTTGTCCGCCTCGAAGTCCGGCGCCGGAGCCGCATCGTCCTTGCCTTTGCCCCGGGCTTCTTTCAGCGCGCTCCGTCGTTTGCGTTCGCGCTCTTCTTCCTCGAGCGCCTGGCGCGCCTTTTCTTCCTCGCGGCGGCGCGCTTCGACCTCGCGGCTTCGACGGGACTCATCCTCCGCCTGCTGACGGCGCGCCTCCTCAAGCTTGGCTCTTTCCGCGGCCTCGCGAGCTTCTCGTTCCGAGCGCTCGGCTTCCTCGCGCTTGCGGCGCATGTCTTCGTCCTTGCGGGCCTGGACAAGGGCGGCGGCGCGAAGATTCTTCTCCTCTTCCGACAGCGTCCGAAGGACGGCGGGCTTGGCCGGGGCCGCAGTTTCAACAAGCTTAGGCCGCGGCGCTTCCGGGACAGGCGCCGATTTGATCTCCGGCGCCTTCTCGTCTTCGTCCTTCTTCCCAAGAACGCGCCGGCGCTTGGTCTCGACGACGACCGTCTTCGA
Organism: Parvularculaceae bacterium; assembly: GCA_013389105.1. Lineage (GTDB taxonomy): Bacteria > Pseudomonadota > Alphaproteobacteria > Caulobacterales > Parvularculaceae > Amphiplicatus. The sequence continues at coordinate 9,780 of JACADZ010000028.1, read as the reverse complement.
ACGGCCATGGCTGAAGCTCTGTCGCACCGCGCCTTTTTCAGTGCGCTGCAACGACAGTGATTTCCGCGCGGGCTTTGCGCTCGCTTCAGTTTTCGTCTCGACGTCGTCCGTCATTCAAACTCCGTGTCGCCGCTCCAGAAGCGGCGGGCTTCGCAATCAACAAGGGCCCGGAAGGCCTTTCCTCGAAGGCCGGGCATGGACATACAGCCCGCGCGGCTTCCGGTCTACTACTCAGACAGAGGACAGCTCAGCGTCACAGAGCCGTCGTCGAGGAAACCCGCCAGGCGCCGAGCTTCCCGCAAGAACCGCTCGGCGTGCGCGCTCCGCAGCAGGGCGACATGAACCGCGTTTTGAAGGCCGAGCGCCGCTGATTGCTCCTCGGCGCTGAATGCCCGAATAAGCGCCGCCCGGCCGGCGGCCCGGCGGAGCTTTTCAACCCCGCTTTCGCCGGCGTCCGCGGCGATCAGGAGAACGGCCGCGCGCCCCGCGGCGGCGCAGTCGCGAACCTTTTCGAAGCCTGCGGCGGCCGCCCCGGCGCGACGCGCCATGCCGAGGGCGTTGAGGGCCCTTGCCCTGATCGCCTCCGCCACCTCGCCGCTGAATCGGGCGGCGTCGCTCGGGAGGGGTCGGGCGACGCCCGCCTTGAAAGCCCTCGCGAAGAGGCCTTTGGCCGTTGCGTGCTCGATACAGTCCCGGCGTGAGGAAACCCAGGCCCCCCGCCCCGGGAGCTTCTCCGAAAGATCGGCTACGACCTCGCCATCCGGGCTGCGCACGAAGCGCAGCAGCATGTCTCTCTCGCCAGTCGAGCCTGTCGCGATGCAGCGGCGCTCATGGCGCGGCGCAATGTCAGACGGTCCCGGCAGGCGCTTGTTCCTCCGCCGGCGCTTCCGGCTTCTTCAGGTCTTCTTCGGTCACCCAGCCCGCCGCAAGGCGGGCGCGCATGATGAGGTCCTCAGCGTCCGCCGCGCTGATCTTGAAGCTTTCGAGCATGCCGTCGAAGTGCTTCTTTTCCTCCCCGGCGCGCTCGGTCCAACCGGTCAGATCGTCAGTCGCGCAGCCGGCAAGGTCCTCAATCGACTTCACGCCGTTCTCGCCGAGCGCCACGACCATCTTCAGATCGAGTCCTTCCATGTCGACCAGCGCATCGTCGACGCCGAGTTCCCGGCGCCGCGCGTCGAGCTTCTTGGCCTCTTCCTCGAGATAGTCGTTGGCCCGAGCCTGAAGTTCCTGAGCCGTCTCCTCGTCAAGGCCGTCGATTGAGGTCAGCTCCTCGACGTCGATCAAGGCGATCTCCTCAATCTTGGCGAAGCCCTCTGAAACGAGAAGTCCCGCCATCATGTCGTCGACGTCGAGCGCCTGCATGAAGAGTTCGGACCGGGTCTTGAACTCAGCCTGCCGCTTCTCGCTCTCTTCCTTCTCCGTCATGATGTCGATCTCGAAGCCCGAGAGTTGCGCGGCGAGCCGTACATTCTGGCCGCGGCGGCCGATCGCGAGCGACAGCTGTTCGTCGGGAACCACCACCTCGATTCGGTCGGATTCCTCGTCGAGCACGACCTTGGTCACCTCGGCGGGCGCGAGCGCATTGACGACGAAGGTCGCCGGGTCCGGCGACCACGGGACAATGTCGATCTTCTCGCCGCCAAGCTCGTTCACCACCGCCTGCACCCGGCTGCCGCGCATGCCGACGCAGGCGCCGACCGGATCGACCGAACTGTCCTTGGAATGGACGCCGATCTTGGCGCGGCTGCCGGGATCGCGAGCCACCGCCTTGATGGTGATGACGCCGTCATAGACCTCGGGCACTTCCTGTTCGAACAGCTTGGCCATGAACTGCGGATGCGAACGCGACAGGAATATCTGGGGACCGCGGGCTTCGCGGCGCACGTCCATGACGAAGGCGCGCACCCGGTCGCCGTTGCGATAGGCCTCGCGGGGCAATTGCTGGTCGCGCCGGATGACCGCTTCGGCCTTGCCGAGATCGACAATCACATGGCCGTATTCGACGCGCTTGACGATGCCGTTCACGATCTCGCCGATTCGGTCCTTGAAATCCTCGTACTGACGATCGCGCTCGGCGTCGCGCACCTTCTGGGTGATGACCTGCTTCGCCGACATGGCGGCGACGCGCCCAAACTCGATCGGCGGCAGCGGCTCCGACATGAAATCGCCGATCTTGGCTTCCGGGTTCTTGCGCAGCGCCTCGGCGAGCGTGATGTGCGTCGAGTCGTTCTCGATGATTTCGACGACCTCAAGGAGGCGCCACAGCTTTGTCTCGCCCGTTTTCGGGTTGATCTCGGCTTTAACGTTCGTCTCATGGCCGTAACGCGAGCGGGCCGCGCGGGCGAGGGCGTCCTCCATCGCCTCGATCACCAACGACTTGTCGATGGATTTTTCGCGCGCCACGGCGTCGGCGATCTGGATGAGTTCGAGCCGGTTGGCGCTAATCGCGTTCATGAGGGGTCTCCGTTTTCTGTTCTTTGGCGGCCGTCTTGGCCGCCTTGAGGCTTTCGCGGATAAGGTTGTCGGTGAGGATGAGCTTGGCGTCGGCGATCCACTCGAAAGGGATGACCGCGGTCTCGCTCTCGCCTTCAATGTCGAAGAGCACCGCCGCGCCTTCGGTTCCGGCGACGACGCCCTTGAGGCGCTTGCGGCCCTCGACCATGCGGTTGAGTTCCATCTTGGCCTCGTAGCCCTGCCAGTCCTCGTAGTCCTTAAGGCGCGTCAGGGGACGATCGATGCCCGGCGACGACACCTCAAGGCGGTAAGAGCCGGCGATCGGGTCCTTCTCATCAAGCAGCGGCGAGAGCGCGTGCGACAGCAGGGCGCAGTCGTCGGCTGACATGGTCTTGTCCGGACGCTCGGCCATGACCTGAAGCGTCTTCACGTCGCGGCCGGTGATCCTCACGCGGACGAGTTCGAAACCCGCAGCGGCGACGGCCGGCCCGATAAGCTTGGCGATGGAAGACTCCTGCGCGGCCACGATCGTCCCGAATTGAAACGCGCCGGCGAAGGCTAACGAAAAAGCGGCCCCCGAAGGGGCCGCTTTCGAAATCTTCGATAGCGTGTTGCGCAACAAATAGTCCGGCGATCCTCTCCGCGCAAGGCTTTTGCGCCCCGAAATCCCTAACAAGAGGTTAGCGCTGGCGCCGATCTTGAACGGCTGCGGGGGACAGCTCTGGCCCCGGGTTATGAATCGCCGCCGCGTCGCTCTTGGACTGATCGCCTTTCTCGCCCTCGTCTGCGTGGGCGTGCCGGTGGCGTTTCAAATCGGGATGGCCGAAGGGGCGAGCCGGTCGCCCCGTCTCGATAGAAACTTGGTCGAACAGGATTTCGGAGCCCGCGGAACCACCGATTTCTGGGACTGCTACCGGGAGGTGCGCCTGCCCGCGCTCCGGCAATTTGACCGGATGCAGGACTGCCGCCCGCCGGGGGAGGGGGGGCACGCGCATCATGCGACCGTCGAGCGCCATGCCTACAGAGGGCCATCTCGGATCCGAAACGGGGCGCTGTCCCGCGCCCTGACCGCAGCCATCGCCGGCGGCGAGCCGGTCTTGGCGGGCGATTTGCCGCAAGTGCCCGTCGCCCCTTTCAGCCTCGCGCTCGCGCCGGATCCTCTGGCGGACCCGACCTCGGGCCCCTTCGCGGCCGATTCGCCTCAGATGCCGGGCGTTCTTATTCCACCGGGCTTTGGCGGGGGCTTCATCCCGCCCGGCAATCCCCAAGATCCCGAAACGCCCGAGGTCGAAACCCCGCTTCCGGGGGGGCTCTTCTTGATCGCGACCGGGATCGCGGGTCTCGCGGCTGCTCTTCGTCGCCGGAAACCCGCTGCCTGAACGGAGGCTTCGGGCTGGATTTCCCGAGCGTCATCGGCAAGGATGACATGGGGTAGGTTGGTTGCGGGGTGGTCACATGGTGGCGCGGTTCATCGCGGGGGTGGCGGGCATAGTCGGGGCGGTCATCGGCTCCCAGGCGCCTGGCTACACGCTCCAGTATATGCAGAATCTGACCGGGCGGGTGGACGAGCTTCGTCCCATTGTCGAACAGTTCGACGCCGACGTCGGCAAATACGGCTACACGCGCGACCGCGCCCTCATCGAGTGCGAGACGGCGGACGGCCTGCTTGAAGCGCTGTGCACCGGGTACGCCACGACCATCCGTCGATTTGAGCTGCTCTCGGCGCATTTGGATGAACTGAAAGCCGCCGGCCCCTATGTGCGGCCGCTGATCCTGATGCGCGAAGCGGCCGAGAACGAGGTGATCCGCGACATCGGCCGGTCGGTGATGAAGGAGTTCAAGCCCGCCGTTCCCGTCACTCTCGACGGCGCCGCCTACGCGGCCGGCGGCTTCGCGGTGCTGTGGGGCGGCCTGACTTTCATCTTCGGCTTCCTCGGCGCGCTCTTCGGCTTCGGCCGCAGATAGGCGACCGGCTCACTCCGCCGCCTTCGGCGCCTGCATCTCCATGGAGGATGTCGGCCTCATGGACGGCTTGGACGGCAGCGTGCGCGCAAAAATGCGCCTCCCGATGACCGTCGGCGCGGCAAGCAGCACCGGCGTCAGGACCAGCGTCAACAGCGTCGAGAAGGAGAGCCCGTAGATCACCGCCGAAGCGAGCAGAACCCACCAGTCCGACGTGGTCGATCCCCGGCTGATGGTTCCGGCGGCGAAGTCGACATTGAGTTCAAGCGCCATCGGCACGAGACCGAGGATGGTCGTCAGCGTCGTCAGGAAAACGGGCCTCAATCGCTGCGTCGCCGTGCGCACCACCGCCTCCTCGACCGCGAGGCCGCGCCGGCGCAGATGCTGGTAGGTGTCGATGAGGACGATGTTGTTGTTCACGACGACGCCAGCCAGCGCGACGATCCCGACCCCCGTCATGATGACGCTTACATACTGACCCGTCAGCGCGACGCCGAGCATCACCCCGAAAGTGGAGAAGACGACCGCCGTCAGCGTCAGGCCAGCATGGTAGAAGCTGTTGAACTCAAGCAGCAGAATGAGCGCGATCATGAAGAGGGCTGCAGCCATGGCCCCCAAAAAAAAGTTCGCGGCGCTCTGCGTCTCTTCATCAGCGCCGCGGATCCGCCATTCGACGTTGTCCCCGAGCGCGCCCGATTCAAGGAACTTCCGCATCTCGGCGATCGCCTGATCCTGGCTCACCTCGCGTCCGGCGACGCGCGTATTGGCGTTGGCCTTGACTTCGATGATGCGCGCGCCGTTGCGGCGGACGATTCGGTCCACCTGGGGCTTCGGTTCGCGCGTCACAAAATTCGATAGAGGCACCGCGCCTTGCGGCGTGTTCACGCGGATGGCGTCGAGCCCGAGAATTGATCGGTCCTCTTCCGGATAGCGCAGGCGAATGTCGATCTCGTCCTCCGAATCGTCCGGCCGGTACTTGTCGACGAGAAGGCCGGCGGTCATGAACTGCAGCGCCGCGCCGGCCTGACTGACCGTGAGGCCGTATCGGCCTGCGAGTTCGCGGTCGACTTCCATCGACCACTCGATGCCGGGGAGGGGCAGCGTGTCCTCCTGATCCATGAACACGTGAACCGGCGCGCCGTTCATGTCGATTGTTGCAGTGCGGGCGAACTCTCCGAGCCTCTTGGCCGCAGCAACCATGGCGTTGAAATCGAGCGAGGAGAGCTCGACCTGAACGTCCTTACCGATCGGCGGGCCGCTTTCCGGCTGACGCACCTCGGTCTTGACGCCGGGCACGACGTCGACCATCGCGCGCAGCTCTTCGACAATGAGTTGGGACTTCTTCCGTTCGGAATATTTGACGAGGTCGATGGTGACCTGGCCGATCGTGTCGGGCGGCAGATTACGCGATCGCGAGAGTGCTGGTCCGGTTTGGATGTAGACGTGCTCGATGGCCGGATGCCCCTCGACTCGGGCGGCGACCTCTTTCGTAATCTCGAATTTCTGCAGATCGGAAAGATTGCCGCGCCCCTGCACGAGGATGAAGACTTCCTCCCGGTCCGAGCGGATGAAGAACTCGATGTCAGGCGAGGCAATCATGAACGAGGCGATGCTGACGCCGATGAACGCCGCGGCTGCCGCGAGAAGCAGCAAGGGCCGCTGGACGGTCGCTGAGAGGAAGCGCGCATAAGCCCCGATAGGGCCGCCGAGGGTCTTGGGGTCAACTTCTTCAAGTTCATAGGCTGCCGGCCCCCCGGTCTTGCCCTTGATCCCAAAGCGGTCCTTCAGCCATTTCGGATAGCCGATCATGGACCCGAGGACCGGCGTGAAAATGAGCGCTACGACCAGCGAAGACGTCAGCACGAAGATGAGGGTCAGCGGCAGATACTTCATGAACTCGCCGGTGATGTCCTCCCAGAAAAGGAAGGGCAGGAAGGCCGCAATGGTCGTCGCGGTCGATGCGACGACCGGCCAGAACATGCGCTTGGAGGCCTCCATGTAGGCCTCCTGGCGTCGAGCGCCCTCGGCCATGCGGCGGTCCGCGTATTCGACGACGACGATGCCGCCGTCAACGAGAATGCCGACGGCCAACACCAGCGCGAACATGACCATCATGTTCAGCGTATAGCCGAAGGCGGCGAGCAGCATGAAACCCATGAGGAACGAGGTCGGGATCGCGATCCCGATCAGCAGCGAGGATCGCGCGCCGAGAAACGCGACGATCACAATCATGACTAGGAAAACCGCCTGGAGAACCGACGATGTGAGGCCGTCGAGATTGTCCTTCACCATCACGGACTGGTCGTTGATGAGGTCATAGCGGATGGTCGCGGGCCATTGTCCGGCGCTCTGTTCGACGACGCGACGCGCCGCCGCGATAGTGTCGACGATATTGGCGCCGATGCGCTTGGTGATCTCGACGCCGATCGCGGGCTGCCCGTTGAACAGCGCATAGCCCGTGCGGTCGGCGAATGTGCGCCGTACCTCCGCCACGTCGGCGATGGTGATGACGCGGTCGCCGCTGGCGCGAAGGGGGATCGACATGAGGTCGCGACCGTCCTTGACGACGCCCGGCGCCTTCACCACGAACCGGCCGTCGTCGAGGCTGATCGAGCCGGCGGTGACGAGTCGGTTGTTCGCCCGAACCGCGTTGACGACCTCCGCTTCAGTGAGGCCGTAGACTTCGAGCGTGCGCGGATTAACGATGACCTCGAGCAATTCGTCGCGCGCGCCCGTCAGCACGGCGTCAAGAACGCCGGGCGAGCTCTCGAGCCGGTCCTTAAGGTCCCGGGCGGTCTGGTAGAGGGCGCGTTCTGGCGCGGCGCCGTGCAGGATGACCGTGAGGATCGGCTCCTCGTTCTGGAGGTTGAATTCGGTGACGACCGGCTCCTCGGCGTCGGCCGGGTATTTCGATTTCGCCCGGTCGACAGCCTCCCGAACGTCGAGAACGGCCTGATCGATGTCGGTGGTTGTTTGGAACTCGATGAAAATCCGCGCTGCGCCGTCATAGGCGAGCGAGTCCATCTGCTTCACGCCGTCGATGGTCTGAAGCTCAAGCTCTGTCGGCCGCACCAGCAGGCGCTCGCCGTCCTCCGGAGAGATTCCCGGCAGGGGCAGCGAGACCATGATGAAGGGCGCGGTCACGTCCGGCTCGGCCTCGCGCGGAATGGTCCTGAACGAGATGAAACCGAAGATCACGCAGACGACCATCGCCGTCATGACGACGCGAGCGTTCCGGAAGCAGTAGTCGATGAAAGAGTCCATCAGCCTTTCTGCTCCGTCACCGCGACTTTCTGGCCGTTCGAAACGAATTCCTGACCTCGGGTGATCAGTCGCGGCGCGCCATCGAGCCCGGCGACAAAAGCGCCTTCGTCAGACTCGCCGAGAAGCTGCACTTCGTTGAATGCAACAGTGTCGTCCGCCCCGACGGTGCGAACGCCAAGCCGGCCCCGGTCGTCGAATGTGAGCGCGGCCCGCGGCACCAGATGCGCGGTGCGTCGTTCGGCGGCGATGGTCATGTCGGCGGTCACCCCGTCGCGAAGCGCGCCGTCCGCGTTCGGATCTTCAAGCTGAACTTCAAAGGTGCGCGTCGCCGCGTCCGAGGCCTTCGAAACAAAGCGCACGACCCCCTCGACCCGCTCCCCGGTCGCGAGTTCCGCAACGCCGAGATCGCCTTGCTCGATCTTGGCGACTTCGCGCTCAGAAACAGACCCGACCACGAGGAAGGGCGATCGCTGAATGAGAACGCCGCAAGGGTCGCCGACATTCAGGAAAGCGCCGATCTCCGTGAGCCGCGCGTCGAAGGTCCCGGCCCACGGCGCTTTCATCTCGGTCTTGTCGACGGCGACCTCGGCCTGTTCGAGATTGGCGCGCGCGAGGTCGAGGGCCGCTTTCGTTGAGGCGAGCGCCGTTTCAGACCTGAAACCCTCCTTTGACAGTTTGACGGCGGCCTCGTGGTCGAGACGCGCCTTATTGAAGGCCGCCTTCGCCTCGCGCAGCGCCGCCGCCCGCGCATCAAGGCGCAGGACGCACAAGACCTCGCCGGCCTCTACCGGGGTCCCGGGTTCGACCGGCGTCGCCGCAACGACGCCCGACGTTTCGGCTTCGATCCGAATTTTGCGAAAGGCCTGGGTTCGGCCCCGAAGGCGGACTTCTTCGCGCCAGGATTGCGGTTTGACCGTCTGGACCACGACGGCGAAGGGTCTTGCGACTTCGCCTTGCGCCGGCGGCTCGGCACGCTCGCCCAGCATGCCGCGGACGCCGAAATAGAGCATCGCAGCCAAGGTGAGCGCGAGCGCGGTTTTTGCTGAGCCCGTCAGTTTCACAATGCATCCTACGCCGTAGATCGGGATTCGGAGCTAAACTAGTTAGTTTACTATCGGCTACAATAGCGCCGAACGATTAACCATCCGCAAGCAGTCCCGCCCTGGGCCAAGGCGAGGCCGCCATGCGACGAGCCGGCGCGGGCCTAGTAATAATAGGTTGGGGTCAACGACCCGGCAGGCGCCTTGTTGAGCACCGTGCCGATAAGTTTGGTCTTGCCAACCAGCCGCATGGCGTCCCTGAGGTCGCTTTCACGCGTGTTGCCGCTCGCGGCGATCATCAGAGCGCAATCGACCTTCGGCAGGAAGGCGATCGAGTCGTCGCAGCCGAGGATGGGCGAAAGGTCGAAGATCATGATCTGGGCGCCGAATTCCTTGACGCCGCGGTCCAGGAGTTCATCCGCCTTCGGGGAGGTCAGATGCCCGGCGCCCCGCCGCGAAACCCGCTCATTCGCCGCGAGGAGCATGTCCGGAAGGTCCGGCCGCACGGTCACGTCCTGCAGCGACATCTTTCCTTCAAAGAAGTCGAGGATCGAGGGCGCATCCTGAACGCCGAGATACCGGGCGATGCTCGGCCGGTAAAAGTCGAGGTCGACGAGCATCACGCGTGTGCCCGATTTCGAGGCGATGGCGATCGCGAGGTTGATGGCTGTGACCGTCTTTCCAGCGCCTGAATTGGGCGAAACGATCGCCAGCGTCTTGAGCCCTTCCGCCTCCATCTTCTGCAGGACACGCGTCCTCAGGATCCGATAGGAAGCGAGGACCGGATCCTGCTCGTTCGAAATGATCCGGTGGGCCGGGAACTTTTCAAAGTCGCAGCGCACTTCCTTGAAGGCGCCAGGGTCGATTGGCGAACTCGACTGGAAGCGGACGGCGCCGCCCGTTTTCGCGATGGTTTCGCCAGCCTTGGGCTGGGCGCTTCGCGCTCTCGTAACGGCTTCTCTGATGCGGTCCATCTTATGCGTCGCGTGTAACGGAGGATTCAATGTCCATGGCGGGCGCGACAGCCGCTGCAGCGGCCACCGCCGCGGCCGCGGCCGCC
>JACADZ010000233.1 GCA_013389105.1 Parvularculaceae bacterium | reverse complement strand
TGGGGGTCGGCCTTCCAGGGTAGGGAGGCAGGGTCGTGATACGCTCATCCGTTAAGGGCTTGCCGGCCGTAAAATGATAGAGCGATTGAAACCGCCCGGTCTTCATGCCGAGATGCTCGTGAAAAACATCATCGAAGAAGCATCCTATCCCTGTTCCTCTGAGACCTGCCGCTTCTGCCTCGAGATAGAGAACGTGCCCGAGCAGCCCGGCTTCCCAATGCAGCTGGCGGTAGCGCCAGGAATTGGTCCTCACAAGAGGATCGAACTCTGCGAGCATGCCAAGGGAAAAGCAGCCGTCGCGCGCAATCGCCTGATGGCAGCTCACCGTTCCGGCGGCGGAGCGGCAATCGGCATAGAGGAGCTTGAAGAGGGGAAGATGGGCAGGCGCGCTCTCCACCTTTTGCCAAGCGAAATCCTTACTCATTGAATCGCGGAGGGCCTGTTCGGCTTCAGGATGGCGCGGCAGCGCATAAACTCCGGGGCTAAGCGAAGCGACACGGTGAACGAAAAAAACCGGATGGATGCGGGGGGAATAGTCCCAGACGTCCCAAGGCGCGGCCGGGCGGGCGAGGAGGCAATCCAGCATGTGAAAGAATATGCTGGCGTCCATCGTGAAGTTGCGGTCGAAACGCTGGGCGCTGCGCCGCTGCAGAATAATACGAGAGGCGCTCGTCTCCCTGGTTCGCGGGAGCGCCGGATAGGTCGGGCATAAGCGCCCCTCATTGGCTAAAGCTCCGCGGGTTGCCATAGCGACTTGATCGATGACCGGCCAGTGGTACATGGGATGCGGGTCGAGCCGGTTCGGCCTGCCATGCCAGGCGCCTTTTCCGGGTCTGAAGGGAATCATAACACCGCTTGCATTGGAGGCGTCATGATCGAAGCGCGGCTGGATTGCGATCAAGAGATCTGGATCCTCCGCTTCCACGCCAGAAAAATCACCGGTGCGGTCAAGGCCGAAAAGCGCTTCGAGCACTTCGCTTCCGGTTCCTTCGACAGCCTTGGCGGACCAGCCAAGCACGCCGGCATCATAACCCAAGGCTCCAATTGCATGGCCAATGTCGAGCTGACAATAGCGGAATGCGCGTTCGCCATATTTCCAAGCTTCGCGCCAGTGAATGGA
>JACADZ010000040.1 GCA_013389105.1 Parvularculaceae bacterium | reverse complement strand
CGGGGGCTGGTATCCGCCTCCCGGCGGGGGTGGCGGCGGCTGCGATCCCCCGCCCGGCGGGGGCGACCCGCTGCCCGGACGGGGAGGCCGCGACGGGGGATACCCGCCGGGACGCGAGCCCGGTCGGTCATAATAGTAGGGGTCGCGGTAATCGCGCCCCCTGTAGCGCGACGAGCCGTAGTTGTAAGTAAAGGTGTAGCCGCGGTCCGGATACCAGTAGCCATACGAACCGCGCCACGGCCAGGAAGAGTAGCCGTCATAGCCGTAGCTCGAACGATACGGGCTGTAAGCGGAATCGAAGCAGCGGTTGGCCGAGTAATCGCAATCGCGCCGGCATCGGTCGTCGCGATACCCGCCATAGCCGTACGAATCCTCGCAGCCGCGATAGCACTGCGCCGCCGCGCGATCGCACGCCGCGAAACTGTCTTCATACGGATAGGTGACGCACCCGGTCAGCAAAGCGAGCCCCGCCGCCGAGCCGGCGAATTTGAGATTTGTCTTCATTCAAGCACCCCTTGGAGACGCGCCGGAGCGCGAACGCCCTTAACCCCAGTTCCACTCGATGGATGGGCAGAAACTGTGGCGAAAATAGAGCGAGGTCGCCCGAACGGTCGACGGGCCCAACGACCGCCTCAGTCGGCGATCAGCGCCCTCCGGTCCCTCAGCAGGCGGCGAAGGACCGACCGGTGGCGGCGGTCCTCGGCGGCGCCGTAGCAGCCGACGGAGAAGTCGGCGCTCCGGGACAGAACAGCGAGAAGGTCAAGGAGGCGGCTCGCGTCCGGCGCACGCATTTCCGCCTCGGATTTGCGCCCGAACGCCCGCCGGCCTTTTTCGTCGTCGCCGTCAGCGCGGGCGTCGTTGAGGAGGTCCGGCGCGGGAGAAAGCGCCGGAAGCCAGACGTCGTACTAGTCGAGGCGCGCATAATCGCCTTTGCGCACGCCGCGCGGCGGACGCCGGACGGTCCCGATGCGGACGCCCTCCCGGGGTGACGGGCGCCGCCGCGCCGAACGACGCGCAGGGCCACCGGGACTTCAGTCGTCCCGGGGCTCGAGAACCTGACGACCGCGATATTTGCCGGTCTTGAGATCGATATGATGCGGCCGGCGAAGCTCGCCCGAATCCTTGTCTTCGATGTAGGTCGCCGCCGCGAGGCGATCATGCGACTGGCGCATGCCCTTGCGGGAGGGCGAGGTCTTCTTCTTCGGAACGGCCATGGCGGCTCTCTCTGGAAAGGGCCGACGGCCCCGTTTATCGGACGCGCGGGATAGCCGACCGACCGGCCGAAGGCAAGGCCGCCGCGGCCGCAACCTGCCTCCCTCCTCGCTCGTCGGCGAATTCGAGGCAAATTCTCGGCGAATTGCGCGATTGCATTTCAGCCCCCCGAAAACGCGCCCGGCTAGGCTGTCCCGATCCAAGGTTCTGGAGCGTGTCCCTTGCGCCGGCCCGGCCTGTTCAGCTTCGCCTTTCTCGCCGCCACCTTGCTGTCGGTCTCTCCGAGGGCGCAGGAGGCAGGCGTGCAGGATGTCCGATACGTCGTCCTCGGCGACGACGACAAACACGTCATCGACCGCATCGCCGCCGACTTCTACGAGCACGATCTGCGGCCGTCCCAGAACGGGCAGATCGAGGCGGCTACCGCGGCGGCCTACATCGCCCTCTCCCCTGAAGAGCGCGTCCGTTTCCGCGAGGAGCGGCGCGCGCTGTGGCGCGACATGCCGGCCGGGACGCAAATGGCGCTTCGCGACTGCAAAAAGCCCCGCTATGGCAACCTGACCGAAGCCCAAAAGGCTCCGTTCCGCCGTCACGCGCTCAATCGCCTTAGCGCCTCGGGCTTCATAGATGACGCGGCGATCGAGGACATGCTGCGCGGCGACATCTGATTTGCCGTTTGCAAACTCCCCCTAGCCGTCTCAGAATTTGCCCGAACCATTCCGGGGAGGAAGCAATGCAACGCCGTATGATCTTTGCGTTCGCCGGCCTTGCCGCCGCCATGACGGCCCACACGGCCGCGGCGCAAAGCGCCGGGGCCTCGTTCCCTTTCTGGGTCGCCGCCGGAAGCAATGCCCCGCTGGTCTACGGATCGGAACCCGTCGCGCTCAAGATCTGCAACGGCAATTCCTATCTCGTCAGCATCATCGTCGACGGCGCGACGGTTCGTCCCCGGGCGAACGCCTGCGTCATCGTCACAGGCAAGGACATCCAGACGGCGCGCATCGCCGGAACGCCGCCGACCACGGACCAGGCGGCCTTTACGATCACCGTCGAAATCCTCGGCGTCAAACAGACCTCCGACGACTAGCGCAAAACGCAAGAATTCAGAGTCAGCGATTTGCGCCAGGTCTCCGCGCGGCCGCATGATTTTGCACAAAAACCGGCGAGCGCTTTTTTGCATCAGGCGCCGCGCCCGCGGTTTAGGCGGGGAGACCCATCATCGCCCTCGCCTCTTTCGGCGAGGCCACGCTGCGGCCCGCGGCGCGCGCGTAATTCGCCAGCTGTTCGATCATCGGACCGTTCGAGGACGCTTTCGATCCGTCCGGCAGATAGAAACTGTCCTCAAGACCCGTGCGCAGATTGCCGCCGAGTTCCGCCGCGCGGCGGTGCACGGGCCAGATCTCCTCGCGGCCGATCACCGTCGCCTGCCACGTCATGCCCGGCTTCTTGTATTTGATCAGGATCGGGAGCAATTCGGGATCCGCCGGCATGCCCGACGCGACGCCCATTACGAAATTGTAGTCGGCGTGATCGACCATGCCGTTCTCGATATAGAGGCCGACCGAGCGCACGATGCCGAGGTCGAAGCATTCGAACTCCGGAATGATGCCGACCTCTTTCATGACGGCGATATAGTCTTTGACCTTCGACACCGGATTGTCGAACACCATGGGCGGCCAGGCCCAGGAGCCGTCCGATTTCGTCTTCAGATAGTTCAGCGTGCCGGCGTTGCACGCCGCCATCTCCGGTTTGCACGCGCGCAGATAGTCGAGCGCATAGCCGTATTCCGGACCGACGACGCCCGTCGTCATGTTGATGATGATGCCGGGACAGGCCGCGCGGATCGCCGCGTTGATCTCGCCGCAGATCTTCGGGTCCCAGGTCGGGAGATGGCCCATGCCCTCGCGCTGGTCGCGGTAGTGGACATGGACGATGGCGGCGCCGGCGTCATAGGCGCGCCGCGCTTCCGACGCCATTTCAGCAGGCGTCACGGGGACCGGATGCTGTTTCGGATTTGTCAGCACGCCGGTCAGCGCGCAGGTGATGATTGCCTTGTCCATAAAGAGCGACCTTCCCCGTTCATCTTACCCAAAGACGCCGACAAACGCGGCGGCGCGGCGATAACCCTCAGTCGGGCTCGAGCGACACCAGGACCATGCGCCCCGCGACTTGCGCCCCGACGGCGACATGGACCGAAGACACGACGCCGTCGCGCGGCGCAACCAGTTTGTGCTCCATCTTCATGGCCTCGACGGCGCCGAGAGTCTGGCCCTTCGTCACCCTGTCGCCCGGCTTCACGGCGATGCTGGTGACGGCGCCCGCCATCGGCGCCTTGACGTTGTCGGCGCCCGCCCCCGCTTCGCTCGCGGGCGCATAGGTCAAATCGACATAGCGCTGCGCGGCCCCGTCGATATCTATGTCGACGACGTCGCCCGCCCGCGAAAAGCAGGCGCGCTGCATGCGGCCCTCGAAGATGTAGGCGAGGTCCCGCTCCGACCTTTCGACCACCTCGATCGTCGCGCTCGCGCCGTCCTGCTCGGCGCAGACCTTGCAGCCGTCGATCGTGATCTGGGCGTTGACGATGGCCTTCGGCCCGACCGCGAGCTTGACTGGAAACGGCGCCGGCCCCCGCGACTGCCAGCCGGTCAGCAGCGCCCCGAACGGCGCTTCGGTCAGCGCCGTCGCGGCGACGGCGAGGTGCGCGGCCCCGCCTGGCGGCCGCCGCGCCGCGAGGCGGGCCAAATTGGCCTCGATGTAGTCGGTCGCGCCCTTCCCGGACGCAAAGCCCTCGTCCTCGAGGAGCGCGATCAGAAAATCGCGGTTGTTGACGACGCCGAGCAGAACCGTGTCGCGCAATGCCGAGGCAAGGCGCCGGCGCGCCGCATCGCGGTCGGGACCCTTCGCAATGATCTTCGCCACCATCGGATCGTAAAACGCGCTGACGCGGTCTCCCGTTTCGAGGCCGGCGTCGACCCGGACGTCCGGTCCCTGCGGCGCGCGGAACAGGCGGGCCTCGCCCGACTGCGGCAGGAACTCCTCAGCCGGATCCTCGGCATAAAGACGGGCCTCGATCGCCCAGCCGTCGAGGCGCACCTCGTCCTGGCGCAGCGGCAGCGGACGGCCTTCTGCGACGTCGAATTGCAGATCGACGAGATCGAGCCCGGTCACGCATTCCGTGACCGGATGCTCGACCTGAAGGCGCGTGTTCATTTCAAGGAAATAGAACTGCGACGTCGCCGGATCGAAAAGAAACTCGACCGTTCCGGCGTTACGGTAGCCGACGGCGCGCGCCGCCTCCACCGCCGCCTCGCCCATGGCCCGGCGAATGGCGGGCGTTATCGCCGGCGACGGCGCTTCCTCGATCACTTTCTGGCGCCGACGCTGCATCGAGCAATCGCGTTCGCCGAGATAGAGCGTCGCGCCGTGCGCATCGGCCATGATCTGGATCTCGACATGACGGGCGCCGACGACCGCTTTCTCGACGATCAGCCGTCCGTCCCCGAACGAATTCTCGGACTCGCGCCGCGCCGACGCGATCGCTTCCGGCAGGTCGGCGGGGCCATGGACGACGCGCTGGCCGCGCCCGCCGCCGCCGGCCGAGGCCTTGAGCATCACGGGAAAGCCGATGCGCCCGGCCTCGTCTGCGAGCCGTTCGTCGGACTGGTCTTCGTCCTGGTAGCCGGGGATGCAGGGAACGCCCGCCGCGATCATGCGCCTCTTCGACTCGGCCTTGTCGCCCATGGCGGCGATTGCCGACGCCGGCGGCCCGATGAACACCAGGCCCGATGTCTCGCAGGCCTCAGCGAAAGCGGCGCGCTCGGACAGGAAGCCGTATCCTGGATGAACTGCGTCGGCCCCGGTCCGCCGCGCCGCCTCGATGATCGCCTCGATGCTGAGATAGCTCCGGGTCGATTCGGCAGGACCGATGCGCACGGCTTCATCCGCGCATCGGACATGCAGGGCCCCGGCGTCGGCATCCGAAAAGACGGCGACGGTCCGCACGCCCCGCTTTTTCGCCGTGCGCGTGACGCGCACGGCGATTTCGCCGCGATTGGCGATGAGAACCTTGCGGATCGGCTTCATGAACTCCTCAGGACTTTCCGCACCTTGCGGTGAGGAACTCCATGGCCGAGATGCTCTTCGCCTTCAATCCTGAAGCCGCGGGGCTCGTAGAAGCTGACCGCGCTTGTTCGCGCTTCGGCCTCGATGCTGTCGACGCCGGCCCCGAGCGCCCACGCCTCCGCGTGCGCAAAGAAACGCGCCCCGACTCCCGCGCCCCGCCGCTCGAGCGCGACGGCCAGGCTGCGGAGCACGGCGCGGGCGCCGTCAGGATGAAGCGCGAGGCAGCCGACCACAGCGCCGTCCTTCAGCGCTGCGACATGCACGCCGGCGCTGTCGCGCTGGCGTTCATGACTCGCAGAAGGGCGCCCGAGCGGCGCGCGCAGGACGCGGTCGAGCAAGGCGACGACCTGCTCGACGCAGGAGCTTTTCAGCCCAATGCGGCGAGATTTCATGTTCGTCCAGCCGGAATTCAATCTGGCTTCTCCACCCAGGGCGGCGGCGCCTTCGAGGCGAAGGCCGCAGCCCCGACGCGGCCGGCCTTCCGCAGGCCCCGAGCGAACGCCGATGCTGCGTCGTCCAGGATGGCGGGGTCGATCGGCGCGGCCCGGCGCAGGATCGCCTTGGTGGCGGCGACCGCCTCGGGCTCGCAGCGCAGAACGTCGCCGAGAACCGCCGCGAGCGCCTCGTCGACCTCGCCGGGCGCGACGCAGTCCGAAACGAGGCCGAAGTCCCGCGCCGCGGCGCCGTCGAACCGCAGGCCGGTCAGCGCGAGACGCCGCGCGTTGAACAGCCCGATCTTGCGAACGAGAAACGGGGCGATCTGCGCCGGCACGAGGCCGAGCGTCGCCTCCGATATTGAAAACCGAGCATCCGACGCAGCGATCGCAATATCCGACACGGCGACGAAGCCGAGCCCGCCGGCAAACGCGGCGCCCTCGACCACCGAGACGACCACTTGCGGCAGCGCGTCCAGTTCGAGAAGTAGGTCGCCGAACCGTCGGTTGATCGCGATGAGCGGATCGACGGCGCCCGGCTCGGGATCGGGCGTCATCAGCTGGCGCCCGAAGTCCTTCACGTCGCCGCCGGCGCAAAACGTCCCGCCGGCGCCCCGCAGCACGAGCGCGCGCGCCTGACGGTCCTCCCGCAGGCTTGCGCACAGATCGAAGAGCCCGTCGATGATGGCCGCGTTCAGCGCGTTTTTCTGGTTCGGTCGATTGAATTGCGCCCGGACGACGGATTGTCGTCGGTCGATCGTAAGGTCCGGCGCGGGCTCTAAGACGGTCATCGGCGGCGTCGTGATGTGTGGCTCAACGGGAAGCGGCGGTCGGCAGCTTGTCCCAAACCATCGGCATCTCAAAGCGCGGCAGGCGCCCGGCAAGCCGCCTTGTCCCGCCTTTGACCACCGCCGCCGCCCGGGCTAAGAGACCCCGCCTCGGGGCCGAAGGTCCCGAGTCCGAGGTCACGTGGCGGAGTGGTGACGCAGCGGCCTGCAAAGCCGTCCACGCCGGTTCGATTCCGGCCGTGACCTCCAACGCCCCCCTCTTCGCCGCACCGCGCCCTCCGCTGGTCGTTTGGGGGTTGAGGTGAGGCGCAAGCGCCCCGTAAGAAGCCATGAAAAGAGGGGTCTCGCCCGAATGAGTTTTCGCAAGTACAGGCTCGGCGCGACCGCGTCGCTATTGGCGCTTGGCGCCTGCGCCAGCGTGGACAAGGCGCAGCTCGACGCTCAGATCCCTGATCCGCCGGCCCAATGGGCCGCGGCGGAGGATGTCGCCGACCCGCCGACCGGCGACTGGGTCGCTTCGCTGCGCGATCCGCAGCTCTATTCCCTGATCGCCGAGGCCCTGACCCACAATAACACCCTGCTCGCCGCCGCCGCGAACCTTCAGGCCGCGCGTGCAACCGCAAAGATTGAGCGGGCCGACCTCCTGCCGACGCTGAACGCGTCGGGCAACGCCAGCCGCAACGCCATCGTCACCGATCCGTCCCTTCAGGCGCAGACAGGCGGCGGAGGCGGATCGTCGAGCCCGTTGGCGGGCCTTCGCGCGCAGGAACTGGAGGACCGCTTCGGCATCGACTCCAACGGCGACGGCAAGATCGACGGCCTCGACCTTGACGGCAACGGCTCCCGCGACGCCGACCTGCCCAACCGGCGCGTCTACATCAACAACTTCGCGCTCGGGGCGCAGCTCAACTGGGAGATCGACCTCTGGGGACGTCTCACCGATGAGACCAGGGCGGCCTAACGCGAGGCGCGCGCCTCGCTCGCCGATTACGACGCGGCGCGCCTTTCACTGGCGGGACGCGTGGCGCAAGCCTGGTTCGGCCTCATCGAAGCACGCCAGCAGCGCGAACTGGGAGAGCGCGACACCGCGGCGCGCGAGAGCAACCTGCGCGTGACGGAGCGCCGCTATGAGCGCGGCGTCGCCTCCTCGCTCGACGTGCGCCTGTCGCGCTCGGCGCTCGGCTCGAGTCGGGCAAACCTCGCCCTCCGTCAGCAGGCGGAGAAAGAGGCCGCGCGCCGGCTCGAAGTTCTTCTCGGACGCTACCCGGCCGCCGAACTCGCGGCGGCTTCGAGTCTCCCCGCCCTGACGGCGCTCGCCGGCGCCGGCGCGCCGGGCGAAATCCTGGCGCGGCGGCCTGACCTGCGCGCCGCCGAGGCGCGGATGGAGGCGGCGGGTCTCAGGGCGCGCGCGACGCGCAAGCAGATGCTGCCGCGTCTCACCTTGTCTTCACAGATTTCCACGAGCGGTCCGGATTTGGCCGACGTCATCGATCCCGAGCGCCTCGCCGGCAATATCGCCTCCGGCCTGTTCCAGCCGCTGTTCCAGGGCGGACGCCTGCTCGCTAACTCCAAGCGCGCCCGGGCGCTCGCCGAAGCGAGCCTCCTCAATTACGCCCAGACGGCGCTCAACGCTTATGAAGAAGCCGAGAACGCGATTTCCGCCGAGACCTATCTCGCCCTCCGGGAAGAGGCGCTGAAGCTCGCCTATGAGGAGGCGGCGGCGGCCGAGGAACTCACCGAACGGCGCTATGCGTCAGGCGCTGCGACGATTTTCGACCTTCTCAACGCGCAGACCCGCCGGATTTCCTCTGAAAGCGCGTTCCTGAGCGCGCGCCAGCAGCGCGTCTCGAACCGGGTGCTGTTGTATTTGGCCATCGGCGGCGATTTTCTTGTGGAGCCGGATGTGACGCCGGAAGCCCGAACTCAATGACGTCGTTCAGTTCTGCGCCCAAGGAGCCGCCGTCTCGCGCCACCGCTGATCGAAGCCCTGGAAGCCGCGTGTATACAGCCGGCGCGTCAACGCCGTCGCCGGCGATTTGCGTCAGATAGGATTTGATGTTTGCCGGATCGCCAAGAATTTTGCGCGAGCACAATCTCATGAATTGGTCGTGTCCCGGGTCGCCCGCGTAGATCTTGTCGCGATCGCCGAATATGCCGGCCCAGACCATCATGTAGAGAATGGCGTGCGCCCTGCCGCGATATTTTTCCACAATGGCTCGTCCGTCGTCCTCAAGAATAGTGACGAGTTCCGCGTCGCTCAGCACGTTCCGCTCTTGGTCCGTGTCAAACTCCCCGTCGAAGCTGCGCATTTGTCGCTCATAGAGCGAAAACGCAAAGCAATTGGCGAATAGCGACGCCGCAAGTTCGATTTAGATCGCAGGGAGGGAATCTCCCTTGAGCCGCGGGGACAAACCACTGTTGCGCAGTCGCTAGATCGCGGTCGGTCCATGGTAAAGCTCGTGACCGAGCTTTTCATACGCCCTGCTGCAGGCGTTGAACGCCCGCGGACGCAATGACGTTTCAGAAAATGTGTAGCTGAACTCCGCTCGACCGCTTTTTACGCGACGGAGGCCGCTTTCATAGGCCCGATTGTCTCCCGAAGGAACCATTAAGAGGGCCACGTCGGCGTTGGGGGCGCCGTCGTTGATTAATTCGCTCCGGAAGCTCGCCAAGAGAGCGGCGGCTTGATGGAGCCCCTCATGATAGTCGATCGGATCGAGCGGCTTCTCGCTCCGTATAGCTATCCACATGCCGTCTCTCCCGGCCGAGACGCCGTGAACCTGCGACCTGCCGTCGACTCTTTGAGCGTCAGGCTCGCCCAGAATGAGCACTTCCGCGGAAGTATAATAGGAATTGAGGAGCTTTCCGGCCCCGGCGAGATAAAGCTTCTCTCCCTTCGCGACTACGTTGCCGGTCTTGAACCGCGGGACAACTAGATCGTATTGCAATGACGTTCAGCCTTGCATGCCGACAAAAAGCAGCGCGCCAATTGCAGCACGAACAAAGCTCGCCTGCCGCGACCCAAGAATGGGCAGCTCATTGCACAGGTCATGGGCATCGCGGGTACCCGGGATTCTCCTCACAATGTTGCCGTGCTATTTCGGCTTAACCCTGAGTTAATTCACTTTTTTCGCCCATGGAGCCGGGGCGTTCGCCCATCGCTCAGTTGGCGGAACGAAAGGAATTGAGGCCGGCGCGTCGCGTTCGTCAGCTGCCGCCTCGCCTATGACCCTGGCGATATCGGAAGGGCGGGCCAGATACCGGCTGCTGCAAATTTTCATGAACTCTGTCTGCCCTTCATCGCCGGCGAACACCCAATTGCGGCCGCCGAAGAAGTGCGTCCAGACTGTCTGGAACAAGATATCCGCGGCGGCGTGCTTTCCATAGCGCCGCACGACGGCGCGTCCGCCGTCATTCTCGATCTGTTGAAGCTCGGAATCGGTGAATGTGTGACGACCTTGCTCCGTCCGCTTCGAAACAAGCGGGCGATAGGTTCGTTCGTAGACGGCGAACTCAAAACACGCTGCGTACAGGCGCGCCGAAAGCTCTTCTAAATTGCGGGAGCCTTGCCCGGCTGCGCTCACGCCGACCAGTGCGTGATAGGTTTCATGAGCGATTTTACCGAGATCGAGGTTGAACTTGTTGAACTGCGCCGCGTTAAAGTACTTTTCCGAAACGGGATATTCGATCGTAACCACATTGTCATCACGCACGGTATGCTCGGCGAAATGGCTCCTGAATCCTGGCGCGACCAGCAGGGAGACTTCAAGGCCTGGCGCGCTGTCCCCAAATACAGACTGATTGAGCGCTGACGCGGCAGTTGCAACGGCAGTCAAGCCGTCCAAAAAATCGGACTTGGAGTATTGCGTCGGGCTTCGTAGCCTGAAGAGCGCTTTCGCCGCCGCGCCCCTCAGTTCAAACTTCAGCGAATCCGGATCGAGCGCGCCGTCGCCGCCTCGGGCGACAGAGACGATCCGCCACGATCCGTTTTTTCTGTAGACCGCGTTCAAAAACTGCGTCTCAGAGGTCTTCAGGCGCGGAAGCGCGTCGATTTCCCGCTTGATTTGCGAGGAAGATGCGCACCCCGCCATGGCGCATGCCGCGCCGATACCGAGCAGCTTCCAAAACGAAATGCGCATCTCTTTATGACCAGGCGGACGGCCTAAATTCCGGCTTCCGCGCAAGCCGTTGGATTTTGATTGTGAACGCACTCCCACTCGAGCTCCTGTTGGCTCGGAGCCTGATTTACCTCGACCTGACATGCGGAGAGAAGGCAAGCCGCCATGAGCACAAGCGCCGGCAGCGACATCGTGCGGCGCGTCCTTTCGATTTCCATTGAAACCTCCTGCAGGATTGAAACCTCCTGCAGGATTGAAACCTCCTGCCGATCGAAACCGTCAGGCAGGAGCGACAAGCAACATAATCGATACTACTACATGACCAATAGACGGCCTTGTTTATTTTGTAAAGACCCGATTCGGGCGGCTTTACTTGAGTGTAGCTCTACCGACAGTTCAATCGTCATTTCCGCAATCGGCCCCCTGAAACACATCCCGTTTCGCGGCGAGGCGGCCCGACGGCTTGGGCGCTGTCGCCTCGGCTCCTCTTCCTCAATCTGTTGACCGCACGGTAGGCTCGCGCTGTCGCATGGACCGGCGATGGCGACGAGCAATTTGGGCTAGTATCGGGACCATGGGGCGGAGGGGATCCGTGATCCGGAAGTTCATTACAGTTCTCAGCACCGTCGGCATACTCGCGGCAGGCCTACTGCTGATCGGCCTCATGGGAGCGGCGCGTCCGCGCGTGAAGCCCCAGGCGCCGGTGATCACGCCGCCTTCCGTATTTTACGCCGCCGTCGAACCGCAATCGGTCACGCTTGACGTTTTTGCCCAAGGCGAGGTGCGCCCGCGGACCGACATCACGCTGACGGCGCAGGTTTCGGGCCGCGTCGTCTTCACCTCGGCTGCCTTCGTCGACGGCGGCGCGTTCAATGAGGGCGACCTGCTCCTCAAGATCGAGGACGCTGACTATCGCCTCGCCGTAACCAGCGCCCGGTCGCGCGTCGCCCAGGCGGAGGAAAGCCTGAAGCGCGAGGAAGCCGAAGCCGCGCTCGCCCGGCGCGACTATGAAGAACTGGGCCGCAAGGGCGATCCCTCGGAACTCACCTTGCGCCTGCCGCAATTGGCCCAGGCGCGCGCGGCCTACGACGCCGCGCGGGCGGACTTCAAATCCGCCGAACTCGATCTTGAGCGCACCGAGATCAGAGCCCCGTTCAAGGGACGGGTGCGCGAAAGGCTTGTTGGGCAGGGTCAGTATGTCGGCCCCGGCGCCCAACTAGGCCGCATCTTTTCGATCGACGCAGCTGAAATCCGCCTGACCCTCACCGACAACGACCTCGGCAAGCTCGGGCTTCCGTTCGGCTTTGTTGAATCGGCGGAAAAGCCGGGTCCCGAGGTGCTTCTGACGGGATCGCTCGCGAATGTTGAGCATCAGTGGAGGGGCCGCATCGCCCGCACGGAAGGCGCCATCGACCCTTCGACGCGGCAGATCGCGGCCATCGCCGTCGTGGACGACCCTTACGGCGCCGGGGCCGCCGCGGACGGTACTCCCCTCGCCGTCGGCCTGTTCGTCGATGCGAAGATCGCAGGCAAGGTGTTCGACGGCGCCTTCGTCATCCCCCGCTCGGCGCTTTACGGGCGCGATACGGTCTATGTGATCGGACCCGGCGACGTCCTCGAAAAGCGTTCGATCGTCATCGCCTCGGCTGAACGCGACCGGATCGTCGTGTCGAGCGGATTGAAAGCCGGGGACCGGGTCGTGACCTCGCCGCTCCGCGGAGCCGACGCCGGCTCCAGGGTGGTCCCGGTCGATCCGACCAAGGCCGACCGATCTGAAGGCGAGGTCGATCCGACGCCTCAGGACGCCGCCGCCGCCGCGTACCGCCGCGAGGGTGGACCGTGAACGGCCTCATTTCCTGGTTCGCCCGCAACCCCGTCGCCGCCAATCTGTTCATGATCTCGCTGATCCTCGCAGGGATCGCGGGTTTCTTGCGGGTGGAGCGCGAGGTCTTCCCGTCAGGCAAATTCAACTTCGCCCAGGTCACCATCGCCTGGCCCGGCGCCTCGCCGCAGGAGATCGAGGAGCAGGTCATTCTGCGCCTGGAGGAGTCGCTCGCTGATGTCGACGGCATCAAGCATGTCGAGGCGACGGCCAGCGAAGGGTTCGCCAGCCTGTTCATCGAAGGCGAAGAGGACGCCGACACCTCGCTCTTTCTCAACGAGATCAAGAACCGCGTCGACGGCATTTCCACCTTGCCCGCCGACGCCTTTCCGCCGGTGGTGCGTCAGCTGACCGCGCAGGACACCGCGATCTACATTGCGCTCTACGGCGACCTGACGGAGAAGGACCTCAACCGGCTTGCGCGCGAACTGCGGAACGAAGCCTCGCGTCTGCCCAACGGCTCGCCGCTCGTCAGCATATTCGGCGCGCTCCGCGAGGAAGTGACGATCGAGGTTTCGGAAGAGGCGCTGCGGCGCTACAGCCTCACCTTCGACGATGTCGCGCGCGCCATCCGCGGCGCCTCTGTCACGCTTGCCGGCGGCCAGGTGAAAACCGACACCGGCAACATCCAGGTCGCCGCGCGCAACCTCGCCGACAGCGCCGAAGACTTCGAGAAAATCGTCGTCCGCCAGCTCCCCGACGGGGCGCAGATCAGGGTTCAGGACGTCGCCAAAGTCGTCGACGGATTTGAGGATCGCAAAGTCCGCCGCGAGATCAACGGCAAGCCGGCCGTGACGATCGCGATCGAAGCTCCCGAGAAGCTCGACATCGTGAAACTCTCGGCCGCGGTTCACAAATGGGTGGACGCGACCAACCAGCGCCTCAAAGGCAAGGCGACTCTCGAGATCTGGTTCGACACCGCAGACATCTATTTTGCGCGCACGCAGCTCGTCACCACGAACGCGACGATGGGCATCTTGCTGGTGCTCGGCCTGCTTGTCCTGTTCCTCCGGCCGACCATCGCGTTCTGGGTCTCCTGGGGCATCGTCGTCGCCTTCGCGGCTGCGTTCATTTTTATGCCGGCGACCGGCGTATCGCTGAACATCCTGTCGCTGTTCGCGTTTCTCCTGGTGTCGGGGATCGTCGTCGACGACGCCATCGTCATCGGCGAGAGCATTCACGAGGAAATAGAAAAGGGCGGCAGAGGGGTCGAGGCCGCCATTCTCGGCGCTCAGCTCGTGGCGAAACCCGTGCTGTTCGGGGTGCTGACCACGATCATCGCCTTCATGCCGTGGCTCTTCATCGGCGGAGGCGCGGAACAATTCACCAAGCATATTTCGTATACGGTCATTTTTGCGCTCTCCTTCTCGCTGATGGAGGCCTATTTCGTCCTGCCCGCGCATCTGTCGCACCTCAAGAAGCAGAACAAGGACGGCGTCGTCTTCCGCCTGCAAGGCTTCTTTTCGGAGGGTCTCGTCGCCTTCGCCGACAACATCTATCAGCCGGTCCTTCGCTATGCGATTCGCGCCCGTTATCAGACGGCGGCTGTTTTCGCCGTATTTTTCCTGATCTCGGTCGCGCTCCTCGCGCAGGGCTGGATCAGTTTCAAGTTTCAGCCCGATGTCGAGGGCCCGTTCATTTCCATGAACGTGCGGTTTCCGGAAGGAACTCCTTACGCGCGCAGCCTCGAAGTTTTCGAGCAGATCGAGGCGGGCGTTGAGCGCCTCAAAGGGCGTTACAAGTCGAAGGACGGCTCGGATTTCGTCAAAACGGTCTTCATCAACGCCGCTGAAGGCGAAGTTCGCAGTCAGGTGTCGATCGTCGACAGCGACAACCGCGACGCCGGCCTTTCCTCAGAGACGGTCGCCAAGGTCTTCCGCGACCTGGTGGGTCCAATCGACGATGCGGAAGACATTACCCTCGACTTCACCGTGACCGGCGGCGGGGCGGATCTCGCTTTCGGCGTCGAATCCAAAGACCTAGAAGACCTTCGGCTCGCCACGCTCGACATCCAGAACTATCTGCGAACCATCCCTGGCGTTTATGATGTCCGCAACAGCCTCCAGTCGGCGACGCCGGAACTCCGGATCGACCTGAAGCCGGGCGCGGAGCGCTTCGGACTGACCCTCGTCGACATCTCCCGCCAGGTGCGTCAGGCCTTTTTCGGCGAGGAGGCGCAGCGCCTGCCGCGGGACGGGCAGGACGTTCGGGTGATGGTGCGCTACCCGGCCGAGGCGCGCGCGTCGCTGACGACGATCGACAGCATGCGCATCCGCACCGCCGACGGTCGCGAAGTGCCTCTCGCCGCCGTCGCCGACCTCTCATTCCAGCCGAGCTACAAGCAGATCAATCGCCGCGATCGCGCGCGGACGGCGCAGGTGACCGCGCAGATCCGCGAGGGCGTCGATCGCGCCGCGCTCAATCAGGCGTTCTTCCGAGACTTCATGCCGGAATGGAAGCGCCGGCATCCTGAAGCCTCCATGTCGCAGCGAGGCGACCAGGAAGAGCAGGCGGAATTCGTCGGGCGATTCCTGACGCTCAACGCCATCATGCTGATCGGCATGTATGTCCTGCTGGCCATTCCGCTGAATTCCTACTGGCAGCCCGCGCTTATCATGGCGGCGATTCCTTTCGGCTACATGGGCGCCGCGTTCGGCCATTTCATATGGGGAATGGAGTTCGCCCTCTTCTCGTTCTTCGGGGTCGCGGCGGCGGCCGGCGTGGTGGTCAATGACAACATCGTCCTGCTGGACTCAATCAATCGCCGCCGCGCCCAGGGCGCCGGCGCCGTCGAGGCGCTGCTGCGTTCAGCGGTCGGACGATTCCGCCCGATCTTTCTCACATCGATCACCACCTTCGCCGGACTTTTTCCGATCATGTACGAGAACTCGATCGACGCGAACTTCCTCAAGCCGACGGTGATCGCGCTCACCATGGGAGTCGCGTTCGCGTTGTTCGTAACTCTGTTTTTCGTACCGGCCATGTACTGTATCGGCGCGGATATCGCCCGGTTCTATCGCTGGGCCTGGACCGGCGAGAGGCAGGCCAATGTGTCGGCCGAACTCGACGAGGAACTCGTGCGCATTCGCGAGGGGCGCGCGCCGGCGCACGAGCTCGCCGCCATCCCGCGACCGGCGGGGGGCCGGCGCGACGGTTTCGACCGCACCCGGCGACTGAAGGAATCAGCTCGGCGATTCGAAGCCGAATCGCGCTAGGCGACGGTACGCGCGCGAGAGATGCTAACGCGCCGCGGCCCCCTTTCATGAATTCATCGAATCGGAAAGGATCGTTCGGCAGGCGGAATGTTATGAATCGTTTCGCTTGTTAACCATCCGTTAAGAGTTTGAGTGCATCTTGCGTAGGTCTTCTCCCGAGAAGATACCCCACCATACCCCACGACAGTGAGTAGCGGCCGCGTTTCCCCCAAGACGCGGCCGTCTCGCTTTTACGGCTTGAGATCGCAGGGAACGAAGGCCTGATAGGTCGGCGGGCTGGGCGCCGGCGAGCCCGACGGCGTCGACTGGCTTGAGACGAGGATCCCGCCCGCCGGATATCGGACCAGAACCCAGTCCGGCCGTTTGAGACTGGGCCGGTATTTTACGACATATCCGGTCGCCACGATTGTCGAGCCCTTGTTGAGCCGGGACACCACAACCGTCTCCGACGCGCCGTTGGACTGAAGAGTCTGCGACAAGGTTCCGCCGCTCAGCGAAAAGCTCAGCCGGTCTCCGCCGGCGCACGAGCGCGCGCCAAGCTTGAGCAATTCGGGCGGCGGGGCGAAGGCGTCGAACGGGAGGTCGCTGACGACGACGCCATAGGTGGTCTTGACGAGAATCTGGCGCATCTCGGGATCGTAGCGCCTGTCCGACACCTGGGCGGCTGCGCCGCCCGGAACGCCAATGGCAAGAGCCGCCGCCGCCAGAACTATCCGATGAGCCAAGGTCGCCTCCGCCGCTTCAAGGGCCGGATGTTACTGCGCCGCCGGCCGCCGCTCCACCCCGTTCCGGCACGATTTGGCAATGGATTTACCCTAGGCTATTTGCTATAGGCCTGCCCCTCTAGCGGCGGTCCCCGATAGCTCAGTTGGTAGAGCAGCTGACTGTTAATCAGCGGGTCACTGGTTCGAGTCCAGTTCGGGGAGCCAGCTCTTTCCTTATGACCTCCATTTTCAACGAGTTGGACGCATTGATCGTCCCTCGATCGGGGACCCCGTCTTCAGGCGGAACTTTCAAAGCCCGCCTTTCGGCGTCGGCCGGCTTGGCCATGGACGCGTCGACGAGGCGGGCGCGGTCGCGCCCGCGGGCGTAGCCCTCGAGGACCGGCATCGGACCCATGGCCGGTCACGGCCGCCCTTCGCGCCGGGTGCAGCCGGCCTCGATAAGCCGGATCGTCGCGACCTTTCGCAGCCCGTGCGCCGAGCAATGCGGCGGGCCGGCCGCCTTGCGCCATTGCTTGAACACGTTTTCGACGCTCGCGGCGCGATGATTTGTGCGCCGATCATCCGCGCGCCCTATTCCTGCATGGAATGGCCGGCCTCGCTGACGTCCGTCGGTTCGGAGCAGGCCCTGATGAAATTCCGCAGACCGGGCGTCGCCGGTGGGCCGACGAGCGGATCCTCGCAGCCGATCGCCGTGAAGCTGTCGCCGGTCCAATCCCGCGGCTAGAGCCTCCTGGCGCGGCGCCTGGTCTCGACGCTCTCTTTGGACCGGTGCGCGAGGTCGGCGCCTCCCGGCGGGGATGCGGATCAGCGGCGTTCCGATTCCTGTTTGAGATAGGCGATGATGTCGGCGCGCACGCCCGCGTCGCTGACGGAAAATCCCATCCGCTGGCCGGGGATGAAGGCTTCGGGTCCGGAGAGCCAGCGGTCGAGGCTTGCGGCGTCCCAGACGACGCCGGAAGCCTTGAGCGCCTCCGAATAGTCGAAGTCCGCGATCGACCCCGCCTTTCTTCCGTACACGCCGCGATGCCGCGGCCCGATGCGGTCGGCGTCGAGCGAATGGCAGCCGCCGCAGCGGCTCTCATAAGCGGTTTGTCCGCGCAAGGCGTCGCCGCGGGCGAGAATCCCGGCGCTGGACGCTTGCGGCGCCGCCTCGTCGGCGCCGGCCTGCTTCGGCGTCAGACTGAACGCCGACATCAATCCGGCGGCGAGCAGCAGCGTCCAGATCACGGGATGCAAGGCGCGTTGGCGCGGAGTCATGGCGGGGCCTTTCTCAGTCGGGCGTCGATTTGACGAGCAGCCGCCCGCCTTCTTCGCGCACGGCGTAAACGGGCACGCGGTCGGTATAAGGGGCGGGCGCGCGGCCGGTCCTCAGATCGAACTCATAGCCGTGCCAGGGGCAGGTCACGACGCCTGCGCGCACGCAGCCTTCGCCAAGCGGGCCCATCTGGTGCGAACAGGCGTTCGACAGCGCAAACAGGCCTTCGGGCGTGCGGAAGATCGCCGCGTCGCGATCGCCCGGCAGGCGGACGATCAGCGCGGCGCCGGCGGCGAGCCGGTCGGCGGGCCCGGCGTCGAGCCAATCCTTCATCCGTTTGCGCCGGGCTCTGCGCGGCGTCTTCCGCGAGGCGGCGGCGAGATGGATGACAGCCGCAACGGCGCCCGCCGCGCCCGCCGTCCCGAGAAGCACCCTCGCGCCCTTTCCGGTCTGGAGCGCCCCGGCGACGATATGGAGGAGGCAAAGCGCAAACGCCGCATAGACCGCCATGTGAAGCGCTTTCCACCGGCGGGGCGAGAGGCGGGACAGCCAGAAATCATGGCTGGTCGCCGCCATGAGGGCGAAGATCAGGAAAGCTGCAAGACCGTAGAGGCGGAACGGCGCCGCAAACGCCGAACCCGACTCGATCGCGCCGGCAAGCCGCGCCGCGGCGAAATCCTCGATGAGCGGGGCCGCGGCCGGATCGGTCAAGGCGAGCCCGACATGCCCGCCCATGATCAAAAACGCGATGACGCCCAAATGACGGCGATTGTAGAGAACAGGCAGGAACAGCTTCGGCGCAAGGCGCGCGGCGGGGCCGATCAGGATGGCGATCGTCGCCAGCGCAAAAGCGGTCGCGCCCAGCGCCCGCAGGATCGCCGGACGTCCGGTCTCAAGACCGGTCATCGCCGCGAACGCATAATGTCCGAAGGCGAACAGCGCGGCGAGTGAAAGAACCGTCGCATCATAGACGATCTTGCGTCGGTTCCAGGCGATGAGCGGGCGCTTGAGCGTCATATCCAGGCCGCTTGTCCCGTTGAATGTCGGACAGCGCCCGCGCGCCGCCGCGCGATTAGGATCGATTTGGCCAAATCTCCCCGCCCGGAATTGGGAAAGCCGGGCGGGGTCGCGCGCGACACGGAGCGAAAGGGCGAAAATCAGGCGCCGAAGGTCAGCGCCGCTTGCGGCAGCGGCTGGCCGAGCGCTTGTGCAAGAGCAGTCCAGTGCATGGTCTCGTCGGCGGCAAGGCGCGCCGAGACTTTCGCCAGATCCTTGCTCATGAAAGAGGGAATGACGCCGAGATAAGCGTTCGCCGCGCCAAGTTCCAGCTTCGCGGCCAGTTTCAGGACATCGGCTTCCGACTTCAGCGCGGCGACTCCAAGCGCCTTTTCATAGTCGGCGCGCTTCTTCGCCGCGACAGGAGACCCGCCCATTTGCTTGATGGCGTTGATCAGCGCGTCGCGATGCGATTTGTGATGGCTTTGGAACAAGACGGCGACCGGCAGGACGCCTTGCGAGACAAGACCGCTTTCCGCGCCGATCTGATAGGCCTCAATCGCCTCATGTTCGAGACCGAGCGCTACATTGAGAATGGCGACGTCCGCAGCGGCCGGATCGCTTTTCTTCTTGCCTTCCGCAGCGAGCGCCGGCGCGCCCGCGAGCAGGCCGACGGCGGCGGCTGAGAGGAAACCGCGCCCGACAACAAGGCGGCGCGACAGATTGACGACATCAGACATGGAAACCTCTTTTCGCCGATGGACGGCGGCTGGTTGACGATATTAGGAGATACGCAGGACTCGCCCGGCGGTGCGTTGGCGCCGATGCAAAAAAGGGCGCCGGCGCCAAGCTCTCAAAACTGTGAAGAGCGTCGCGGCGCGCCGCTTCGCCCGGCGCATCGCGCCCGCCTTTGGCAGGAGGGCGCGTTCTTGTCCTGTCTGGCGCCGCGTTCGCCGCTCACCGGCTCAAACCGCAGATGCGTTTGCGCGAGCTGTTCTAGCGGCCGAGGAACAGCTGGCCGAGCCGCGCGACGAGTTCCGTCGGAACCGGCGGCGCTTCCGAAACGACGAGGGCGATGCATTCGTCCGGTCCTTCGATTACCGGACGGTGCGGGGCTTTTTCGGTGGCGCATTGCACGTCGCCCGTGCGGTAGAGCCCCGTCTCGTCGCGATAGGCCCCGGAGAGGACATAGGCGATTTCGTCGGAACCGTGATCATGGCGCGCGAGCGCGGTTCCCGGCTGCGATCGCAAGAGCCGAGCGACCGCCCCAGCCGCTCCGGAAACGATGACCGCCCGCTGCACGCCGGGGCCGTAAAACCGCCAGGGCAGCGACTGGATGTCGGCGGTTCCAGTCTTTGCGGCGATGAAATCGGCCATCGGCCGGGGCGTCAGCGCATGCAAAGAACCGGTATTGCGACGCGCGGGCGGGCGGGCGCGCGCGGCTGCCGCGGCGATCGCCGCCGCGGCGCCTTCATCCGAATCTGACTGCGACGATGCCGGCGTTGCGTCGAGCAATGCGCCGCCCAGCGCTTCAAGGCGGGCGACGGTTCGCCGGCATTGCGGGCAAAGCGTGAGATGCGAAGCCATGATGGCGTCGGCGGCCTCAGCAGTCGAACCGCCCGCATAAGCGAGGAGCCATTCCAGAGTCGGGTGTCGGCGGTTCATGGGCCGGCCCCAAGGAGGCGGCGCAGGCTTTCAATCGCCGCCCTCGCGCGATATTTCACGACGGTGAGCGGAAGGCCGAGATGCGCCGCCGCATCGCGATGGCGCTCCCCGCCGAGATAGCACCGGCGCAGGATCTCGGCCTGCTCGGGCGGCAGCTTCTCGATCGCCGCCGCAAGCTCGGTTTCGAGGCCGCGCGCCTCTTGCGCCTCGGCGGGCGACGGCTCCGGATCCGGGACGAAGAACGGGTCGTTGTAATCAATCTCCCAGCGCTTCTCTTTGCGACATTTGTCGATGTGGACGTTGCGCGCAATCGTAAAGATCCAGGTCGAGCAGCTGGCCTTCGCCGGATCAAAAGACCGCGCTTTTTCCCACACCGCAGCCATGACCTCCTGCGCCATCTCTTCTGCTATACGCGCGCTTTCGCCTCTGTTGCGTAAAAATGCGACGATCCGGGGGTGGAAGTAGCGGTAAATTTCGGAAAAGGAGCTTTTACAGCGCCGTTCGGCCACCGCCTGAAGCCGTTGGGAGTTCGTGTCATTCGCCTCGGGCATGGGGGAGGCCGTTATCGACGGACGGCGTTCTGTATACCGGCCGGCGCCGTCACTCGCCAATAGGCGTTCCGGCCGTCGCCCGCCCCTCAACGCCGTTTGTCGCCCTTGACGAGCGATTCCGCGATATCGGCGAAGGCGGTCGACGATCGCATGTCTGCATGGCGCAGCTTCGCGCATCCATGCGCATTGCAAGGCCTTCCGCGCGGCGCTCGCGGCGGCGCGGGGAGGAGCGGCGTCCGCTCCGGAAGCGGAAAAAACTCGAAAGCCTGAAGCGGGACGCCCGGGTCGGTCGTCGCCGCGTCTCGCGCCAACGATGCAAGTCGCGACGTCGGCGTCTCAGGCGGGCGGAACCACAAGAACATCCATCTCGGCGCTTTGGAGCACTTCCGCCGAAACGCTGCCGAGCATGTATCGGGCGAGAGCGGACTGCCGTCGCGATCCGATCACGATGAGGTCCGCTTCGCAGCGCTTCGCAGCGTCGAGGATGGTTTGCGCGGGAGAATAATAGATCGAGTGCAACTCCGCTTGGTCGGCGCGCAGCCCCAGTTCCTTCATCGCGGCCGCCACCGACGGCAAGACGCCCTCGCGCTCGCTTTGGAAGTAGCCTTCAAAGCCTTTCACGTCGCGGTTGGCTTTGCGCAGGTCGTGAAAAGACCCCGCTTCATAAGCAAAGACGACCTTCGCGTTCTGCGGCTCGACTAGATCGAGGCGCGCGGCGGCCCGCCACGGAAACAGGTCATTATCGACGAGATCGAGCGCCGCGACCGGCCTCTTATATTTGCCTTCCGCGCCCCTGTTGACGATCAGGGCCGGGATGCGGCTGCGACGCAACGCCCGCTCCGCCGTCGTGCCGACGAAGGCGTTCCGCAGCGGCGCGCGGCGACGAGCTCCGAACACCAAAAGATCGGCGCCAAGCTCGTCGGCGCATTGTGAAATGGCGACGAACGGCTCGCCGATCCGCACCAGGCGTTCGACGTTCGGCCGCTCCGCCATCTGCGAGAACAGGGCCTTCGCCTCGCGTTCGTGCGCGGCGATCATGGACGCCGGCTGATCCTCGTCGATGACGTTGAGCGTGGTTACGCGCGCGTTCGATAGTTTGGCGAGATCGAGCGCGCGTTCCAGGGCCAGGGCGGACCGTCCGGAAAAGTCGGTCAAGGCGAGAATATGTTTCATCTTTGTCGCCGCTCCGCGTGTCGTCAGGTCACTCTTACGGCAGAGGTCGCGCACGAGATTTGATCAAGGTCAACGCCGGGGCTGTCCGGCGTTGAAACCGCCCGATCGCTCGCCGGAGGCGCGCGCGAGGGCAAGCCGCTCCTGAAGGAGCCCTACCGGTTGAGCGAGGCGGCGCTCGAGGGCGCGTAACGCGCCCCGGCGCCCTTGTCTTCCGGCACCGCCTTCTCGATCGCCGCAATGTCGGCGGGGGTGAGCGCGATCTTGAGCGCGCCCATATTATCTTCCAGCCGGGCGAGCTTCTTGGTGCCCGGGATCGGCACGATGTGATCGCCCTTCGCCAGCACGAAGGCGAGCGCGATCTGCGCCAGACTCGCCCGTTTCTCACGGGCGATCTTCTCGAGCTGATCGACCAGCGACAGATTCTTCTCGAGCGCGCCGCCGGTGAACCGCGGATTGCCCGCCATCCGGTAGTCGCCCTTGCCGAAATCCTTTTCGCTGCGGTAGGCCCCGGTGAGGATCCCGCGGCCGATCGGCGAATAGGCGACAAAGGTGATTCCGAGCTGCCGGCAGAGCGGAATCATCTCGCGCTCCATCTCGCGCGTGACGATCGAATACTCCGACTGAAGCGCCGCAATCGGATGAATCGCATTGGCCTTCCGAAGCGTCTCAGCGCTCACTTCGGAAAGCCCGAGGGCCCTCACCTTGCCGGCCTTCACGAGGCCCGCCATGGCTCCGACCGAGTCTTTGATCGGCACGGAAGGATCGCGCCGATGCATGTAATAGAGGTCGATGACGTCGACCTTGAGGCGCTTCAGCGACGCGTCGCACGCCTGCCGAATATAGTCGGGATCGTTCGAGAGGCCGGCGAGAGAGCCGTCGGCGTTGCGGCGGATCGCGAACTTGGTTGCGAGCACGACATCGTTGCGCCTGCGCTTTAGAAATCCGGCGAGCTGCTCCTCGTTGCGCCCCGAACCGTAGATGTCGGCGGTGTCGAAGAAATTGACGCCGCGCTCGAGGGCCGCTTCGAGGAGCTTTTCGGCCTCGGCGTCGGCGAGCGCTTCGCCGTAGAACTCGGCGAGCCCCATGCAGCCGAAGCCGAGGCGCGAAACGGAAAGGCCTGATCGGCCGAGCGGAATTCTCATCATGGCGGCGTCTCCGGGTCTTGCTGCTTGTCCACCTTCGCGGGGCGGAGCGCAAGCGTTCAGGCCGCGAAGAAGTCCGGGCGACGCGAAAAGTCGGGCGTCAGATCGGCCAGACGGGCGTAACCCGTGCGGAGGCCGCTCTCGTTGACGTCGAGCGCCGCCCAGCCGCTCCCCGTCCCAAGGATGCGGACGCAGGCGCCCTTGCGGAAGCGGGCTGTCGCGATCTCCGCCGCGCCTTCGTCCGGCGCGACGCGCAGCTTTGCGCCGTGGACAGCGACGAAGCGGCGTTCGCCGGCGACCGCCGAGGAGGCTGCGGCGCGATGGCCGTAATCGACGCCCTTCGCGCCCCACTGGCCGAAATCGGCGAAACGCGGATTGACGATGTTCGCGTCGATGGCGAGCGCGCCGATCCGGGTTTCGAGCGCGCTCTGGAATAGCCGCCAGTTATTGGCGTTGAAATAGGCCGCCGAGCCGCTCCACCCTTGCGGATAAGCAAGCCACGTCATGTCGGCGAGGCCTTCCGCTTCCAGGAAAGCGAGCGTCGCGCCCGAGCCATAGGCGCCGATCTTGTAGCCCGATCCCTCGAACGCTCCGCGCACGGATCGGAAATAGCCGGCGATGTCGGCGCGCGCCGCGGCGTCGGCCCAGTCGCCGTCGACCCCGAAATAGATCGCGCTGCCCTTCGGCTGCTTCTGGACGACGGCGGCGTGCTCGACGGCGTAGTCGGCGTCCTGCCGGCCCCGCGCCGCGTTGATGTTTTCGCGCACATTGTTGAAGTACTGATAGACGACGGCGATCGAGAAGCCCGCCGCGATGAGATCCGCCGCCTCTTCGCGTTTCAGCCGCTTTTCCGGCAGGATTTCCTGCAAGTCGCGCGCGTAATAGCGGATGACGGTCCACACGCCCGCGGCCTTCAGCGCCGCAAGATGGGGGCGCACGTCGGACGACGCGTCGATCACCTTGGGGTTAGCGTCGAACGGGCCGGACGACAGGGCCGTCGGCCCTTCGGGAGTCGTCGCGCACCCTGCGAGCGGCGCGAGCGCCGCCGCGCCGACCAGCGTTCGGCGGGTGACCTTGCGGCGATCGGGCATGGATCCCTCCCCCACTATGGCGCGGGATTATAGCCGGTATTCCGGGACAACGTCACGACTCGCGGTCCCACTCCTCCACCTTCGGCGCGATCCGGAAATGGCCGGTCATCTTCCACTGGAACAGCACGTCCTCATGCTGCACGCCGGCCCCGATATTGTGCACGACCATCGGACGCCCGCTGCGGGCCTTCCTCGCCGTCACGATGCCGATATGCGGCAGGGAGCCGGAATCGCCCTTGAGGTTCCACGAGACGACGTCGCCCGGCCTGAAATTCGCCGGCGCCGTCGTGAGCGCGCGCCGCAGGCCCTCGCGGGTGAAGAAGGTCTCGAGATTGGGGACGCGCCGGTGATCGATGTTGCGGTCCGGCTTCTTGAGGCCCCAGCGTTTGGGATAGGCGGCGAAATTCGCTTTCATGTCCTCATGCACGAGGACCTGGAGATCGGCGCCGACTTTCCTCAGGGCCCGGATGATGACGTCGGCGCAAACGCCGCGGTCGGCCGGCACGTCGCCGCCCGGATAGGCGAGCACGACATAGGCGGGGTCGTAAACGACGCGCGTGCGGGTCTGGGCGAGGGCCGCCGCGGCGATCTCGCCGCCGACATTGCGCGCCTGCGCCGGAGCGGGCGACGCGGCGCCGATGACAGGCAGCGCGGCTAGAGCTTGAAGGACCTGGCGTCTGCGCATGGCCTCATCTCCCGAGAGAATTACGGCCGAAACGGGGCGGCCTTTCGCCGAACCGGACTTCCGCCGCGCCGGAGCGGGATGAAATCCTCGCCCATGCGCCTATATTGGGCGGCGAAGGAGAAACGATGTTTCGCGACCATCCTCTGGCGGATGATGGCTCGATCGGCGCGGGGAGCCTCATCCTGAACATCCTGTGGCTGGCGCTCGGCGGCGCCGTCGCAGCGCTCGGCTGGTTCTTCGCCGGGATGATCATGATCCTCACCATCATCGGCATCCCCTTCGCCGCCGCCGCGTTCAAGAACGGATTCTACACGCTCTGGCCGTTCGGCGCCGTCGCGGTCGATCGCGAGCGCCTCTACGGCCACGACGTCGGCACGGGGCCGCTGGGTTTCCTCGGCAACCTCATCTGGCTGGTCCTCGCCGGCTGGTGGCTGGCGTTCGGGCATCTCGCCTGCGCGCTCCTGCTCGCCGTCACCGTCATCGGCATACCCTTCGCCTGGGCGCATGTGAAGCTTGCCGGCTTCGCGCTCTGGCCGATCGGGCGCACGATCGTGCGCCACGACTGGCGCTATCGCTGAGCGCCCTTCGCCGGCGCATCCTCGTTGCGCGCGGCGCTCGCCAGCATCATGACGCCGACGATGGCGACGACGCCCGCCACGACCCAGCGCAGCGTGTCGAGCGGCATCTCCTTCACGATGAAGGCGGCGACCAGCACGGCCGGCACGCCGCCGAGGGCGAGGCCGGAGACGATCTTCGGCGCGATGCGCCCCGAGCGGATGAAGCGGAGCGAGGCCGCCGGCATCAGGAACGCGCAGGCCCCCATCATGATCGGAAAGGCGAGACGCGGATCCATGCCGAACAGCGAGACGGTGATCAGCGCGGGCGCGTAGAGGCCGATGCCGAGCGTCATGAGGGCGCCGTAAAGAAAAAACAGCGCAGCGGCGGCGGCGAACATCGGCGCGTCGAGCGTCGTCGCCGTCCCGCCGCCCGGCATCATTCCGAGATTGCGCGCCGAATAGAGCGCCGCGGCGACGAGGAGCGCCACGCCCATGCCCGCCTGAATCGTCCGCCGCGGCAGCCCGGTCACGATGCGCGAACCGATCAGCGCGCCGCCCATCGCCGCGAGAATGAGCGCGACCAGCAGCGCCACATCGACTTTCACGATGGCGATGAAGATCAGCGCCTGCGCGATGGTCGGGAGCGCGTGGCCGACATTGAGCGTGCCCGGAATGTTTTCGTCCGCTGTCAGACGAAATCCTTTGATGGCGGCCGTCGTCGGCGCGAAAGAACCGATGCCTAGCGTGTCGAAGAAATTGGTGACGGCCCCGAGGACGATCGCGACCGGCGCCGGCAGCCACGGCTCCTTGATCTTCGTAAACTTCGCAAACCAAGCGGCGAGGAGAATAACCGCCGCAATAACCAGCAGCCCCTGAAGGAAATAGACGACCATTTGACCGCGCCCCGCCCTTGTCCCGATCATTCTATCTCGCCTGCAGCGCAAACGCCACTTGCGCGCGGCAGATCAAACCAGCTCCACCCTGGCAAAATGTCCGTGGGCGGCGGCAATGCGTCTGTCTCGCGTCAGCAGGGGCGCCTTCAGAGCCTCAGCGAGCGCGACATAGAGCGCGTCGTAGGCTGTGAGACTCGTCCGCAACGACCACACACGCTCCATCAGGACGCCATGGGCGTGCCGGCGCAGCGGCAGTCCTGCGAGATGGTCGACGGCTTCGCGTCCGCGGCCGGACGATATTTTTCCTGCGCTCGCGAAACGGCGCAGCGCCTGCCCGATTTCGGCGTCAATCAAATGTGGCGCGTGCAATGCAGTCTGCGTCTGGAGGCGGGAAGCGACGCGCCCGGCGGCGGGAAGGTTGAGCAAGAGTTCGATGACGACCGAGGCGTCGAGGACGATCATCGGCTGTCGCGCTCGGCCCGCACCGCGGCTTCCGATGAAAGCGACGGATCGCCCGGCGGCAGATTGCGAAGCCGCTCAAGCATTTCCGCCATGGTCGGCTGCTCCGCAGCCTTGCGGACCTCTCCGAGCAGGTAGTCGGACAGGCTCTTGCCTTCGAGGGCCGCGCGCGATTTCAGCTTGCGATGCAGCGCCTCGGGCACGTTACGAATCTGGATCATGACTGACATGCAAATACAATAGTCGCATGTGGATCACATGTCAACGCCGCCGCCTTTCCCTCAGCTGAGCGTCGTCGCCTGCGCAACGCGCGCCGCGTTTCACGCCGCCTTGTAGAGCGTCTCCTTCTTCGCGGCCATGTCGCGGAATTTCTGCGGCGGCGCGAACCGGGCCCCGTATTTCTGCGCGAGGCTGTCGGCCTTTCGGACGAACTCCTCGACGCCGATGGTGTCGATATGGCTCATCGGGCCGCCGGTCCAGGGCGGGAAGCCCCAGCCGAAAATGGCGCCAAGATCCGCGGACTGAGGATCGTGGACGATGCCGTCGGCGTAACACTGTGCGGCGGGAATGAGCTGCGCATAGAGGATGCGCTCCTTGGCTTCCTCGAGCGAGGGCTGCTCTTTTGCGGTCGGGAAATAGTCCGCGATCCCCTTCCAGAGAAATTTCTTTCCGCCGTCTGACGGATATTCGTAGAAGCCCTTGCCGGCCTTGCGGCCCATGCGCCCGAGCTTCGTCACCATCACTTCCATGAGCTCCTCGACGCCAGTCGGCTTGTAGTCCTTGCCGAGCTCCTTCTTCGTGGCGTCCATGATGCGCTTGCCGAGTTCCAGAGAGGTCTCGTCGACGAGCGCGAGCGGACCGACCGGAAGCCCTAAGGACTTCGCGGCGTTCTCGATCAGCGCCGGCTTCACCCCCTCCTTCACCATCAGCATGGCTTCGTTGAGATAGGGCGGGACCACGCGGTTGGTGTAGAAGCCGCGCGTGTCTTTGACGACGATCGGCGTTTTCTTGATCATGCCGACATAGTCGAGCGCCATGGCGAGCGCCTTGTCGCCCGAACGCGCCCCCGGAATGATCTCGACCAGCGGCATCTTGTCGACCGGCGAGAAGAAATGGACGCCGATGAACTGGTCCGGGCGCTCGGAATGCTTGGCGAGGCCGGTGATCGGCAGCGTCGAGGTGTTGGAGGCGAAAATCACGTCGTTGCGGATGACCGCTTCGGTCTTCCTGATGACGTCGGCCTTGACGTCCGGGTCCTCGAACACGGCTTCGATGATCATGTCGACGTCCTTGAGGTCCGCGTAATCGACGGTCGGTTTGATGCGGGCGAGAAGCTCGTCAGCCTTGGCCTGCGTCATCTTCCCTTTGCCGACCGCCTTGTCGACAATGCTCTTGGAATAGGCCTTGCCTTTCTCCGCATAAGGAAGATCGCGATCGAGGAGAACGACCTCCATTCCGCCCTTGGCGGTCACATAGGCGATGCCGGCGCCCATCATGCCGGCGCCGAGCACGCCGACCTTCCGGATCGAAAGCTTCTCCACGCTCTTCGGCCGCTGCTCGCCTTTTTCCGCCGCCTGTTTGTTGATGAACAGGGTACGGATCATATTGCGGGCCTGCGGGCTCTGCAGAAGCTTGAAGAAATACTTCGATTCGATTTTGAGCGCCGTGTCGAACGGCACGACCGAGCCCTCGTAAAGGCACGAGAGAATGTATTGCACCGCCGGGTAATTGTGATTGGTTTCGCGCTGCGCCATGGCGTTCGACGCCATGTGGAACTGCACGGCGGCGGGATGGGTCGGCCCGGCGCCGCCCGGATATTTGAAGCCCTTCTTGTCCCAGGGCTGAACGACCTTCGGGTTCGCCTTCACCCAGGCCTTCGCCTTGGCGACGAGCTGGTCGCGCGGCGCAACTTCCTGAATGATCCCTTGCGCAAGCGCCGTCTGCGGATCGATCGGCTGGCCCTGCGTGGCCAGCATGGCGGCGTTCTGGAGCCCGGCGAGGCGCGGCAGGCGCTGCGTGCCGCCGCCCCCCGGAAGCAGCCCGACCTGCACTTCCGGCACGCCGAGCTGCACCTTGGGGTCGTCTGCAACGATGCGGTGATGGCAGGCGAGCACCAGTTCGAGCCCGCCGCCGAGCGCGAGGCCGTTGACCGCGGCCGCCACCGGCTTGGCATAGGCGTCGCCGTTCAGGAGCGCTTTCGCCGGATGGCCCGACGTTTCGAGCTTGCGGAGCATCTTGTTCAGCCCGAAGACGGCCTCGAACTGCTCCTGCTTCGTCGCCGCGCGCGCCGTTTTCGGCCCGCCGCCGCCGAGCATGCGCAAATCCGCGCCGGCGAGAAAGCCGCTCGCCTTGCCCGAGGTGATGACCGCGCCTTTGACGGCGTCGTTCTTCGCGAAATCCTCGACGAAGGCGGAAAAGTCCGTCATCAGCGCTTCGTTCCAGACGTTCATCGACTGCCCGGGCAGGTCGATGGTGACGAGCGCGATCCCGTCGGCGTCGAGGTCGACTTTCATGGCGGTGTAGGTCATGTCGCTGTTCCGTACGTTAATGGGTTGGCTCAGACGCGCTCGATGATCGTCGCGGTGCCCATGCCGGCGCCGATGCAAAGCGTGACGAGCGCGGTCGATTTCCCCGTGCGCTCAAGCTCGTAGAGCACGGTCCCGAGGATGATCGCGCCGGTGGCGCCGAGCGGATGGCCCATGGCGATGGCGCCGCCGCAGACGTTCATGTCCTTGTGGTCGATGTCCATGGCCTGCATGAAGCGCAGCACGACCGAGGCGAAAGCTTCGTTCAGCTCCCACAGGTCGATGTCCTTCGTGGTCATGCCGGCGCGCTTCAAGACCTTCTGGGCGGCGAATTCCGGGCCGGTGAGCATGATCGTCGGCTCCGAGCCGACCGAAGCGAAGGCCTTGATGCGCGCCCGCGGCTTGAGGCCCGCTTTCTTGCCGGCCGCATCGCTGCCGATGAGGACGGCCGCCGCGCCGTCGACGATCCCGGAAGAGTTGCCCGCGTGGTGGACGTGATTGATCTTCTCGATGTCGGCGTATTTCTGCAACGCCACGGAGTCGAAGCCGAAATTCTCGCCGAGCATGGCGAACGAAGGCGGGAGGCCGCCCAGCGACTGCATGTCCGTATTCGGACGAATAGTCTCGTCGCGGTCGAGCACGCTCTCGCCCATGACGTCCTTCACAGGCACGATCGACTTCTTGAAGCGACCTTCGGACCACGACTTCGCCGCGCGCTTGTGACTCTCGACCGCATAGGCGTCGACATCGTCGCGGGAGAATCCGTACTTGGTCGCGATCAGATCGGCCGAAATGCCCTGGGGCACGAAATAGGTCTTGAACGCGACCGCCGGATCGACCGGCCAGGCGCCGCCGTCCGAGCCCATCGGCACGCGCGACATCGATTCGACCCCGCCGCCGATGGCGAGATCCGCCTCGCCGGCCTTCACCTTGGCGGCGGCGATGTTCACCGCTTCAAGGCCGGAAGCGCAGAAACGGTTCACCTGGATGCCGGCCGTCGTCTCGGCGTAGCCGGCGTTCAATATGGCCGTCCGCGTGATGACCGCGCCCTGCTCGCCGACCGGCGAGACGCAGCCGAAAGCGGCGTCGTCGACCAGCGAGGTGTCGAGCTTGTTGCGGTCGCGAATGGCCTCGAGGACCTGCGTCACCAGCTGGATCGGGGTGATCTCGTGCAGCGCCCCGTCGGCCTTGCCTTTCCCCCTCGGCGTCCTGACGGCGTCATAAATATAGGCCTCGGTCATGGCTGGTCCTTTCACTGGCTCGCGAGCGCTCGGGGCCTACCTAAGCGCCGCATTTCGGCGGCGCAACGCCTCGCTGCAGTTGCGAAAGCGCACCCTTCGAGCCGGCGCCCTTGGGGACCTGGAGCGGGGACGACGGGCGCCCCGTCCGTCCCGACCCTTCCCGTGCAGGGCCGGCCCCCTATCCCGAGGCCTAATGCGAACTTGTAAGCTTTAGCGCGGCGACGACGCCGATCAGCACGATGACAAGGCCGATTTGCATCCCGGTCATCGGCTGCCGGAAGACGAGCGTCGCGACCGCCAGCGTTCCCGCCGCGCCGATGCCGGTCCAGACCGCATAGGCGATCCCGAGGGGAATGGTCTTGGCCGCCTCCTGCAGCAGCATGAAACTCGCGATGATGCAGACGAAAAACATGGCGGTCGCCCATTTCTTGCCCTGGGCTTCGAGCGCCATCGCGGTGGTGAAGCCGACCTCGAAGAGCCCGGCGAGGATCAGCAGGCCCCAGGCCGCGTTGGCTGGAGTCACGGGCGGCTCCTTCAAAGACTGACCTGCCGACCATAGCTCGCGGGCGAGGTGATCGCGAGCGAAGGGCGACAGCGGCCCGGCGACATTGCGTTCGACGCGTCAGGTTCGCTAAACCGCGCCGATGCCCAACGCCGTCCTCGCCGCCCTTCGCGCCGAAATCCGCCAACAGGTTCTCGCCGACGAAGACGCGCTCGCGCGGCGCCTCATCGCCGAGGCCGATATCGGGCCTGAAAAACGGGCCCGGGCCCAGGCGAAGGCGGCCGCATTCGTGGTCGCCGCGCGCGGGCAGGCGGAGCGCTCCGGGCTCATCGACAAGTTCCTGCAGGAATACGGGCTGTCGACCGCCGAAGGGGTCACGCTGATGCGCCTCGCCGAAGCGCTCTTGCGGACCCCCGACGCGGCGACTGCCGACGCGCTCATCAAGGACAAGGTCGAGGCGGGCGACTGGGCGGCGCACAAGGGCAAGAGTCCCTTTCCGCTGGTCAATTTCTCGACCCGGGCGCTGATGCTCGCCGCCGCCTGGCTCGACGAGATCGAGGCGAAGGACCCGACCGGCAGGATCCTCAAGGCGACCAAGGGCCTCCTCGACCGGGTCGGCGAGCCGGTTATCCGCGCCGCCGTGGCGCAGGCCATGCGCATCATGGGCGAGCATTTCGTCCTTGGGCAGACCATCGGCGAGGCGCTTCAGCGCGGCCGCGCCTACGCCGGCAGGGGATACGGCTTCTCGTTCGACATGCTGGGCGAAGCGGCGCACACCGCCGCCGACGCCGAAAAGTATTTCGCCGATTACGCCCGCGCCATCGACGCCATCGCCGGCGGCGCGGACCGGGAGCGGCCCGAGGAAAATCCCGGAATCTCGGTGAAGCTCTCGGCGCTCCATCCGCGTTACGAATACGCCAAGCGCGCGCGCGTACTCGACGAACTCGGGGGAAGGGTCCGCGACCTCGCACTCGCTGCGAAACAGGCCAATATCGGCTTCAACATCGACGCCGAGGAGTCGTTCCGGCTCGATCTGTCGCTCGACCTCATCGAGACGCTGATGCGCGATCGGAACCTTTCCGGCTGGGACGGCTTGGGCGTCGTGGTGCAGGCCTATCAGCGCCGCGCCTCGTACGTCATCGACTGGCTCGCGGCGCTGGCGCGCGACGCCGGCCGACGCCTCATGGTCCGCCTCGTCAAGGGCGCCTACTGGGACGGCGAGATCAAGCGCGCGCAAGTGATGGGACTCTCCTCCTACCCTGTCTTCACGCGGAAGGTCCTGACCGACGTTTCCTATCAGGCCTGCGCGCGGCGGCTTTTCGCCAATATCGACGTGTTCTACCCCCAGTTCGCCACCCACAACGCGCTGACCGCCTCGCTCGTCCGGGAAATGGCGGGCGACCACAAAACCTATGAGCTCCAGCGCCTCCACGGCATGGGCGAGGCGCTGCATGACAGCCTCCTCGCGGAAGGCGTGCGCTCGCGGATCTATGCGC
Organism: Parvularculaceae bacterium; assembly: GCA_013389105.1. Lineage (GTDB taxonomy): Bacteria > Pseudomonadota > Alphaproteobacteria > Caulobacterales > Parvularculaceae > Amphiplicatus. Next base: position 25,070 of record JACADZ010000040.1, on the reverse strand, counting down.
CGGTCGGCGGACACCGCGAACTCCTGCCCTATCTCGTGCGGCGCCTTCTCGAAAACGGCGCAAATTCCTCCTTCGTAAACCAGCTTTTCGACCCTGATCGCGCGGTCGACGATGTCGTCTCCGATCCGGTGGCGGAAGCGCAGGCGCTTGCGCCGCTCGTCAACCCGGCGATCCCCGACCCGCGCGACCTGTTCGGAGGCGAGCGCCTTGCGGCCAAGGGCTACGACCTCAGCGAGCCTGAAGTTGCGGCGCGGTTCGTCAAGGCCGCGGCGCCGCTCGCCGGCGAGCCGCTGTCGGCAGGACCGACCTGCGGTCCGGCGAAGGGGCCATGGGTTGAAATCTGCAATCCCGCCGACCGGAGCGAAATCGTCGGCCGGGTGCGCTTGGCGGACCCCGACGACCTCGAAGCGGCGTGCGCCGCGGCGGCCGCCGCACAGCCGGCCTGGGCGCGCCGTTCCGCCGCCGAACGCAGCGAGATCCTGCGCCGCGCCGCCCAGGCCCTTGAAGCGCAGACGGCTGAATTCCTTCACCTTGCCGTGCGCGAGGCTGGGAAAACCTTGCCCGACGCCGTCGCCGAGGTGCGTGAGGCGGTCGATTTCCTGCGCTACTATGCGCGCGAGGCGGAACGCCGCGAGCTCTCCGGCAAGGCGCGCGCCCCGCTCGGCGTCGTCGCCTGCATTTCTCCGTGGAATTTCCCCCTCGCCATTTTTCTCGGCCAGACGAGCGCGGCGCTCGCGGCCGGCAACGCCGTCATCGCGAAGCCCGCCGAACAGACGCCGCTGATCGCCGCCGAGGCGGTCGAACTCCTGCATGAGGCGGGCGTGCCGAAGGATGTGGTCATCCTGCTTCCCGGGGACGGCCCCTCGGTCGGCGCGCCGCTGGTGAAGCACAAGGCCGTGACCGGGGTCGTCTTCACCGGCTCGACCGAGGTCGCGCTCTCGATCAACCGCGCTCTTGCGGGCGCAGGCAAGACGGACGCGCGCCTCATCGCCGAAACCGGGGGCGTCAACGCCATGATCGTCGATTCGACGGCGCTGCTTGAACAGGCGGTGACTGACGCGGTCGCCGGCGCCTTTCAGAGCGCCGGTCAGCGTTGTTCCGCCTGCCGGATCGTCGCCGTACAGAACGACGTGGCCGACCGCTTCTGCGACATGCTCGCCGGCGCGATGGCCGAACTGTCGGTCGGCGACCCCTCCCTCCTCGAGACCGATGTCGGCCCGGTCATCGACGAGGAGGCGCGCCTTGCGATCGAGGCGCATGTCGCCGAGATGGAAAAGAGCGCCCGCCTGATCGCGCGCGCGACCCCGCCGTCCTCCGGCCGCGGAACCTTCGCCGCGCCCGTCGCGTTCGAAGTCTCCGAAATATTCGACGTGAAGCGTGAAGTGTTCGGGCCCGTGCTGCACGTCGTCCGGTTCGACGCGGATGAGATCTTCAATGTCGTCGACGACATCAATCTGCTCGGCTACGGACTGACGCTCGGCCTGCACACCCGGATCGACGAAACCATGCACGAGGTCGCGCGCCGGGCCCGGGTCGGCAATCTCTACATCAACCGCAACCAGATCGGCGCGGTTGTCGGCGTGCAGCCCTTCGGCGGCGAGCAGCTCTCGGGCACCGGCCCCAAGGCCGGCGGCCCGCATTACCTTGACGCTCTGACGCGAGGGCCTGCCGCCGGGCGCGAGAGGCCCGACATCGTCGATGCGCCGCTCGATCCTGCGATCGCCGCAGCGCTCGCGCGCGCCGACGCCGCGCACGCAGCCTGGGGCGCTGTCTCCGACAGGGCGGCCGCGCTCGCCCGCGGCGCGAACGTCGTTTCGGGCGACGCCCGGTCGACGCTCGAAGAAGCGGCGAGGATCGCCTCCGGCGCCGCCGATGCGCAGACGCTCCCCGGGCCGACCGGCGAGTCGAACACGCTGCGGCTCAGGCCGCGCGGCGTCGTGCTTTGCCTCGGGCCGGCGCCGCACGCGCCCGCCCAGATCGCGCGCGCGCTCAGCGTCGGCAATGTCGTCCTTTCTCCCGTCGTGCTGGCGGCGGAGATCGGGGCCGCGCTTGAACAGACCGGCGCCGCCGGAGCCGTGCGGAAGATCGACCTGCCGGGCGGGGCGATTCCCCGCGACCTTCTGGCTCACCCGCTGGTTCGGGCGGTCGCGTTCGACGGCGCTCGGGGCGAGATGCAGAATGCCCTTGCCGCGCGACCGGGTCCCATCGTTCCGCTCCTCTCGGCGGCCGACGATCTCGCGCGCTACGCGGTCGAACGCACGCTGACGATCAATACGACCGCCGCGGGCGGCGACGTGCGGTTGCTGTCGCTGACAGAGTGATGAGGCCCTGTCCCGCGCCGGGATCAGGAGACGGGCAGGGCTCGGCGCCGCGCCGGCGCCGGTTTTGGTCGCAGGCCGAAGTCCGTTCGCCGCATACGGGTTGCGATTGCGAAGGCGGCGCCGGAAGCGGTATTGAGGTCCATGTCTGAAGCCGGCACCCGCGCCAAGACGCTGGCGTCCCCGCCAACCAGGAGCGCCATGACGATCGCCGAGCCCGCCCCTGTCCCCCGCATTGCGCCGACGCGCGGGCCTTTCATCGCCGCCGAAGGCAAGTCGGGCCGGACGCTCAACTGGTTTTTCGCGGACAAGGGCCGGATCTTCTGGGCCCTCCAGATCGCCGGCTGGTTCGGCTTCCTGCTGCTCCATCTGCTGACCGTCGCGCCGGTGATCGCGGCGCAGGTCCGGGACACGTCCACGACCGTCGTTCTCCTTTACTCCATCGTGCAGTCGCTGGTCGGTTTCCTGACGACGACGATCCTGATGCGGCCGATGTTCCGCTTCGCGCGGCGGCAGGAGCCGGCCTGGCTGCTTTCGATTGCGCTGTCCTCCACCCTCGTCATGGCGCTCGGCATGTCGCTGATAAAGAGCCGCGCCTTCTCCATATTTTTCGGCGAGGAGATGGTGCGCTCGCGCGCCGTGCAGATCTTCGGGGCCGACAATCCGCTGTTCCACATCCTCCCGGACCTTCCGGCCAATCTTTTCCTGCTGATGTCGTGGGCGGGTTTCTATTTCGGCATCAATTATTACCTCACCCTGCGCAACGAGACCGAGCGCCGCCTCAACGCCGCCCGCCTCGCCGATCAGGCCCAGCTCAAGATGCTGCGCTACCAGCTGAACCCGCACTTCCTCTTCAACACGCTGAACGCCATTTCGACCCTGGTGCTTGAGAAGGACACCAAACCGGCCAACGACATGCTGACGCGGCTGTCGGCGTTCCTGCGCTATTCGCTCGACAGCGATCCCTTGCAGAAGACCTCGCTCGCCGAGGAGATCCGCGCCATCCAGCTCTATCTCGACATCGAGAAAACCCGCTTCGGCGACCGGCTCGAGATCGTCTATGACATCGACCCCGGCGCCACAGACGCGCTCGTCCCCTCGCTCATCCTCCAGCCTGCAATCGAGAACGCGATCAAGTACGCGATCGCCCAGATGGAGAGCGGCGGCCGGATTTCGATCTCCGCCAAGCGGGAGGGCGACCTCCTCAAACTCGCGGTCGAGGACAACGGCCCCAACGCGCCGAAGGATCCGAGCGCCATTCTCGACGACGGACGCTCCGGCGTCGGGCTCCTCAACATGCGCGACCGCCTCGCGCATCTCTATGGCGGACGTCAGTCGTTCAAGCTGACGCGCCTCGAGCCGGCGGGACTCGCCGTCGGCTTCACCCTGCCGTACGAAACACGCTGACCGGGGCGATTTATGTCGGGAACCGAGAAAATAAAGGTAATGCTTGTCGACGACGAGCCCTTGGCGCTCCGGGGCCTCAAGCTCCGCCTCGCCGATTTTGCCGAGATCGACATCGTCGGCGAGGCCGGCAACGGCCGCGAGGCCGTAAAGCAGATCAAGACGCTCTCCCCCGATCTCGTCTTCCTCGACATCCAGATGCCGGGACTCGACGGCTTCGGCGTCGTCCGCGCGCTGATCGGCGCCCCCGCCCCGCTGATCGTCTTCGTGACGGCCTACGATAAATACGCCATCGACGCCTTCGAGGCGAACGCGCTCGACTACCTCGTCAAACCCGTCGAGGAGGAGCGCCTCAAGGACGCCGTCCACCGCGCCCGCGAGGCGCTGAAGTCGCGCACGGCCGCCCATCGCGAATCCCGGCTCGTCGAGCTGCTCGCCTCCATGTCGAGCGACGACCGCGACCGCATCAAGGAGCTTCTCGCCGAGCCGATCTGGACCGATAAGGAACGATATCCGGAGCGGCTGTCCTTCAAGGACGGATCCAAGGTTGTCGTCCTCGGCGCCGACGAGATCGACTGGATCGACGCGGCCGGGGACTACATGTGCATTCACGCCGCCGGCAAGACCCACATCATCCGCGAGACCATGAAGACGCTGGAGCAGCGCCTCGACCCGACGCGTTTCCAGCGCGTCCACCGCTCGGCCATCGTGAACGTCCGCAAGGTGAAGGAGCTTCACCCGCACTCGAACGGGGAGTACTTCCTCGTTCTCGAGGGCGGAGCCGAGCTCAAGCTCTCGCGCTCGTACAAGGACGTCGTCGCTCGGTTCCTGTAACGCCGATCGGCGCGGCCCACGTCGCAACTCAGGGCGGATTTCGAGCGCCGATGCTGAAGGCGCCATCTCATCACCTCCTTTCGATCCACGACCGGGCGAGGATCATAAGGGCGGCGCGGAGGTGTGGGATAACTTCGACCTCTTTCCCCTGCAGGTTGCCGGGTTATTGCGCTCCCATGGTTAATTTGTGAGCGGAAAATGCTAGGCTGCGAGCGCCCCTTCGCAATCCTGAACCGGAGACGCCCGCCATGACCGCCCGCACCGATTTCTACAGCCGTGTTGAGAAGACCCTCGCGGACATCCGCGAGCAGGGTCTCGAAAAGGTCGAGCGCCAGATCGTCAGCCGACAGGGCCCGGTCATCGACGTCATGCACAAGGGCGCCAAGAAGCGCGTCCTCAATTTCTGCGCCAACAACTATCTGGGGCTTGCCGATCATCCTGACATCGTGCGCGCGGCCCAGGAGACCATGGACGCCTACGGCTTCGGCATGGCGTCGGTGCGCTTCATCTGCGGCACGACCGACCTGCATGTCCGCGTCGAGCGCGCGATCGCCAACTATCTCGGCTATGACGACGCGATCCTGTTCGCCGCCTGCTTCGACGCCAATGGCGGGGTGTTCGAGCCGCTGCTGGATGCGGAAGACGCGATCATCTCGGACTCCCTCAATCACGCCTCGATCATCGACGGCGTGCGCCTTTCCAAGGCCAAGCGCTACCGCTTCGCCAATTCCGACATGGACGACCTCGAGACGCAGTTGAAGCAGGCCGAAGCCGACGGCGCGCGAACCAAGCTCATCGTCACCGACGGCGTCTTCTCGATGGACGGCTACATCGCCAGGCTGAAGGAGATCACGGCGCTCGCCGACCGCTACGGCGCGCTCGTGATGGTCGATGATTGCCATGCGACCGGGTTCATGGGGCCGAAAGGCCGCGGCACGCCCGCCCATTGCGGCGTCGCGGGCCGGATCGACATCCTCACCGGCACGCTGGGCAAGGCGCTCGGCGGCGGGATGGGCGGCTATATTTGCGCGTCGAAGGATGTCGTGCGGCTGCTGCGCAATCGCGCGCGGCCCTATCTCTTTTCGAACGCGCTGACCCCCGCTCTTCTCGGCGCGACGCTCAAAACCCTGGAGATCGTCGAGGGCGGCGATGCGTTGCGCGCGCAGCTGTTCCGGAACGCGCAGCGCTTCCGGGCCGGCATGGCGGCGGCGGGGTTCAGGCTGCTCCCCGGCGAGCACCCGATCATCCCCGTGATGCTTGGCGATGCGCGCCTTGCCGGAGAAATGGCGGCGGCGCTGATGGACGAAGGCGTGTACGTGACCGGCTTCTCGTTCCCGGTGGTGCCGAAGGGCCAGGCGCGCATCAGGACGCAAATGTGCGCCGGCCATTCGGACGCCGACGTCGACCGGGCGGTGGCGGCTTTTTCAAGCGTCGGCAAGGCGCTGAAGGTGATTTGACCCGGGCGCGGCGCGCGCGCCGCGTTCAATCGACGCGAATTCGCGACAAACGGTTTGGCGCCGCCCCGGCGCCGCCGCTATTCTGGTTGCGGCGCGCGCGGCGCGCGAGGGGTCATTTCAGGGAATTTGTCCATGCGAAAGAACGGACTGAAGCTCGGCGTCGGCCCTATGGCGCTATCGGCGCTCGCGCTGGTCGCGGGATGCGGCAAGACCGGCACGGCGGACGAGACGCCGGCGAAAGTCGAGGCGCCGAAAGCCGAGTACGGAAGCTGGGGGGTCGACACCACGCAGGGCGACCCGGCGACCCGGCCGGGCGACGACTTCGCGCGCTACGCCAACGGCAAGTGGCTCGACACGTTCGAAATCCCGGCCGACTTGCCCGGCTTCGTCTCGTTCACCAAGCTGCGGCTCGACGCCGAAGCCGACGTCAAGGCGATCATCGAGGAACTCGCGGCCAAGAAATCGGCGCCCGGATCGCTTGAGCAGAAAGTCGGCGGATTCTTCAAGACCTTTATGGACGTCGAGAAGCTCGACGCTCTCGGGGCTGCGCCGCTGAAGCCCCATCTCGACCGCATCTACGGCATTCAGTCCAAGGACGATCTGATGCGCGCCTACGCAGAGTACAACGTCCATGGCGTTGCGCCGGTCGGCGTCGGCATCCTCCCCGACCCGGCCGACACCACGCGCTACATCGCCTTCGTGGGCCAGAGCGGCCTCGGCCTTCCGGACCGGGACTATTACCTCAAGCGCGAAGACAAATTCGTTCAGTACCGCGCCGCTTACAAGGACTTCATCGCCAAGATGCTGACGCTCGCCGGCATCGCCGACGGCGCGGCCAAGGCCGACGCCATCCTGGCGCTCGAAACCAAAGTCGCCGAGGTCCACTGGAGCCAGGAGGACAGCCGCGACATCCAGAAGATCTACAATCCGATGAATCTCGACCAGCTTCAGGCGCTGGCCCCTGAGTTCAACTGGGCGCTGATCATGGACGAGCTGAAGCTTTCGGCCGCGCCGACCATACTCGTCGCGCAGACGACCGCGATCGACAAGGAGGCGGAAATCTTCGCGGCCGCCGACATGAACCTCCTCAAGGACTGGCTCGCCTTCCACTTCATCCGCACGCACGCCCAATACCTCGCCAGCAGCTTCGACAAGGCCAATTTCGAGTTCTACGGCAAGACGCTGCGCGGCGTTCCCGAGCAGCGCGAGCGCTGGAAGCGCGGCGTCAATGAGATCGACGCGAGTCTCGGCGAGGCGGTCGGCAAGATTTACGTCGACCGGCATTTCCCGCCGCAGAACAAGTCGGCGATGGACGCGCTCGTGAAAAATCTCGTCGCCGCCTTCGAGGAGCGGCTGAAAGCGAACGACTGGATGGACGAGGCGACGCGCGCCCAGGCCCTCGCCAAGCTCGCGACTTTCGAACCGCGTATCGGCTACACCACGAAGTGGACGGATTATTCCTCGCTCGAGATCGGCGACGATCTGCTGCAGAACTCCGTCAATCTGGCCGACTTCCTGTGGCGCGATCAGGTTTCGCGGCTCGGCGGGCCGGTCGACCGCGAGCGCTGGGACTACCCGCCGCAGACGGTGAACGCCTCCTACAACCCGCTGATGAACCAGATCACCTTTCCGGCCGGCATACTTCAGCCGCCCTTCTTCGATCTCGCGGCGGATCCGGCGGTCAATTACGGCGCGATCGGCGCGGTGATCGGCCACGAGATCGGACACGGCTTCGACGACCAGGGCCGCCGATTCGACGAGAAGGGCCGCATCCGCGACTGGTGGTCGCCGGCCTCCAACGACGCATTTCAGAAGAAGGCCGACGCGCTCGGCGCGCAGTATGACGGCTACAAGCCGCTCCCTGACGCCTCGATCAGCGGCAAGCTCACCATGGGCGAGAACATCGGCGATCTTGGCGGCATCCAGATGGCCTACGCCGCCTATCACCGCTATCTCGACGAGTGCTGCGGCGGCGAGGCGCCCGTCATCGACGGCCTCACCGGCGATCAGCGTTTCTTCCTGTCCTGGGCGCAGGTGTGGCGCGGCAAGTACCGCGAGGACGAGCAGCGCCAGCGGCTCGAAACCGATCCCCACAGCCCGCCTTATTACCGCATCAACGGCGTCGTGCGGAACGTCGACGCCTGGTACGACGCCTTCGGCGTGACGGCGGAGGACGATCTCTACCTGCCGCCGGAACAGCGCGTCCGCATCTGGTGAGGCGGCCGGGACGGTCGCGCGCGAGCGCGACCGTCAGATCCGGTCCGGCCCGACGCGCACCACCGCCTTGCCGAAGTTCTCGCCCTTGAAGAGGCCGATGAAGGCGTCCGGCGCCTTCTCGAGACCTTCGTAGACCGACTCGCGGAACTTGATCTTTCCTTGATCGAGCAGCGGAGCGACTTCGAAGGCGAATTTCGGCGCGAGCGGCAGGTAGTTCGAAATGATGAAGCCCTGCGCCATGACGCCCCGGCCGATCATGTTGACGAGATTGGGCGGCCCCGGTTCGGGCTCCGTGTTGTTGTACATCGAGATCATGCCGCAAAGGGCGATGCGCCCGCCAAACGCGATGCAGTTGAGCGCGGCTTCAAGGTGCATGCCGCCGACATTCTCGAAATAGCCGTCGACGCCCTTCGGCGCCGCCGCCGCGAGCGCCTTGGTGAGTTCAGTCGCATTCTTGTAGTCTCGGTAGTTGAGCGCGACGTCGGCGCCGCCCTCGCGGGTCAGCCAGTCGCATTTCTCCTTCGAGCCCGCCGACGCAACCACGCGGCAGCCCTTGAGCTTGGCGAGCTGACAGACCAGCGAGCCGACGGCGCCGGCCGCGCCCGAGACGAAAACCGTCTCGCCCGCTTTCGGCTTGATGATCTCGTTCAGGCCCGCCCAGGCCGTAAAGCCCGGCATGCCGAGAACGCCGAGATAGGCCGAGAGCGGCGCCATGCCTGGATCGACCTTCTGGAGCCCGGCGCCGGCGACGGTCGCATACTCCCGCCAGCCGCCCGAGAATCCCACCGCGTAGTCGCCCGCGGCGAAGCTGGGGTGACGCGACTCGATCACCTGTCCGACGGCGCCGCCGTCGAGCGGCGCGTCGAGCGAAAACGGCGGAATATAACTCTTGATATCGGGGCGCATGCGGCCGCGCATGTAAGGATCGACCGACATCCATACGATGCGCAACTGCACCTCGCCGTCTGCGGGCGCCGGGGCCTCAAAGCTGCGCGATACGAAATGGTCCTTCGCCGGCAGGCCCTGGGGGAATGATTTCAGGAAGATCGCTTTTCCGGTTTTCGCGGGCATCCAGGTCCTCCCGTGGCTCTGACCATGGGATTGGGGAGAAGAAATCCGAAGTCAATTCACACGCGCACAAGGCGGTGAGCGGCGGCTCCCGGAGCAAGGGTCGCCATTCCGCCTCGGGGCCGCCCCAATCTCGCCTTGTCCCGGGGGAATCGTCGCCCATCAGGCAAGGATCGCCAGGGGGCGAGAAGAGGCTGTCGTGCACAACAATCCCCGGCGTCGAAGGAGAAGGGTATGAAACTGATAATGGTCGGCGCGGCTTCGCTCGCTCTCTTGGCGGCAGGCTGCGAATCCACGGGCGAAGGCGCGCTTTACGGCGCGGCGATCGGCGCGGCCGGCGGCGCCGTGGCGGGCGAGGTGTTCGCCGGACGCCCCGGCAAGGGCGCCGCTTATGGCGCGCTCATCGGCGCCGCCATAGGGGCCTATGAAGGATGTTCGCGCGCGGGCACCTGCTTTGGCCGCGCCCGCGACCACGGCCGCCGCTATTACGACCGTTACGACGACCGCTACTACTATGAGGACCCCTATTACGGCGACACGTATTGGGAAGACGGATCGTTCCGCCGCTATGGCAGCAAGAAGCCGCCGCGCTACTGATGGTCTGCACTCAGGCGAAGAGAACCCGCGCTTCGGCGCGGGTTTTTCGCCCTCAAGCGACGATCCGCAGCTTCTCCCACCGGGCGGTCAGGCGCGACACCGCTTCGAGATCGGACGGGAAATCGATTTCGCCCCATTCGAGCGGGCCGATGTCGGTGGCCCCGACATGGCCTTCCCTTGCAAGCCGGTCGATCACCTGCAGGTACCAGGCGCCCACGCCCCATTCCTCATGCAGGCTCTGTTCGACAACGCGACGGAAAAGGTCCGGCCCGTCGCCCCGGAACAGGACGAGACCGATCGACTCAGCGTGGGTTTCGGCAGGCGCGAGCGTCTTGCCGACAGCGCGCACGCGCCCGCCGTCGAGCGTGACCTTCATGTCGTCGCTGTCGTAGTTGGCCTTGCGGTTGACCGTCAGGTTGATCGGCGCGGACGCGCCGTCGATGATCCGGGGCAGGACGGCCATCTCGAACAGCGAGTCGCCGTTGACGATGAGGAAGTCTCCTCTCATGAAATCGCGCGCCATCCAGCACGAGGCGAGATTGTCGGCGACCTTGTAGAATGGATTGAAGAGCGTCCGCACCGGACGCTGCAGCGGGCCCAGGGCGGCAAGCGCCGCGTCCACCATTTCGGCTTTGAACCCGGTGACGACGATGATCTCCTGGATGTCCGGCGACTGGCAGAGCGCCTCGAGTTGCCACTGGAGGACGGTTCTGGACCCGACGTGAAGGAGGCATTTCGGCCGGTCGAAGGTCAGCGGAAGCAGACGCGACCCCTGGCCAGCGCTGAGCACGATCGCCCGCATGCCTGAAACTCCCGAAAATCCCCTTCGCTGCCGCTTTTGCGGCTATTGTCCGTCCGCACGGTCGATGACGCCGCAAAACCACGTGCGCCGAACTCTTGCCCCGTTTATAGAGAGGATGGACGGCCTAGTCCATTGATCGTGGGGCGTTTCTGACCAATTCGACCTTCGCCGCTGAGACCCAGATGACGGCCCGGCAATCCGCGAACCGGATTTTCCGGAACGCCGGCGCGTTGATGAGCGGCAAGGCGCTCGGCGGCGTGCTCAGTCTCGCCTACCTGGCGATCGCAGCGCGAAGCCTCGGCCCGACCGAAATGGGCTTCCTCGTCCTGGCGCATGCCTACGCCATGGTCGTTGCGGGCGTCGCCCGTTTTCAGTCCTGGCAGGCGGTGATCCGTTTCGGCGCGCCGATGGTGCAAACCCGCGATGCGCGGGGCTTCAAGTCGCTGATCCGCTACAGCGTGCGCCTCGACATCCTCAGCGCGGTGTTCTCGATCGGCGTCGCGCTTCTTTTCGTCGGACCGGTCGCCCGGTCGATGGACTGGCCGGCGCAGGCGATGCCATGGGTCTATGCCTATTGTGCGACGGTCCCGTTCCTTGTCGCCGCTACGCCGACCGGCGTGCTGCGGCTGTTCGACCGGTTCAAGATGCTCGGGTGGCAGCTGTCGATCATGCCGGTCACCCGCTTTTTCGGCGCGATCGCGCTGTTCATCTTCGACGGCGGACTTTCCGGCTTCCTGTTCGTCTGGATCCTCAGCGCCGTCCTCGACGGCGCCAGCCTGTGGATTCTCGGTTGGCGCGAACTCGACAAGCGCGGCCTCCTGCCCTCGCTCCGCCGCGACCCTGCCTTGCGGCCTGATCGCGAGTGGCTGCCCTTCATGATCAAGACGACTCTTTCGTGCACGGTCGATCTTGCGCGCACCAATCTGCCGGTTCTGATCGTCGGCGCAGTCCTCGGCAGCGCCGCGTCCGGATTCCTGCAGCTTGCGGTCAACGCCTCGAACCTCATCGCTCATCCGGCCAGCATGCTCTACCAGGCGACGTTCCCCGAACTCTCGCGCATCTCCGCGGCCGGCAAGGACGCGCGCATGCGCAAGGTCGCGCTGCGCTCGGCGCTCACCGGCATCCTTGTCGCCGCGCCCATCGTCCTCCTGTTCGCGCTCCTGCGCGAGCCGCTGGCCCGGATTCTCGGCGGACCCGAATTCGCCCCGGCGGCCAGTCTCATCGCCCTTATGGCGCTCGCGCAGATGGTGCGCGTCGGATCGGTCGTGCTCGAAGCGGCCGTCGTCTCGGCCGGCGGCGCCGGCTTTGCGCTGTTCGGCCAGTCGCTGTCGGCGTTTCTCAGCCTTGCCGCGCTCACGCTCGCCCTCCCCGCTTTCGGCGTGAACGCGGCCCCGATCGCGGTCATCGGCGGCTGGGCGCTTCTCGCCGCCATGTATGTCGCCGGGCTCTGCCTGCGCGCGCCCGCGCGCGCCTGACCGGAAAGGACGCCGCCAATGAACCCGAACGCCTTCCGGCCGACGCACTTCAACTTTCAGTTCGCCGACGGCGTCGCACGGGTGACGCTGACGCGCCCCGAACGCAAAAATCCCCTGACTTTCGAGAGCTACGCCGAGCTTCGCGATTTCTTCCGCAGCCTTGTCTACGCGAAAGAGGTCAAGGCCGTCGTTTTCGGGAGCAATGCCGGCAATTTCTGCTCCGGCGGCGACGTCCACGATATCATCGGCCCACTGACGAAAATGTCGATGCCCGAACTCCTCGACTTTACGCGCATGACCGGCGATCTCGTCAAGGCCATGCGCGCCTGCCCCCAGCCGATCGTCGCCGCCGTCGACGGGGTCAGCGTCGGCGCTGGCGCGATCATCTCGATGTCGTCGGACCTTCGCTATGCGTCGCCGGAGGCCAAGACCGCCTTTCTCTTCAACCGCGTCGGCCTCGCCGGCTGCGACATGGGCGCCTGCGCCATCCTGCCCCGCATCATCGGTCAGGGGCGCGCCAGCGAACTCCTGTTTTTCGGCAGGAGTTTTTCGGCCGAGGAGGGCCTCGCCTGGGGCTTCTTCAACGAAGTCGTGCCGGCGAAGGGGCTCGACGCTCACGCCATGGAGGCGGCGCGCCGCCTGGCCGCCGGACCTTCCTTCGCCAACGCAATCACCAAGAACCAGCTCAATATGGAATGGGACATGAGCCTTGCGACCGCGATCGAGGCCGAGGCGCAGGCGCAGGCGATCTGCATGCAGACCAACGACTTTCGCCGCGCCTACGAGGCGTTCGTCGCCAAGGAAAAACCCGTCTTCCAGGGCGACTGATGGCGGATGCGACCTATCTCGACTGGCCGTTTTTCGAGGCGCGGCACCGGACGCTCCAGCGTGAGGTCGAGGCGTTTGCTGCGGCCGAACTCCCGTCCATCTGCGACGGCGCTCATGACGATGTCGACGCCGCGTGCCGCGCGCTGGTCGCCGCGCTCGGGCGCGCCGGCATCCTGCGCTACTGCGTCCCCGCCGCCCATGGCGGCGCGTTCGACGACCTCGACGTGCGTGCGCTCTGCCTCATCCGCGAGACGCTCGCCCGTCATTCTGGCCTTGCCGACTTCGCCTTCGCCATGCAGGGCCTTGGCTCCGGCGCCGTCAGCCTGTTCGGAGCGCCGGCGCTCAAGGAGAAATACCTCCCCGCCGTGGCGCGCGGCGAGAAGCTCGCCGCGTTCGCGTTGTCGGAAGAGAATGCGGGCTCGGACGCGGCGGCGATGACGACGTCATGGCGCGAGGTCGCCGGCGGTTACGAGATCAGCGGCGAAAAGACCTGGATCTCGAACGGCGGAATCGCCGATTTTTACACCGTGTTCGCGAAGGACCGGGGCGGCGCCGCGTCCGCCTTCCTGATCGACGCCGCCGCCAGGGGCTTCTCGGTCGCCGAACGAATCGACGTCATCGCCCCGCATCCGCTCGCGCGCCTCAACTTCGACCGGTGCGTCGCACCGCCGGCGAACCGGCTCGGCGAACCCGGACAGGGCTTCAAAATCGCGCTTTCCGTGCTGGACATTTTTCGCCCGACCGTCGGGGCCGCCGCGCTCGGCCTCGCCCGCCGCGCGCTCGATGAGGCGAGCCGCCGCGCGGTCTCGCGGCCTATGTTCGGCGCGACCCTCGCCGACCAGCCGATCGCGCAAGCCATGCTCGCCGACACCGCGCTCGACGTCGATGCAGCGGCGCTGCTCGTCTACCGCGCGGCGTGGACCAAGGACGTCCAGAAAAAGCGCGTGACCCGCGAGGCCGCCATGGCGAAGCTCTTCGCCACCGAGGCGGCGCAGCGCGTGATCGACGGCGCGGTGCAGCTTTTCGGCGGGCTTGGCGTGAAGAAGGGCGTCAAGGTCGAGGAACTCTATCGGGAAATCCGTGCGCTGCGCATTTATGAAGGCGCCTCGGAAGTGCAGAAGATCGTGATCGCGCGCCAGCACCTGGAAGGCTATCGACGCTCATGACCCGGAAGATTCTCCAGCCCCCAGGCTGGCCGCGGCCGAAGGGCTACGCCAATGGAATCGCGGCATCGGGGCGCCTCGTCTTCACGGCCGGCGTCGTCGGCTGGACGGCGGAGGAGAAGTTCGAGGCGACGACTCTGGCGGGCCAATTCCGCCAGGCGCTGCTCAACACGCGGGCGATCCTCGCTGAAGCCGGGGCGGGGCCGCAGGATATCGTGCGCATGACCTGCTACGTGACCGACAAGCGCGAGTATGCGGCGTCGCAGGCGGAAATCGGCGCAGCCTGGCGCGAGATATTCGGCAAGGTGTTCCCAGCCATGGCGGTCGTCGAGGTCAAGGGCCTCGTCGAGGACGCCGCCAGGGTCGAGATCGAAACCACCGCCGTCGTCAGCGAGAAGGACGAATGATCCCGCACTCCCAGAGATGCGATATCGACGCCGATGAAATTCTGATCAAAGGTGGCGAGCGCGCCGATGTCGCCGCGCCTTCCGCAGGCGAATGATGCGGATCGCGGTCATCGGCGGCGGGCCCGGCGGCCTCTACTTCGCGCTCCTTGCGAAGAAGGGCCTGCCTGACGCGCAAATCGACGTCTACGAACAGAACCGCGCCGACGACACTTTCGGTTTCGGCGTCGTTTTCTCAGACGAGACGCTCGACGAATTCCTCAGCGCCGATCCGCAATCCTACGATCTCGTGCGCGAGAAATTCGCCTACTGGTCCGACATCGTCATTGAGCACGAAGGCCGGCGCACCATCGTCGGCGGCAACGGCTTCGCCGGCTGCTCCCGCAAGGGGCTGCTCGAAATTCTCCAGAGGCGCTGCCGCGAGGTCGGCGTCGGGCTGCATTTCGAGACGGTGATCGATGCGGCGAGCTATGAGCGCCGGTTCGCCGGGTGCGATCTCGTCGTCGTCGCACAAGGGATCAACAGCCCTATCCGGCAGCGCCATGAGCGCGAGTTCGGCGTTTCCATCGTCGAGCAGCGCAACAAGTTCGCCTGGCTCGGCTCGACGCGGCCGCTCGACGCCTTCACCTTCTTCTTCCGGATGACGCCGCACGGGCCCTTCTGCGCGCACACTTACCAATACGAGGAAGGCCGCTCGACCTGGGTGATGGAGACGACGCCCGAATGCTGGGCGGCGTCGGGCCTTGCGAACATGAGCGAGGCCGAAAGCGCCGCCTATCTCGAACGGGTCTTCGCCGACGATCTCAAGGGGCACAGCCTTCTCACCAACCGGTCAATCTGGCGAAGTTTTCCGACCATTTCCTGCGCGCGCTGGAGCGTCGGCGCCACCGTTCTTCTCGGCGACGCCAAGGCGACGGCGCACTGGTCGATCGGGTCGGGCACCAAGCTGGCGATGGAGTGCGCCATCGCGCTGGCCAAGGCGGTCGTCCGGAGTCCGCGCGACATCGCCGCCGCGCTCGCCGACTACGAGAAGGAGCGCCGCACGCCGGTCGAGGTCACGCAGCACAACGCGCAAGTCTCGCTCAAATGGTTCGAGGACATGCCTGTCCACTGGGGCAAGGCGCCGATGGCGTTCGCCTTTTCGCTGATGTCGCGCGGCAAGTCGGTCACCTGGGACAATCTGAAGCTCCGCGACGCCGGCTTTCTCGACCGAGTCGAGCAGGAATTCTACAGGACCTATGAGGCCAGGACGGGCCGACGCGTCGCGGCCGCGCGCCCGACGCCGATGTTCACCCCCATCGACCTCCGCGGTCTCACCGTCCCGAACCGCGTGGCCATGGCTCCGATGGCGCAATACAGCGCCGAGCAGGGCGACCTCACAGACTGGCACTTCGCGCATTATGCGGCGCGCGCCCTCGGCGGCGCCGGGCTCATCTTCACCGAGATGACCTGCCCGGCGCCCGACGCGCGCATCACGCCCGCCTGCGCCGGGCTGTGGAGCGACCGGCATGAAAGTCAGTGGGCGGAACTTGTAAAATTCGTGCACGGCGCGACGCCGTCGAAGATCGCGCTCCAGCTCGGCCATGCGGGGCGAAAGGGCTCGACCCGGGTTCCGGCCGAGGGCGAAGACAAACCCCTCCCGCATGACAACTGGCCGCTCATTTCCGCCTCGCCGCTCCCCTATCTCGACGGGATCAGCGACATCCCGGGGGAGATGACCCGCGCCGACATGGACCGGGTCATCGCCGAGTTCGCCGCCGCCGCGCGGCGCGGCGCGCGCGCCGGCTTCGACATGCTCGAACTCCATTGCGCGCATGGCTATCTGCTGGCGAGCTTTCTCTCGCCGCTGACGAATCGCCGCGCCGACGACTATGGCGGCCGCGCCGCCGACCGTGCGCGCTTCCCCGTCGAGGTCTTTGCGGCGATCCGCGCCGCGTTTCCCGCCGACCGGCCGATCTCGGTCCGTCTCTCCTGCAGCGACTGGGCCGAGGGCGGGCTGACGCTCGACGATCTCAAGGTCGTCGCCGGCGCCTTCAAGGACGCGGGCGCCGACATCATTCACTGCTCGTCGGGCCAGACTGTGCCCTGGCAGAAGCCGGTCTACGGACGGATGTGGCAGACGCCCTTCGCGGAGTTCGTGAAGAACGCCGTCGGCGTTCCGACCATCGCGGTCGGCGACATTACGCTTCCCGAACAGGTCAACACGATCATCGCGGCGGCGCGCGCCGATCTTTGCGCGCTTGCGCGTCCGCACCTCAACAATCCCTTCTTCACTCGCCAGGCCGCCGGCCACTACGGCGTCAAGGCCGCGGCGCGCGACTGGCCGGCGCAGCTGAAATCAGGCGAGCATCAGCTCTTCCGGGAGGCTGAAAAAGCCAACGAGAAGTCGCGCGAGCTCGCCCTGAAGGCCCGGCCCAATCGCCGCCACTACAGCCGCGCCGACTGATCGCGCTCGGCGCGTCACTGAAACGCCTGAAGCCCCGTGATGGCGCGCCCGAGGATGAGGGCGTGAATGTCGTGGGTGCCCTCATAGGTATTGACGGTCTCGAGATTCATCACGTGACGCATCACGTGATATTCCTCCGAGATGCCGTTGCCGCCGTGAATGTCCCGGGCTGCGCGCGCGATATCGAGCGCCTTGCCGCAATTATTGCGCTTCATGAGCGAGATCGCCTCGGGGACGTAGGCGCCGGCGTCGATGAGACGTCCGAGCGCCAGCGAGCCCTGAAGCCCGAGCGCGATCTCGGTCTGCATGTCGGCGAGCTTCTTCTGAACAAGCTGCGTCGCCGCGATCGGCCTGCCGAAAACCACGCGCTCCATCGCGTAATCGCGGGCCGCCATCCAGCAGAACTCCGCCGCGCCCATTGCGCCCCAGGAAATGCCGTAACGCGCCTTGTTGAGGCACGAGAACGGGCCCCTGAGGCCCCTGACGTTCGGCAAAAGGTTTTCCTTCGGCACGACCACGTCGTCGAGCGCGATTTCGCCGGTGATCGAGGCGCGCAACGAGAGCTTGCCCTCGATCTTCGGCGTCGAGAAGCCCTTCATGCCGCGCTCGACGATGAACCCGCGGATGTCGCCGTCGAGTTTCGCCCATACGACCGCCAGGTCGGCGATGGGCGAGTTGGTGATCCACATCTTGGCGCCGTTGAGGCGATAACCGCCCGACACGGCCTCGGCCCGGGTGCGCATCGCGCCGGGGTCGGACCCGCCGTCGGCTTCGGTGAGGCCGAAGCAGCCGACCCACTCGCCGCTGGCGAGCTTTGGAAGATACTTGCGCTTCTGTTCTTCCGAGCCGAAGGCCTCGATCGGATACATCACGAGCGAGGACTGGACGCTCATCGCCGAGCGATAGCCGCTGTCGACCCGCTCGACTTCGCGCGCGATGAGGCCATAGGCGACGTGGCTGGCCCCGCCGCCGCCATACTCCTCGGCGACCGTCGCGCCGAGGAGACCCTGGCTCCCCAGTTCGGTCATGATCTCGCGATCGAAGCGCTCGAGGCGGTTTGCTTCCCTGATCCGCGGCATGAGCCGGCTCTGCGCATAGCCGCGCGCGGCGTCCCGCGTCATTTTCTCTTCGTCCGTCAGCTGACTTTCGAGAGAGAGCGGATCCTGCCAGTTGAATGCGGTTTTCGCCTCGGCCATCGGTCGCCTTTCGCAAGGGGCGCTTCGGACATAGCCGCCCGCCTCCCGGGGGTCAAACGGCGGCGCCGGCCCCGTTTCTGACGTTGATGAACGAAGACGCGAGCAGGTAGACGGTCATCATGACGACGACGCCGCTCCATGCGTCCGCCGCCGGCGCCAGTCCGAGGCGCTCCGCCGCCGCCCACAGGAAGAGCGCGGCCTGCAGGATCCAGAAGCACAGCGAGCCGGTTTCGGCGATGAGGCGGCGCAGGAATTCGTCGGACCGTCGCCACAGGGTCCAGTTGAGCGCCGTCTGCACCAGGAAGCAGGCGATCACCCCAGCCATCGCCGCGAGCGCGACCACCCGGTCCGGCTCCGACCCGCCCGGACTCGCCGCCAGAGGCAACGCCAGCATCAGTCCGGCGAGAACGAGGGCGCCCGCCTGAAGCCTCTGGAACGAAAGCTGATCCGGGCCGGCCGCCGGCGGCGCCTCGCGCGACCTCCTTCCGGCGGAACCTGGAAATAAACTCAGTATAAAGATGATGACCCCAAGGCCGCCCAGCGCGGCGGCGAGGATGACGGCGCCGAGGTCCGCGAAGTTGACGCTGGAGCGATCGGCGTCGAGGGACGCGACCCAGGAGACCGTCCCGTAGCCCGTCGCAACGCCGAGGAGGGCGAGGCCAAGCCCAATCAGGACAGGCCGGATCAGAGAGGCGCCATTCGTCATGTTTCACCTGTTTTCCCGATTTGCGCGTCGAATATCTCTTCGATGGGGAGCCCGAAGGCGGCCGCGATCTTGAACGCAAGGAATAGGCTGGGGTCGTGCTTGCCGGTTTCGATGGCGTTCACCGCCTGTCTCGACACGCCGAGAACCGCGCCGAGGTCGGCCTGACTCCAGCCCCTCTCCGAACGCAGCGACCGCAAGCGGTTTTCCATTATTCCGTGCGCTGTGCTTTCGCCCGTCCGATCGCGGTCACGCCCGTGCCGAAAAGGAGAAGCAGAAGGCCGTAGACGGCGTCTTCGCCGTCGCCGCCTAGAATGGCGCCGCCGATCAGGGTGAAACCGCCGATCCCCATCCCGAATTGAAGGATGCGCAGACCCGCCCTTCTGCGTCCCTCGGTCGTTCCGGTGATTCCGAAAACGAGGCCGAAGGCCGCAACGGCGATCGCCGCCATGGCGGCGATATACAAGCCTTGCGAATTCATGACCCAATCTCCCAACGATATGTAAGGTATACCTGACTTCTGCGGCCATGTCAAGTATACCTGACTAAACCTGGAGCCGGGCCTTCCGGTGCGGAGGTCTTCGCTGGGCGGGGCCCCATGTCTATGATCGCGAAACCTGTCATGCGCGCAGGCCGGAAGGCCCGCGGCGCGACGGCGCCAGCCAGAGGCCGACCGCAGAATGATGCGCAAACTCCTGAAGATCCTGCACAGCGTCGCTTCCGCCGGCCTCATCGGCGGGCTCGCCTGCTACATGATCCTGCTTTTCGCCGCGCCGCAGGAAACGCCGGCCGATTATGCGGATCTTCGCGAAGGCATCTCCGCAATCAGCAAATACCTGCTCGTGCCATCACTCGGCCTCGCGCTCGTCACGGGGCTCGGCGCCATGGTTGCGCACCATCCCTTCCAGGAAAAAGGATGGGTGTGGGTCAAGGCCGCGCTGGGCATCCTCATGTTCAAGGGCGTTCTGACGATCGTCAGCGCGAAGTCGGCCTATGCGGCCGACGTCGCGCGCAAGATCGCCGACGGTTCGGCGCCGGCGGACGCGCTGCAGTCGCTCGTCACCCTCGAATGGGGCACGCTCTGGACCGTCATGGCGCTCTCGATCGCCAATGTCGTCCTCGGCGTCTGGCGCCCGAGGGTCATGCCTCGCGGGAAGGACGAACTGGCGCCCCGCGCCGCTGCATCGCCCGCCGCCGCGTCCGCGGCGCCGTTCGAACGCGAGGCGGCCTGAGGCGGCCGTTTTAGACGAGTTCGACCGCCACCGACGTCGCTTCGCCGCCGCCGATGCAGAGCGAGGCCACGCCGCGCTTGCCGCCGGTCTCCTTGAGCGCATTGATGAGCGTCACGATGATGCGCGCGCCGGAAGCGCCGATCGGGTGTCCAAGCGCAATGGCGCCGCCGTGGATGTTCACCTTCTCCGCCGGAATCTTGAGCTCGCGCATGGCCGCCATCGGCACCACCGCAAAGGCTTCGTTGATCTCGAAGAGGTCGACCTCGCCGACCGACCACCCGGCCTTGGCGAGAACGGACTTGATCGAGTCGACGGGGGCCGTCGTGAACCATTCAGGTTCCTGCGAGTGCGTCGCGTGCGCGACGATTTTCGCAATGGGCCTCGCCCCGCGCTTCTTCGCCTCGGACTCGCGCATGACGATGAGCGCCGCAGCGCCGTCGGAAATCGCCGACGACGAGCCCGCCGTCACCGTGCCGTCCTTCTCGAAGGCAGGTTTGAGCGACGGAATCTTTGCGGCGTCGACCGTTCCCGGTTTTTCATCGTCGGCGACCAGCACCGGACCCTTGCGCGTCGCAACCTCGAAAGGCGCGATCTCGTCCTTGAACTTGCCGTCCTTGATCGCCTTCTGCGCGCGCGTTACGGAACGCATGGCGTATTCGTCCTGTTCGGTTTTCGAGAACTGCCACTCGCGGGCGCATTTCTCGGCGAAGACGCCCATGGCCGTGCGCTTCTTGTAGGCGTCCTCAAGGCCGTCGAACGCCATGTGATCGAGAATTTCTCCGTGCCCGAACTTGATGCCGGTCCGGCCCGTCGGGAGGATGTGCGGCGCGTTCGTCATCGACTCCATGCCGCCCGCGACGGCGACCTTGATCGAGCCGGCGGCGATGGCGTCATGCGCCATCATCAGCGTTTTCATGCCGGACCCGCACACCTTGTTCACGGTGACGCAGCCCGCCGAAGTCGGCAGCCCGGCGCCGAGCGAGGCCTGCCGCGCCGGCGCCTGTCCGAGCCCGGCGGGTAGCACGCAGCCCATATAGACCTCTTCGACGTCCGCCGGTTTTACGCCGCTTCGGGCGAGCGCCGCCTTGATGGCGTGGCTGCCGAGCTGCGTCGCGGGCACGCCGGCGAAGGCGCCCTGGAAATTACCGATGGGGGTTCTCGCCATGCCGGCGATGACGACGGGGTCTTGCATGGAGGCTCTCCTTCGATCTGGCGCCGCAGCGCAGCAAATGTGAGGTGCTTGATAGCCCCTCCGCCGACCCCGTGCCAGCATGCGCGCTGAAGATTTTCAGCGCCTTCCGGCGACCTTGGGTCCGGACCCGAGTTTGGGAACAGCCGCGGAATCGAGCACGGCGTCGAGGGCCGCCAGCTTGCTGTCCCAGGAGAAATCGCGGGCCGCGCGAGCCCGAGCGGCGGCCCCGATCGCCTCGGCCCGCTCCGGCGCTTCGAGGAGCGCAATTGTCGCCGCGGCGAACGCCGCCGCCGACCCGGCGATCACGATTTCCTCATCGGGCCTCGCCCCGACGCCCACATTGGCGTCGGCGCTGGCGACCACCGGGCGCCCGCTCGCCATGGCCTCGAGGACCTTGTTCTGGACTCCTCGCGCGATCTGAAGCGGCGCGACGGCGAGGCGCGCATGGGCGAGATAGGGCCTCACATCGGCGACCCGCCCGGTCACCATGACGCCGTCCCGGCCGCCGAGCGCGGCGACCTGCGGCGCCGGCCGCGCGCCGACGATCGCAAAGCTCGCGTCGGCAAGGCGCGCCCGGACCTGCGGCAGGACTTCGGTCGCAAACCAGATGGCGGCGTCGATGTTCGGCTTGTAGTCCATCGCGCCGGTGAAGACGATGTCGGCTGCATCGGGCGGGCGCGGATAGGAAGCGGGCGCGAAATAGTCTGTATCGACACCATTGCCGAGGACGGCGACCCGCCGCTTCAGGCCCGGGCGCTGCTCGAAGATCGCCGCCTCAGCCTCGCTGATCGCGAAGGTCGTATCGAAGCTGTTGATGATCGCCGTTTCCGCCGCCGCAAGGCGCCGATGTTCTCGCCCATAGACGAGGTTCATCGGAAAGCCGGCGCCCTTGGCGTATTCAAGCCACTTCTCGGAGTCCGCGTCGCAGAGATCGGCGATTCGCAGCCGGTCCGGCGCGGCGGGTTCGAGGTAAGGGGCCACTGAGGAAGAAAAAGCGAGTTCGCCGGCGAGCGGCCGCGCGCGCAGGTCCATGACCGCTTTGGCGAGGCGCGCGTCGCGATAGTAGCCGAAGGTCAGCGGTTCGCCGCGCATGAGCGAGCCGGCGCTGCGCAGACGCGCTGCAGAGGGGATCAGGGGGACGAGCGTGACGCTGGCGCACAGCGCCTCAAGAAGGGCCTGATGCGCGAAATCGTCAGGATCATCGACGAAAGCCGCGAGATGAACGCGGTAGCGCCTGGCCAGATGCCGGAGCAGCCGGAACGAGCGGATCTTGTCTCCCTTGTCGGGCGGATAGGGAATGCGGTGGGCGAGAAACAGAAATTCGTCCGGTCCGCTCATGCAAGGTGACGCGCCAGCATGGGACCCGCGAGGTCAGCGACAGGCTGGGGCAGCTTCTTCCAGGCTTCCGAAACCAGCGCGAATTTCGGGTTGGCGCCGCTAAGATTGGGGAGTTCCTTGGCGCGGATCATGGCGACGTGATAGACGACCGGCGCCGGTTCGAAGCCCCAGTAGGTTTTTGTGTCGAAATGCGTCGAGCCGATCTTGCTCCGGCCGAAATCGAACGTCCTGACGCCGCGCGCGATGGCGCGGCGCATCAGGTCGAAATAGAGCAGGTCGTAGGCGAACAGCGCACGCGCTTCGCTGGTGCCCCCGATATAGTAGGGCGAGACGACGCCGCCGCGCCAAAAGGTCAGGAGGCCGGCGATCGGACTCCCCTCTCGCTCGATCAGGGAAATTTCGGCGCAGTCGCGGAAGCGGTCCATGATGGCCCGGAACAGCGCCAGGGGCGGAACCGGCGTGCCGAGATTGCGCAGGGATCGCGCGTAGAGCGGCTGGAAATCCCGCGCCGTCCCGTCGAGCCGGAGCTGCGCACCGAGCTGTGAAATTAGCCGCGTCGCTTTCTTGATTTGGGCCCGACGGTTTTTCGGAAGCGACGGCAGCAGTGCGTCCTCGCTCGCCGGCAGCTCTTTCTGGAACGCCGCATGGACGCCGGTCTTCTGAACCCAAGGCGGCGTCGCCGGCGCGCGTCCGCCGCGCAACTCGACATACTGGACGTTCCGGGCGCGACCGAGATCGAGCGCGCGGGCGAGAAGCGCTTCGAGCGCCTCGTCGTCGTCCGCCAGCGCGCCGCCAGCGACCGCGAACGCCCCTGAGATCAGCGATCGCCCGAAGAGGACGGACCTGACGTCCGTCAGCGGCAGAACGCCGACGATCCGGCCGGCGCGCTTCGCCGCGAGATGAAGCGTCTTGTGACCGTAGGCCTCGTCGATCACCGCGCCCCAGCGGCGCTCATGAAACAGCCGCGCGTCCGGCTGGCCGGCCACATAATCCGCCCACGCCTGATCATCGGCGACCGTGGTCTCGACAACTTCGATCATCGCCGCTTTCTAAGCCAGCCCGAGCGCCGCGTCGATGCGCCCCCAGCGCCGGCTTTCGAGCAGGCGCTCAAGCTTCCTCTCCATCGCGCCGAGATTTACATAATGTCGGAGCCGCGACTTCAGCGGGGCGTTCTTGATGCGCGGCTGGTCGGGGTCGATTTCCCAGGGGTGGAAGTAGAAGATGACCGGCCCCTTGAGCGTTCGCTCCGCCGCCGCGATCAGCCTCGACGTCGCCGCGTAAGGGGCGGCGCGGAACCAGCCGCCGCCGGCGCAGCTGACGCGCTTCCCGAAGATCTCGGCTGTCGCGACCGGCGCCTCGATCAAGTCGCGCCCGGCCGCCGGCCGATAGGGCTCGCGGGGACCGTCCGGATCGCCGTAATGGTCATGCGCGATCGGATGGCTGCTCGACGAGTAGGCGTAGCCGATGTCGGCGAGGATCTCATGGGCCCAGGGGGTGCGCCGGTCGATTGAAAACCCGGCGGCGCGATAGCCGCGAACGGCGGCGCCGCTCGCGTCCTCGATGAGGCGCTTGGTCTTCGCGGCGTCGGCCCGAAATTCCTCCGGACTCTGATCGAAGACCTTGGCGTGATCGTAGCCGTGGCTCGCCACTTCGTGGCCGCGCGCGGCGATGTCGCGCAACAGCGCCGGATAGCGCTCCGCGACCCAGCCGAGCGCGAAAAACGTCGCCTTGGCCCCGGTGCGGTCGAACAGATCGAGCGTGCGCCGGGTATTCATCTCGACGCGGGGCGCAAAGCCGTCCCAGTCGCGCCGGGCGACGACGCCCGCAAAGGCCCAGACCTGAAAATAATCCTCCACGTCGACAGACATGGCGAAACGGGTCGCCTCTCCCTCCGTCGCGGACGCGACCGGCCGGGGCAGGCCTGAGGCCGGCGGCGTCATCCCGAGACGGCGCGCAATTCCGACAGCAGGGTCTCGGCGCGCGAGAGGCCGGCGGCGATCCGCGTACGCCGACTGCGGCTGCGCTCTTGGAGGTCGTTGAGCCGGCGGCGCAGGGCCACGACATTGGCGTGAGCGGATTTCAGCTCCACCCGCGTCTCGTCGATCGACTTGACGACCGACAGGCGCAAGGTCTCGACCTCCTGGCGCGCGACCTTGGTCGCGGCGGCCGCTTCGGCGGCTGCGGAGACGTCGCCGTCTGACGGCGCCTCGACCGCCGACGCCGCCCCTTCGGATTCGGTGATGGCTTCGATGGCGCGTTTCACGTCGGTCAGCGTGGCCTCCGGCGCCGGCGCGTCTTCGACCCCGCCGCTCGGCGCAGCGGCCCGCAGGGCGCGCAGCCGATCGAGCGCGCTCATGTGCGCGGACGCGGGCGCAGGGGCGCTCGCGCGCTCGGGG
>JACADZ010000142.1 GCA_013389105.1 Parvularculaceae bacterium | reverse complement strand
GACGTACACCTCGGTGCGCCAGGTGTGAGCCGGGCCGAGCAGCTCCAGCGCGGCCAGCGTGGTCACCAGCTTCATCGTCGAGGCCGGATTCATGGGCGTGCCCGAGTTCCAGTCCAGGATCGCCGTCGCCGCTCCCACTTCTCCCAGGTACAGACCCACGGCCTCGGTGGGAATGCCGCTCGCGGCCAGCTCTGCCCGCAGCGTCGCGGGCCAGTGTTGCGCCGATGCCGGCGCGGCCAGGCACGCGAGCGCGAGGACCAGCACGGCTGCCCGCATTCAGATCTCCACGACCTGGCCGCCCGCGGGGGTCTCGGCATGCCAGCCTAGCTCCCGCTCGATCACTGCGCAGAACGTTCGTGCTGTCTCGTATTCGCCGTGCACGACATAGGTTCTCCCGGGCGCGCGGCGGAATCCGCGCAGCCAGCTCAGCAGGCCGCTGCGGTCCGCATGCGCGGAGAGCCCGCCGATGGTGTGGACGGTGGCGCGCACGTCGACCTCGTCGCCGAAGATGCGCACTTGCGCCGCTCCATCCACCAGCCGGCGCCCCAGCGTGCCCTGGGCCTGAAAACCGATGATCACGACAGAAGATTCGCTGCGCGGGAGATTGTCCCGCAGGTGGTACTGGACTCGCCCGCCGTCGCACATGCCGCTGCCGGCGATGATCACCGCGCCGTCGCGCACGCGCGATAGCGCAGCAGATTCCTCGGGGCTTTCGGTGAAGCGGATCGATGGCTTGCCGTGCGCCTGCATGGCGGATGCGAAGGTGGGAGCCACGTCCGGATCCAGCAGCCGCCAGTGCTTCAGCGTAACGGCGGTGGCCTTGGTCGCCAGCGGCGAATCCACGTAGATGTCCAGTTGCGGCAGGCGTCCGGCCTGCGCCAGCCGGATGAGGAGGTAGAGCACCTCCTGTGTCCGACCCACGGCGAAGGCCTGGATCACGACGTTGCCGCGCCGGTCGGCGAGCGTGACGGTGATGGCCTGACACAACTCGTCCACGGTTGCGTTCAGGGTCTTGTGCAGCCGGTTGCCGTAGGTCGACTCCACCATCAGCACATCGGCTTCCTCGATCGGTGTCGGGTCGCGCACGAGCGGGCGACCGGGCTGACCCAGGTCGCCCGAGAGCGCCAGCTTCTTGCCGGCATCGTCGAGCCAGACCTCGATCGCGGCCGAGCCGAGGATGTGTCCGGCGTCACGCAGGCACGCGCGCACGCCGGCCGCCGGCGAGAACATCTCGTCGTAGCTTACCGCCCGCAGCTGCCGCAGGCTGCGCAGCGCCTGGGTGAGGGTGTAGAGCGGTTTGCGATCCTCCCGCTCGGCGTCCTTCTCCTGGATGTTCGCGCTGTCCGCCAGCATCACCTCGAGCAGATCGGCGGTCGCGGAAGTGCAGAAGATGGGACCGTCGAACCCTTTGTGCACCAGACGCGGAATCAACCCGGAGTGGTCGATGTGCGCGTGGGTGAGCAGCACGAAAGCGAGCTTCGACACGTCGAAGTCGAGCGCGGCGCGGTTCTTGATCGAGGCTTCGCGCCCGCCCTGGAACATGCCGCAGTCGACGAGAAAGCTCAGGCCGCCCGTGTCGATCAGGAAGCAGGAGCCGGTGACTTCGCCGGCGGCGCCGAGGAAACGGATGCGCATGAGCGTGCATTGTACGGCCTGACTTGCGCGCAGGTGCTGCCTCGCGATGGCGCACGCATTGCACCACCTCACTGGCAGCGCCTGCACCGGAGTGCTGACGAGCGTTTTCGGCGTCTGCGCAAGTGCCGATCGAAGAAGGCTTTTTTCGGCACGCCCGGAGCGTTCTGAAGAGCCGGCGCGCGCTGGCGATGGCGCGAAAAATGCTGAGGCATTGAAACGCAGGACGAGACTCGGTATGTTTTGTACTGCGCACGTGAAGCCAGGAGGACGAGCATGGAGTTGCTGGATCGCATCGAACAGCAGATGAGCGCAACCCGGTTGCCGCTGTTCGCCATCACCGTCGCTGCGGTGCCTTGTCCAGATACGCCGGTCATCCTGACGTTGCACT
>JACADZ010000103.1 GCA_013389105.1 Parvularculaceae bacterium | reverse complement strand
GCCGGCGGCGGGTCCGGCCCATGGACTTTATGAGAAATACGGCTTTAAGCCCTTGGCGCAGCCGGGCTGGTTCATGGAGGTCAGCCGGCCGGACATTTGCCAGGGGAAAGCGACGTGAGCCTGCCGGTGATGATGCGTAATTCGCCAACGCGGCGTCAAAGACCCGTCCCGGCCTCGCGCGGGAGGGGACAGCCATGAGCGCCGTCATGACCGATCTTGCGGCCCTCGAGGCCGAGCTCTCCGCCCGCGTCGCCGCCGCCGCGGACGCCGCCAGCCTCGAAGAAGTCCGCGTCGCCGCCCTCGGCAAGAAAGGCGCGATCACCGAGCGGCTGAAGACCCTCGGCGCGCTCTCGCCTGACGAACGGAAATCCATGGGCGCAGCCATCAACGCCCTGAAAGACCGGGTGACCGAGGCGCTCGAGGCGCGCAAGCGCGCGCTCGACGACGCGGCGCTCGACCAGCGTCTCGCCGCCGAGCGTCTCGACGTGTCGCTTCCCGTCCGTCCGGAAGCGAAGGGCCGCATCCACCCGATCAGCCAGGTGACCGAGGAGGTCGTCGCGATCTTCTCCGCCATGGGCTTCGACGTCGCAGAAGGTCCCGACATCGAGGACGATTTTCACAACTTCACGGCGCTGAACTTCCCGCTCGATCACCCGGCGCGGGAAATGCACGACACCTTTTTCTTCGAGCCGAAGGCCGACGGTTCGCGGATGCTGCTGCGCACCCACACCTCGCCGGTGCAGATCCGCACCATGATGACGAGGAAGCCGCCGATCCGCATCATCATCCCGGGGCGGACGTTCCGCTGCGACAGCGACCAGACCCACACGCCGATGTTTCATCAGGTGGAGGGGCTCGTCATCGATCGCGAAACCCATATGGGCCACCTCAAAGGCACGCTCGAGGCTTTCGCGAAAGCGTTCTTCGAGGTCGACGCCGTCAAGACGCGCTTCCGCCCGCACTTCTTTCCGTTCACCGAGCCCTCGGCCGAGATGGACATCGGCTATGAGCGCGTCGGCAATGAAGTGCGCATCGGAACCGGGTCGAAGTGGATGGAGATTCTCGGCTCCGGCATGGTGCATCCGAACGTGCTCCGGAACTGCGGGCTCGACCCGGACGAATATCAGGGCTTCGCCTTCGGCATGGGGATCGACCGCCTCGCCATGCTGAAATACGGCATTCCGGACCTGCGCGATTTCTTCGCGGCCGACGCGCGCTGGCTCGAACATTACGGCTTCGACCCGCTCGACCAGCCCAATCTCGCGACGGGGCTTTCGCGATGAGCGGGCGCGCAACTTGTGCAAGAAATTCCGCGCGCCGCTTCGCGCGACTTCCTGTTTCACGTGAAACAGCAGCCTTTTCAAGGCGTTCCGGACCCGCGCCGGACGCGCCTGATGCAGATCGTCAGCATGGGGAGCATTCCGTATGACCAGGGCTTCGCTTTTTCTGATCGGCGCGCTCGCCGCGCTCGCCGCCTGCGGGAATAACGATGGTTCCGCCGACGCGGTGTCCGCGCCGTCCGCCGAGTCAGGCGCTTCGAAAGTCTCGCCGCTCGACGACCCGGCGGCCGAACCGATCGAGGGCGACGCATCGTCCGCGTGGGTCGAGATGATGGGCGTGTGGGCCGAGACGGGGCGCTGCGCCGACGATACCGGCCGCTGGATCATCGAGGCGGAAGCCTTCCACCTCTATGAGATGCACTGCGCGATCGAGAAACTCGACCTCCTGAAGAACGGCGTGAAGGCGACCGCGCAATGCACGATCGAAGGCGACAATGACGGCGTCGCCGACGTCTACTACTTCCTGCGCCAGGGCGACGGCTCGATCACGATCGCCGCGGAGGGTTCGATGTCCATGAACGCCGGCCTCTTTCTCTGCGAGGGCGAGGAGACGGAGATTTGAGCCGGCTGAGCCGCCTCGCCGTGACCCGACCATGAAATTCACTCTCTCCTGGCTCAAAGACCATCTCGAAACCGACGCGCCGCTCGACAGGATCGTCGAGACGATGATCGCGGTCGGGCTCGAGGTCGAGCATGTCGACGATCCGAAAGAGCGCCTCAGGGCGTTCACCATCGGCGAAGTGCTCGAGGCCGAAAAACATCCGGAAGCCGATAAACTGAAGGTCTGCAAAGTCGCAACCAAGGACGGCGTGCTGCAGATCGTCTGCGGCGCCCCGAATGCGCGAAAGGGCCTCAAGGTCGCCTATGCGCCGGTCGGCGCGTATGTGCCCGGCATCGACGTGACGTTGACGAAGGCGAAGATCCGGGGCGTCGAATCGCACGGCATGATGTGCTCGGCGCGCGAGCTTGAACTCGGCGACGATCACGACGGCATCATCGAGGCGCCCCAGTCGGCGCGGGTCGGCGATCCGGTGGCCGAGGCGCTCGGCGCGACCGACGCGGTCATCGACTTCGAGGTGACCCCAAATCGTCCGGACACGAACGGGGTCGCCGGAGTCGCGCGCGACCTCGCGGCGGCGGGGCTCGGCCGGCTCATGACGAAGGTCCCGGCGCCGATCAAGAGCGATTATCCCTGTCCGCAGAAGATCGGCCTGCATTTTCCCGAAGGCGCGGAGAACGCCTGTCCCGCCTTTGCGGGACGCGTCATTCGCGGCGTGAAGAACGGGCCGTCGCCGAAATGGCTCAAAGACCGCCTGAAGGCGATCGGCCTGCGCCCTATCAACGCGCTCGTCGACGTCACGAACTTCGTGACCTATGACCGCGCGCGGCCGCTTCACGTCTATGACGCCGACAAGCTCAGGGGCGAGATCCATGCCCGCCTCGGCCGCAGGGGCGAGAGCTTCCTCGCGCTCGACAACCGGACCTACGAAATCGACGAGACCATGACGGTCATCGCCGACGACGACGGCGTGCTCGGACTCGGCGGCGTCATCGGCGGCGAGACGACCGGGTGCTCGGAGGCGACGACGAACGTCTTTGTCGAATGCGCCTATTTCGATCCGCTGCGCACCGCGAAAACCGGGCGAAAGACCGGGATCGTCTCCGACGCGCGCTACCGCTTCGAGCGCGGCGTCGATCCCGCCTTCATCATTCCCGGACTCGACATGGCGACGGCGCTGATCCTCGAAATCTGCGGCGGCGCGCCGAGCGCGGTCGAGCTCGCCGGCGCCGTTCCGCAGACGGATAAAACCGTCGCCTTTCCGCCCTCGGAAGTGAAACGGCTGACCGGGCTTGAGATCGGCGAGACCGAGATGGAGCGCATCCTGAAGACGCTCGGCTTTTCGGTTTCGAAGGCCGATCCCTGGCTCGTGCAGGCTCCCTCCTGGCGCCCGGACATTGACGGCAAGGCCGACCTCGTCGAGGAGATCGCCCGCATCTCCGGCTTCGACAGATTGCCGTCCGTCACGCTCCCCGCGCGCGCCGCAGTGGAAACGCCCAAGCTCACCCCGGCGCAGGACCGCCGCCGGCTGGCGCGGCGCGCGCTTGCGGCGCGCGGGCTCCTGGAGGCCGTCACCTGGTCGTTCATGGACAAACGCCACGCGGCCCTGTTCATGAGCGAGAACGAGCTTCGCGCGCGGGGGCTCCTGCTCGCCAATCCGATCGCGTCCGACCTCGGCGCCATGCGACCGTCGATCCTTCCCAACCTACTGCGCGCGTTGCAGCGCAACGCCGATCGCGGCCGCGACGGCCTCGGCCTGTTCGAGGTCGCGCCGCAATATGCGGGCGACGCGCCCGACGCGCAGATGACGATGGCGACCGGCGCGCGCCGCCCGTCCGTCTTCCGCTCCTGGAACGGTGTTCCGCAGACGGATGTTTTCACCGTCAAGGCCGACGCGCTCGCCGCGCTCGAGGCCGCCGAGGCGCCGGCCGCGAACCTGCAGACGACCGCCGACGCGCCGGCTCACTACCATCCCGGCCGCTCGGGAACCTTGCGGCTCGGGCCCCGCAACGCGCTCGCCCATTTCGGCGAGATCCATCCGCGCGTGCTGAAGGCGCTCGACGTCGACGGACCGGTCTTTGGATTTGAGGTCTTCCTCGACGCCGCGCCGGAGGCGAGGAAGAAGACGGGCAAGACCCGTCCCGCGCTCGAGGCGCAGGACCTCCTGCCCTTCACGCGCGACTTCGCTTTCGTCGTGGATGAGGGCGTCGCCGCCGAGTCGCTCCTCAAGGCGGTTGCGGGCGCCGACCGCAAGCTGGTCGCGAGAACGGCGCTGTTCGACGTCTATCAGGGCAAGGGCGTGCCCGAGGGCAAGAAGTCCCTCGCCGTCGAGGTGACGATCCAGCCGCGCGAGAAGACGCTGACCGATGCCGAGATCGAAGCGCTTTCGGCGCGCATCGTCGCCGCCGTCGGCAAGGCGACTGGCGGGACGTTGCGCGGCTGAGCGATCGCGGTCCGGCCGGCGGTTTCTATTTGAACCCCCGCGCGGCGGCGCGGGCGCGTTTACGACCTGTTCAGTTGCGCCG
>JACADZ010000230.1 GCA_013389105.1 Parvularculaceae bacterium | reverse complement strand
GCGCCGCGACCAGCATGTTGGGCGCGATCTCGACCGCCTCGGTGTTGCGCTCGTGCTTCAAGGTGTCGTCGGAGAACAGGGCCTTCAGGAACTTGTCGTTGTCGAGCAGCGGGTTGTCCGCTCCGCCCGCACGCGTCATCCAGCCGCTGGTCTGCAGCTCGAGGCCGAGGGCCTCCGCCGCCGGCTGCAGGCTGTCCGGCTGCTCGTAGACCAGGTTGCTGAACGTCTCGGCCGCCTCGGCGAAGCGCCGGCTCGCCTGCGCCTTGCGCAACTCCTCTGCGACCTCGGCCTCGACGGCCTCGAACTTCGGACCGGCGGCCGCCTGGATCGCCTCCAGCTTGATGACATGGAACCCGTATTGAGTTTCGATCGGGCCCGCGATCTCGCCTACCTGCATGCCGAACACGGCGTCGTCAAAGGCTTTGACCATTCTGCCGCGAGGAAAGAAGCCGAGGTCGCCGCCTTCCACCGCCGAGCCGGGATCCTCGGAGTTCTTCTCCGCCAGGTCGGCAAACCCCTTCGGTGACTGGCGTGCGGCGGCCAGCAGCTTATCCGCCTTCTCGCGCGCCTGGGCCTTCTGCTGCGCGGTCGCGTCGGCGGGCACGGCGATGAGGATGTGCCTGGCACGCCGCTCTTCCGGTTTCTCGAACTGGGCGCGCCGCTCCTCGTAGTATTCCCTGATCTGCTCCGGCGTCAACTGTACACGCTGCTCGACACCAGCCAGCGACAGGATCGCGTACTGCACGCGCACCTTCTCCGGAACCTCGAACTGCGTCGGATTGGCTGCGTAGTAGGCCTGGACGGCGTCGGGCTCGACCGTGACCCGGGATGCGAACTGCTGGGGCGTGAGCACGAGCTGGCTCACTTCGCGCTCCTGCGCGCGCAGCCGGTACAGGCGATCCATCACGGCAGTGGGAAGGAAGGCGGTGGTTGCCACGCTCTGGCGCGCGCGGTTCATGATCAGGTCCCTGCGCAGCAAGGCCTCGAACATCGGCTCCGACATGCCCTGGCTGCGCAGTGCAGACTCGTACAGCGCGCGCGAAAACTCGCCGCTGCCGCCGTTCTCCCGGAAGGCCGGGAGCCTTCGGGAATCAAGGTTTTTATGATCGTCCATAGATCAACCTGATTGATATTCTGAGTTGAACCATCTGGCGCGGTGACTGAAGTCGACAGGAAATTGAGGTCTTCG
>JACADZ010000217.1 GCA_013389105.1 Parvularculaceae bacterium | reverse complement strand
CGATGTATCCTTAAGGCAGCGCAGCGCCATCTATCCCCTATCATCAAAGAGCAGCCCAGACAGCCGAGACACCAATGCGAATCCTGATCGTCACCAACTACTATGAGCCGGAAGAAGGCGCGGCCGCCGTCATCATCACGCGGCTGGCGCGCTATCTGGCGCGGCAGGGGCATCAGGTGACAGTGCTGACCAGTGCCCCCAATTATCCCCATGGACGCATCCATGACCGCTACCGGGGCCGCTTCTCCCTCAGCGAAACCCGTAACGGCGTGCGGATTATCAGCACGTGGCTGTGGGCAACACCCAGCCCGCGCATCAGCCGCAAATTCCTCAGCCAGATCACCTTCATGCTCACCGCCGCGCTGCGTGGCCTGACCCTGCCGCGCCCAGATGTGATGCTGGTCGAAGCCGCTCCAATCTTTACCAACCTAGCCGGCGTATTCCTCAGCTTCGTCAAGCGCGTCCCCTATGTGCTGGATGTCCACGACCTCTGGCCGGATCACATGCTGACCGTCGGCGCAATGACCGAGCGCCACCCCGCCTACCGTGCCGCCCGCTGGCTGGTCGATCACACCTACCGCCGTGCCGCGCAGATCATCGCCCTGACTCCTTATCTGGAACAGGTCATTCGCGGCTATATCCCCGGCATGGATAAAGTCCGCACGGTCTACAGCGGGGTCGATCTGGAGCGGTTCCGCCCCGGCCTGGACGACGCGGCTTTCCGCGCCAAACACGCGCTCGGCAATGCCCGGATCGTCGCCTATATCGGCACGCTGGGCACGGCCTACGACTGCCTGACCATGCTGGAAACAGCCTTCCACCTGCGAGATCGCCGCGACATCCTGTTCGTCATCATGGGCACGGGCACGCAGCAGCAGGTCGTTCGCGACCGCCTGGCCCAGGGTGATCTGCCCAACGTGCGCTGGATCGAGTGGGTCAAATACACCGAGATTCCGCAGGCCTGGGCCGCGACCAGTATCGCCTTCTGGGCACTGTTCAATCACCCGCTGCACCGGGGCGCGGTCGGGACGAAGATGTACGAGGCGCTGGCGAGCGGCGTGCCCATCGCCGTCGCGCTGGAAGGGGTTGTCGCCGACATCCTGCGAGAGAGCGGGGCGGGGGTCTCGGTTCCGTTCGGCAGTGTGGATGCCCTCAGCGCGGCCATCCGCCGCCTGCTGGATGATCCTGCTTATTATGCCCGGTGCAGTCAGAATGCCCGCGCCTATGCTGAGCAGCACTTCGATGCCGAAAAAGCCGCGCAAACCTATGAAGCCGCGCTCCTGAAGGCCGCGG
>JACADZ010000227.1 GCA_013389105.1 Parvularculaceae bacterium | reverse complement strand
GCGTTCGACCGTGATCGAGGTGAGGGGCGCCGGATCGGACGTCTGGTCGATCGGTTGGACGGTCCCATCGCTGAGGCGTGGCGCCAAGACGCCGAGGATCACCTCAAGCTTGGGGCGCGCGATCATCAGCGGCGTCCCAAACACGCGAGAGGCGACATGGGGCAGGTTCATCGGTCCGAGACGCGGGTTGTGATTGGCGGACGGAATGCTTATGTCTTGCGTTAGCTAACGCGATGCGTTAGTATTCCCGTCGATGATCAAATCGTTCCGGAACGCCGCGGCCGAGGCTGCCTGGGAGCGCCGCTTCATCAAAGGCATTCCGAACGACATCATCAAAACGGCGAACCGGAAGCTGATGCAGATTCACAATGCCCGCAGCCTCGACGATCTCAAGGCGCCGCCCGGCAATCGCCTGGAACGGCTCTCCGGCGATCGCAAAGGGCAGCACAGCATTCGCATCAACGACCAGTGGCGGATCTGCTTTCGCTGGCGCGACGGTGACGCCTACGAGGTCGAGATCGTCGACTACCATTGAGGAGATTTAATCGATGGCGGACTTTCCCCCAGCCCATCCTGGTGAGGTCCTGCGCGAGGACTTCTTGAAGCCCCTCAAGCTCTCCCAGTACGCGCTCGCCAAGGCGATCGGCGTGCCGCAGATTCGCATCAGCGCGATCGTCAATGGTAAACGGGCGATCACCCCCGACACCGCGCTGAGGTTGGCCCGCTACTTCGGTACCAGCCCTGAATTCTGGATCGGCATGCAGGCGACGTACGATCTTGAGATGGCGCGCGATCAAGTCGGCGCCGAGATCGAGGCGAAGGTACAGCCGCGGGCCGCCTGATCTTCGGCGAAGCCTGCAGCGCTACCAGGTCAGGACGAGGCTGTCGCGTTCGACCGCGTAACCGTCGAGGCGCTGCAGGAAGCTGATGCCGAGCAACGAAACGCCAATCGACCGGCTGTTGACGGCGGCCTCGACGTCGCGCACGGTCAGCGCACCGATGCTGATTTCGCGCAAGGTCACCGGGGCGGCGTGGACGATGCCGCTGGCGGTGCGGTATTTCAGCGTGTACTCG
>JACADZ010000229.1 GCA_013389105.1 Parvularculaceae bacterium | reverse complement strand
GGCCAGATGGACACCTGCATCGCCATACGCACGGCGATTGTGAAGGATGGCGTCATGCACGTGCAGACGGGCGCCGGCGTCGTTGCCGATTCCATTCCCGAGAATGAGCAGCAGGAATGCATCGATAAAGCCAAGGCCTTGTTCCGTGCGGCCGAGGAGGCGGTCCGCTTCGCGCAGATGCCGCGCGGCCAGAAGGGCCCCTAGGGACGCCTGCCCCTGGGGCGCGGCACGCCGCGGTGCCATACGAAGCAGCGCCTCGCACCTGGGCGAGCGCAAGGCCTGTTCCTTCAGCGCTCAGTGATGGGGACCGCATGCCCGAGCTCCTCCTCTTGCGTCACGCGAAGTCGGATTGGGCAGACCCGAAACTGGCCGACCACGACCGGCCGCTCGCGCCGCGAGGACGCCGGGATGCGCCCCGCATGGCTGCCTACATGGCACGTGAAGGTCTCCTGCCCGACATCGTACTGTGCTCGACGAGCCTTAGGACTCGGCAGACGCTGGACCTCATCTCGTCACGCGTCGCACTCCCCGACGATGTTCGCTTCGAGAAGGGGCTTTATCTGGCGGAGGCAGAGGCGTTGCTCGACCGGCTTCGTCAACTGCCGAAAGGCGCCGCACGCGTCCTCGTCATCGGTCACAATCCCGGCCTTCACGAGCTTGCCCTCAGCCTTTGTGGCAGCGGCGACCCGACCATGCTCGAGCGGCTGACCGACAAATTCCCCACGTGTGCGCTCGCCGTGATCTCCTTCAAGGGGAACGAGTGGCGCCGACTTGCACCCGGCGCCGCCCAACTCGACCGGCTCGTCAGCCCAAAGCTGCTCGTCTCCTCTTGAGGGCGGGCTTGCCCGACCACCAGGCGCACCGATCACCGCCAAGAGGAAACACATGCAAATGCTTGCGGAACACAATGAGAACAGCTATCGTGTTCCCGATTTGTACGAGTCTTCTCGATTCATCCGTGCGCGCGTCCGCGACCGACCGGAGCCACCATGCTGACGAGCAAACAAAAAGACCTGCTGCTGTTCATCCACAAGCGCCTGCAGGAAGCGGGCGTGCCTCCGTCCTTCGACGAGATGAAAGAAGCGCTGAATCTGCGCTCGAAGTCGGGAATTCACAGACTGATAACGGCACTCGAGGAGCGCGGCTTCATCCGCCGGTTGCCGCATCGGGCACGTGCCCTGGAGGTCGTCAAGCTGCCAGACAACATGAGCGAGCCGGCGCCACGCCAAACAGCAGGCTTTAGTCCGAGCGTCATCGAAGGCAGCCGCGGCAAGCAAAGACCGATGGTGTCCGACGCTGTTGCTGCCGCGCGTACGATCGGCGTGCCGGTGATGGGC
>JACADZ010000220.1 GCA_013389105.1 Parvularculaceae bacterium | reverse complement strand
GCTCGATAGTGAGCGAGGACGTGAACCCGGATCGCGCCTGAAAGACCCATCTCGGATCGCGAGCGGTCGATTTCTTCAACGAGGCGGGCCACCGTCTTGCCGCGCTGTGCGGCAATCTCGCGCAAGGCCGTCCAAAAAGGCTCCTCCAGGGACACCGAAGTGCGATGGCCCTTGATGTCGAAGGAGCGCTTGCGCGGTCTCGTCACGATCCACCGTCCTCGTCCCGTCGGTCGTGCCGCGTCATGGGCAGCCGGGCTCCATCGAGTGACCGCTCGTGCCTGACGGTTTCGGCCTCCTCGCGGGATCGCTCGGCTTTGCTGCGACCGAAGCGGAGCCGATTAGCGGCGGCCTGCGCCTCCCGTTCGGCTCGCGCCTTGGCCTTGCGGGCTTTGCGCAAATTGACGATCTCGGCGGTCATATCGGATGTAGCTCTCGGGCGTGTGAACGGCACGACAT
Source organism: Parvularculaceae bacterium (assembly GCA_013389105.1). Taxonomy (GTDB): domain Bacteria; phylum Pseudomonadota; class Alphaproteobacteria; order Caulobacterales; family Parvularculaceae; genus Amphiplicatus. The sequence continues at coordinate 841 of JACADZ010000220.1, read as the reverse complement.
GATCATGGCTGCTCATCCTAAGGCAAGCCCGCCGTAGACCCGCCGTAGAAGGGGCCCGCCGAACTGCGCGCCTGATCCTGATTACGAATGCAGCATACGCCCCTTGACCGTCTTGGGTGGTGGGCGGACAGTCCGGGCACCTCGACGTCAGGAGCAGCCCGCCCATGCCGCCACGTCCGCCCAAGATCAGTGCAAGCCTGCTCGAGGGCTATAGCGAATTCATCGCCCGCGCGGGGCTCGATATCGCGATGCTGTTGCCCAAGGCGAAGCTCCGGCCGGACGATCTTACCGACATGGACCGGCAGCTCGATCTCAACAGGGTCGCGCTGCTCATGCATCTCGCCGCCGAGCGCGCAGGCCGGCCGGGCCTCGGTCTGGAATGGGCGAATGCCTATCGGCGCGGTGCATCGGGCGTGCTTGGCTACCTGCTCATGCACGCCCCCAACGCGCAGGCCGCGCTCAAGGATGTCAAACGATACGTGTCTTTGCTGCTGCATCCGGTCGATGTCCGATACGAAGAGGGGGCAGAGACGGGCGTGCTCTCGTGGCGCTTTCCCGACACTCTCACGGCGCCGCGGGCGCAGCTTGCGACCTTCCTCATGGGAGCGCTCGTCGTCCGCCTGCGCGATATCGTGGGTCCGAGCTGGTTTCCCCATCGTCTCGAGCTCGAGCATTATGAGCTCGATTGCCGGCCGATCACAGAGCGCACGCTCGGGCGCAACATCCTCTACAATCGCGAGCACAATGCCATCCACATGATCTGGAAGAACCTGACGAAGGTGTCCGCGAATACCGACCACCGGCTGTTCAAGCTGATCACGGATCTTGCGGAGCGCTACCT
>JACADZ010000232.1 GCA_013389105.1 Parvularculaceae bacterium | reverse complement strand
GGTCGGGAGACACACGACTCCGTGTCCCAGGACCGCGACGCGGCGCAACGCGTCGCCGTTGTCGATGTGCAGATCGCCCTGCAGCCGGATCCCGCGCGCGCGAGAGAGCATCAGGCGCCAGGGCGACGCCTCGATGCCGAGGCAGTTGTGGCGCGCGAGCTCGGCCGGCTCCCGCGGGATCCCCTGGCGCCGCCAGTAGCCCGGCGCGGCGCACACGACGAAGCGGATCGGGCACACGCGCCGCTGCACCAGCGTCGCATCGGCGAGCCGCCCGCTGATGCGCAGCGCGAGATCGAACTTCTCGCTGACGAGGTCGACCAGACGGTCCGTCAGCTCCATGCGCACGGTGAGCTTCGGGTAGCGCGCGAGGAAGGCCGGCAGCCGCGGCGCGATCTGGAACTGCCCGAGCGAGACCGGCGCGCAGAAGCGGATCTCGCCGCGCGGCTCGGCCTGCAGCTCGCCCACGGAGCGCAGCGCCTGCTCCGCCTCCTCGGCCACGCGCTGGCAGCCGGCATAGAACGCCTCGCCCGCCTCGGTGAGGCTCATGCTGCGCGTGGTGCGGCGCAGGAGCTGCGCGCCGAGCCGCCGCTCAAGGCGCGCCACCTCGCGGCTCACGGACGCCTTCGACAGCCCGAGCCTTCGCGCCGCCTTCGTGAAGCTGCCGGTCGCGACGACCTCGGCGAAGACCAGCATCGCAGCAGCGCTGTGGCGCGGGTCCTCGGTTCCCATGGTGAAACGATGATATCCAGTCCTGGCGATTGTCTCGCGGTGGCCGCGCGACGATTCTCGCCTGCGCGGTGACGCCGCAGGCCCGACACCCAAAGGAGTCGATCGACGATGGGACGTGGAGGAGGCTCGCACTCGCTCTCGGCGCGCTCGTCGCCGTGCTGGCCGCGGTCGTGGCGCTGCAGCCGGCGTCGTTCACCGTCGGCGCGGCGCCTTCATCGCGGCGCCGCCCGGCGTCCTCCAGGCGCAGATCGAGAACCTGCGCGCGATGGACCACCGGGTCGAGGCGCAGAAGCTCTCGGCCCACTGAGGAGGTTGCGCGATGCCCCGCTGCGTGGACGGCTTCGTCCTGCCCGTTCCGAGGAAGAACGCCGACGCCTACCGCCGCATGGCGCGGCGCGCCGGGAAGATCTGGCGCGAGCACGGCGCGCTCGAATACGTCGAGTGCGTCGCCGACGACGTGAAGCCGGGCAAGCACACGTCGTTCCCGCAGAGCGTGAAGCTCCGGCCCGACGAGGTGGTGTGGTTCTCGTGGATCGTGTTCAGGTCGCGCCGGCACCGCGACCGCGTGAACGCGAAGGTGCTGGCGGACCCGCGCATCGCGGGGTCGATGGACGCGAAGCGGCTGCCCTTCGATCCCAGGCGGATGATCCATGGCGGCTTCGAGACCCGCGTCGATCTCTGAGCCGGCGCAGGGCGGCGCCGGCGCCGCCCGCGCCGCCGCCGCGGCCGGGGGCCGCGCGGGCTACG
>JACADZ010000135.1 GCA_013389105.1 Parvularculaceae bacterium | reverse complement strand
TCCTGAAGGGCGATGCCAAGATGGGGTTGGCAATAGAGAGAGAAGCGCATGTGGCGTTGTCGGGCGATCTGTCGGATGGCAAACCAGCAAGAAGACCATTTCATTGGCCACTGGAGTTTCCGGAGATTTTCTTAAGAACAAATGGTGGGTTTGATTCCATGTTGGGGAATCCTCCCTTCATGTTCGGGAAAAACGTCACGAACAATTTGGGACGGTCATACAATTCCTATCTGATCAATCTGAATCCTGACGCTAATAAGAATGTCGATCTGTGTGCTCACTTTTTTGTTCGTGTTTACGACCTTATCTCGGTCGGTCGTTGTTTCGCCATGCTGGCGAGCAGTTCTATTTCTGAAGGTGCGACTGGAAATGCCAGCTTGGGTAGGATTTGCTCAATTGGTGGCTCAATCTTTCGAGCCCGGACAAAGATCAAGTGGCCGGGCCGTGCGGCCGTATATGTTGCTACGGTTGGCATTTTCAAGGGTCGCTGGCATGGAGAGAGGATATTAGACGGCTATCCAGTAAGTGAAATTTCACCCCTCTTGACTGATGAAGAAGGGTGGAAGCTTGAACCATTAGGCTCCAACGACGGTTTGGCATTTGTAGGGGTTATTCCAAATGGGAGTGGCTTTTTCCTTTGCGAAGATGAATATCGTTCGCTGATAGCAATAGACGATAAATACAGAGATGTCCTTTTCCCATACATAACAGGCGAAGATATCAACGCATCCACACAAAGGCAACGTCGATACATTATTAATTTTTGGGACTGGCCAATGGCCAAGGCACAGCAGTATCAGGATGTGTTCAAGATTGTTGAGGATAGAGTGAAGCCTCATCGAGCCACTCTTTCTGATGTAAAAAAGAAGGCAAAAGAGAAGTGGTGGCTTTACGAAGCGTCAGCAAAAAATCTTCTCCATGCAGTAGGTAGGAGTGGATTGTTTGTAAAGAAACCGAAAGGACAGTCCCGTCCACTATCAAGAGCCATTGCAATCGCGCGTATTAGCAAGACGGCTGCATTCACATTCATTCCTACAGATGCAGTTTACGCAGCAGAAGTCGTTGTTATAGCCAACGACGATTATGGTTTGTTCGCGGTGCTTCAGAGTTCTATCCATGTTGCTTTTGCGTGGAATTGGGCCGGCAAAATGGGAACCGATTTGCGGTATAGTCCTACGCTTTGCTTCGTGACATTCCCCTTTCCACCTATAAATGAACACCTTCGGACGGCAGGAGAGAAGTTTTATTTAGGCCGGCAGCAATTACTCGAATCAAGTGCGCTCGGACTGACAGATCTGTATGGCCGATTCCATGATCCAAGGGATGAAGATTCCGATCTCTGCATACTTAGAGGGTTGGGCAGAGAGATGGATCTGAAGGTAATCGAATCGTATGGCTGGGAAGACTTAAGCCTTGAGCATGGATTCCATAAGG
>JACADZ010000106.1 GCA_013389105.1 Parvularculaceae bacterium | reverse complement strand
GGTCGGGGCCAACAGGAACCGGTCAATCTCTTCGATCAGGCCGGCGCGATTGGCTTCGCCGTGGGTGATCAAGGAGGGGGCGGTGCTGGTGAGCGCACGGGCTTCGGTCTGCCGCTCGACACGGCGGACACGCTCGGCGAAGGCCTTCATGCTGTCAGCCAGCTCGCTCGAGCGGCTCAGGGCGCCGTTTCGCAGCGGCGCGGCCAGGGCCTCGAGGTCGCGGCGCAGCTCCGCGTTGGCCAGTTGCGCCGAGAGGACTTCAAGTTCCTGGAGCTTGGCGTCCCGGGCGGCCATGGATTCCTGCAACCGAACCTGTCCCTCGCGGACGGCGGCTTCGAGGTTCGCGGCCGCTTGGTTCTTGGTCTCGAGTGTGGCCTGGTCGCGGGTGATCCGGGCCAGACGGGCGTTGGCGCTGGCCTCGACCTGGGCCCGGCTGTAGGCCGTGCCGCGGATGGTGAAGACCTGCTGGTCGCTCTGGGCCAGAAGGTTGCGCTCGGTGAGAAGGTCGGTGCGGTCGGCGGCGATCTGGGCCTCGAGCTTCGCGATGTCCGCACGCAGGGCGGCGGCGGAGTTCCCGACCTCGGCAATCTTGTCGGAAAAGGCGAGCACCTCTTCCGACATGTTGGCAATCAGGGTTTTGATGCGCTTCACCTCGAAGTCAGCCGGAGTGGCCTTGCGGACCGAGCTGCGGACTTCTTCGCGCATGGTGGTGAGGTGGCTCCAGGCCGCCTTGCCGCCGAGGAGGGCGACGGCGGCGGCGAGGATGGCCACGAGGGTGAGGAGCTTGTTCTTCATAATGTCGGTCGGTTCATCGTTGCGTTTTGTCCCCGGCATCGCCGGGGGCTGATGGGATTACGCAAGGCGGGTGCGGAAATCGGAAAAATAGTGCAGCGCGGCGTACCCTTTCGTACCCTTTACTTCCGGCACCTGAAGTCCGATCCGCTGACTTCCGCCTCCTTACGTCGGCGGCTACGGTTCATGAGCCTGCGGTTCGGTGAGCAATGCGGGCTGCCGGGCGGGTTGGGTTCAGGGAGGACAGGCGGGGTGGTTCGCTCCGGCCCGCGCGTTCCAGACGATGGTCTTGCGTTCCTTGAGAAGGTAGGTTTTCACGTCGCCCAGGCCCTTGCAGGGGACGATGCCGCGTTCTTCGAGGACGAAGTCGTCTTTCAGGGCCAGGTAGGTGGACTCGGAGACCTGGATCGCGCCGGGCAGGCCCGAGGATTCCATCCGGCTGGCGACGTTGACGGTGTCGCCCCAGAGGTCATAGGTGAACTTCCGCTTGCCAATGACGCCGGCGACGATGGGTCCGGTGTTGATGCCGATGCGCATCTTGAGGTCGGTGCCGTTGGCGGCGTTCATGCGGTCCATGGCCCGCACCATTTCGAGGGCGACATCGGCCACGGCCTGCGCATGGTCGTCCCGCGGCACCGGGATTCCGCCGGCCAGCATGTAGGCGTCGCCGATGGTCTTGATCTTTTCGAGGCAACTGCGTTCGACGAGGAGATCAAAGGTGGTGAAAATGCCGTTGAGAATCCCCACCAGATCGCCCGGCGCGGTCCGGCGGGACAGGGCGGTGAAGCCGACGAGGTCGGCGAACATGACCGTGACGGTGGGGTGTCCGTTGGCGATGGTGCGCTCGCCGACCTTGAGCCGGTCGGCAATGGCCTTGGGCAGGATGTTGAGGAGGAGGCGTTCGGATTTTTCCTTTTCGATCTCGAGCAGCTCCTTCTCCGTCTGCAACTGGGCGAGCCGGAGGCGGTCGAGGTCGCGCAACCGTTTCTTCTCGAGGGAGGAGGTGACGCGGGCGCGGAGCAGGGTCGGATTGAACGGCTTGGGCAGGTAATCCTCGGCGCCCAACTCGATGCATTGGACGGCGTTCTCGACCTGGTCGGCGCCGGAGATCACGATGATGGGGAGGCCGGCCAACTGGCGGTTGGTCTTGAGGGCGACCAGCACCTCCATGCCGGTCATTTCCGGCATCTCGAGGTCGAGCAGCATCAGGTCGCAGGGTTTGGCGAGCACGAGCTCGAGGGCCTGGCGTCCGTTGGTGGCTTCGCTGATGTTCCGGAATCCGAGGTGGTTCAGGGCGCGGATCAACGCCAGTCGCATGGTGCGGCTGTCGTCCACCACGAGCACGGCGGCGTGTTGGATCGAAGCGGTGGCGGGCTCCTCCGGGGCGGAGGTGGCGGCCGCGGCCGTCAGGGGGTTGCGGAAACTGAGATCGGGTTCAGGGGGGTTCATGCGTCGGGGCGCGGGAGGAGGGGGATGATGCGTGCGACCTTGGCCAGCAATTGGTCTTCGCGAAAGGGTTTGATGAGGTAATCGCGAACGCCCAACCGGGCCACGGTGGCGATGTTCTCGCAGCCGGACTCGGCGGTGAGCATGATGACGGGCGTCCGCTTCAGCTCGGCATGCTCCCGCAGGTGCCGCAGCATGGTGATCCCATCCATGACGGGCATGTTGTGGTCGAGGATGATGAGGTCGGGTTTCTTCGCCGCGGCCATCGCCAGCCCCTCCTCGCCGTTGGCGGCTTCGCACACCTCGCAAGCGAAGGGGCGGAAGAGCCGGGCCAGAGCGGTCCGGATGGTCTTGCTGTCGTCCACGCTGAGGATCTTTGGCGTCATGTCGCGCGCGGGTGAAGGCGGATTTCGAGGGTGAGGCGATGACCCTGGCAAGTCCATCGGGTATGGCTGATGACGAGGGGTGCGGCGGGCGGTGGCGCCTGGGACGGCGGGTCGGCAGTCCCGGCGTTGGCCGCCGGTGCAGCCGGGAGCGGGCTGAAGCCCGGACGGCAACCGGTCGGGAGCGGGCCCGGGCTTGGACGACAAACCGTGGGGATGCCCAGGGCGCAGGAACACCCCGCGATGCCCAAACCCGCGGCGACGCGCCCGGCGACCATGTTGCCGAGCTCGCGGGCGAAGTCATCCGCATCGGCGGGCTGCGGGGGTGGAGATTGGCATTGTTCATCCAACCGGGCCAGGGCCTGCTGGGCGAAGGCCCGCGGAAACCGGAGCTGCACCAGGCCGTCCAGGGACTTGCCCCGGAGGGGAACACGGACGATGACCTCCTCCGCCTCCGGGGCGCTGGCGTCCCGGTCCATCGGACTGACTGCGACCACAGGCAGACCCGGCCAGGTCTCGAGCACCTCGGTGAGGGCCTGTCCGCCGATCCGATCCAACGGGAGCCTGGAACTGAAGCCGCTCATGCGGAGACCGGTTGGGCGAGGGCCTGCAGGATGGCCTGCGGCATCTGGTCGAGGGGCACGACCTGTTCGGCGGCACCGAGCTTGATCGCGGCCTGGGGCATGCCAAACACGACACAACTGTCCTCGTGCTCCGCCAAGGTACGGGCGCCGGCCACCCGCAGCGCCTCCATTCCCCGCGCGCCGTCCGCGCCCATGCCGGTCAGCAGGACCGCCACCGCGTGCGCTCCCGCATGCTCGGCGGCGGAACGGAACAACACATCCACGGCCGGCCGGCAGTGATGGACCGGTGGCGATTGGGTGAGCCGGGCCCGGTAACCCCGTCCGGACGGCCCGAGGGCCAGATGGAAATCGCCGGGCGCCACCAGGCAGAGGTCGGGATGCAGTTCATCGCCGTCCTGGGCCTCGCGGACTTCGAAGGGGCACAGTTCATTCAGACGCTCGGCCATGACCCGCGAGAAGTTGGGCGGGATATGCTGCACCACGGCGATGGGCGGCAGCCCGGCCGGCAGGCGGGGCAGGAGAAAGCGCAACGCCTCGACGCCGCCGGTGGAAGCCCCGATCACAATGACCCGTCGGGGAGAGAACTCCCCGGGCGGCTGTGGCGCGGTGGCCGGGGG
>JACADZ010000111.1 GCA_013389105.1 Parvularculaceae bacterium | reverse complement strand
GCGACGGGACGAACACCAGCGTCGACACGGTCACGGTGCACGTGAACGCCGACGACGATGCGCCCAGCGCGGACGCGGGACCGGACCAGACGGCTGCGAAAGGTTCGGTGATCCAGTTGCGCGCCGCCGCTGCGGATGTCGAGTCGCAGGCGCTGACCTACGAGTGGGTCCAGACCGGCGGGCCGACCGTGACGCTGAATGACGTGCACGCGCCGAACCCGACGTTTGTGGCGCCAAAGAAGGTTCTGAACGAGCCAATCACGTTCGAGCTGCGCGTCAGCGATGGGACGAATACATCGGTCGACACGGTCGCAGTTCAGGTCGTCAACGAGACCAAGCCAGCGCGCGAATCCAACGACACAGGTTCAACTGGGCAGAACAACGAAAGAGTTGCGCAGCAGACCGACCGCGACGAAGTCAAGCTCGCTGCGCTCAGCGAGCAGCCCGCCGCCGACAACTCAGTTACGGAGCCGCTCGCCGCGTCGTCGGCATCGAGCCCGTCGACGGCGCCGAGCATGCCGGTTGAACGCGCTGGCGACGTGACAGTCGACACGGATGCACCTACGGCGGCGGCGAATGAGAATGGATCGGCTGAGTCACTGCCCAACACGGATGCGGATGGAGCGCGTCCGAAACTGTGGAGCGGTGACGAGCAGCTTCGGGTGCTTGATCCGCGGCCGGACGTTCCTGACCTGGTGGCGGGCGACGGCGCGGCATCGCCCGACGTGGCGGCGCTGGCCGAACTCGAAGGGACTGGGGACGCGGCCGTGGACAACGCGGCCGAGGACGCCTTTGTGTTGATCGAGGACATCGAGCAGAACCTGCCGGGGCCGCAGCCAATCGAGTTGACCGACTTGCCGCCGGGCGCGCAGCTCGCGGACGTGTTTGTCGACGTCAACGAGGAGATGACAACGCCCCAGGATGCTCCCGTCAATCCGGTGTTTGACCGCGCTGAGTTGAAGCACGGAGAGCGGGAAGTCGTGCCCGCTAGGGGCGTGGAGGTGACGGGCCCGGCGGAGGTCGGTCCAGGGCGCTTTGTGCCCACGACGGAAGGGAGTCTGGCCGAGCAGTCGGCTGGATCACTCGGTTTGCTGGCCAGTCTCTGGGGGCTGGTTCGTGGTTGGGCTGGCGGTCGGCGCGAGGGCGCGGTCGATCCGGAAAAGGAAATGGCCAAACAGGAGCATCGCAAGTGAGCATCGCGCTTTCACGGCCAAGCTGCCACGAGCATTCGTCGGCCGCGCTACATCGCCGGTGGCGCCGCTCGGGCGGGGTGTGGAGTCTCGCCGGTGCGTGGACGCTGCTTGCGGGTCTTTCGACCGGCGGCCTGTTCGATTTGGGCGTCGTGCCGGCCGCGAATGCGAACCCGCCAAGCGGTGCGGTCACATCCGAGCTATCGGATCTGCTCGGTTTTACCGTTCCGCTACAACGATCCACGCTCGCCAGTCCGCAGACTGGGCGCGTCGCCGCGGTGCACGTGGAACTGGGCGCCCGCGTGCGTACTGGCGACGTGCTCGTTCAGCTTGAGGACGACGCACAGCGCGCCCGCGTAGCCATCGCCGAAGCGCTGGCTGCGTCGGATTTGGAGGTTCGTGTCGCTCAGACCCGCCTGGAACAGAGCCGCAGCGAGCTCAGCCGGCTGGAAGGCCTGGAGCTTACCCGGGCGGCGACAGCCAAGGAACTGATCGATTCCCGCGCCGAGTTGCAGGAAGCCGAGCTGGAGCTCTCGCTGGCGCAGTTTCGGCGCGAGCAGGCGGCCCGCGACGCGGCCCTGCAGCGCGCAGTGCTGAACGAATACCAGATTCGCGCACCGTTTGACGGCTACGTCAGCGAGAAGCTGCACGACGTCGGCGAGACGATCGAGCCCGGCGACGGGATTCTGACCATTGTGCGGGTGGATTCACTTGACGTGGTGGTCGATTGCCCGATCGGTCACGCGCTGACGCTGCAACCGGATCAGGTTGCGCTCGTGACCTGCGCCGCCCGGCGCGGTGATGTGCGCGAAGCCCGGGTTGCGTTCGTCAATCGCGTTGCCGACGCCGCCAGTCAGACCACCAAGGTGCGCCTGCGGCTGGACAACCCGGGGCTGGAGTGGCCCGCCGGCGCCGCCGTGGTGGTGCGGTTCGGGACCGCTGCCGAGGATGCGAAGCGCGGCGCGGCCGACGAACGTGGCCGGGGGGTCGGCGGCTCGACCGCGCAGGCGTACGAGCCGCTGGAGCATAGCGGCGCGAGCAGGGAGACTCGACCATGAGTGCGGGGCGTGAAGGCGTGGACCTGTTTCAGGACGGCGAAGTCGTCGAGCTGTTGACCGAGCTGGAACGCAACACGAGCGAAGAGATTCGCATGCGCCGGGCGCATTTCCGTGTGCAGATCAAGGCGGCGGTCGTGTTGCGCCCGGCCAGCGCCAGCGAGCAGATGAAACTCAAGCTCCAGGGCGTCACCGGCGACCTATCGGAAGGCGGTTGCCTGACGCTTTTCCCGTTGCCGGTGAGCGTGGGGGACGTGTTTCGGCTCGAGTTTGATCGCAAGATACTGAACCTGCCGCTGACGTTCGCGCGCTGTGTACGCTGCATTCTG
>JACADZ010000219.1 GCA_013389105.1 Parvularculaceae bacterium | reverse complement strand
GTTGGCGCTGTTCGGATTCTGCGCGCGAGCCATCGACGCAACGCCCCGCACGTGTTGCTCACGGCTGAACTCGGCTGGCAGGTCGGGATACTTCGAGCCGCCGGTACCAGTGCCTTTCGGGCAACCGGTCTGGGCCATGAAGCCCTCGATGACACGATGAAAGACGATGCCGTCGTAGAACTTCTCACGCGCAAGTTTCTTGATGCGCTCGACATGCTTGGGCGCGAGGTCCGGGCGCAACGCGATCACCACGCGGCCCTTGGTCGTCTCCATGATCAGCGTGTTCTCGGGATCGGCGATGGCCATCGTGTCTCTCCTTGATGTTGGGGCTGGCTACTTCTTGGCTGCCGCTTGAATGTAGACCTTCTGCATGACGTCGGGCTGCGAAACCATGCCGTTCGGGCCGTCGCCGGGTTTGATCTTCTCGACGTGCTCCATGCCGGCGCTGACATGCCCCCAAACCGTGTACTGGCCGGTGAGCGGCTTGCAGCCGGTATCATTGAAGCAGATGAAGAACTGGCTGTCCGCGCTGTTGGGATCTTGCGTGCGCGCGGCCCCGACCGTGCCCCGCTTGAAGACCTCCTTGGAGAACTCCGCCGGCAGCTTGCCGAGCTTGGAACCGCCCATGCCGGTGCCCGTGGGATCCCCCGTCTGGGCCATGAAGCCTGGAATGACCCGATGGAACTTGACGCCATTGTAAAAGCCCTGGCCCGCCAGGGTCTTGATTCGCTCGACGTGCTTGGGTGCGAGGTCCGGACGCAGGTCGACGACGACCTTGCCGGTCTTGAGCTCGATCACCAGCGTATTGGCGGGATCGGCGGCGTGCGCCGCGCCGACCGCGAAAGCGGAGGCAAGGAATGCAACCGCAAGCATCTGAGGATTGCGCATGGGATCGGTGCCTTTCGGAAGAGGTCGTCGGTCGCGGGCTCGCCGCCCGCAGGCGGGGAAAGGGAAGCGGTGTCAGCTCTTGCGTGCTGCAGCCTTGCCGGCAAGCGCCTTGCCGACGCTCGCACTCACGAAGGAGGAGACGTCACCGCCCATCAGTGCGATCTGGCGCACCAGAGTGGCGGTGATGTGGCGAACCTCCGGAGAGGCCGGCAGGAACACGGTATCGATGGCCGGCGCCATGGCGCCGTTCATGCCGGACATCTGCATCTCGTAATCGAAGTCCGTCGAGTCGCGCAGGCCGCGAAAAATAGCAACGGCACCCGCACGGCGTGCCGCATCGACGGTCAAGTCGCCAAAGGTCACAACCTCGATACGGCTGCCCGACTTCTTCGCCAATGGCGCGGTTTCCTTGCGCAGCATGGCGATGCGCTCGTCCACCGAGAAGAGTGGCGACTTGCCGGGATGGATGCCAATGCCGATGACGAGGGTATCGACGAGATGCAG
>JACADZ010000226.1 GCA_013389105.1 Parvularculaceae bacterium | reverse complement strand
GGTCGAAGTCCTCGCCACCCAGGAAGGTGTCGCCATTGGTGGACAGCACTTCAAACTGGTGTTCGCCTTCGATCTCGGCGATCTCGATGATGGAAATGTCGAAGGTGCCGCCGCCCAGGTCATACACGGCAATCTTGCGGTCGCCTTCCTTCTTGTCCATGCCGAAGGCGAGCGCGGCCGCGGTCGGCTCGTTGATGATGCGCTTGACTTCCAGCCCGGCGATTCGGCCGGCATCCTTGGTGGCCTGGCGCTGCGAGTCGTTGAAGTAGGCGGGCACGGTGATCACCGCTTCCGTCACTTCCTCGCCGAGATAGTCCTCGGCGGTCTTCTTCATCTTCTTCAGCACCTCGGCGGAGACCTGCGGCGGCGCCATCTTCTTGCCGCGCACTTCCACCCAGGCGTCGCCATTGTCGGCCTTCACGATGGCGAAGGGCATCAGGTCGATGTCCTTCTGCACTTCCTTTTCCTCGAAGCGGCGGCCGATCAGGCGCTTGACCGCGAACAGCGTGTTCTTGGCGTTGGTCACCGCCTGACGCTTCGCGGAAGCGCCGACCAGGATCTCGCCGTCGTCGGTGTAGGCGACGATCGAAGGCGTGGTGCGCGCACCCTCGGAGTTTTCGATGACCTTGGGCTTGCCGCCCTCCATGATGGCGACGCAGCTGTTGGTGGTGCCGAGGTCGATGCCGATGATCTTGCCCATGTCTTTGTCCTTTTTTGCTGAATGCGTGGGAAAAACTAACCTGCGCTCAATATGGGGTTATCGCGGGGCGCTTCAAGCTTTGGGCTTGGCGACGGTCACCAGCGCCGGGCGCAGGATGCGGTCGTTGAGCGCATAGCCTTTCTGCAGCACACTGACCACCGTGTTGGCTTCCTGCTCGGCATCGACCATGGCGATGGCCTGGTGCTTGTGCGGGTCGAATTTCTCGCCAAGCGGGTTGATTTCGGCGATGCCCGATTTCTCGAAGGCCGCGACCAGCTGACGGAGGGTCAGTTCGACGCCGGATTTCAGGGCCTCGACGGTCTGATCCTCGGCGGCGAGGGCCGCCTCGAGGCTGTCCTTGACGGCCAGCAGTTCGGCGGCGAATTTCTCGGTTGCGTACTTGTGGGCCTTGGCGACGTCCTCCTGGGCGCGGCGACGCACGTTCTCGGTTTCGGCCTTGGCGCGCAGCCAGGCGTCGTGGTGCTCCTCGGCCTTCAGTTCGGCGGCCTTGAGCATCTCCTCGAGGCTGGGCATGGTTTCGGCAGCGGGTGCCTCGGCGGCGGCGTCCCCGGCCGGCGCCGTCTCGCCGGAGCCGACTTTCGCTTCCAGCTCGGGGGGTACGGGGTTTTGCTCTTCCTGCATGGAACCGGATCCTTCGTTGCGTTAAACCATTTGCAAAATGGGGCCACTCCACCCGGTTTCAAGGGGTGGAATGGCGAATGTTTGCGGGGGGTCAGGTACGGAAGCGGCCGACCGTGCCTTGCAGCTGCCCGGCCAGATCCTCGAGGCGCTGGGCTTCGCCGGTGGTGTTCTCGACGGCGTCGCTGTTCTCGCGCGCCATCGCCTTGATCGCCTCGATGCTGGAGAAGGCCTCGGCGCTGACCTTGCGCTGCTCCTCGGTGGCGGCAGCGATGGCATCCAGGCCGCTGCCGACCTGCTCGACCGACTGGTTGGCTTCGCTGATCGCGGTGGCCACGGCGTCGAGCGAAGCCTGGCTGGAGGCGATGTCGGCAAGGCCCTCCTCGATCGAGTTGCGCACGGCGTCGGACTTGCTGTTGAGGGTGCGGGTGATGCTGTCGATCTCGTTGGCCGAGGCGGCCGATTTCTCGGCCAGCTTGCGCACCTCGTCGGCGACCACCGCGAAGCCGCGGCCCTGTTCGCCGGCCCGTGCCGCCTCGATTGCGGCGTTGAGCGCCAGCAGGTTGGTTTGGTC
>JACADZ010000117.1 GCA_013389105.1 Parvularculaceae bacterium | reverse complement strand
CCTGGCCCTTGTGTATGACAACCCCGGGTTTGCGACCGACTGGGGCGTGAATGCCGAGATGCGCTACCGCGACATGGAATACAGCTCCGGCAATGGCTTCTTTGAAGGACTGCCGACGCTGACGCTCAATCGCATGGATTCTGCCGAGCGCCGCCGGAATGCCGATATCGGCGCCACCTACCGCGGTTTCCGCCAGCATTCACTGCGCTTTGGTGCCGGCTACCAGGAACAGGACCTGTATGAGTTCCGGCAATATCTCGACGGCGTGCCCAGACCGCTGGTGGCGCCGCAGAAACGGCATACACGCTACATTTACCTGCAGGACGTCTGGCAAATCGACGCGGACTGGGAACTCACCGCCGGTGTTCGCCACGACCGCTACTCCGATTTCGGCGGTACCACCAATCCGCGCCTGGCCCTGGTCTGGCAGGCAAGCGAACGGCTCACGGCCAAGCTAATGTACGGCGAGGCGTTTCGCGCCCCATCCTATCTCGAACTGTATCTGACCACCACCGCCAACCCGCCCAATCCGGCACTCAAACCGGAAACATCTAAAACACTCGAGGCCTCGCTGTCATGGCTGGCCACGCGCGATGTGCGGCTCGGCATCAATGTGTATGACTTCCGGCGCAAGGATGTGATCGCCCCTGCTGCCGTTGCGCCGTACCAGTTCCAGAACTTCCCCGAGTTCAACACGCAGGGCGTCGAACTGGAGGGGCAATGGCAGGTAAGCCCTCATCTGCGGTTGGCAGGGAACTATGCGCGGATGTGGAACGGGGCCGTCGACGACCCCTTGCGCGACCTGGCGATCCCGCTCCAGCAAGCCTATGTGCGGCTGGACTGGCAGTTCCGGCCGAAGTGGCACTGGAACCTGCAACTCCATTGGTTCGACCAGCGACCTCTCGTCACGGGCGACCCCCGCCGCGAGATCGGCGACACCACATTGGTGGGCACGACGGTGCGCTATTTTCATGGCAGCGAATGGGAGTTCGCTGCCTCGATCCGCAACCTGACCGACACCGAGGCCTACGATTATTCCAGCCGCAGCCTCTGGTACAACCTGCCGCTGCCCGGGCGAGAGGTCTGGGCGGAGGCGCGTTACAAGTTTTAGCTGGCGAGCTTGAGCCGGCGGACGATCTCGGTCGACAGCGTCGCCTGGTTGAGCGTGTAGAAGTGCAGTCCCGGCGCGCCAAGGGCGAGCAGGCGCTCGCACAGTTCCGTCACCACGTCGAGGCCGAAGGCGCGGATCGAGTCGGCATCGTCGCCGAAGCTTTCGAACTTTCTGCGCATCCAGCGCGGGATCTCGGCGCCGCTCGAGTCGGCGAAGCGGGCCAGCTTGCTGAAACTGCCGATCGGCATGATGCCGGGCACGATTGGGATATCGATGCCCAGGCTGCGCGCCTCTTCCACGAAATGGGCATAGGCGTCGGCGTTGTAGAAGAACTGCGTGATGGCGCTGTCGGCGCCGGCATCGACCTTGCGCTTGAAATTCAGCAGGTCTGCGCGCGGGCTCTTCGCCTGCGGGTGCCACTCGGGATAGGCGGCGACCTCGATGCGGAAGGTGTCGCCGGTCTCCTGGCGGATGAACTCGACCAGCTCGTTCGCGTAGCGGAACTCGCCGGCGTCGGCCATGCCCGAGGGCAGGTCGCCGCGCAGGGCCACGATGCGGCGGATGCCGTGGTCGCGATAGCCGTGCAGGATCTCGCGGATGCCCGTCCGGGTCGAGCCGATGCAGGAGAGGTGCGGCGCGGCGGCATGGCCCTCGGCGGCGATTTCCATCACGATGTCGCAGGTGCGCTCGCGCGTCGAGCCGCCGGCGCCGTAGGTGACCGAGAAGAAGGTGGGGTGCAGTTCGGCCAGCCGGGCGCGCACGGCGCGCAGCTTGTCGAGGCCCTCGGCCGATTGCGGCGGGAAGAATTCGAAGGAGATCTCAGTGGTCATGGCGGGCATGGAGGAAGAATTCGCGGTTGCCGTCGGTGCCGGTGATCGGGCTGTCGAACCAGTCGCGGACGGCGAGGCGATGCTCCGCGCAGCAGGCGACGAGCTTGTCGCGCACGGCGGAGTATAGGCGGGGGTCGGCGACGATGCCGCCCTTGCCGACGTTTTCCGGACCGACCTCGAACTGCGGCTTGACCAGCAGCAGCAGGTCGCCGAGCCCGGCAAGCAGCGGCGGCAGTTGCGGGATGATCAGTGTGAGCGAGATGAACGAAACATCGGCGACGATCAGGTCGAATCGCCGTCCCGCCAGCGCCGACTTTTGCAGCTGGCGCGCGTTGATGCCCTCGTGCGGCTCGATGCGCGGGTCGGCGGCCAGCGACGGATGCAGCTGGCCGTGACCGACATCGATGCCGACCACGTGCGCCGCACCCTGCTGCAGCAGGCAGTCGGTGAAGCCGCCCGTCGACTGGCCGATGTCGAGGCAGTTCCTGCCGCGCACGTCGATGCCGGTGTGCGCGAGCGCGCCGGCGAGCTTGATCCCGCCGCGCGAAACGTATTCGGCGTCGGGCGCAGGCGCCACTGCCAGCACGACGTTCTCGGGCAGCAGTTGCGCCGGTTTGAGGATGGCTTCGCCGTCGAGGCTGACGCGGCCGGCCTCGATCAGCCGCTGTGCCGCCGTGCGCGAGGGGGCAAGGCCCCGCTGCACCAGCAGGGCATCCGCGCGCGTGCCGTGATGAGCGACAACCGGGCGCACGGCCGGTTTTTTCGACCGGGCCGTGCGGGCATGAAACGAGTTCATGCTCATGGGCGACAATCAGTACCGGTAATGCTCGGACTTGTACGGACCGTTTTTCGGCACGCCGATGTAGGCGGCCTGCTGGTCGGTCAGCTCGGTCAGCTGCGCGTTGAGCTTCTTGAGCTGGAGGCGCGCCACCTTCTCGTCCAGGTGCTTGGGCAGCGTGTAGACGCCCACCGGGT
>JACADZ010000059.1 GCA_013389105.1 Parvularculaceae bacterium | reverse complement strand
CTCGGCGCGCCGGTAGACCTGATCGGTCGACGACAGGAGTCCTCTAAAGTCCTCGCGCACGCGGTTGAAATTGTCCTCGAGGGCGACGACCCGCCGACGCAACCCATCGACCTCGGCGAGGACATGAGCGGCCTCGGTCTGGATGAATTCGGCGTTCTGCCGCGTCCGCGCGTCGCGCAGCACGGCGCGCATTGTGTGCAGCGTCGCCATGAGGGTCGTCGGCGACACGATCCACACCCGCGCGCGAAAGCTGTCCTGCACGACGTCGGGGAACCGGGCGTGGAGCTCGGAGTACATCGTTTCAGACGGAATGAACATGAGCGCGGAGTCTGCAGTCTCATTCGGCACGATGAGGCGCTCGGCGATGTCGACGATGTGGCGGAGCGCGACCCGGCGGAACTCGTTCTCCGCGCGCGGATCCTGATCGGCCCCGGGCTGGTGCAGCTTCGAGAACGCCTCGACAGGAAAGCGCGCGTCGATCGCGATCGGTCCGGGCGGGTGCGGCAGGCGAACGAGGCAGTCCGCCTTGCGGTTGTTGGGCAGCATGGCCCGCATCTCGAAGGCGTCCGGCGGCAACGCGTCGCGCATGATGTCGGAAAGCTGCACGGTGGGCGCGCTCGGTCCGGTGACGCGCTCGCCAAGCGCCCGCTTCAGCGAAATGATCTCGTCGCGCAGCGCCCGGACGTCCTGCGGCGCGCCGGCGATGAGATCGATACGGATCTGCATCTGCTCGATCGAGGAATTGATGGCGTCGCGATGCTCGGCGAGACGCCTTGCGAGTTCGCCGACGGCGCCTGAGCGCTCGTCGCCGCCCGCCGCGACGTCGCCCGCGGTCGCCGGAGAACGGTCGGAGAGGCGAATGATGCGCGTGTCAAGCTCGCGCAGCGGCGAGGGCGCCTCAGCAGGCGCCGCCGGCCGCTGCGATCGCTCGAGTCGCTGAGAGAGTTCGGCGAATTTGGCGTCGAATTCGCGCTGGATCTCAGCGCGCAGCGCATTGGCCTCGAGAGTCGCCGACAGCTCGCGGTCCTTGAGGGCGCGCTCGCGTGCGTCGAGCGCCTGCATCCGCTGGTCGAGCGAGGCCGTGAGCTTGCGCCGCTCGAACTCGGCCTCGCGCTCGGCCTGGGCGCGCCGCTCGAAGTCGCGGCGAAGCTCCTCCTCGGCGAGAAAGCGCCGCTCTTCATCGGCCCGTTCGGCGGCGCGACGCTCCTCTTCCATGCGACGGCGCCAGTCGTCTTCCTCGTTGCGCGCGGCGGCGAACACCGACCGCGACAATACGGCCGCCGAAGGCGGCTCGGCCTCGGGCTCATCCTCGCGGATGATCTCAACCGTTGATTCCGTTTCGTCATTGGCGGGAGGGTCGGGAGGAAGCGCCGGCTCTTCATCCCTCCGCTTGCGGCCGAATAGGTTGGAGAAGGGCGCGGGCTTCTTCGGGCGCGGGATTGGCGCTGGAGCTTCTTCGGGCGCCGGCGCCGCCTGCTCGGCTAAGCCCGCAGCTTCCGTCGAGACATCCGGTTCGGGTTCGGCGACCGGGAGGGATTTCGCGTCTTTCCTGCCGAATCCGAAAAGGCCCCTGCGCGGCTTCGGCGCTTCGGGCTCGACGGCGGCGGGCACGACCGTCGTGCCGTCCTCGAAAGTGATCTCGGCGTCGTCGCCGGCCGGCTGGAAAATGGGATCCTCGCCCGGTTTACCCGATGACGTCGACGGTTTGCCGGCGGCGATGCGCGATCGGCTGAGGAAAAAGAGGAGTACGCCGAACACGAGCGCGAAAGTGATGAAGCCGCCCCAGAGAACCGGCGGCGGCCCGTCGATGATTTTGAGGACCGGCGCGTCCGTCGTCGCTCCCGCCGGTTGAGGTTCGGACGGGGCTCCCTGCGCGGGCGTCGCGGGCTCCGGGCCCGGTTGCGCTTGAACTTGCATCGTCGGCCCCCAAGGCTGACACAACCACTCGCCCCGGACTATAGCTTAAGGCCCGGAAATTGCGAGCCTTTGGCTCGCTTGACGGCGGCGGGGCCGAGCCATACCTGAGCGCCATGGCCATTCGTGAAATCCTCACCGCGCCCGACCCTCGCCTGCGAGAGAAATCAAGGCCCGTCGAGACCGTCGACGACGGCGTCCGGGCCCTGATGGATGACATGCTGGAGACGATGTACAAGGCCCCCGGGATCGGGCTCGCGGCGATCCAGGTCGGGGTGCCGCTCCGCATCGTCGTCATGGACCTTGCGGGCGAGGGCGAAGACAAGAAGCCGATGTTTTTCGTCAATCCGACAGTCTCGGATCAGTCCGAGGAATCAAGCCTTTACGAGGAGGGATGCCTGTCTGTCCCGGAGTTCTTCGAAGAGGTCGAGCGTCCTTCGAGGTGCCGCGTCAGCTTTCTTGATTATCACGGCCGTCCGCAGGTCCTTGAGGCCGAGGGGCTGCTCGCGACCTGCATCCAGCACGAAATGGATCATCTCGAGGGCGTGCTCTTTATCGATCGCCTCTCGAGGCTCAAACGCGAGCGCATCCTGAAGCGGATCAAGAAGGAGCAGCGGCTCGCCGCCGAGTGATCGGCGCGATCGGCCGCGTTCGGATTAACCAAGCGCTGCGGCGCCTGCGACACGCCGGGATTGGAGAGTTTTCTCGATGCGCCTCGCCTTTCTGGGGACGCCGGAGTTCGCCGTTCCCTCGCTCGCTGAACTGATTGCAGCCGGTTTCGACATCGCGGCCGTTTACGCGCGCCCGCCGCAACCGTCCGGTCGCGGACAAAAAGTCCGCGCCTCGCCGGTGCAGGCGCTTGCCGAGGCGCACGGCCTTCCTGTCCGGACGCCGAAAAGCTTCAAGCCCGAAGAGGAGCGCGTCGCCTTTCGGGCGCTCAATCTCGACGCCGCCGTCGTCGTCGCCTACGGGCTGATCCTTCCGAAGGAAGTGCTCGACGCGCCGCGGCTTGGCTCGTTCAACCTCCACGCTTCGCTGCTGCCGCGGTGGCGCGGGGCTGCGCCCATCCAGCGCGCGATCATGGCCGGCGACGCCGAGACGGGGGTTCAGGTGATGCGCATGGAGCCGACGCTCGACACAGGTCCCATCCTTCTTTCGGAGCGCGTAAATATCCGCGATGACGACACCGCCGGCGCCCTCGCCGCGCGACTCGCCGTCGTCGGCGCGGCGCTGCTTCCCCGCGCCCTGTCCGCGATCGAGCGGGGAGGGGCCGTCGAGACGCCGCAGGCGGCGGAGGGCGTCGTCTACGCCGAAAAGGTTTCGAGCGCCGAAGCACGGATCGACTGGTCGCGGCCCGCCGCGGAGATCGATCGCCGCATCCGCGGGCTCAGTCCCTATCCCGGGGCGTATATCGAAGCCCCGCGAGGCAATGAGCGCGTGAAAATCCTGCTGTCGCGCCTGGCTGAGGGGTCCGGCGCGCCCGGAGAAGTTCTCCATGCGGATGATCGTCTTGTCGCAGCCTGCGGCGACGGCGCGGTCGAACTCGTCCGCCTCCAGCGAGCGGGGCGATCGCCGCAGTCGGCGGCGGAGTTCCTGCGGGGATTCCCCTTAAGACCCGGCGAACGTCTGTGACCGCGCTGACGCGATTCAGGCTTGTTCTTGAATATGACGGCGGGCCCTTCGTCGGCTGGCAGCGCCAGGACAACGGCCCTTCGATCCAGGGCGCGCTCGAGGAAGCGGCGAAGCGCCTTTCCGGCGTCGAGACCGTCGCCGTCGCCGCGGGGCGCACCGACGCCGGCGTGCACGCGCTCGGCATGACCGCGCATCTCGACCTGCCGTCGCGGTTCGACGCGGATACCGTGCGTGACGCTCTCAACTTCCACCTGAAGCCCAAGCCGGTCGCCGTGATCGAGGCGCGCGAAGCGCCGCCGGATTTCCACGCGCGCTTCTCGGCGACGGCGCGTCATTATCTCTATCGGATCGTCAACCGCCGCGCGCCGCTCGCCCTCGATGCGGGGCGGGCCTGGCGCGTCGGCCCCTCTCTCGACGAGACAGCGATGGCCGCGGCGGCGGCGTTTCTCGTCGGACGTCATGACTTCACGACCTTCAGGGCGGCGCAGTGCCAGTCGGCCTCGCCGGTCAAGACGCTCTCCTCGATCAGCGTCCTGCGCAGCGGCGAGCGCGTCGAGATCCGCGCCGCGGCGCCGTCCTTCCTGCACCATCAGGTGCGGTCGATGGCTGGGACTTTGTGCGAGGTCGGCCTCGGCCGCTGGCGGCCCGAGGACGTGAAGGCGGCGCTTGAGGCGCGCGATCGCGCGCGCTGCGGACCGGTCGCGCCGCCCGAGGGCCTCTACTTCGTCGCCGCCGATTATGCGAACAGCCGGTAGAGACCGAAGCCGATCGAGCTTGCGAGGTTCTGCGCGACGAGGCCGACCAGCGTCAGCAGGATGAGGAGGAGTAGGGTCCACGCCGGCTCAAGCGCCAGCGCCCGGCGCAAATACCCCCAGAGCAGGGCCATCGCGATCGCGATCACCGGCAGCACGAGCACGGCCGCGAGACTGCTCTCGCCGGGCATCAAGATGGCCGCCGCCGGAATCGACTGCAGGCCGACGAGCGGGAGCTGGATCCAGTTATAGCCGGCGATCAGCTCGGCAGCCCTGCGGCTCGCGCCGACAGCGCGCGCAATGAAGGCGAGCAGGGCGAGCGTCGCAAACCAGTCGGCATACGCGGCGACAAGCTGGATCGGCAGAAAGGCGGCCAAGGGCGCCGTGACGATCGGCTCGCGCGTGAGCGCGTCGGTCTCCTGCGCTGCTACCCGGCCCGCCGCCGCGTTCACGGCGAGGAATGGCGCGGCGAGCGCCATCGCGGCGAAAGACCGGAATACACCGTCCACGGAGCGGTCGAGCCCGTCGGTCCAGCCCGGCCGGTTCTGCGCCATGCGCAGCGTGGCGTCGATCTGGCCTGCGGCGTAGCGGAAATCGATCATGCGAAACTTCGGCGGAGGATCTCGGCGTAAATGTCAGCGAGACGCAAAATGTCCGCGACCGCCGCGCGTTCGTTCGCCTGGTGAATGGTGGCGTTGACGAGGCCGAGCTCGGCGACGGGGGCGTAGTCCTTGATGAAGCGCGCGTCTGACGTGCCGCCGGTGGTCGAATGTTCCGGCGCGCTCCCGCAATGGGCGGCGACGGCGGCGTCGAGCAGCGCGAGGAAGGCGTCATCCCTGGTCAGGAACGCCTCGCCCGACACGACCGCATCTAGGCCGTAGGCGACAGCAAAGCGCGCCGCCTCGCGGTCGAGGCGCTCGCGCAGATGTCCCTCCAGCGAGGCGCCGGTCCAGTTTGGATTGAAGCGCACGTTGAACCGCGCGCGCGCCGTCGCGGGAATCACGTTGTGCGCCGGATTGCCGACCTCGAGATCGGTCGCCTGGAGGCGGCTCGCTTCGAACGCCTCGAAGCCGTCGTCGAGCGGCTCTGCGAGCGCGCCGATCATGGCCGCGAGCGCGTGCACGGGATTGGCCGCCCGGTCGGGATAGGCGACATGACCTTGCCGGCCTTGCACCGCGAGGCGGCAGTTCATGCTGCCCCTGCGTCCGACCTTGATGACGTCGCCGAGGCGGGCGACGCTCGAAGGCTCCCCGACCAGACAGCGGTCGATCGTCACGCCGCGCGCCGCGAGCGCCTTAAGCACCTTGCGGGTGCCGTTGATCGCAACGCCCTCCTCGTCGCCGGTGATGAGGAGGCTGATCGAATGACCGTCGGCCGCGCCGGACCGAGAGGCGCGCTCGGCGGCTGCAACGAAGGCGGCAATCGCGCCTTTCATGTCGGCGGCGCCGCGGCCCCAGACAAAGCCGTCCTCGACAGCGGCGGCGAACGGCGGGTGCGTCCAGGCGTCCAGCGGTCCGGTCGGCACAACGTCGGTGTGGCCGGCGAAGCAGAAATGGCGCCCGCCTGCTCCAAGGCGCGCATAGAGATTGTCGACCGGCGGGGTTCCCGTTTCCTCGAAGCGCAGGCGCTCGGTCTGGAAACCTATTCCCCTCAGCGCCGCCTCAAGCACGTCGAGCGCGCCTTCATCGGCGGGTGTGACGGACGGCCGGCGGACCAGCGCGCGCGTGAGCTCGATGGGGTCGATGAGGGAAGGCACGCGAGGGTCGTAAGACAGGACGGATCAACGCTCAAGCGCCGCCCGGGTCAGAACGAGTAACGGAGCCGCGCCGAAACCGCGAATGCCGTCGCGGCCAGATGTGTCGACAGCGATCCTCGGAACAGCGCGTCCGGCGCCGCGCCCGAAAGCACGAGGTCGCGGTCGTCGAAAAACGCTACCGCCGCGCCGATGTCGCCGGAGAGCTTTTCGCCGAGCCGGCGCGAGCCGCCGATGCTGAGCCACAGGCGATCGGCGTCGGGAATTCGGGGGCTCGCGATCTCGGCGTTGACCGGCGTCGCGTCATACATAAGGCCCGCGCGGAACACCGTGTCATCGCTGAAGTTCCATTCCCACCCGGCGGAAACGGACCAGCCGTCCCGCCAGTCCTGCCGCAGGACTTCAGGCGGCTGCGCCCGGTTCTCGAAAACGAGCGCGACCTCATCGAAGGACGACTACCCCGTCCAGGTCGCGGAAGCGAGCAGCGTCAGGCAATCGCAGGCGCGATAAGAGAGGCCGACCCCGGCGATCGCCGGCGTCGTGAATTCCGTGGAAAAGCCGGTCGGCGCGAACAGACCGGCGGCCTGATTGAGAACGCGGGCGGCCGCGCTCTGGGCGATGTCGAAGCGGGCGTCGCCCTCGATGTCATGAGTGATTTTCGAGCTGTAGGAGCCGCCGACCGTGAGCCGGGGCGAGACCTCGGCGATGAATCCGGCGGCGAAGCCCAGCGAGAGGTCGTCACCCCCGAACTCCGCCGGGAGGTCGCTCGTTCCAGGAACGAAACCGGTAATCAGGCTGGCGGCGGCGACCCCGGCTGCGTCGATGATCGCCCCGATCGAAAGGTCCGCATACTGAAGGCGAAGGCTTGCGCCGAGAGTGAGGCCGTCGGCCGCCTTGAACGAGATGGTCGGCGAAGCGGCGAGCGAAAGGAGTTCTGAGGACTGCGCCTGGTAGCGCAGGACCGAGTCCGCCGAGAAATCCGACTTGAGGCCGAAATGCGAGGTCAGGACGAGGCCGACGGCGAGGCGCTCGCCAAGCGGCCGCGCGAGGGAGATGTTGGGAATGGCCGCCGGGCGCATATAGCCGCCGCCCGAATCCTCGCCGGAAATCGGGACCGAGCCGAGCAGCAGCCCCTGGGCGTCGCGATATTTCGACGTCGCCGCGACGCCGGTGGCGCTTACGCTGATGTCAAGGCAGTCGACGCCGCCGATTGCGGCGGGATTGTAGGCGGCGAAACCCGGGTCGGCGCCCCGCGCCTGCGCCCCGGCGAATGCGGCGCCGAGGGCGGCGGCGTTCTGCTGCTCGATGGCGAAGCCGCCCGCAATCGCGGTCGATGACGCAGCATCAACGGCGCCTGAAATCGTCAGTAGAGCGACAAAGCGCCTCGCGTCCCACTTCATAACCGCCCCGCAATCTCCTCGTCACAATCGTTAACGAAACGTATGCCGTTTTCGAAGCAAGGGTAAAGAGCCCGAGCCGAAGGGGTTGAAATTAACTATTTCTTTAGGAAGACTGCTCGCGGGGAGGAAAATAAAAAGTTGCACTTTGATAGGTACGGGAATGGCGAAACATTACGAGGAGTTGGCCGGGGCCAGCGGACGGGCGAGCGAGTTTCGCCACCGTCGATTTGAAAGCGCCGAACTGTTCCAGGGCGAACCGCCCCGGATGTTTTTCGACGACGAAAGCTACGATCTCAAGAACATCAGCAGCTCGGGCGCGGCAGGCAGCGCGCCGCCGGCAGACGAGGCCGTTCGCGAAGTGAACCGCATCGGGGTGCTGCGCCTCGTGCAGCGCGGCGAGGAGATTTTCAGGGCGGCGGCGCGCCGGGCGCGCAGCGAACTGAGATCGGGCCGCAACGTCGCCGGATTTGCGCTCGAGCGGACGCGGTTCGATCTTGCCGATCTCCAGCGTCGCAACGCGCTTGCAGTCGCCGCGGCGCCGCTTGACCTGCCCGCCCACGATCTCGTCAGTCCGGAATACAAGGCTTTCTGCGCCGATGTCGCAGCGTTCGTGGGCGCGCACGGCATGCGGATCGAGCGTCTGTTCGGATCGGCTGAGAGCGGCTATTCGCCGGCCGAACGCGAGGCGGTTTTCCGCAGCCTTATGAAGACGGTCGAACCGGCGTGGCGCGAACTGCTGCTGCAGGGCAACCGCCTCGCGCTCGCGGTCCGCGACGACAAGGCGCGATTGAAAGCGATGAAGCAGTACACCGAAGCAGCGGTCACGCCCTGCCTCGTCGGCGGGGCGACATGGCGACGCTGCTACGTCAAGCCGATGGGCTATCCCGGCGACTACCAGATCATGAACTACATGTACGATCAGCGCCCGGAAGGAGCGACGCTGCGGGAGAACTTCCTGCACGGTCTCGGTCTGATCGCCGGCCGGCCGATCGACACGCGCATGCGCACCCTCGCGCGCATCGTCGCCGAACACTTCGCGGCCAAGCCTGCGGCGGGGGAGCGGCGTGTCGCCAGCATCGGCGCGGGACCAGCGCGCGAGCTCGAGCACATCCTCGCCGCGTTCGATCCGGCCGCCGGTCTCGTCGCGACGTTGGTCGACCAGGAAATCGACGCGCTCGAATACGCGGCCAATCGCTCGCGCCCGCTCATCGAAAGCGGCAGGCTGACGATCGAAGCGCGACATACGTCGTTCAAGTCGATGTTCGATCCCGGCGGCATCAGGGGTCTCGCCGGCCAGGACGTTATCTATTCTCTGGGTCTTGTGGACTATTTCAGCCCGCTGCTGGCCACGCGCTTCGTCGGCCGCGCCTACGAACTCGTGCGCCCCGGCGGCAAGGTCATCATCGGCAATGCGAGCGACTCGCCGCTTGGCACCTACTGGGCGATGGAGCAGGTCCTCGACTGGACGCTCTACTTCCGCAACATTGAGGAGATGAGGGCGCTCGCGCGCGAAACGCCGGACGCCCGAGTGTCGATCTGCCCCGATCCGCTCGATTCGATCTATTTCCTCGTGCTTGAAAAGCCGGCCTGAGCTCAGGCCGCGGACCGGGCGCGTTCCGCGACCGGCAGCTCAATATCGACGGTCGTGCCCGCGCCGACGGCCGACCGGAGCGTCAAGGACCCCTGCTGATCGCGAACGATCTTGTCGGCGAGCGTCAGGCCAAGCCCCGTGCCCTCCGTCGCGCGCGACCGGACGTCCTGCGCAAGGGAGAACGGCTTGAACGCGTTCTCGATCTGCGCCGGCGTCATGCCGCGCCCGCTGTCTTCAATCCGAATGACATAGGCGTTCGGCGCCGCGCGCCGGCCCGACACCGTGACGGATTGACCCCTGGCGGAAGCCGAAACCGCGTTCTCGACGACGTTGGACAGCGCGTAAAGCGTGTGCGAAACGTCAATGAAGAGTGCGGCGCGATCAACGTCGCCCGTCTTGATCGTGACGCCGGACTTCGCCAGGCGCTCGCGCATCTGCTCCGTCAGCGCGGCGACCAGCTCTGCGGCCGAGATCTCTTCGGGCTCGAACTTGATCGTCCCCGCCGCCGCGTCGGCGTAGCGCAACATCTTGCTGATCCGGCCCAGCATCTGCTGAGCGGACGCGGTGATCTGCGCCAGCGACTCGGGCGGTGCATCCCTCGGGCTCGCCTGCATGACCTCAGCGAAGCCGAGAATCTGGTGCAGCGGCGTTCTCAGTTCGTGGCTCAAAATCGACAGGAAGTTCGACTTCGACCGGTCGGCGGCCGTCGCTTCGACGAGAAGCTGTTTGATCCGCGCGGCGTCCGCCTCGCGCTGACGGTCCCGGTAGTAGAGCAGCCTCGATTGGATTTCCTGAACATAGGTCGTCGCCATCGACACGACGGTGATCCAAGCGAAAAAGAAGTGTCCCGAGAGCACTTCGATTTCGCCCTTCGGCGAGATGACGTTGACGGTCAGCGACCACAAAGCGAACGATGCGACGTAGATCGCGGCGGCGGCTTCGAAACGCAGGCGCTGCAGACACGCGAACAGGATGAAGATGGCGAAAATGCCGATGATATAGGGCGGCGCGCCTTCGCGAGGCGCAAGGCCGATCATGGCGATGATCGAGACGGCGCCGAGCACGAGAAGACTCGCCGTGCCGACCATGAAGTATTTGCGGAACCGCGGCAGAAAGGAGATGAGAACGATGGCGGCGGCCGTCGGCCCGACCACGCCCCACCTCAATGTCAGCACGGCGGCGAGATTTGAGTCGAAAGTCAGGAAATCGAGGATGCCGAAAAGGTAGTAGATCGCGATCCCGACAAGGTTGACGATCTGTCCTTTCGGGGCTTCGACCTCGACAAGGAACTGCTGGTAGGCGGTCTCGTCGTCGCCGGAAGAAAACCGCGCGCGACGCCAATCGAGCAGGCCAGGATCGAGACTGCCGAACAATGCGCGGCCGATGGTCTCGCCAGCGGCCTTTAGGCCGCGAGGGCGCGGACGCGCGATCGTTTCCCTGTCGACATCTTCCGCCATGCGTCTGCGAAATTACGTGACATTCGTTACCGGTTTTGCGCCGTTGCCGTGCGCCGGCGGATGCTTGGGGCTATTGCCTCCCCCGCGGCGAATTATTAATAGTGTACTAATGACAGCAGTGGACATCGCCGCACCCGACAGGGCTTCGCGCCGGGCTCATGTGGAGACCAGCGCGTTTCCTGTCGTGTTCATGTTTTTGGTCGTCGCCGGCGTCGGCGCGGCGTCCTGCGCGCTCGCGCTGTCGGGCGTTCTTCCGTACTGGGCCGCCGCGGCGATCAATTTCCTCGTCCTTTATTTTTTCGCGCATTTCAACCACGAGGCCGTGCACGGCAATATCTGCGGCGTCAGGACCGAGTGGCGCTGGCTCAACGAGGCGGTCGGCCTGTTCGGCGGGTTCTTCCTGTTGTTGCCGCTGCCGATCTTCAGGACGGTTCACCTCGCGCACCACCGCATGCCGAACCATCCCGAGCTTGACGGCGATCTGTGGATGGCGGGCCGCAATCCGCTAACCACTTTTCTTCGCTGCACGACCTTGCTCGTCGGCTATGAGATCCGGCTGTGGCGACTTGTCCGCAGAGGGCTCGCACCGGCGCGGGCGCTCTGGGAGACCTGGGCGTGGCGCGGCCTCGCGCTCGTCATGATCGCGGCGGCGACGGCCGCCGGCTACGGCTGGGAGATCCTCATCCTGTGGATCGGACCAGCGCTGACCGTAACGCCCCTGCTTGCCTGGCAATTCGCCTATATCGTTCATTACCCCCACCATCACGGCGACCCGCATCAGGCGAGTCGCGTGCTGATGGCGAAGGACAAGCGCCTGCAGCCGCTGCTGACCGCGATGTTCCTCTTTCAGAACTATCACCTCGTTCATCACCTCAATCCGCGTGCGCCGTTCTACCGCTACGGCGAACTCTATCGCGCGATGGAGAAGGATCTGCGGGACCGCAAAGCTGCAATCGCGACGGTGATGTAGTCGCAGAACAAATGGTGGGCGCACATAGGATCGAACTATGGGCCTCCACCGTGTCAAGGTGGCGCTCTACCACTGAGCTATGCGCCCGCCCGAGGGAAGCGCGTCTCTATCCCCGACAGCGGCAAAAGGGAAGGGGGAGGGGGATCTACCGATCGCCCGACCTCGAACGGCGTCAGGCGGCGATGACGCGCCCGACTTCGCGGACGAGGTCCTTCAAGTGAAACGGCTTTGACAGGACCTTGGCGTCCTGGGGGGCCTTATTCGCCGGATTGAGGGCGACTGCCGCAAAGCCGGTGATGAACATGATCTTCATTTCGGGATCGATTTCGGCGGCCTGACGCGCGAGCTCAATGCCGTCCATGACCGGCATGACGATGTCGGTCAGGAGGAGGTCGAATTCCCGCAGCTGAAGTTCGGTCAGGGCCTCGTCGCCCTGGGCGGCCTCGACCACGACATGACCCGCTTTCTCGAGGGCCTTCTTGAGGAAGCGGCGCATTGATTCATCGTCTTCAGCCAGGAGTATCGCCGCCATCCGTCACGCCTTTGGTTGTTCGCCGACCACGATAGGGCGCGTCGCCCCGTTTTTGAACAGCGCCTCGACCTATTTGGTCCCTCTGATCCCGAGCAAAAAGCGCGCCGGGACGTCTTTCCTCAAATTTTACTGCTGCGGCCTTAACGAAGCCTGCGGTTTGACGTTAACATCGGATGTCGCGACAGGGCGGATGAATGGCGGACCAGGGGCTCGATTCCGGCGAAAACGAGCGACGGCCCTCGATCGAGGTGCTGGCGCCCGAGCCGCTCGCGTCGCCCGTCGTGTTCGCCTCGCCGCATAGCGGCCGCCGCTATCCGGCCGAACTTCTGCGCATGAGCCGGCTCGACCGGCATGGCCTACGGCAATCGGAGGACTGCTACGTCGATCTCCTGTTCGACGATGCGCCGAGCCTTGGAGCGCCTTTTCTGCGGGCGCTGTTCCCCCGCGCCTTCGTCGATGTGAACCGCAGCCGGCACGAACTCGACCCGCGCATGTTCGCGGACGCGCTGCCGCGGACCGTCGACGCGCGATCCAACCGGGTCATCGCGGGGCTCGGCGTCATTCCCCGCGTCGTCGCCGACGGCAAGGACATTTACGGCAAGAAGCTCAATTATTTCGAGGCGCGGCGACGCCTGTCCTCGCATTACGACCCCTACCACCAGGCGCTGAGCCAGCTCCTCGACAATGCGCGCCGAAAGTTCGGCTGCGCCATCCTGATCGATTGCCACTCCATGCCTTCGGCCGGCGTGGCGCCGATCAGGGACGGCGACCGGCGCATTGATTTCGTGCTCGGCGACCGCTTCGGGGCCTCGTGCGCCTCGAGCCTCGTCAACCTGGTCGAGATCGCGCTCGACGGCATGGGCTACACGGTCTCGCGCAACGCCCCTTACGCGGGCGGTTTCGTGGCTGCCGCGTATGGCCGTCCCATGGACGGCGTCCATGTGCTTCAGATCGAGATCAACCGCGCGCTTTATCTCGACGAGACCCGCCTCGCGAGGACGTCGGGGTTCGAAACCCTCAAGGCCAATATGCGGCGCCTGATCGCCGAACTGGCCCGTATCGATCCGGCCGCGCTCAGGCCCGCCCAAGCTGCTGAATAAGCTAAGAAAAGCGGCCGCGGGACGGACCCGCGGCCGTGAAGTTTAGGGAGGAAACGCCCAAGAAGGGCAGCGGCGTCACCGACGCCGCAATACGAAAGTAAAGCGTGCATTATCGCATTGCAACATTTTTTTGCAGCGCAAAATGCTGAGGTAATCCGCCATTCTTCGACTGGCTGGCCGTCGGTCAGAACAAGCCGAATCCGCTCGCCTTTGCCGGGCTTAGATTCTACAGCGGTCGCCCACCGTCGCGTCACCTCTCGCTCTTTCACCGGGACTCCCATGTCAGACCAGAAAGCAGCCAAGGCCGATCTCGGCGCGCCGGCTTCTAGCAAGAAGGTCGGAACGCTTCGCAAGATCACGTCAGGCGTCGGCCGGCTGACGCGGCCGCGGCGCCAGTTCGAAATGCCGAACGAGACCGGGCAGGGCCTTAAGATCGTGATCGCGACCGACGCGTGGAAGCCGCAGTTGAACGGCGTCGTTCGCACGCTGGAGACGCTCGGGAACATCCTCACGAGCTTCGGCAACGAGGTCTGCTACATCACGCCGAACGAATTCAAGTCGGTGCCGCTGCCCTCCTATCCGGAAATCCGGCTCTCGATCCTCCCGAACCGGCGAGTCGCCAAGATCATTAACGAGTTCAAGCCGGACGCGATCCATATTGCGACGGAAGGGCCTCTGGGGCGCGCCGCGCGGCGCTTCTGCAAGCGGCGGGGCTATCCGTATACGACAAGCTTTCATACGCGCTTTCCTGAATACGCCAACGAACGCTGGGCGGTGCCGATCTCATGGGGCTACGCCGTGCTTAAGGACTTTCACAAGGACGGCGAGGCCATGATGGTGGCCACGCCGGGCCTCATGGAGGAGCTGAAAGAGCGCGGCTTCACCAAGATGCGGCTGTGGGCGCGCGGCGTCGACTTGAACGCCTTCCGCCCCGGCGACCGGTCGTTCCTCGATCACCTGAGGCGCCCGGTCTTCCTTTATGTCGGCCGGCTCGCCGTTGAGAAAAGCATCGAGGACTTCGTCGCGCTCGACCTTCCGGGCACGAAGCTTGTCGTCGGCGACGGACCGCAGCGCGCCGAGCTCGAAGCGAAGTTTCCCGAGGCCGTGTTCGCGGGGCCGAAATTCGGCGAGGAGCTGACGAAATACTATCAGGGCGCGGATGTGTTCGTCTTCCCCTCTCGCACCGACACTTTCGGCCTCGTCAACGTGGAGGCGCTCGCCTGCGGCGTGCCCGTCGCCGCCTACCCGGTGCGGGGCCCGCTCGAAATTCTCGACGGCGCGCCGAAGGGCTGCGGGTCCATGAACGAGGACCTCAAGAAGGCCTGTCTCGAGGCGTGGGAGAACCGGAACCCGGAAGAATGCCGGCGCCACGCGGAGAAATTCTCCTGGGACGCGGCCACCCGCCAATTCATCGCCAATCTCGAAATCCCCGGGTTCGACGAGGATTTCTGGCTTCGTTCGGCGAAGATCATCGACTGACCGGCGCGGCGTCGTTGGCGCTCATTCCTGACCGGCGAATGATCGTCGCCTCATCCCGGCCGGTTTCTGTCCCGATTTGGGGCGGCGGCGCCCTCAGACGAAATTCCTCAAGCGGCCCGTCGCGTCCGAGGCGAGGAATTCGCGCGCGTAGCGAAGTCGGCATGCGCTTTGCCTCTCTCTCCCCGAATGGGTCAGCTCGCACCGCTGACGGGGTAAGGAGAGCAAGAAATGGCCAATACGGTCGATCTTCACGTGGGGATGCGCCTTCGCCAGCGCCGCCGGCTACTCGGATACACGCAGCAAAAGCTCGCCGACGAGGTGAATATCCGCTTCCAGCAGATCCAGAAATACGAGAGCGGCGCCAATCGTATTTCCGCCTCGCGCCTGTGGTCCCTGTCGAAAGCGCTCGACGTGCCGGTCTCGTTCTTCTTCGAGGGTCTGACGGGCGACGAACTGGTCGAAGGCGACATCGAGACCAACGGCCATCATGAGAAGGGCGCTTTGCGCTCGATCCCCGACGTCTTCTCGAACAAAGAGACCATCGATCTCGTGCGCGCCTTCTACAGTCTCGGCGAGGAGCCGCGTCGGCGCCTTCTCGATCTCGCCAAGGCGATGTCGGGAGAGTGACGTTCCGCGAGCTTGAAACACGCCGGCGACCGCGCCCATGATGGCGCATGCCTCCGTCGGACCTTGACCTTTCGTCCCACGTCGCGTTTGCGGCCCGGCTCGCGGACGCGGCGCGGGCCGAAACGCTTGCGCGCTTTCGAGCGGGAACAGAGGTTCACAACAAGGCCGGCATCTGGTTCGATCCCGTCACCGAGGCGGACCGCGAGGCGGAACGCGTCATGCGCCGAATGATCGCGGCGATTTATCCCGACCACGGCATTATCGGCGAGGAGTTCGGCGTCCATCGCGCGGAAGCCGAATGGCGCTGGGTGATGGATCCTGTCGACGGGACGCGGGCCTTCGTCTGCGGCGTCGCGAGCTGGGCGACCCTCATCGCCCTTGAGAAGGGCGGCGCGCCGGTGCTCGGCCTCATCGATCAACCCTATACGGACGAGCGGTGGATCGGTCATTCCGGCGGCGCCGAATTTCATCGCGGCGGGCGCCGGCGCCCCTGTCGCACGAGCGGCGTCAAAGATCTGAAAGCCGCGCGCATCACTACGACCGATCCGCGCCGGACCGCCTATTTCACCGCCGACGAGGCCGAGGCCTTCAGCGTTCTGTGCGAGGCCAGCCGGCTTGCGCGGTTCAGCCTCGACGCCTACGGCTACGGCCTCCTCGCGCTCGGCGAGATCGATCTCGTGGTGGAGGCGAGCCTCAAGCGCCACGATTTTTCGGCGCTGGCCCCCATCGTCGAGGGGGCGGGCGGCGTCATCACCGACTGGCGCGGCGAGCCCCTCGGCAGTCAGGATCGGGGACGAGTGATCGCCGCGGCGAGCGCGGAACTGCACGCCGCGGCCCTCGAAACGCTGAGCCGCGTCTGAGGTTGCCCGAGATCGGCCCGCCTACAGCGGGACGTATTTCGGCAGAAAGCCTTCCATTTTCGCCAGGGCGGCCTGAAGCCGCGCTTCGGCGGCCTCGAGCGTCTCCCCGCTGTTGACGACGGTCATGAGACGGACCATCGCACCGTCAGAGCGATGACGCGTCACCGCGTCGTAGGTGAGCCAGAAGCGCATCATGAATTCGTTGGCGAGATTCCGTCCGCGCTGCGGATACCAGTAGTAGACCAGCTGGCGCGCGCCGCGGTTCTCGATGAGGAGTCGGTTGTAGCGTAGCGGCGCGCCGTTGAAGCGGCCGCCGTCGACGACCGTGTGGCTGCGAATCTCCCAGCCGCCGCCCGGGATGCACTGGCGCGGGCTGTGCCAGGAACGGCCGTCGCGCCGCGCCTCAAGATAGGCGGCGTAGACGTTGAGATGATCGCCCGCCGGCGAGACCATGTCGACGACGATGGTGTCGTCGGCGCCGATAACGTCGGCGATTTCGGGAGTGAGTTCGCGAATCTGCGAACGCCAGCCGGAAAATTCCGCGGGCAGCTGATCGAAGTCGGCGCGCGGCGGCGTGATCAGCGAATCGACGGACGCGGCCCGTGCGGCGACAAGCGTCGCGGCCGCGAGCGCCGCAAGGCCGCCGAGCGAGGGAAGTCGTTTGAGGCGGCTGGCGCTCGGGGCCGTCGGGCGCAGTTCCGGCGAGCCGAGCGCCGACAGCGCCGATACGCGCGGCTTCTGCAGCAGCCCCAGCGCGGCCACCACGGCGAAGAGCGCGGCAAGGCACAGCAGGAACACGACCCAGCCCTCGAAGAAATGCAAGGCCCCCTCGGCGTGGCTCGTGCCGTAGGCCTGAACCAGGGCGCCGGTCACGGCGATGCGGAAGCTGTTCATGAGGATGGTGATCGGCACCGTCGCGAGCACGATCGCCGCCTTGTGCCAGAGCGGCCCTCGATAGATGTAGGCGGTCATCACGCCGAGCGAGAGGAACGGGAAGAGATAGCGCAGGCCCGAGCAGGCCTCGGCCACCTGCAGCTTGTATTCCCCGAGGTCGATGATGTTCCCGGTAAGGAAGACCGGGATGTCCATCAGCTTGATCATCGCGACGCCGAGGATCGACGACCACTCCTGAAACTTCCATGAAAGGATGGTGATCAGCATGTAGGGCGGCGGCACGGCGAACAAGAGAAACGCGATCGGCGCCGCTGTGGTTCGCAGCAGGGACAGGCCGCCGAACGCGGCCGTCAGTCCGGCGACGGCGACGACGATGCCGATCTGCTGGAAGAGGAAGCTCTCCGTCACGCGCCCGAGGAGCGCGAGCAGACAGGCGAGGGCGAAGAGTCCGGCCCCGGCCAGCGAAGGCTCGCCGATGCTCGCCATGACTTCTTTGCGATTGGTCCACACGAGCCAGGCCGAGATGACCGGGATGAAATAGCTGTGCGAGAGTTCCTGCTGCGCGCCCCAACGCATCCAGAGGTCGCCGAAGGCGTCCCAGAACAGGACGATCGACAGGGCGAGCGCGACGCCGAGGGCCGCCATCCACGGCTCAAAGCCGCCTTTGAGCCGTGGCTTTGCGTCCGTCGCCGTCGTCATCCCGTCGTCTCTCCCGTGCGGCCGCCGATGTGGCGAGCCCGTCCAATCTGTCGGCTTAGCCGTGGGCCGGTAGGCCTGCAATATTCATGCGTCCGAGGTGATCGATTGCGTTCCGCCGCGGGCGCGACCGAACGTCCCGGTCCTAGAACGGCAGGAGGTCCCAGCGCGCCAGGAACGCCCCGAGCGCAACGGCGCTCAAGGACGTGACCATGAGGCCGGAAATAACCCCCGGCGACCGGTGTTCCCTGCCGCGATTGAGGATCGTCGAAACGAACAGCACGACGCCCAGCGCGGCGGAGACAAGGCCCGCGGCGGCGTAGCCCTTCGCCCAGCCGAGCAGGCCGACGATCAGGAGGAACTCATTGGCGGCCGCGCTCGCGCCGACCGCCGCGGCGAGGCCGAGGGCGCTTGCGGCGCCGGTCGCGGCGGTCAGCCAGGCGAGGGGCCTGACGCCCGCCTCGCGCAGGGATTTCGCGCCGTCGATGAGGCGCGACGCAGGGGCCATGACGTAATTGATCGCGCCGAAGACGAGGAAGAAAGCCGGCAGCCCGATCCACAGGCCGAGGGCGAGGGCCATCGGCGGCGTTTCTGCGATCGCGGTCGCGATGCGCAACGGCGCCTGCGTCTCGAACAGCGGGCCGACGAACTCGGGCGGCTTCATGTCGTCCGCACACGAACGGTCCAGCTCGCCGTCGGGATTGTCGAAGAATTTGGTCACGAAGGCGCCGCCGCACTTGACCGAGCGCGTCGGCCCGTGGCCGGCGTAGGGAAACTCGACATAGGTCGCGTTCGAGAGGCCTGGCAGGATCGATTTCGCGAGCATGGGCGGGGTGATCGGGTCCATTTCGCCGTTGGCGATCACGATGCGCAGGTCGGTTTCGACCGGCGCGTATTGCTCGGCCGGCCGCGGGTCCATGCCGTATTTCCGGCAGACCTTCGCGATCGCCTCGCCGACTTCCGGACTCCCCTGCATGCGTCCGAACACGGGCTCCGCGGCGAGATCCTGTTCGATGGCGCGGGCGAGATCGAAGGCCCAGCCGTCATTGCACATGATGGCGTTGTACATGCCCTGGCTGACGTCGACGCCGCCCGGACCGCCGGACGCGGTCAGCGCCCGCAGGCCTTCAAAGTCGCGCCTTTCGATCAACGCCGCGAAGGCCTCGATGAAGGCCGGGATCGATCCGTAGTTTTTCTGCTCGTAGAGCATCTGAAACGGCAGCGCCGGGACGATGTCGTCGAAGATCGTGACCTCGCCGGTCGGGGCGAGCTCCGGGTCGAGGGCCTTCAGCTTGATCGGCTCCTTTCGCACCGCCAGCATGGCCGCTTCGAGCCGGCCGTCGAGATCGGGAAAATGCGCCTTGCAGACCGCGCTCGTCGCGCACGCCTTCTCAAGGAGATCGAGGTCGCGCTGCAGGAACGTGCCGACGGTCTGGAAGTGGGCGCCCTGCACCAGCGGCACGATGGCGTCGAGCACGGCGGCGCGGACGCCTTCGGGATCCTCCTTGATATAGGCCTGGCCGAGGATCGAGCCGTAGGAGATGCCCCAGACGTTCCATTTCTCAATGCCGAGCGCGCGGCGGAGCGCGTGGACGTCGCGGGCGTTCTCGATCGAGTTGTAGGCGGAAAGATCGACGCCGCGGGCCTTGGCGGCGGCGAAACACGCCTCGATCGGCTTCATCCGCGCAGCGAGATATTCCTCCCAAGTGTGGACGTTCGTCGCCGCCGGATCGACGTTTGAATAGAGCGGGCAGTAGTCGCCGGAATAGCCGACGCCGCGCTGCTCGAGAATGTACATGTCGCGAACGTCGCGCGCGCCGTGATCCTTAAGGCGCAGGGCGTAGCCGGTGACGGCGACGCCGGGGCCGCCCGTCAGATAGATGATCGGGTCCTCGCGCTTCTTCCACTCGCCGTCTTTCGCCTCGTCCCAGCGGGCGGGCTTCCTCGCCGCCAGTTTCACGTAATGCAACTGGATCTTCCGCGAGCGCGGCCGCTCGCGGTTCTCAGGCACCGTGATGAGCCCGCAGGAGATTTCGCCGGGCTTGTAGTCGAACTGGCCTTTGAACGGGCAGATGATCGGCGTGACCGAAAAGGAGTCCCGCGCGAACAGATCGTCGTCCGGGGCGGGCGCTTCGCCGGCGGCTTCCCCGGCCGCCCCGTCGCCCGCCAGGTCGTCCGCCTGCGCAAGCGCCGCGTCGATTGTGAGGCAGGTGGACGCAACAAAGGCGAGCCCCGCCGCGATAAGCCTGCGCGTCATCCCCGAAATCCCCTCAAATTCCCCGAGCGAAGGGTAGCAAAGGCCGTGCGCCCCGCAAATGGCTCCGGCGCCGCCGGGCGTCAGAATCCGACGAAAGGGGACGCCGGTACGCCGGATGGAAGAGGGCAGCCTGGCCTTATCGCCGCATTGCGGCGCCGACCCGACGCCTGACATTGTCGCCCCTTCAGCAAAGCGCCGCCATGGATCGTTCCGCGAAGGCACCCGCAGCCCAACCGAGTTTCGCTGAGCTGTTCACGCCGAAGCTCGCGACCGTTTTGCGCGAGGGCTACGGCCCGCGTGAACTGAAGCGCGACGCGGCGGCCGGCCTCACCGTCGCCATTGTCGCCCTGCCGCTCTCGATGGCGATCGCGATCGCCAGCGGCCTGCCGCCGCAACAGGGTCTCTACGCCGCGATCATCGGCGGCTTCCTGGTATCGGCGCTGGGCGGCAGCCGCTTCCAGATCGGCGGCCCTGCAGGCGCCTTCATCGTCCTCGTTTCCGCGACCTTCGCCCGTCACGGTCCGGACGGCCTTCTGCTCGCGACCATGCTGTCCGGCGTCATGCTGGCGGCCGCCGGGTTCCTCCGTATCGGAACTTATGTCAGGCTCATCCCCTATCCCGTGACCGTCGGCTTCACCGCCGGCATCGCGCTCATCATCTTCGCCAGTCAGATCAAGGACCTGTTCGGCCTGGAGGTCGCCGGTCCGGCGGAAGGTTTCGCCGCCGAGATCGCGGCGGCGGCCGGCGCCGCCGACACTTTGAATCCTTACGCTGCAGGGGTCGGCGTCTTCGTGGTCGCCGTCATCCTTCTCGTTCAGCGCTGGCGTCCAAGCTGGCCCGCCATCCTCATCGCCGTCGTGCTGGCGGGCGCCGGCGCGGCGCTTTTCGACCTGCCGGTCGAAACGGTCGGCTCGCGCTTCGGAGCCCTGCCTTCCGGCTTGCCGGCGCCGCGCCTCCCCGAGATTTCGCTGGCGAAAATCGCCGCCGTCCTTCCCGACGCCTTCGCCTTCGCGCTGCTCGGCGCGATCGAGTCCCTGCTCTCGGCCGTGGTCGCCGACGGCATGACCGGGCGCCGCCATCGCTCGAACTGCGAGCTCGTGGCGCAAGGCGTCGCCAACATTGCGAGCCCCTTGTTCGGCGGCATGGTCGTCACCGGCACCATCGCCCGCACCGCGACCAACGTGCGCGCCGGCGCCCACGGGCCCGTCGCCGGCATGCTTCACTCATTATTCGTACTGGGACTGATGCTCGTCGCCGCGCCGCTGGCGGCAAGCCTGCCGCTTGCCGCGCTGTCGGGGGTGCTCGTCGTCGTCGCCCTCCGCATGATCGAGCGGCACGCCATCGTCGCGTTGATGCGTACGTCCAAGGGCGACGCCGTGGCTCTGCTGGCGACGCTGCTTCTGACCGTATTCCGCGATCTGACCCAGGGCATCGTCGCCGGCGTCGCGATTGGCGCGCTGTCGTTCATACACCGCATGTCGCGATCAGCGGGCCTCGAAGCGCTGATCGTCCCCGATGCGGCGGACGGCGCGCCCGTTTCGCGCACCGACTACGACCCGGCGGCGGCGGGCGCCGCGGGGGTCGCCGTCTATAGGGTCCGCGGCGCGCTTTTTTTCGGCTCGGCGGCCAGTCTCGCGATCGCGCTCGACGGCCTCATCGCCGGGCGGCGCGAACTGGTCATCGACTTCAGCGAAGCAAGCCTCGTCGATTCGACCGGGGCCAACGCCATTGCGGCCTTCGCGCGCCAGGCGAAATCGAAAGGCGTCAAGGTCGTCATCGCCGGGGCGTCTGCGGATACGCGCCGGGCTTTGGTCGCGGCCGGCGTCGCCGCCGGAGACATCAATCCGCTGGCGTCGGCCGCCGCCGATCCCGTCGCGCCGGCCCGGACGGCCCCGGTTTGAGCGTAATTAATCCAGCGACGGGATGAACCGGCCGGGCCGATCCCGCGACTATCATCGCGAAACGGAGAACGCCGCCGATGAGCCGCGCCGCTGAAAGGGCGCTGGACCGAGAACGAAAATGAGCAAGCTTGACAAGCTAATCGAAGACGCTCTGACGGCGGAAGATCAGGCGCTCTGCGCGCAGTTCGAGGAGCGCGGCATGCTGGGGGACGTCGCGACTCTGTTCGGCGGCAAATACGGTCCCTGGAACATCCTCACCATGATCATCCAGATTCTCGCTTTCGCCGGGGTTCTTCACGCCGGCCGGCAGTTTGTCGTGGTCGACGACATGGCGGCGCTGGCGCGATGGGGCGCGCTTGCGGCTCTGCTGTTCGCCGCCATGTCGTTCATCAAGCTGATGCGCTGGCGGCAGGCGCATGCGAACCGCGTCATCCGCGAGATCAAGCGCGTCGAGCTCCAGCTCGCCCGGGCGGGGAAATCCTGAAGCGGGGATCGTCTCGCCGCAGGGACCCAACGCTTCGCCGCGCGGGACGCGCCAGGACGCGATCCTGGAACGACCGGGCGCCTCGCCTTTGGCGGCGGGTTCTGTCAGAACGCCGATGGGGATCATCTCATTCGGGGACGGAACGCCATGCGCGTCATTCGCAATGTCTTTTTCGGGGCGCTCGGCCTCATCGCCATCATCGCCGCCGGGGCATGGGTGTGGTTCTGGGCGAGCCCGGTCGGGGTCAACAACTACATCAACAAGATCATGCTCGA
The DNA here is from genome assembly GCA_013389105.1 of Parvularculaceae bacterium. Taxonomy (GTDB): domain Bacteria; phylum Pseudomonadota; class Alphaproteobacteria; order Caulobacterales; family Parvularculaceae; genus Amphiplicatus. The sequence goes on along the minus strand of JACADZ010000059.1, from coordinate 22,106 downwards.
GCAGGCGATGGAGACGCCCGAACTCCTCTCCCAGCTCGGCTTCATCGACAACACGCCCCTCGATTTTCATTCGGGCAAGCTCGCCGACTACACGAAGGCGCAAGAGGACCGGCAACTCGCAAAGCTGAAAAAGGCGCGCGCGGGGCTCGACCGCTACGGACCAGAGGGGCTCAAGGACCAGGAGCTCTTGAGCTGGAAGATCACCGCCTGGTTCCTCGACGACATCATCCGGCAATCCGAGTTCGATCATAGCGGCTATGTCGTCAACCAGATCTCGGGCGCGACGGTGAACCTGCCGCAGTTCCTCACCGACATTCACCAGATCAAGACCGAAAAGAGCGTCAAGCGCTACGTTTCCCGCCTTGAGGAGTTCGGCCGGGTGCTCGGCGAGGTCAAAGCGCGCGTCGAAGACGACCGCCGGGCCGGCGTCGCGCCGCCGGACTTCATCATCGAAAAGACTCTGGTCGGGCTTCGCAGCTTCATCGAAGGCGGCGCCGAGAAGAACTCGCTCGTCACGACTCTGCCCGAGAAGCTGAAGAAGATCGGCCTCAGCGAGGAGAAGCAGGCTTCCTATGTCGCGGCGGCCCAGGCGGCCGTCGCCGAGAAGATCATCCCCGGCTACGAGGCCATGATCGCCCTCTTCGAGGACATGAAGGACGAGACGAACCACGACGCCGGGATCTGGCGGATCCCCGAAGGCGACAAGATTTACGAGACGGCCTTGCAGTCATGGACGACGACGACGCTCACCGCCGGCGAACTGCACCAGACCGGCCTTGCGGAAGTCGCGCGCATCGAAGGCGAAATGAACGCCATTCTCGACGCGCAAGGGGTCGCGGCGGGCGCCACGATCGCCGAGCGGGTGAAGCTCGTGAACGATCTCCCCGGCCAGATCTATCCGAATACGCCGGAAGGCAAGAAAGCGATGATCGACTATCTCGTCTCTCTCAACGACGAGGTGATGGCGAAGGCGAAGGACTACTTCATCACGCTGCCGCCGCAGAAGGTCGAGATCGTTCCCTATCCCGCCTACCAGGAAAACTCGGCGCCGGGCGGATCATACCAGCCGCCGGCGCTCGACGGCTCGCGGCCGGGGCGCTTCTACATCAACCAGAAGGACACCGCCGACAATCCGCGGTGGACGCTGCCGACCCTGCTCTATCATGAGGCGGCGCCCGGGCATCACTTCCAGCTGTCGAGCGCGCAGCTCATCAAGGGCGTCCCGATCATCCGCAAGGTGCTGCCCTTCTCGGCCTACGCCGAAGGCTGGGCGCTCTACGCTGAACGCGTCGCCGCCGAGGATATGGGTCTCTACAAGGACGATCCGTTCGGCGATCTCGGGCGGCTGCAGGCCGAGATGTTCCGCGCCGTGCGTCTCGTCGTCGACACCGGCATGCACGAGAAGCGCTGGAGCCGCGAACAGGCGATCGCCTACATGATGGAGAAAACCGGCATGAGCGCCGCCGAGGTCGAGCGCGAGATCGAGCGCTATGTCGTTTGGCCGGGCCAGGCGACCGCCTACAAGACCGGCCAGCTCGCAATCCTGAAACTGCGTGCGGAAGCCGAGCAACGGCTTGGCGAGAAGTTCGACCTGCGTGAGTTCCACGAGGTCATTCTCGGCAATGGCGGCATGCCGCTCGGCATTCTCGAGGGGAACGTGCGCGCATGGATAGAGAAAGAGAAGGGCGCCTAGACGAAGGCGGGGGCCGGTCGCGCGCGAGCGATCTGCTTCAGTCGCGTCGCGACTCCGGCAAAGCCGAGGATCATCAGCGCCCAGACCTGCGGCTCCGGAGTCGCGCCGACAACCGCGAGGCCGAAGCGGCTGTTGGTCTGGCTGAAGGCGGGATTGCCGATGACGAGCGCGTTGCAGCCGCCGATGAGGGCGCACGACGCCGAGAACGCCGTCGTGTTGACGAAAAGCGCGCCGACCGCCGTGCCGGGCAGATAGAGAGTGGTTGAAGGCGCGCCGAGCGGCGTCGTGAGGCCGGATCCGTTTGCAGGCGTGAAAACCCCGGAGATGAAGCGCCCGAGCCGGATCGACACATAGGTAATCCGTGGCCGGAGCGTCGCGATTTCAAGGTTGAGCGTGTAGCCGGTGATGTCGCCGCCGAATCTCAGCCCGACCGAATCATTGCGGGTGAAATTCGAGACGTTCGGCGTGTTGCCGATCAGCCGGTTGGGGTTGCCGACGCCGTTGTTCTGGAAGATCGCGACCGGGTACACCGTCGTCGCCGCCTTGGCGTTGGCGCCGACCAGCGCCACGAGGGCCGCTCCCGCGATCGAAAGAAATCTGAAGAAGTTCATTTTTTTGCGGGCTCCGGCCGTACCGCGGCAGCGTGCGGAGCTTTTCGCGAAGGTTTTAAGCTTTTGAGGCGATTTCTGCGAAAATTGTCAGTTTAACCGTTTTCGCAGCGCGCGCCGGACGCCCGCTTGCGGCGCAACGCGACGCCTTGATGATTTTCAGGGCCGCCATCTGCCCCCTTGACATATTTTGATAATTCGATATATATAAAAATATGGAAATGGAAGTCGCCTTAGCGGCCTTCGCGGCCCTCTCCCAGGAAACCCGGCTTCAGGTATTGAAGCATCTGGTGCGCGTGGGTCCTGGCGGAACGGCTGCCGGGGATCTCGCGACGGCCGTCGGCGTCCCCGGACCGACTCTGTCGTTTCATCTGAAGGAGCTTGCCGCCGCCGGGCTCGTGCGCGCGCGCCGCGACGGGCGTTCGATATTCTATTCCGCCGATTACGAGGGCCTGCGGGCGCTGATCGGCTTTCTCATGGCCGACTGCTGCGCGGGCGATCCGCGCATCGTCGGCGATTTCACAATCAACAAGGAGACTTGCGATGAACCGTCTGCATGTGCACTTCCGCGTTAAGGACCTCGACGCGTCGATCCGCTTCTATTCAGCCCTGTTCGGCAGATGTCCCGACAAGCGCGAGCCCGACTACGCCAAATGGATGCTTGAGGATCCGCGCGCCAACATCGCCATCTCGACCCGTCATGAGGGGACGGGCGTCGATCATGTCGGCTTGCAGGTCGACAGCGACGCGGAACTGGCGGTCCTCGCCGCGCGCCTGAAAGACGCCAAGGCCGAGATCGTCGAGGAGGCGGACGCGACCTGCTGCTATGCGCGCTCGAACAAGTTCTGGGCGCGCTCGCCCGAAGGCGCAAATTGGGAGCTCTACCATACCTTCGGCGACTCGAGGACTTTCGGCGCTGCGCCGGATCCGTTCAGCGGCCTCAATTCGGCGCCGGCGGCGAAGGCCTGCTGCGGCTGAGTTTGGACATGCGGAATATTCTCTTCCTCTGCACCGGCAATTCGGCGCGTTCGATCATGGCCGAGGCCTACATGAACCACGCGGGCCGAGGGCGCTGGCGGGCCTATTCGGCGGGATCGAAGCCGGTCGGCGCGCCCAATCCGCTCGCGCTTACGACGCTCACGGCGCACGACGTCGACGTCGGCGAGCCGCGCTCGAAGAGCTGGGACGAGTTCGCCGCGCCTGGCGCTCCACCCCTCGATGTCGTCGTCACCGTTTGCGACAATGCGGCGGCGGAGACCTGTCCGGTCTGGCCGACCCGTCCGGGATCGTCGCCGCCGCGCAAGCTCCACTGGAGCTTTCCCGATCCGGCCGCCGCCGAGGGGAGCGACGCCGACCGCCGCGCCGTATTTGAGTCCGTGTTCGGCGCGATCGCCGCGCGCATCGACCGCTTCCTCGCCGAAGAACGCGCATGACTGCAACCCTCGGCCAGCGCCTTGCCGCTGAAACTCTCGGCGCCGCCCTCCTGCTCGCGATCGTGGTCGGTTCGGGGATCATGGCCGAACGTCTTGCGGGCGGCAATGAAGCGGTGGCGCTGCTCGGCAACACGCTGGCGACCGCCGCCGGGCTGTTCGTCCTTATTCTGATTTTTGGACCGGTCTCGGGCGCGCACTTCAATCCGGCCGTCACTCTGGTGTTTGCGCTCAGGCGCGAGATTGCGCCGGGAACAGCAGCGGCCTATGCCGGCGCGCAGTTCGTCGGCGCCGTGTGCGGCGTCGCGCTCGCGCATGTGATGTTCGATCTTCCCGCGTTTGAGACCTCGACGACGGTGCGGGCCGGCGCCGGGCAGATCGTCGGCGAGGCCGTTGCGACGTTCTTTCTGGTGCTGACCATTCTCGGCGCGGTCCGATGGCGACCGCAGGCGGCGCCCGCCGCCGTCGCGCTCGCAATCGCCGCCGGATACTGGTTCACCTCCTCGACGTCGTTCGCCAACCCCGCCGTGACGGCGGCAAGGGCCTTGACCGACACCTTCGCCGGCGTGCGTCCCGCCGACGCGCCCGGCTTCATGGCGGGCGAGGTCCTCGGCGCGCTCGGCGCGATGGTCGCCGCCGGCCTCCTTTTCAGCGCCCGCGGCGACTCCTATAGACCGGCCGATGCGGGGGCCGCTTCATCGCTATCGACGCCTGATCGAGGAGGGGAAACTCGAAGCCGACCCCGCGCAGGCTGAGGCCGCCGCGCGCCTCCAGGCGCTCGAGGACGCGCTCGCCGCGCCGCGGCGGCTGTCCTGTCGGCTCTTCTTGCAGAAGCAGCCGCGTCCCAAAGGCGTCTACCTGTGGGGCGCGGTCGGGCGCGGCAAGTCGCTCCTGATGGACATCTTCTTCAACAATTCGGCCGCGGCGCCGAAGCGACGGGTGCATTTTCACGAATTCATGGCCGAAACGCAGGGCCGAATCGCGGCCTGGCGCGCGGCCGGCGAGGCGACTCGCCGCCGCCATCCGGGACGCAGCCGCGACGCCCTCGACGATCCGATGCCGCCGGTCGCCCGCGACATCGCGAAGGCGGCGCGGCTCCTCTGCTTCGACGAATTCCACGTGACCGACATCGCCGACGCCATGGTGCTGAAGCGCCTGTTCGAGGCGCTGTTCGCAAACGGAGTCGTTATGATCGCGACTTCAAATCGCCATCCGGACGATCTTTACAAGGACGGTCTCAATCGCCAGCTCTTCCTTCCCTTTATTGCGCTCCTGAAGGAGCAGCTGGACGTGGTCGAACTAAGGGCCGCGCGCGACTACAGGCTCGAACAACTCGCTGGCGCGCGCGTCTATCACGCGCCTCTCGGCTCTGAGGCGGACGCCGCGATGGATCATGCCTGGACGCGCCTGATCGCCGGCGCCGCCGAGCGCGCCGAGGCGCTCGAGGTGATGGGGCGATCCGTGCCGATTCCGCGCGTCGCCCGCGATGCGGCGCGCTTCACCTTCGACCAGCTCTGTCGCGCCGCTCTCGGCCCCAGCGATTATCTGGCGATCGCTGCTCGTTACGGGACGGTTTTTCTCGACCGTATCCCGCACATGAGCGCCGCGGATCGCAACGAGGCCAAGCGTTTCGTCACGCTCATCGACGCGCTTTACGAAGCGAAGACCAAGCTCGTCTGCTCGGCGGCCGCCGCGCCTTTCGACCTCTATCCAGCCGGCGACGGCGCCTTCGAGTTCGCCCGCACCGCCTCCCGCCTCGTCGAGATGCAGTCCGAGGCCTATCTCGCGGCCGAGCATCGCGCACGCCAGCCGGCCAAGACCGACTGACCGGCGCGCGTTCGACGCCGCCGATTGCGGCAGACGGCGCGGAGGCCGGCCGCCTGCGGCTTCTCACTCGCGACGCGGGCTTCGTAAGGTGCAGGAGCGCGCCCCGTCGCCGGACGATTTCGTGCGGAACAAGACCGCAAATTTCTCTCGCGGCGAGTCGGGCGGGAAGCGAGTTGACGCGTGAAGCGGCCGCGCGGCGGCGGACCGAACGAGGCAAAGCTCGTCGGGCGCCGCGCCGATCCACCTCCGAAATCGCCCTTCAGGCCGGGCGCGCCTTGGGCCTTTCGCCGCAGCCTCCGAGTCTTTATTCAGCCCGTACCGGGAGTACCGTCGCCCGCTTTCCGAGGGACCCGACAGAAGAAAGAGGCCGTGCTTGGTTCAGCTCACCCTTCCCAAGAACTCGCAGGTGACCGGCGCCGGAAGGCGCTTTCCCGCTGCTGCCGGAGCCGGGGAGACGCGGGTCTTCAAGGTCTACCGCTACGATCCGTCGACCGGCGAGAATCCGCGCGTTGACTCCTATGAAGTCAACATGGCGGGAGTCACCATGGTTCTCGACGCGTTGTTCAAGATCAAGAACGAGATGGATTCGAGCCTCGCCTTCCGCCGGTCGTGCCGCGAGGGCATCTGCGGATCGTGTTCGATGAACATCAACGGCGTGAATCGCCTCGCCTGCACCACCGGCGTCGACGAAATCGGCGGCGGCGACGTGACGATCTTCCCGCTGCCCAGCCAGCCGGTGATCAAGGACCTCGTACCGGATCTCGACAACTTCTTCGCCCAGCACGCCTATATCGAGCCGTTTCTGAAGGCGGGCCCCGATCCCGACAAGGAGCGCCGTCAGTCGCCGGCGGAACGCGCGAAACTCGACGGGCTCTATGAATGCATCCTGTGCGCCTGCTGCTCCACCTCCTGCCCGTCCTACTGGTGGAACGGCCGCAAAGGCGATCCGTCCGAGGAATATCTCGGCCCCGCGGCCCTGCTGCAGGCCTGGCGCTGGCTCGCCGACAGCCGCGACGAGGAGAAGAACCAGCGGCTCGACAGGCTTGAAGACGACTTCAAGCTCTATCGCTGCCACACCATCATGAACTGCGCGCAGGTCTGCCCCAAGGGCCTCAACCCGGCGAAAGCCATCGCGGAAGTGAAGAAGATGATGGTCGCCCGCGCCGGGAAGTGACGCCTCATTAGGCCCTGTTTACAAACTCATTGATGCCCGAATCGACACTTGATTCAAGGATACCTCTTGAGGGAGGCGGACCTGAGTCGCGGCGATCTGAGCGAAGCGGAATGGCGGCTGTTGAAGGATCTTCTACCTGCAGAGCGCGGTCGAAAGAGCCGTCCTGCGCATGACAACCGGAAGATCGTGAACGGAATTTTGTGGCGCATACGCACAGGCGCGCCTTGGCGCGACGTGACCTTGCCCCTTCAAACGCAGCCGGATCGGAAGCAACAATCTGGAGCGAAGAAGGATGTTTGGAATGGCGAGGAAGCGATATTCCCCCGAAGAAATCATTGGCAAATTACGATCGGCAGAGGTTTGGCTGGCTGAGGGCGTCTCGGTCGGGGAAGTCGTTCGGCGGCTCGGGGTTCAGCGGGTCACCTATTACCGGTGGCGGAAGGAGTATGGCGGGATGGGCGTGGATCAAGCCCGCCGCCTGAAGGAGCTCGAAGCGGAGAACGCCCGGCTGAAGAAGGCGGTGGCCGATCTGACGCTCGACAAGATAATCCTGACCGAGGCCGCCTCGGGAAACTGGTAGGGCCCTCGCGCCGCCGCAAGTTCATCGACCATGCCTGCAAGAAGCTCGGCGTCTCCGGACGCCGAGCGTGCCAGGCGGTCGGCCAGCATCGCTCGACGCAGTGGCGAACGCCGAATAAAGCCGACGACGAAGACGCGCTGACGGCAGCGATCATCCGCCTGGCGACGCGCTTCGGACGTTATGGCTATCGGCGGATCACGGCGTTGCTCAGAGCCGAAGGATGGCGGGTGAACCACAAGCGCGTTGCGCGCATCTGGCGGCGCGAGGGCCTGAAAGTGCCGGCGAAACATAAGAAACGCGGCCGTCTATGGCTGAACGACGGATCGTGCATTCGTCTGCGGCCGCTGCATCGCAATCACGTCTGGGCGTATGACTTCGTCGAGGATAGAACGCGCGATGGGCGCAAGATCCGCATGCTCACTGTGATCGACGAGTTCACGCGGGAATGCCTTGCGATCCAAGTGAAGCGCCGCCTGGGCAGCCAGGATGTTCTCACCGTGCTGGCGCGGCTGTTCCTGGCGCGCGGCGTCCCGGAACACATTCGCAGCGACAATGGCGGCGAGTTCACTGCGAAGGCTCTCCGCAAATGGCTTGGCGTCATGAAAGCGAAGACGCTCTACATCGAGCCCGGAAGTCCATGGGAGAACGGCTACAATGAATCTTTCAACGGAAAACTGTGCGACGAATGTCTTAACACAGAGCTATTTTACACGCTCCGCGAAGCGCAGATCATCATCGAAAACTGGCGGCGCGAATTTAACGCGGTACGTCCGCACTCCTCGCTCGGCTATCGCCCGCCGGCGCCGGAAACCTTTCAGCCGGCCGATCCGGCCTGCGCGGTTTGGAAGCTCCAGCCGGATCGGCCTTCCGCAGAAGGCCGTCTTCCTGTTACATAGAACTCGGCTGCGCGCTCGGGGGCGGGTCAGGGGCTGTCAAGCTCCAGAAGATATCCGCGCGTGGGAGACGGTCGCTCGGCTGCATCACGCGGGCTTCAATAAGGCCGGGGCTGTCAGGCCCCGGAAGATGCGTGATAGGCCGCCTCCGCCGTGCGCACATCCGCCCGAGCTTCAATGAGGCCGGGGCTGTCAGGCCCCGGAAGATGCGGAGGGAAGGCGAAGACGAAGGGAAGGCGAAGGCGCTTCAATGAGGCCGGGGCTGTCAGGCCCCGGAAGATATAGCCGACCCGCTGTTCAGGCGACGCGATCTTCTCGCTTCAATGAGGCCGGGGCTGTCAGGCCCCGGAAGATTTCCGGGATTGCCGCGCCGTCGTCGACCGATGCCGTGCTTCAATGAGGCCGGGGCTGTCAGGCCCCGGAAGATTGCCGCGAGCAAGTCGCGCTGTTCGAGCGCACGTTCGGGCTTCAATGAGGCCGGGGCTGTCAGGCCCCGGAAGATTCTCCGCGATGAGCCGATCTGGAGCGTGGGGTATGGGCTTCAATGAGGCCGGGGCTGTCAGGCCCCGGAAGATGCGTCCAGCGACGGGATCGTTTGTTGCAACGCCGCGCTTCAATGAGGCCGGGGCTGTCAGGCCCCGGAAGATTTCCGGCCGGCCCTTGCGCGCGCCGTCGAGCTCGCGGCAGCTTCAATGAGGCCGGGGCTGTCAGGCCCCGGAAGATCCCGGACGCCCCGCCCGAGATCCCAGTATTGTGGCTGCTTCAATGAGGCCGGGGCTGTCAGGCCCCGGAAGATCTGGAAGCTGGGGCGGGGCGTCCGGGAACGTCCCAAGCTTCAATGAGGCCGGGGCTGTCAGGCCCCGGAAGATGTGTCGCGCGCGCTCAGCGAGCGTCTCGGCCCGATGCTTCAATGAGGCCGGGGCTGTCAGGCCCCGGAAGATTCTCCGAGGCGAGCCGATCTGGAGCATGGGATATGGGCTTCAATGAGGCCGGGGCTGTCAGGCCCCGGAAGATGCTGACGGAATCGGTCAGATGCATCGCGAGCGCGCCGTAGCTTCAATGAGGCCGGGGCTGTCAGGCCCCGGAAGATCACGTCGGGGAGGCGGGCGTATATCTCCTCTTCACTGCTTCAATGAGGCCGGGGCTGTCAGGCCCCGGAAGATACGTGCGCCCATCGACGCGGCTTACTCTGATGCGTGGCTTCAATGAGGCCGGGGCTGTCAGGCCCCGGAAGATACCGAGATTGACGAGTCGATGCGCCATGTCTGGCCGGCTTCAATGAGGCCGGGGCTGTCAGGCCCCGGAAGATACGCGGACATTACAGGAGGCCGATAGGGCGGCAGGCTGCTTCAATGAGGCCGGGGCTGTCAGGCCCCGGAAGATTGTCGAGCACGCGCGACACGTTTTCGGGCGTGAGCGCGCTTCAATGAGGCCGGGGCTGTCAGGCCCCGGAAGATTCAACCGCGAAGGCGTAGTCGCGCGCCAGATCGGTGGCTTCAACGAGGCCGGGGCTGTCAGGCCCCGGAAGATGCTCGCTCTGGGAGGAATGCACCCTCACCAAGAGCGGCTTCAATGAGGCCGGGGCTGTCAGGCCCCGGAAGATTCGCGCGTCACCTCAGCAGACTTCCCGAACGTGCGCTCGCTTCAATGAGGCCGGGGCTGTCAGGCCCCGGAAGATAGTCGCGGCGTTCGTCGCGCGATACCCCGCGATTCGGGCTTCAATGAGGCCGGGGCTGTCAGGCCCCGGAAGATGTTGTTGCGTGCACGCTCCGCCGTCTCGCCTGCGGCGGCTTCAATGAGGCCGGGGCTGTCAGGCCCCGGAAGATCAGGATTGATGGGATCGGGTTGGCTTGTATCATATCGCTTCAATGAGGCCGGGGCTGTCAGGCCCCGGAAGATTCGAGGGGACAAACAGAACGTCAGACTTGGGGGCAGCGCTTCAATGAGGCCGGGGCTGTCAGGCCCCGGAAGATGCATTACCGCCGCTGTGCTTCGCCGGGAGACCCTGGCTTCAATGAGGCCGGGGCTGTCAGGCCCCGGAAGATGCGCGGCGCTTGGCGGTTCGTCTTTGCGGGTGGACAACGCGCTTCAATGAGGCCGGGGCTGTCAGGCCCCGGAAGATCTGAAAGGCGCGCGCGGGGCTGTGCGGCACCTTTCGTGCTTCAATGAGGCCGGGGCTGTCAGGCCCCGGAAGATCTGAAAGGCGCGCGCGGGGCTGTGCGGCACCTTTCGTGCTTCAATGAGGCCGGGGCTGTCAGGCCCCGGAAGATACGCCTATTGTCGCCTCGGCGCGACCATCGCCCGGACGCTTCAATGAGGCCGGGGCTGTCAGGCCCCGGAAGATCATCATCGCCCGCAGCACCTTTCCGGCCCCAGCCGCGCTTCAATGAGGCCGGGGCTGTCAGGCCCCGGAAGATGCGGCGCGATCATATCCGCCGCGCTCGCGGCGCGCGCCGCGCTTCAATGAGGCCGGGGCTGTCAGGCCCCGGAAGATCCGCCGCCGGGAACATCGAGGAGTCGTAGAGTCCGTGCTTCAATGAGGCCGGGGCTGTCAGGCCCCGGAAGATATCCCATGCTCCAGATCGGCTCGCCTCGGAGGCGCGCGCTTCAATGAGGCCGGGGCTGTCAGGCCCCGGAAGATCGCGCGCGAGCGCGCCGGCGATCTCGCCATACACGCCGAGCTTCAATGAGGCCGGGGCTGTCAGGCCCCGGAAGATCCTGCGCGTTTTCCAGCCGCTCAAGCTGCTTCAACGTGCTTCAATGAGGCCGGGGCTGTCAGGCCCCGGAAGATCCGATGAGGCGAAGGCGGCGGCGATCATGCCGCCGAGCTTCAATGAGGCCGGGGCTGTCAGGCCCCGGAAGATTCGTACGGTGGGTGGTTCCCCCGTGCCTGAAGAAGGCGCTTCAATGAGGCCGGGGCTGTCAGGCCCCGGAAGATGTAAGGCTTCGTGGGACGTACCACTGCTGTCAAGCAGGCTTCAATGAGGCCGGGGCTGTCAGGCCCCGGAAGATCGGACGGAGAGGAAGTTGGTGCAAGCCGGATTCCATTGCTTCAATGAGGCCGGGGCTGTCAGGCCCCGGAAGATGGAGTCCGTACTCACGATGTTCGGGGGCACGCTATGCTTCAATGAGGCCGGGGCTGTCAGGCCCCGGAAGATATCGCTGCCCAGTTGATGCCTAGCCCGGCGCGCGCGGCCTGCTTCAATGAGGCCGGGGCTGTCAGGCCCCGGAAGAGAGGCAGTTCTCGCGCGTCACTTCGGCTTCCCGGCCGCTTCAATGAGGCCGGGGCTGTCAGGCCCCGGAAGATGCGGCATATGGGCTTGTGCATCGTGATGACTGACGAGCTTCAATGAGGCCGGGGCTGTCAGGCCCCGGAAGATGTGGGCGCAATGCATGGTTTCGTGCATCAGCACGCCGCGGCTTCAATGAGGCCGGGGCTGTCAGGCCCCGGAAGATGCTGATTACCTCGGCTGGGTGAAATTCCACTCACTGGCTTCAATGAGGCCGGGGCTGTCAGGCCCCGGAAGATGAGGTCAGGCCATTCGTTCGGGCGATCCGCCGCCGCGCTTCAATGAGGCCGGGGCTGTCAGGCCCCGGAAGATCTCGATCGCGCCGTAATGCGCGTAGCCCCAATCCACGCTTCAATGAGGCCGGGGCTGTCAGGCCCCGGAAGATAAACTGGGATCTCGGGCGGGGTGTCCGGAAACGTCCCGGCTTCAATGAGGCCGGGGCTGTCAGGCCCCGGAAGATGCGTGTATTCTGGTCGGCGCCGGCGAAGATCGCGGCGCTTCAATGAGGCCGGGGCTGTCAGGCCCCGGAAGATGTCGAGCTCGTCCGCCCCAAGACGCGCCGCGTCGGCGAGCTTCAATGAGGCCGGGGCTGTCAGGCCCCGGAAGATCGGCATATGGGTCTTTGCATCGTCATGACCGATGAGCTTCAATGAGGCCGGGGCTGTCAGGCCCCGGAAGATAGGATCTTTTCCGGATCGGTCATCCCATCCTTTTCGCTTCAATGAGGCCGGGGCTGTCAGGCCCCGGAAGATGCGCCAGTCAGGCGCGCCGCCTGGAAAGGCTTCAGCGCTTCAATGAGGCCGGGGCTGTCAGGCCCCGGAAGATGGCCAGCATATAAGTTGCTCAAAATCAAACTCAAACCGCCAATTTTGCGAGCGGTTGCGGTTCCACCGCACAAATCAAACGCCCTGACGCTAAATCTTAGCGACTTAACTTATCAAAGAGCACTCCAGATTCAAGCGCTTACGCGATTTGCGACCGGCCCAGGACGTTTCCGCGGTTACGGAGCGGTCGAATGCCGTTGGCAGATGCGGTCGCCGCGTAAAGGGCGGTTGTGGTCCCTAAGGCTTTCTCCGGAAACTATACGATTATTGCCTCGCGTCGGACCGGTTGAAAAGACTTACCGAAACTTTCGACCTTCGGCTCCACCTTGTCTGCCGGGCCAATGTCGACAACGAGCACATGGTCCTCGCCGTGATGGATCTCGCGATCCAAGCGTGCGCCCATTCCAGCGCGACGGCGCGCAGTCAAGCGACATTGAAATATGGACAGCTGCAACCAGCGTCCATATCCCTTCATGAGCCTGAATACCCGGCGCCAACGCTTCGGGTTCGAAATGTCGTACGCGACGAGATAAAGACGCTCATCAGCCACAAGTCATCTCGGGATATAATGTGGATAATAGTCGATCTCGCCGTCCAGATGTCGCGCGAGAAGGCGCATCTGAACGTGGATCAGGCGCCGCATTGAAACCCGATAACCAAAGACGGGGTGCGTCGTCTCCATATCCAGTCGACGTTCATAGGCGGCGATAAATGTCTTGCGACCGGCGGGCTTTATCGAACAGGCCGGGCCGTTTCGCAAGAAGTCCGTCGGCTTTACCTCGCTATTATTAATGACATTGATGACCGTTGAGTCGGCAATGATCGGACGGTAGGGCTCCATCATGTCTAGCGCCAGCGCGGGGCGTCCGTGCCGGATGACGTGATAAAACCCGCGATAAGGGTCGAAACCAATCGACTGAAGAGCCGCAAGAAACGTGCGGACCAGGAGTGAGTAGCCGAGAGAGAGCAGTGCATTCACCGGATCTTCGGGCGGGCGCCGGTTGCGCTTCTCGAAGGAGAAGTCGCTGGCGCCCGCCAGCATTCGATCAAAATGCCGGAAATAAACAGCCGCCGCCTCGCCTTCGTAACCTAGGAGCGCCGGCGTGTCGGCGGCATGATCGGCCTGGGCCGCGAGGCGCTTCAGGCTTTCCAGCGCCTCGACCTTGCCGTCCTCTGTTTTTTCATCCCGCCAGTTGCGGCGCAGAAGCGTGCGCTGGTTCCTGATCTTCGCCGCGACAAGACCGCGCGCAATTGCGAGGCAGCGCCGATCGTCGAACGCGGCGTGATACTGATTCGTGCGGATGTGCGCGTTTTCCGGTCCGGTTCCGCTCGCATGGCCCATAAGCCAGCCGCCCGTTGAAAAGAAGGCGACGGGAATGTCAGCCCGGAAGAGCTCATGGAGGGTTGGGGTCGTGACGGAGACGGGACCAAAAAGCGCCAATTCCGAAACATTGATCAGCGGCGTCTCGGCTTTCGCGTCGTCGGTTTCAATGATCAATGTTTCGCCGCTTTTGCGCACCCGCGCACCAGGGGTCTGTACATAGAGCGGCAAGGCGGGATCGTCCGCCGGGTTGAGCGGGCGCGGAACGACGCCCTTGCGGAAGAAGTTCGTTTCGTCGGGGAGGCAAATCCCGGCGAGCGCGCAGCGGACGCATTTGGGGGAGTCCGCGAGCGGCGGCGGGCGGCGGCCTGAGGCGGCGACAAGCCTCAGCTCATGAATGGCGCGCAGGGTCGCGGCGCGCAATTCCTCTGTCAGGGGTACCGGCACGCGCTCACGCGACTCCGCGAACCAGAGCGCGCCCTCGTCCACCTTGTATCCGTTGTCCTCCAGGATCAGCGCCTGCACGCAGACCTGCACGCGCTCGGGCTCATAGGCGCCGTGCGCGACATGCGGGCGCTTGCCCTTCTTGATGTCGATTGGCGTGACGCGGCCGCCCTCGACGTCGATCATGTCAATCTTCGCGATGACTCCGAGCCGTTCCGAGGAGAGCGTCACCGAGCGGGCGCGCCGCGCGGGACTATCCTCATCGGTGGTCTGGTCTGGCGCCGCGAGCTTGCCGCCGCCTTCATCGACACGGGCATGGGCCCGAGTGCCCTCTGCAGTGTCGCCGGTCTCCGCCCACTCGCCCTCGACCCATTCGAGAAAGGCGAGCCGCGGGCAGTAGACCCACTCGTTCACCATGCGCGCGGGGACGAGCGGCGCGTCCCCCGTTGCCGGCGGGGCTTGAAGAGGAAGGGGGAGTTGGAGGCCGTCGGAGGGCATCTTCCGAACTCGCGCCGAAGTTGATGCTGCAAGTCGTGGAAAACTTGAAGGGGACAACACACCACTTAGACGATATTGGTATACCGGAATGCAGTTCGAGCAAGCCTTCTCGCTCTTGACCGGCTATCAGCCGATGCGCTGGCAGCGGTGCCTTTTCAAATGCTATTTCTGCAAGGGCGAAATTCCGTATTCGCTCGACTTGCCGACTGGGCTCGGCAAAACAAGCGTGATGGCGATCTGGCTGATCGCGCGCGCGCTAACGCAGGAGGCCGTCGCGATGCTGCCGCGCCGGCTCGTCTATATCGTTGATCGCCGCGCAGTCGTGGATCAGGCGACGGCGGTCGCCGAGAAGCTTCGCGAGGCGCTCATGAAGCCCGGGGGCCGAGATCTCGCCAGGGCGCTCGGTTTTGATGAGCAGACGAGCCTGCCCATCTCCCCCTTGCGCGGTCAGCATATCGATAATCGCGACTGGCTCGCCGATCCCGCCGCTACTGCGATTATTGTCGGCACCGTCGACATGATCGGCTCTCGCCTTTTGTTCGAAGGCTATGGGGTCTCGCCAAGAATGCGCCCGTACCACGCAGGGCTGCTCGGCGCTGACACGCTTATCGTGCTTGACGAAGCGCATCTTGTGCCGCCTTTCCAGCATTTGTTGCGCGCTGTGGAAACGGACGCGACGCTGCGTGCGCGTGAAGAGCGTACCAAAATCGTGCCCCCGCTAGTTGTGCTCCCGCTATCGGCGACGCAACGCGAAGAGGCGTCAAGACAAGACGATCGAAAGCCGTTCCGCCTGCCGGCGGTCGAGGATGAATTGACCGCGACGCGGCTTAATGCGCAAAAGCGGTTACATTTTTCTCAAATTGCCAGTGGAAGGTCGGCGGATGAGCAGCTTGCTGAAACCGCCTTTAACCTCGCAGCAAGCGAGCCGCCGGCCCGCGTTGTTGTGTTTTGCAGTCGCCGCGACACCTCCGACGAAGGCGCGACGCCAACCGCAGAGGGCGTCAAGGCGGCGATCGAGAAGCGGGCGGGGGCGCACAAAGAAGCGGTCAACATCGAACTCTTGGTAGGCGCGCGCCGCGCATACGAGCGGCAAGAGGCCTTGAAAAAGTTGAAAGAAGTCGGATTCGTCGAGGGCAAGGGGCCGCCGTTGAAACCGACATTCCTGATCGCGACAGCGGCGGGCGAAGTCGGCGTTGATCTCGATGCTGATCATATGGTCTGCGACCTCGCGCCTTTCGAGCGAATGGTGCAACGGCTTGGCAGGGTGAACCGGCGCGGGCTCAACACGGGTGGGGCCAAGATCGTCGTGTTCTGGTCGGAGCCCGAAACAGAAAAATCTCAGGCGGACGCGGCGGCCGACCCGGAAAAGAAAAGAAAAGAGGGCCAAGGCAACGCCGAAAAACGCACATCGCCGGCAATTGCCGCCAAAGCCGTGCTCGAAAAACTTCCGGAGGTTAGCGACGGTCCGACGGATTACAACGCTTCACCGCGCGCGTTGGCTGCACTCATGACGTGTACGTGCAAAGAGTCGGCTCTGGCCAAGTTAATCTCACAGGCGACGACGCCGGAGCCGCTACGGCCGGCGCTCAATCGGCCTCTCGTCGAGGCCTGGTCGATGACCTCGCTGAAACAGCATACGGGACGGCCGGAAGTCGCGCCGTGGCTGCGCGGATGGATTGACAACGATCCGTCGCAGACAACGGTTGTATGGCGTAAACACCTGCCTATCCGCAACGATTGGAAAGACAGCGAATACTCCTTGAAGGCCGACGACCTTGCTCATGTCGCGGCGTTCTTTGAAGCGGCGCCGCCGCACGTAAGCGAGAAGCTCGAAACCGAGACTTTCCGGGTTATTGAATGGCTTCGCAACCGTATCGAGGCCTTGCAGAGCCAAGTTGCGTCCGCTCCTCGCCCTGTCGACGAGGCGTCCGCCGATGACGACGCCTCCCAAGACGCGCTCGCTGAGGCCGACGACAATAATGCGCAAAATCTCGCTACCGAAGAGGCTGAGGAGCGGCTGCACGCGGGCGCGATCATCGCATTCGTAATCTCGGCCTCGGGGGACGCAGAGGGTGAGGTCCGGCTGGATTCCGCTTTAAGCCGCGACAAGAAGAAGAGGGAGCGTCTGCAAGGCCTGCTCGCCGGAAAGACATTGATTGTCGATGCGCGGCTCGGCGGACTTAGCGCGGGGATGTTGCGTGGGGACGCCGCCGAGCCGGCGACATGTGCCGATGCCGATAATACTTGGAGTGAGCAGGTCGGCTTTCGGGTGCGCCGGATCAAGGCCGGCGTTGAAGATGAGCGAAATAGTGACCGGCATTGGCGTCCAGCGATCAGCTTTGAGTTGAAGCCGCCTGCGGACGAGGATGGGCTGCCTGCCCGGCTACAGGTCGAACAATTCTCGGGTGAGGCAAACGACGAGGATGCGCGCTCGGTTTCTAAGCCTCAGACGCTTGAGGAGCATCAGTGCTGGGCGGAAAATAAAGCGAAGGCGCTCGCGCGGCGGCTGGGTCTTCCAGCCGACTTGGAGAGAGCGCTCAGGCTGGCCGCCCGGCTGCATGACGAGGGCAAGAAGGCCGACCGGTGGCAGCGCGCCTTTAACGCGCGACGTCACGCGTGCGAGTTTGGCGGGGTGCCGCTCGCCAAGACGAGAGGGCCGATCAATCAACAAATCCTCGGCCAATATCGGCACGAATTCGGCTCGCTGGGTTATGTCTCTAAGGATGCGAACTTTCTCGATTTGCCGGCCGAGATGCAGGATCTTGTGCTCCATCTCGTCGCCGCTCATCACGGCCGTGCGCGTCCCGTGATTGAAACCGAGGGATGCGAGGATCTGCCTCCTTCCGCGCTTCGTGAACGCGCAGCCGAAGTCGCGCTGCGATTCGCGCGGCTGCAAAAGCAATGGGGCCCGTGGGGGCTCGCCTGGCTTGAGGCGCTATTGAGGGCCGCGGACGCGCAGGCTTCCCGCGAAAACGACGAACGCGATGGGTCCGCCGAGGTCGCTCGAGGGGCGCGCGCGTAATGGCCGAAGCCAGCATCCCTGTCGATCTCTTCAATCCGGGGCAGGTATTCGCCTGCCTCGGCTTCATGGAAGCGGCCGACATCCTCCTCGGCGACGCCGAAGGCGGCTTTAACTGGTCTAACGAAACCGACGTGCGATTTCGTCTTGCCGCGCTAGGCGAGCGCAATCCAGTTGAAGCGGTGTTGGAGTTTCTGGCGAAAACGGGGGTCATCGCGCTCACGCCGCCAGGGAGCGGCTTATCGACCAAGGAATGGAGAATCGAGACGAATCCGACTGATGGCTCATTCCCATTCAAAGAGCCGCCTAGTCCAGCGACATTACCGGCGATTCTCCAATCGGCCGATAAAAAAATCGGTGTCGACTATTGGGGCGACTCAACCGATCTGCGAGACAATGTGAAGTTCTGGGCTGGCGCCGGCGGTTATCCTGGCGCAGCGTTGTTGCGTGATAGCCTCGATCTCGTTCGCGACGAGATGCTGAAAGCTGCGACCAATCCATTTGAACTCGCTGCGCCCCAATCGAGCAGTTTCAGATTTGACTGGCGTCGTGACTATATTCCGATCGACGCCGGGTTCTCACCGAACGAGCATCGCGACATAACGATGGTTGGCTATCCGCTTACGGAAGTCCTAGCGGCGATCGGCGTGACCCATGCAAGGCCCCTCAGGATCGACAAGCTTCATTATCGCTACGCGGTCGTCGGCGGCGACGGCCATCTATTACCGCCCGAATTTCTAAGAGCAGCCCTCGGAATGGCGCCGCTGCCTTTTCCCATGCGCCGCTTCAGCATGAAGCTTGGTTGGCCGGGTAAGGAAAACCAAGCGCGTTGTATCACCGAGGTCCGGGAGGAGAGGCAATGAAATTGGATCACGACATAATCAATAAGTGGGCGGATGACCAAAATGGGCCCGTCGCCCTCACGCTTAAGCAGAAACTTCTGCCGGTTGAAGGCGAAGGCGCGGTCATTTTTCCGCCGACCTACGCCGATATTGGATACAACATCGATACGCTGTCGGATGGAACCAAGGTCTGCACCATCGACAGCGTCGGCAGTCAGGCGAACCGCATGGAGCCGCTATTCCTGCGCGAGCCATGGTCCACGCTCGTTCCGCAAATTGACGTTACGTATGGTAAGGGACGGAAAGTCTCGATCCTCGAAGCCGGCCACCGTCTCGGAGACGCGCTCATTCGTTGCACACAAATCAAGAACGATGCGCACGCGGCGTTTCGGGCGCTGCTAGAGGCCAATGACGCGTATCCGATCGCCACGCTCGCACCGACATCGCTTGTTTTCGGCGCATGGGACTCGCGCGACACGCAAGCAAAGCTGCCGCGCATCGTGCAGTCGGTCATTCGTGCCTGGGACGTTGAGGCACTTACACGCTCGGCGCAATACAAGCCGGCTCTCAATTATGCAGAGCTCGAGGTTTTCAGCGAAGAAGAAAGAAAGAAGCAGGAAGGCAACTCGAAGTCTCCGTTGGCGGAGCGCGGTTTTGTCGATGTGCCCGCGACTGGCCAGCACGGTGGCATTGTCGCACGCGGCGGCATTGAACGGACTGTAACCGTCAATCTTATTGCCCTGCGTAGGCTCGGGGGTAAAAATAGTAAGGATCTGCGGCGCTACATTCTGGGGCTGTCTTTGGTGGCGGCCGCCGAGCCGCTCGAGGCGTTCCTTCGCGCAGGCTGTCTTGTCACGCCCGATCCCCGCAAGCCGGCCAGATGGGAATTGGTCGAGCGAAACGGCGTCCGTCATGAAATTGAATTCAATGAGGCGAGCGCATTTGAGGTGAGCGCATTTAAGTACGCCAAGGCGGCGGCGACTGAGTTCGGCGTCGGTGCGAGTAAGTGCGTTGAATTCGACATGACGCTTGCACAAAAGGATGTCGCCGACGCCGCTGAGAAGAAAAAAGCCAAAGGCAGAACCAGGAAGGAGGAAGCTGGCGTCTGATTTACTTTAGCACGCCATCATCAGGGCTCCATGCCTACGCTCCTCATCAACGTTCGTTTTCATGACGGCCGCTATCATGGCGCCGGCGATTGGCCGCCGTCGCCCGCGAGGCTGTTTCAGGCGCTCGTCGCCGGAGCGGCGCGGGGCGCCTGTTTGCCCGAAAACGCAAGATTGGCACTCGAATGGCTGGAGGCCCATACTGAGGCGCCGTTGATCGGCGCGCCTGCGGCGCGTGAGACGACCGGCTTCTCGAATTACGTGCCCAATAATGATCTCGACGTCGTCGATTGCGATATGCGGCGCATCGGAGAATTGCGCGTCAAAAAAGCGATCCGTCCACGGCTCTTCGATCCCGCCATTCCGCTAATTTATGCTTGGACGCTGAACGACGCCGACGAGGAGCGTGCGAGGTCGTTCTGCGCGCTGGCCGAAAATCTCTATCAGCTCGGGCGCGGCGTCGATATGGCGTGGGCGGACGGCGAGATTCTGTCCGAGGAGGATCTGACGGAGCGATTGAGGTTCTACGCCGGCAAGCTTTACCGTCCGGCGCGCCGACCTGGCGTCGTCGTGCTTGCCTGTCCTCAAAAGGGTTCGCTCGCCAGTCTTATCGCCCGCCATGACGCCGGCGCAAGACGCTTCGGGACACAGGTCGCGCCAGCACCAACCAAAAAGACAAAGGGCGCCAGCCTGCTTTTCACCCAGCCGCCAAAGGCGCGCTTCCGTTCAGTCACATATGAGGTTCCCAATGAAGTGCTGCTGTTCGATCTGATGTTTGACGGAGGACGCGCGGCGTGGCCGCTGAGGAAGGTAAGCGAGCTCGCGACAAAGTCGCGTGACTCAGCCGCCGCGCGCCTCAAAGCCGCGTTGCCCGCGCGCAATGCCGAGATAGAGCGTGTCTTCATTGGCCGCGACGCCACCGAGGCGGACAAGCTGCAGCGTATCCGGATCATTCCGCTGCCGTCGATAGGATCGACCTTCGCTGATCACGGCTTGCGACGAATCGCCGTTGAAATTCCTCCGGACTGTCCTCTTCCTACCGCCGACATCGACTGGGCTTTTGCTGGCCCGCTTTTCGATGCTGCAACAGGCGAAGTAGTGAAGTCAGGCGGGCGGGACGTTGCTTTGGCGAAGACGAACGAACTCAAGATGCTAAAGCATTATGGAGCGGATGACGCCGAGCCGGCGCGGGTCTGGCGGAGCGTTACGCCGGTTGTTTTGGCTGCTGCGCCGCGCCGACGCATCGACCCTAAGGAGATGCGGGTGCAGGCCAAAGCGGGAAAGGAGCGCGCGAGCGAAGAGAAGAAGGCGTGCAATGCTGTGGCCGCTGCACTCCGTCACGCCGGGGTGCGCAATCGGGTTATGCAGATACGAGTGCAGCGAGAACCTTTTCAATCGAAGGGCGCCCGCGCGGAGGCTTTTGCCGAGGGGTCGCGATTCGCTAAATATACGCTTTGGCATGCCGAGATCGAGTTCGCGCAGGAAAAGAGCGGACCGATCGTCATCGGAGACGGACGCTATCTTGGCCTCGGCCTTATGTCGCCAATCCCGGCGGCGCCACGGAAAGCCTTCTCGTTCGTTATCCCGGAGGATTGCCAGCCGCGCGCCTCTGATCGTGAACTTTTCCTGCGAGCAGCGCGGCGCGCTTTGATGGCGCTGGATAGAGATTCCGCATCTGACAAAAGGGTCAGCCGGCTCTTTTCCGGGCATGAACCGGATGGATCGCCATCGGCTAAAGATAACGTCCACGTACATGTTTTCCTCGCGGCGTCTCGCAAGGAAGAGCGCTTAACAATGCTCCATGTCTGGTCGCCCGAGGGTTGCGACCGGCGAGCGCGACTAACTATCGTCGATCGCAAGCGCTTTGAGGCTGTAGTCTCGCAACTTTCCGTCATCCGTGCAGGCCGCCTTGGCGTCATCCAGCTTGAGCCTCGCAATCAAGAAGCGACGTATTGTTCCTCGGGAACGTCGTGGGTGAGTGAGACTTGCTTTGTGCCGACCCGCATTCCGAAGAAGAAGGATAATGTGGAAGAAGCGCTGGCCGATGATCTGCGACGCGAGTGCTTTCGTCGAGGCTTGCCACGGCCCGAGGTCACGATTGACAGGATTTTGGAAGGACCACGCGGCGGAATATCCGGCGATGTTCGGCTCGATTTTACGCGACCTGTGCAGGGTCCCATTATTCTCGGAAGAGGCTCTCATTTGGGACAAGGTCTCTTTGCTCCATTTGACGGGGTGAACTGAACCGGTCTGGCAGACCCGGGGCGGTTCACGACGAGATTGCCCTCATCGAAGATCGGCTTTCCGGCAAGCGACCGACCCTCGGCGTTTGTCTTGGCGGTGAGGCGCCTCCGGGAAACTGGACCGTTTTGAGGTAGTTGGACACCTCCAACAACTGGGGCGATTGAGGCCCTGTTTACAAAGTTGCGGTTCGCAAACATTTGCGGATGGCGGCTAGGTGTAGCGCATCGAGGAACGATCTGGCGAGCTTGTCGTAGCGGGTCGCGACGGCGCGATTGATTTTGAGATGGCCGATCATGCGCTCGATGCGGTTGCG
>JACADZ010000098.1 GCA_013389105.1 Parvularculaceae bacterium | reverse complement strand
GGATTACGAGGAAATCCGCATTCATGGCCGGCGCGATGTGCTCGAACGCCTGGTCATGGGCGGCGCGGCAGCTCCGGCCGGAGTGCCCAGTTTTGTTCGTGAATGGCGCGCCCGAAGAGATTCGAACTCCTGACCCCCAGATTCGTAGTCTGGTGCTCTATCCAGCTGAGCTACGGGCGCGCGCCGGGCGGCGCGGGACCGACCCGGGAGGCGCGGTTAAAGCCGAAACAGGGAGCGAATGCAATATTTGACCACTGAGGGGGCGGGTCCTGATGGAGTTTTTGGGCTGCCGCATCGTGCCTGACGCGCCAGGTTGATGCGTGAACGCCGAGCGCTTCGGTCGCCGCAATGCATATGCAACACCCCCCGCGCGGCCCCCGGGCCCGGAGGCATCGCTCCCGGTCAAGCCGCGGACGGCGGCGACGCGGTCGCGAGATTGTGGAGAATTCGCGCTGCGAAGGCCTTAATATGGACGGCGAAGGCGCCTAAGCTCTCCCGCGATGATCAAGGGGGTTACCATGCGCCGTCTCGCGGCCTTTGTTTTGGCGCTGGCGCTTGCCGCCTGCGCGCGCGAGGACAGCGTCGCGCAAGGCGCGGCCGCCTCCGTCTCCGCCGCACTCTCGACGACGGCTCCTTCGCCGGCCGCAAGCGGCGCCGCCAACCGCAACTGGACGAAGGGCCGCTACTTCATTTCCGCCGCCAATCCCTACGCGGTCGAGGCGGGCGAAGAGATCCTGAAGCGCGGCGGAACCGCGGTCGACGCCGCCATCGCCGTGCAGGCGGTGCTTGGCCTTGTGGAGCCGCAATCCTCGGGCCTCGGCGGCGGCGCCTTTATGTTGCACTACGACCCGGCGTCGGGCGCGCTCGAGGCCTATGACGGGCGCGAAGTCGCGCCGATGTCGGCGACGCCGGACCGCTTCATGCTGGCGAACGGCGAGCCGATGAACTTCATGGACGCCGTGGCCGGCGGCCTGTCGGTCGGCGTGCCCGGAGTCGTCCGCATGCTCGAATACGCGCATCAAGAGCATGGCTCGATGGACTGGCGCGATCTGCTGGCGCCGGCGCGGCGCCTCTCGACCGACGGCTTCAAGGTGTCGCCGCGCCTCAACGGTTTGCTGCAGAAAGTGACGCGGCTCAAGGAGCTGCCGACGGCGGCCGACTATTTCTACGACAAGGATGGGTCGCCGCGCCCGGTCGGTTACGTGCTGAAGAATCCGGAATACGCGGAGACGCTGCGCATTCTCGGCGAGGAGGGACCCGGGGCCTTCTATCGCGGCCAGATCGCCAGGGAGATCGTCGAGGCGGTGAACGGCGCGCCCAATCCCGGCGGCATGACCGAGCTTGACATCCTCAGTTACACGGCGGTGAAGCGCGAGCCCGTCTGCGGGCCCTATCGCACGCTCAAGGTCTGTTCGATGCCGCCGCCGAGTTCGGGCGGGGTGACGCTCCTTCAGATGCTGTCGCTGCTCCAGAATTTCGATCTGAAGGCCGCCGGCCCCAATTCGGTCGAGGCGATCCACCTCATCTTCGAAACGAGCCGGCTCGCCTACGCCGACCGCAACCAGTATCTCGCCGACCAGGACAAGGCCGCCGCCGGCGGCGGCCTGACGGTCGAGGAGGTGATCGACGGCCTTCTGAATACGGAGTACCTCAAGGCGCGGTCGGGCCTTATCGACAGGAGCGCCGCTGCGACGTCGGTCTCGGCGGGAGACCCCTCGCCTTTCGTGAAATCCGGGGCGGCCAAGTGGAAGGCGCTGGCGCCGAGCCTTTCGCCCGATCCGCCCTCGACCAGCCATTTCGTCGTGGTCGACGGCGAGGGTCGCGTCGTCTCCATGACGACGACGGTCGAGTTCGCCTTCGGCAGCCACCTAATGGCCGGCGGCATGATCCTCAACAATCAGCTGACGGATTTTTCGTTCCTCCCCGAGCGGAACGGCGTTCCCGTCGCCAACGCCGTCGCGCCGGGCAAACGCCCGCGCAGCTCGATGACGCCGCTTGTCGTGTTTGACGGCGAGGGCCGCCTTCGCGCCGCGCTCGGCTCCCCCGGCGGCCCGGCGATCATCGGCTATGTCGCCAAGACCCTGATCGGCGTCGTCGACTGGGGCATGAGCATGCAGGCGGCGATCGACGCGCCCAACATCGTCTACCCGCGGGGCGCGCCGATCGTGGAGACGAACGGCCTGGAGGCCGGCGTTCTCGAGGGGCTCTCCCGCCTCGGCCATCAGGTGACGCAGCGCGAGCTTGAAAGCGGCGTACACGGATTTTCAGTGCGCCCTGACGGCTCCTTCGACGGAGGCGCCGACCGTCGGCGCGAAGGCGTCTGGCGCACGGGCGTAGTCGAGGTCAGGCCGGAAGACTGATCTCGAACGCCGCGCCGTCCGCTCCCGAACGCGCGAGCCTCAGGCCGCCCCCATGCGCCAGCGCGATCTCATGCGCTATGGCGAGCCCGAGCCCCGTGCCGCCCGGCTTGGTCGATCCCTTGAACGGCTCAAAGAGGGTCTCGATGGCCGCGCTGGGAAGGCCGGGCCCGTTGTCCTCAATGAGCACGCTGACGGCGCCGCCCGCCGCCTCGGCGCGGACCGTCAGCCTGCCGCGCGGCCGCTCCTCGCCTTCCGGCGGGGTCAGCGCGTCGACGGAGTTGCGCACGATGTTGAAGACGGCGCGATAGAGCTGGTTGCGGTCCGCCGTGACGGCGACCTCCGGCGGAACGTCGTTGACGAAATCGACGTGAAGCGAGGCGGCGTCCTCGAACACCTCGTCGATCAGCGGCGCCAGCGGAAATGTCGCTTTCACGAGGCTCGACGGCTCCATGCGCGCATAGGCCAGCGCATCCCGCGACAGCGCGATGGCGCGATCGAGCGACTGGATGAGCCGCGGCGCCAGTTTCTTCACGCGCGGGTCGTCGCTGTTGGCGAGGCGGTCGGACATGAGCTGCGCCGAGGCGAGAATGTTGCGCAGGTCATGCGAGATCTTCGAGACGCCGGACCCGAGCGCGGCCAGGCGCCGGCGCTGCGATAGGAGGCCCTGGATGCGCTGCTCGAGATCGCGAAGCCCTCGCTCGACGACGCCGATTTCATCGGCGCGCGCGCTAGGGGGATAGAGCAGTCCAGGCTCTTCAGGATTCTGCTGGAACGCCGTCATGTTGCGGGTGAGACGCCGCGCCGGCCGCACGATCATCCGGTCGAGCGCGACAAAAAGAAGGAAGCCCGCAATCGAGGAAATGATCAGGGACAGGAACAGCACGTTGCGGGCGTAGCGGTGAAGATCTTCGCGGAGCCCGCGCTGCGAGACGATGATGTCGACCCTTTCGTCCGGCGCGTAGGTCGGTGCGCCGATGACCCTCAGCCAGTCGTCGCCCCTGGAGAAGAAGGTCCCCCAGGCGTCGCCGATCATGCCGGCGGGGCTGCCGCCGGCGAGGTCGATGACGTGCATCGGGGGCGGGTCGTCGCGCTCGGCGCCGGGAGATGCAACAAGAACATTGGCGCCGTCGCGGTCGATCATGACGCCGAGAATGCCCGCGGTCGAGAGGAGCCGGTCCGCCTCTTCGGGCTTGATCATCTCGAACTCGGGGCCCTCGAGCGCGAGCCCGACGAGATAGGCGGCCTCTACGCGCGCGCCGAGCCATGAGATGCGCTGGCGCGCGATTGAGGGAATGAGGACGAGAATTTCGGCGAGAAAGACGAAGGCGATGGTCAGCAGAAAAAGCTTCGCCGACAGCGAGCCGGCGATCCGCCGTCGCAGCGAAGGCGTTGCTGAGCTCACGGCCGGCGCCTCCCGGGAAGCGAGGACGGCGGGCGGCGATGGTCGGCGCTTTGTCGTCATGCGTCAATCGAGCGCTCCGAGCAGCCTCACCAGACGCCGCGTGCGCGCCGAAAAGAGGGTCGGCCCGTACCATTGGCCGGCGACGCGCTTGGCGATTTCGCTGCGCGTCGGATAAGGCGCGATCATCGCCGTGAATGCGCCGATCTTCAGGCGATTGGCCATGGCGAGCGCCACCATCGCGATCTGGTCGCCGGCGCCCTTGCCGGCGACGACCGCGCCCAGGATGCGGCCCGACCGGTCCGCCACGATTTTCGCGAAGCCCTCCGTGTCTTTCTCGGCCTGCGCGCGGTCATTGTCCCTGAACGCAAACCGCGCGTCCCGCACGCCGGCGCCGAACTTCTCCCTGGCCGCGGCTTCGGCAAGCCCGATCGAGGCGATTTCGGGGTCGGTGTAGACGACGCGCGGCGCGAGCGCGTCGCGGCGCCGGGCCGGAACCTTGAAGCATAGATTGCGAATGACCGTCCCGGCATGATCGCCCGCGACATGGGTGAAGGCGCCGCCGACCGCGTCGCCGACCGCGAAGATGCGCTTGTTCGCCGTGCGAAGCCGGTCGTCGACGATAACGCCCCTCTTGTCGGCGCCGACGCCGGCCTTGTAGAGCGCGAGGCCGGCGACATTGGGCTTGCGGCCGGCGGCGATGAGCAGATGAGACGCGCGAAGCGCCTCGCCGCCAAGATCGACGAGGATGTCGCCCGCATCGCGGCGCACAGCCTTGACCATGCAACCTTCGCGCAGGACCACCCCTTCGCGGACGAGCGCGGCGCGCAGGAGATCGACGGCTTCCGCGTCCTCGCCGCCGAGCAGCCGCGCCGCCTCGACGATGGTCACCGAGGCCCCGAGCCGCCGATGCGCCTGCGCCAGCTCGCAGCCGACGGCGCCGCCGCCGATGACGACAAGATGGCGGGGCAGGATTTGATTGTCGAAGATTGTTTCGTTGGTGAGGTAGGGAACGTCCGAGAGGCCGTCGATCGGCGGAACGACCGGGGCCGAGCCGGTCGCAATCACGAAATGCCTCGCGCCGATCACCGCGTCGCCCGCCCGCGCCTCGCGCGGACCCGTGAACGCCGCCGCCGCCCGGATGACCGTGCAGCCAAGTTTGGCGAAGCGCTCTTCGCTGTCATGCGGCGCGATGGCGGCGACCGTCGCGCGCACATGGGCGATCACGGCCGCGAAATCGACCTCTGGCGGCCCCGCCCGCAAGCCGTAGTCGCCGGCCTTGCGGATCGTCGCGGCGGCGGCGGCGGCGGCGAGCAGGGCCTTAGACGGCACGCAGCCGTAGTTGAGGCAGTCGCCCCCCATCTCGCCCTGCTCGCACAGGACGACGCTCTTGCCGAGCTGCACGGCGCCCGCCGCGACCGACAGACCGCCCGAACCCGCCCCGATGACGCAGAGGTCGACGTCGAGACGGCGCGTCATGACTTATTCAGTTTACGGATAAATATCGGAAGCGCGGCGAGGGCCGCCAGGCCGGCCAGAGGCAGGAGCGTCTCCGGCTTGAGGAGGATGCCCGTGAGGGTCACGTCCTCGCCGGCGTCGAACGCAGCGCCCGCCGCATTGCCGATGCTCGCGTAAACGAAGGTGCCGGGCACGATCCCGAACAGCGTGCCGATAAAGAAGCTGCGCAGCGAAACGCCGAGGAGGCCCGCCGCGATGTTGACCGCCCAGAACGGGAAGACGGGCGCAAGCCGCAGCAGGAACATGTAGCTGAGTTCGTTCCTGCGGAAGCCCTGCTCCATTTGCGAAACGAAACCGCTGGCGCGCCGGCGCAGGAAATCCCCGAGGGCGGTTTTCGAGGCGGCGAACACTGCGGCCGCCCCCAAAGTCGCCGCGACGACGATCGCGGGAACGCCCGGCCACAGGCCGAACAGGAAGCCCCCGAACACGGTGAGAATGGAGGCGCCCGGAAACGAGATTGCGACCGCGGCGGCGTAAGCGAGCATGAACAGCGCGAGGGCGCGGACCGGGGCGGCCTCGACGGCGGCGAGCAGCGCGGCGCGATTGTCGCGCAAGGTCTCGATCGAGAAATAGCGGTCGAGGTCAGCCGCGAAAAAGGCGGCAAGGGCGATGGCGATGACGGCCAGCGGCAGAAAGCGAAGCGCGCTCTTGGATTTCATGGATTTGGGGTCTCCGGATGGCGCTGACACGCGATGGCCGACCGGCCCGTTGCGCCGTCGCGGCGCGCCCTTGGGACGTCTCCCGGCGGCGGCCGCCTCTCCGTTAAGCCGGAGGGCCATTGTTCAATGAGGAGCGTGCTGGACATGAAGCTTGGCGGCCGAACGGCTCCAACCCGCTAGTCCCTTTGGCTTGCGGACGCCAGCTTGACGGGCGCCGGGCCCTCGTCTAGGAACCGCGCCTCCCGACGCGGCGGCGCCGCGAAACTTCAGAGATTCCGCCCAGAGATTCCACCATGAAGCGCACCTTTCAGCCAAGCCAGACGAAGCGCACGCGCCGGCACGGCTACCGCGCGCGCATGGCCACCAAAGCCGGCCGAAAGGTGATTAGCCGCCGCCGCGCCAAGGGCCGCAAAAAGCTCTCGGCCTGAGCGGCCCCGGCACGGCCTCCCCGCCTGAGGTCGCCTTCCTGAGGAGGCGCGCCGATTTTCTCGCCCTGCGCCAGGCTCAGGGTTGCTCTACCAAGTCATTCCTGGCGGTAAAGCGCCCTCGCAACGACGACGACTCCACGATCCGCTTCGGCTTCACCGTCACGAAAAAAATCGGCAAGGCGGTCCGGCGCAACCGCATCCGGCGGCGGCTGCGCGAGGCGGCGCGGGCCGTCGGACCGGGTCATGGGGAGCCGGGCTGCGACTATGTGCTGATCGCCCGCGCGGCCGCCGCCGACCGCGGCTGGAGCGCTCTGCTTGACGATTTGCGGCGGGCCCTTTTAAGCCTCGCGCGGAACCCTAAATAGCCGTTGCGCCGCCGGGGCGCGGCCCCCCCTCCTCCCCAAGAGCGGAAAATGGATCGCAATTCGCTTCTCGCCATCGTCCTTTCGGTGGTCGTGCTTCTCGGCTGGGAGGCGCTCTACATGCAGCCCCAGCGCGAGGCGGCCCGCAAGGCGCTCGAAGCGCAACAAACGGCGCAGGCCGCGGCCGGCGAAATCGCCGAGCCCGAGGTTGACGACCCCGACGTCGCCGGGCCCGCCGCCAACCAGATCATTTCGGTCGAGGCGGCGCTCGCGCAGGCGCAGCGGCGCCTGCCGATCGACACGCCTTCCGTCACGGGATCGATCAACCTCGATACCGGTCGCATCGACGATCTCAGCCTCAAGAACTATCGCGAGACCCTCGACGCCTCGAGCCCGATGATCCGGCTGCTGTCGCCGGCCAACACCGAGCACGGACATTATCTCCAGCTCGGCTGGGCGGTCGGCGGCAAGGGAGCCCAGTCGGTCGCATGGGAAGCGCCGGCGGGCGCGCGCCTCACGCCAAGCTCGCCGGTGACGCTCACGCGGCGCGACAACGGCGTCGTCTTCGAGACCAAGATCGAAATTGACGACAAGTACCTCTTCACCGTCACTCAGAGCGCGCGCAACGTGAGCGAGGAGGCTCACAGCGTGACGCCGTTCGGCGTCGTCATCCAGCGCGGCATTCCCGAGGGCGCAGGCAAGTATCAGATCCTTCATGAGGGGCCGATCGCCGTCGTCGAGAACTCGCTGTTCGAGCGCAAATACAAGAAAGCGCAGACGGCGGTCGTCGAAGCGCAAGGGCAAAAGGGCTGGGTCGGCATCACCAACAAGTACTGGCTCGCCGCAGCCATCCCGCCCCAGGGCGAGACCTTCACCGTTAAGATGCGCAACATCTCGCAGACCGCGCAACCGATATTCCAGGCCGCCTTCGAGTTCGCGCCGCATACCATCGCGCCGGGCGAAAGCCACGTCCTTCAATCGCATCTCTTCGCCGGCCCGAAAGACGTCGACCTCCTCCAGTCCTACGAGAAGCCGAGGCCCGAAGGGCTCGGCATCTGGGATTTCGACCGCGCCGTCGATTGGGGCAATTTCTGGTTCCTCACCCGGCCGATCTTCACGACGCTCAACTTCTTCGGCGACCGCATCCATAACTGGGGCGTCGCGATCTTGATCCTGACGCTGATCGTCAAGCTCCTGATGTTCCCGGTCGCCAATCGCGCCTTCGAGACCATGTCTAAAATGAAGAAGCTGCAGCCGGAGCTGCAGGCGCTGCAGGCGCGGTACAAGGACGACAAGATGAAGCTGCAGCAGGAGATGATGGCGCTTTATCAGAAGGAGAAGATGAACCCGCTTGCGGGCTGCCTGCCGATGCTGCTGCAGATTCCCATCTTCTACGCGCTCTACAAAGTGCTGTTCGTCACCATCGAACTTCGGCACCAGCCTTTTGCTCTCTGGATCAAGGATCTCTCGGCGCCCGATCCGACCAATATCTTCAACCTGTTCGGCTTGCTGCCCTACGACCCGACGGCGGTCCCGTTCATCGGCGCGTTTCTCGCAATCGGCGTCCTGCCGCTGCTCTACGGACTCGCCATGGCCTTCCAGATGAAGCTGAACCCGCCGCCGCAGGATCCTGTGCAGGCGCAGGTGTTTGCCATCATGCCGTGGATGTTCGTGTTCCTGTTCGCGTCCTTCAGCTCGGGTCTGGTGCTTTACTGGCTGTGGAGCTCGATCCTCGGCGTCGCCCAGCAGATTTTCATCATGAAGAAGAATGGGGTCGACGTCGACTGGAAGAATAATTTCCGCCTGCCGTGGTCCAAGAAGCTTGAGCCGTCGCAAAAGCCCTCCGTGGGCGGCAAATAGAGATGACCGGCGCGATCGAGCGGGCGCGCCGCCTCTTCCTCTTGCCCTGCGAGTTCATGCGCGGCGTCGTCGCCGTCGAGGGGCTGCCCAAGGAAACGGTCCTGGAGGTCGCGTTCGCCGGTCGCTCAAATGTCGGCAAGTCCTCGCTCCTTAACGCGCTGACCGGGCGCAAAGGCCTCGCCCGCGCCTCCTCGACGCCGGGGCGGACGCAGGAGATCAATTTCTTCGATCTCGGGGGCAAGATGCGGCTCGTCGATCTTCCGGGCTACGGCTATGCGCGGGCCTCGCGCGGGGCGGCCCGGGAATGGTCGAAGCTGACCCGCGACTATCTGAAAGGCCGCGCCGCGTTGCGCCGGGTGCTTCTTCTCATCGACTCGCGCCACGGCCTGAAAGACCTCGACGGCGCGATCATGGACATCCTTGATGAGGCCGCCGTGAGCTACGCCGTCGTGCTGACCAAGACGGACAAGGTGAAACCGGCGGAGCTTGAGGCGCGTCTTGCGGAGATCTCGGCCGCGATCGCGCGCCGACCGGCGGCGCATCCGGTCCTTCGCGCCACCTCAGCCGAAACCGGCGCCGGCCTTCCTGAACTGCGCGCCGACATCGCGGGTCTCCTCGCCTAAAGCGCCGGGCGGCTTTCAAGCATCAGGAAGTTCCGCACAATGGCCGGCCCCTGCGGGGTCAGGATCGACTCGGGGTGAAACTGCACGCCGACGGTCGGATGCTCGCGGTGACGCACCGCCATGATCTCGCCGTCGTCGGCGGCGGTCGCCAGCACCTCGAGGCACTCGGGCGCGCTCGACCGGTCGATCACCAGGGAATGATAACGACCGACGGGGGTGTCAGCCGCGACGCCTGCGAACACGCTTTCACCGTCATGCCGGAGCGTCGAGGTCTTGCCATGCATCGGCCGGCCCGCGCGCACGATCCGCGCGCCGAAGGCCTGGCCGATCGCCTGGCAGCCGAGACAGACGCCGAGGATCGGCACGACCCCGGAGAATGCGCGCACCGCGCCGAGACTGACGCCGGCCTCGTTAGGCGTGCACGGGCCCGGCGAGATGACAAGACGGCTCGGCGCAAGCGCAGCGATGGCGGCGACGTCTACGGCGTCGTTGCGGCGCGTCTCTACTTCAGCGCCCAGCGTTTGCAGCAGCTGCACGAGATTGAACGTGAAAGAGTCGTAGTTGTCGATGACAAGGATCACCGCAGCGCCTCCAGCGCGCGCCGAGGCGCTCCGAGCTTGTGTTCGGTCTCGTCGAATTCGAGCGCGGGCGAACTGTCGTGAACGACGCCGGCGCCCGCCTGAACCCTGATCTCGCCGTCGGCGATCGCGACCGTCCTGATCGAGATCGCGAGATCGCAGCTTCCGTCCCAGCCGACATATCCGGCGGCGCCGCCATAAGGTCCGCGCGGCTCGCATTCAAGTTCGTCGATGATCTCCATCGCGCGCACTTTCGGCGCGCCGCTCACCGTGCCGGCGGGAAAAACGGCGGCGATGACGTCGAAGGCGTCGACGCCGGGTATGAGTTCGCCCGAAACCTGGGAGACGAGATGCATGACATGCGAATAGCGCTCGACGGTTTTGAATTCCTCGACGCGCACCGTGCCGGCGGCGCTGACTCGCCCGAGATCGTTGCGGCCAAGATCGACCAGCATCACATGTTCGGCGCGCTCCTTTTCGTCAGCCTTGAGTTCAGCTTCGAGACGGACGTCCTCGTCCGGCGTGACGCCGCGCGGCCGCGTGCCGGCGATCGGCCGCAAGGTCGCGCGCCCGCCGTCGACGCGGACCAGGAGTTCGGGCGAGGCGCCGGCGAGCGCGCGGTCTCCGAACTGCAGAAAATAAAGGTAGGGGGTCGGCGAGACGCGACGCAGGGCGCGATAGACTTCGAACGGATCGCCCTCGATCGCCGCCGTCATGCGGCGCGACATGACGCACTGAAAGCAGTCGCCGGCGGCGACGTAGTCCTTCACCCGCGCGACCGAGGCCTCGAAGGCGGCACGCGGCGCATGATCGCGCCATTCGCCGATGCGCGGCCTCCGCGCGAAGGGAACCGGGCGGCGTAGCGTCTCCTCGAGCGCATCAAGTTCGGCGAGCGCGGTCCGATACGCGGCGTCTGCGTGCTGCGCCGCCAAATCGGCGCAGGCGATGAGTTTCATCGCATGCGTATGATTGTCGAACACGATCAGCCGCCCCGCGAGCATCCATTCGCCGACCGGGAATGCCGGATCGGGACCGCGCCGCTGCGGAAGCCGCGGCTCGAACCAGCGCGCGGCGCCCCAGCCGAGATAGCCGACGAGCCCGCCCGCGAAGCGCGGCAGCCCAGGGCTGCGCGCCATCTTCCGCCGCCGCAGCAACGCCCGGAGCGGTTCGAGCGGAGGCCCGTCATGCGGATGGCGCGCCAGCGTCCCCGCTTCCTCAATCTCGGTATGATCCTGATGCTGACGAATGACGGCCAGAGGCCGGTCGCCGAGATAGGAGTAGCGGCCCCAGGATTCGCCCGGATGCGCCGACTCGAGCAGGAAGGACTCTTTGCGCGCGCCGAGCTTCAGAAAGGCCGAAATCGGCGTCTCGGTGTCGCCGGACAGCTCGCGCACGACCGGCGTCAGATCGCCCTCGCGGGCCAGCCGGTCGAACTCCGCGAACGGCGTCGTCGTCACTGCGTCGCCTCCTTGAGCCGGCGGACGAGCGCGGCGACGGCGGCGGGACCGTCCTTCATCCGCTCGACGATCGCCGAACCTGAAATAGCGCCCGCGGCGCCGGCCGCGAGGGCGGCGCGGACGTGGTCGGGCGCTGCGATCCCGAAGCCGAACACCGGCGGCGGCGCGGCATGAGTCTTCAAGACGGCGAGCAGCCGTGCGTGATCGAAACGGACTTCGCGGTCGGCGCCGGTGACGCCAGCGCGCGCGACGCAATAGGTGTAGCCGCCGCCCCATTCGGCGATCTTTTTCAGGCGATCCTCCGGCGTATTGGCCGCAGCGATGAGAACGGGGGCGACGCCGGCGGCGCGCGCGGCCCGGACGAAAGGCTCGGCTTCGAACGCCGGCGCGTCGGCGACGAGGACGCTGTCGGCCCCCGCTGCGGCGGCGCGCGCATAAAACGCCTCGCGCCCGCGCGCGACGACGATGTTGGCGTAGGTGAGGAGCCCGATCGGAATATCGGCGTGACGCGCGCGCAGCCGCGCGACGAGGTCGAACGCAGCCGACGGCGTCGTCCCCGCCGCGAGCGCGCGATTGGCGGCGGCCTGGATGACGGGACCGTCGGCGACGGGATCGGAAAACGGCACGCCGAGCTCGAGCATGTCGGCGCCGCCGTCGATGAGCGCCTCGATGAAGTCCTCGCTGCGCTGGAGATCAGGATCGCCGATCATCAGGAAAGCGCCGAGCGCGCCTTCGCTGCGCGCGGCCAGCCGGTCGAACATGGCGCGATAACGTCTCATGGCGCGAGTCCCGTCAGTTTTTGCGCCTGAGCCATATCCTTGTCGCCGCGGCCGGAAAGGTTGACGAGGAAAGCCGCGTCGCCGTTCGCGCGTTCGGCGCGTTTCAGCGCCTCCGCCAGCGCATGCGCGGACTCGAATGCGCAGATGATCCCCTCCATTCGGGCGAGCAAGGCGAAGGCGGCGAGCGCTTCCTCATCGGTCACGCCGACATACTGGGCGCGCCCGGACTCCTTGAGGTGCGCATGCTCGGGCCCGACGCCGGGATAATCGAGACCCGCCGACACGGACCAGCTTTCACCGATCTGGCCGTTCTCGTCCTGGAGGACGTAGGTCTCCGCCCCATGCAGAACGCCCGGACGCCCCCGCTGGAGGGTCGCGCCATGTTCTGATCCGTCAAGACCCTTGCCGGCGGGTTCGACGCCGACCAGCGCAACCGCCGTATCCGGAATGAAATCGGCGAAGACGCCCATGGCGTTCGAGCCGCCGCCGACGCAGGCGATGACCGCATCGGGGAGACGCCCCTCCGCCTCAAGAAACTGGGCGCGCGCTTCACGGCCGATGACGCGCTGGAACTCGCGCACCATAGTCGGAAAAGGATGCGGCCCCGCGACCGTGCCGAGCAAATAGTGCGTGTCTGCGAAGCTCGCCGCCCAGTCGCGCAGAGCCTCGTTGATGGCGTCTTTGAGGGTCCTCGAACCACACTCGACCGGGACGACTTCGGCGCCCATGAGACGCATGCGGAAGACATTGAGCTCCTGGCGCGCAACGTCGTGCGCCCCCATGTAAATGCGCGTCTTCATGCCGAACAGCGCGCCGGCCATGGCGGTCGCGACGCCGTGCTGGCCGGCGCCCGTCTCCGCAATGAGGCGGCGCTTGCCCATGCGCTGCGCGAGGAGCGCCTGCGCCAGCACCTGGTTGGTCTTGTGGGCGCCGCCATGGAGAAGGTCTTCGCGTTTGAGATAAATGCGCGTCTGCGCCGAGCCGAGATTCCGGCACCGGGTCAGGGGCGTCGGCCGCCCCGCATAGGTGGCGAGCAGGCGCTCAAGCTCGCGCTGGAAACCGGCGTCGGCCTGCGCCGCCGCGAAGGCCGACTCAAGCTCCTCGATCGCAGGAGCGAGGATTTCGGCGACATATGCGCCGCCGAATCGGCCGAACCGTCCGTTGCTCAGCATACGGTTTTTTCTCCTCGCGACGGCAGCCGCAGCGCCTCGAAGAACGCCTTCAGCTTCTCGGGATCCTTGGCGCCCGGCGCGCGCTCGACGCCTGAGCTGACGTCGAGGGCGTGGGCGCCGACCGCGCTCGCCGCAGCGGCGTTCGAGGGCGTGAGGCCGCCGGCGAGGACGCTTGAGGCGAGATCGGCGCGGTCCTTGATCAGCGACCAGTCGAACGCCCGCCCGGTCCCGCCCGACCGGCCCCCGAGGGCGGCGTCGAACACCGTGCGATCGGCGCCGGCGCGCCGCGGCTCCGGCGCTTTGTCGACCGCGCACGCGGCCCAAATCTCGGTCGCCTCGGGGAGGCCGCGGCGCAACTCAGCGATATAGGCGTCGTCTTCGCGCCCATGGAGCTGGACGGCGCCGAGCCGCAGATCGCGCGCGATTTCGGCGACCTCGGCGGGCGGCGCATCGCGGAAGACGCCGACGACATCGCCGCCCTCGGCATGCGCTCTCGCCGCGATGAGGGCGGCCTTCGCCCGCGAAACCGCGCGCGGGCTGTCAGCGGCGAAGATGACGCCTGCAAAGCACGCGCCGGCGGCGAGCGCACGCTTGGCGTCGTCCGGCGTCGTCAGCCCGCAGATTTTCACGCGGCCGAAGGCGAGAGCCCTCGCCGCCCTCGCTGTATTCTCGGCGCGCATCAGCGCGGAGCCGACAAGAAAGGCGTCGGCGTGCGGCGCGAGACGCGCCGCATCGGCGCGGTCGTTCACGCCGGACTCCGAAACCAGCGTCCGGTCGGCCGGGATAAGCGGGCTAATGCGCTCGGTCGTCGCGAGGTCCACCTTCAGCGTTTTGAGGTCGCGATTGTTGACGCCGATCAGCGGCGCGCCCAGCGCGACAGCACGGCGTGCTTCCGCCGCATCGTGCACTTCGACGAGCGCGTCCATATTGAGGCGCGTCGCTTCGGCGATGAGCCCGCGCGCCAAATCGTCATCGGCGACCGAAAGCATAACGAGTACGGCGTCGGCGCCGGCGAGTCGCGCCTCGGCGATCTGGCGGACGTCGATCACGAAATCCTTGGCGAGGACCGGCCCCTCGAACGCCCGGCGAACTGCGGCTAGGTCGGCCAGCGAGCCGCCGAAATAGGGCTCGTCCGTCAGTACGCTGACGGCGTCGGCGGCGCCCGCATAGGCTCGCGCGACGGCGGCGGGCTCGGCGCCCTCGCGCAGCATCCCCGCGGAAGGCGATATGCGCTTCACTTCCATGACGAAGCGCGCGCCCTTGCGCGCCAGAGCCGCGCGGAGGCTGCGCGACGTCGGAACGGCGCGGGCGCGCGGGTCGAAGTCCTCGAAGCGTCGCGCGACGTCGACGCGCTTTCGCGCCACGATCTCGCCGAGAACGCCCTCAGCCATGGGACGCCTCCGCAAAGGCCGCGAGCACCCGCGCCGGGCTTCCCGAGCGCAGCGTATCGCGCGCGAGGGCCCCGCCTTCCGCCAGCGTGCTCGCGCGTCCGGCGAGATGCAGCAGCGCGCCGGCGTTCAGCGCGACGATGTCGGCGTCGGCCGGGGCGCCCTGGCCGGCGAGC
>JACADZ010000234.1 GCA_013389105.1 Parvularculaceae bacterium | reverse complement strand
CGCCATCATCGGCGCCGACGGCGCGAACTCGGCAGTCGCGCGCCAGGAAGTGCGCGGCGCCGACCGGATGCCGTACGTCTTCGCCTACCACGAGATCGTGCGCTCGCCGCAGAGCGGCCAGGCCGACTTCGACGGCACGCGCTGCGACGTCTACTATCAAGGCCGCCTGTCGCCCGACTTCTACGCCTGGATCTTCCCGCACGGCGAGACCACGAGCGTCGGAGTGTGCAGCGCCAATAAGGGCTTCTCGCTGCGCAACGCCGTGGGCGACTTGCGCGAAGCCACCGGCCTGGATGCCAGCCAGACCATCCGCCGCGAAGGCGCCCCCATTCCATTGCGCCCGCTCCAGCGCTGGGACAACGGCCGCGAAGTGGTTCTGGCAGGCGACGCGGCCGGTGTGGTCGCGCCTGCTTCCGGCGAAGGGATCTACTATGCGATGGCCGGCGGGCGCTTCGCCGCCGACGCCGTCGACGCCCTGCTCGAAACCGGCGACGTGCGCGCGCTGGCCACGGCGCGCAAGCGCTTCATGAAGGCGCACGGGCGCGTGTTCTGGATCCTCGGTATCATGCAGCGTTTCTGGTACGCGAACGACCGCCGCCGCGAGCGTTTCGTCAGCATCTGCCGCGATCCCGACGTCCAGCACCTGACGTGGCAGGCGTACATGCACAAGCAGCTGGTGCGGGCGAAACCGCTCGCGCACGTGCGCATCTTCCTCAAGGACCTCGCCCATCTGGTCGGGCTGGCGCGCGTTTCTCAGCCCAGCGGCAAGCCATAGCTGGACGCCATTACCCACCAAGCTCAGCTACAGTTGCCTCCTTCCTCCGCTCGACCGGAAGACAAGGATGGGAGCCTGTTTCGTCGTGGCATCGTGACGCGATCCCGGTCGCAGTGGGCGCTAGCCGTCGTAACCGCCGCCGCGGCTGTCGCCATCGCAGCCGGGCTGTGGCGCCTGCACAGCGCCACGACCGGCGTGGCCATCACGCAGGAGCATGCCGGAACGATTCCGGTGACCATCTTCGCACCGCGCGCGGCCGGCCCTGCGCCCGTGGTCGTGATCGCGCACGGCTTCGCCGGCTCGCAGCAACTGATGCAGCCGTTTGCGGTCACCCTGGCGCGCAACGGGTACCTCGCCCTCACCTTCGACTTTCCCGGCCACGGGCGCAACGCCGCATTGCTTCCCGGCGGTCTTGCCGATTACGCCGCGCGCCCCGGTGCGCTGCTGGGCGCACTCGACTCGGTCGTCGCGCTCGCACGCGGGCTGCCCGCGGCCGACGCGCACCTGGCGCTGGTCGGGCACTCGATGGCTTCCGATGTCGTGGTGCGCTATGCGCAGATGCATCCTGAGGTGGAGGCTACCGTCGCCGTGTCGCTGTTTCTCTCGCGCGAGGTCACCGCCACCAGCCCGCGCAACCTGCTGGTCATCGATGGGGCGTTGGAGTCCGCGATGCTGCGGGAAGAAGGTCAGCGTATCGTCGCGATGGTCGCCGGCGGCAATGCACGGCCGGGCGTTACGTACGGCAGCTTCGCCGACGGCAGCGCGCGACGGCTGGCCCTGGCGGGCGGCGTCGAGCACATCGGCGTGCTCTACAGCCGGGACAGCCTGGCCGAGGCACTCGCCTGGATGAATCAAGTCTTCGGCCGGCAGGGCCCCGGCTTCCTCGACGCGCGCGGGCCGTGGCTGGGCCTGCTCTACCTGGGCCTCGTCGCCCTGGGATGGCCGCTCGCGCGGCTGCTCCCGCAAGTGGCGCCCGTGCCGCTGGGCCGGGGATACGGCTGGCGTCGGCTGGTTCCCGTCGCGTTCGCCCCGGCGCTGCTGACCCCGCTGATCCTGTGGCAATTTCCGGGAGCGTTCCTGCCCATCCTGCTCGGCGACTACCTGGCTTTGCACTTCGCGCTCTACGGCCTGCTCACGGCGGCAGGCATGTGGCTCGTCGGGAGGCGGCGCGTCCCTGCAATGCCCACCGCGCGCGTGTCGCGGCAGGCCCTCGCCGTCG
>JACADZ010000097.1 GCA_013389105.1 Parvularculaceae bacterium | reverse complement strand
GGCTCAGCTTGCGCGCCGGCGGCAGCGTCGCCGCGGGAACGACGGCCGCGCTCCTCGGCGCCTCGACCGGGCCCGCGTGATCGGCGGCGGCTGCTTCGGCGCGAGCTTCGATGTTCTCGCCCTTGAGGTCCGCGTAGACGGCATCAACGACCTGACCGTCGATCCCGTCCAGCTTCTCGATCGAGCAATGAAGGAGGATGCGGTTGCAAAGGCGATTGATTTTGCGCGGCACGCCGCCCGTCGCCTCGAAGATCCGGTCGAACGCGTCGGCCGAGAAAGCCGGCCGGTTGGTCCAGCCGACGAGTCCCAGGCGATGCTCGACATAGTCGCGCGTTTCGGCCGTGTTGAGCGGCTCGAGGTGATAGCTTGCGATCACGCGCTGGCGGAACTGCTCCATGTTCGGACCAGCGAGCTTTTCCCGGAACTCCGGCTGACCGACGAGGAACACCTGGAACAGCGGCGTGCCCTCGTAGTCCATATTCGAGAGCATGCGCAGTTCCTCAATGGTGCGGAACGGGAGGTTCTGCGCTTCGTCGACGATCAGGAGAACGCGGCGGCCGCGATTCATCTGGTCGTAGAGGAAGTCCTCGAAGGCGTCGAGTTCGGCGCTCTTGCCCGCGCCCGACGGCTCGATCCGGAACGCCGAGAGGATGTGCGAGAGCAGCGCGTCCGACTCGACATTCGTGGTCAGGAGATTGGCGGCGACCACATTGGAGCGGTCGAGCTGATCGATGAGATGGCCGATGAGCATCGACTTTCCGGCCCCGATCTCGCCGGTGATCACGATGAAGCCCTCTCCCTGACGGAGCCCGTAATGGAGGTAGGCCATCGCCTTGTTGTGGCTGCGGCTTCCGAAGAAGAACTTGGGATCCGGGTTCAGCCGGAACGGGGGGCCGGAAAAGCCGAAATACTCTTCGTACATCTTAAAATTCCAGCGTGAGACCGGCGAGGAACGCGTTCTCGCCGTATTCGAGCAGATCGTAGTCGGCGGCGAAGCGCTGGGTGTGCGCGAACTCGCCGAAGGCGGAGAGATTTTCCTGGATGCGGTAGGCGAGTCCGATCCGGCCGCCGACGGTGGTCGTCTCGCCGTTGTTAAGCGCGTACTGCACGCAGGCCGCGACCGGGTCGAACAGCGGGGCGGTCACGTCGAAGCCGAAGAGGAACGGGCTGGTCTGGCAGGTCGCCTGGTCGATCGTCGTTTCGGCGTTGCGCAGGAACAGGCCGCCATAGGCGAGCATGCGGCGCGACAGCTCGCGTCGCAGGTCAAGGCCGCCGCCGAAATAGCGGGTCTGGCGATAGCCGAAATCCGTATCGGAGTAATTGGCGTATAGAGAGATTTCGGTTCGGTCGAACGCGCCGCGCAGCGACGCCCAGGCGTTCTCATTGACGCCAATGCCGGAGGTCTGCGCGTTATAGCTCGAGCCCGCAAAGCGGTTCGCCTGCTGGATGACTTCCGTCGGCGACAGCGACCCGCCTTCGCGGAGCGCTTCCGCAAACTCGAGAACGGAGCGCTGCGAGGCGATGAACTGGGTGTTGAGATATTGGGCGCGCGACTCGAAAGACTGGCCGGCGCCGGCCGAGAATGTGACGCGGTTTCCGAGACGGTAGGAGATCGACGCGTCGATGAAGTCGTTGTCGAAGCGTTCGCCGTACTCCACGCGGAGATTGGTCCGACGCCCCGGATTGGCGAAAAAGCCCGCGCGCCAGAAGACGCCGGAAAGATCGTCGTCGTTGAAGAAGATCGACGCGGTCTTGGTGTCGATCTCGTCGTAGCCGAAGGCGCCCGACAGGCCGAACACCTCGGTGAGCGCGATCTGCCCCTCGGCCATCACCGAGCCCTGGTCGAACTCGAACACCGGCAGCACGATCGACCCGCTTTCGCGGGTCTTGTTGCCGTAGGCGGCGAGGCCGAGGCGCACGCGCTGCCACTTCGAACCGCTGGACCAGCCGGCCAGCGCCTCGTGCGAGCGCGAGTCGTTCAGGAAATCGTCGCCGCCGAACGGATTGGCCCCGATGCCGCCGTCGTCGATGAAGACCTGGCTGTAGCGATAGCGCAGCGTCGCGTTCGAGGCGTCCTCGAACTCCCGATAGAGATAAGGGCTCGCCGAATAGGTGTGGACGTTGGCGCGCTGGTCGCGGGCGGCGTTGATGTTCTGCGAGAACCGCGCATTGTCGCCGAAGAGCTGGCGCGCGGTCGAACCGGCGGCGTCGACATAGAGAAGGTTGTCGACGACCGTCAGCGTGGCGGCGCCGCCGACGTCCTGATTCACTCCGAAATTGGAGTCCTCGGTGATGTAGCTGAGGTCGATCGTGCCGGAGATGATGCCGGTGAGCCGCGGCTTGGAGTAGATCGCCGACCCTTGCAGCACGGTGGAGAAATAGGCCGAACCTTCCTCAAGGCCGTCCGGAGACAGGTTGACGTTGGTGGTGTAGCCGGCGCGCGGGCTGATCGAGGCCGAGTAGCCGTAATAGTCCGACTTCAGCCTCAGCGGCGCATCCTCGTCGCCCAGGGTGTAGTCGTCGTCGTCGCGGCTGTACTGAGCGATCGCGGCGCTGGTGACCGCGAGAGCGGCGCCTGCAAGCAGCACGGTCCTCATGGACTTGTGCCTGCGGGCGGCGGTGATGAGATTGCGCATCTTGTTCAAAACCCCTCGTCTTCGTCCGTGTTACAGGCGGTCGCCGCCCGTCGGCGCGGGATCGCCCTTGCGCTCATAGTCCCCGTAGGAGCCGTAATAGGCCGAGCCTGGACCGATCAGACACCGATTCAGCACAAGACTCACATTAGGATTCGCGTCGAGCAGTTCGTCGAGAGCCGTTTCGACGGCCGCCTGCGGCGTGGCATCGGCCTCGACGACGAACACCACTTCGTCCACATGGCGGGCGAGCATGATCGATTCGGCGGTCGCGAGCACGGGCGGCGCGTCGATCACGACGACCCGGCCCGGCTTGCGCATGGACATTTCTGTGAAGACGCGCTGCGCCTCGGCAGATGAGAAAAGGTCCGCGGTGCGGCCGACGGGCGTGCCCTCCCCGAGTATGGTCAGCGGGGCCTGCCGCGCCCGGAACCCGACCGCGTCGAGGGAAACAGTCGGATTGGCGATCCTGTTGGTGAGGCCGATCGATTCGGGCAGCCCGAAATGGGCGCGAATCTTCGGCCGCGGCGCGTCGGCGTCGACGAGCAGGACCTCCATCTCCTCTTCATAGGCGAGCGAGAGGGCGAGGTTGATTGCAACGAAGGTCTTGCCCTCGCCCGGACGGGTCGAGGTCACGAGGATCAGGTTGCGCTGACGCCCGCCCTTTTTCGTCAGGCGCTGGTCGCCCGCGGCGTTGCGCAGCCCGGTGCGGCGAAGGAGCTTCCTCTTGATGGCCCGCAGTTCCAGGGCGAGTCGCGAGGCGCGCTCGCCCGGCGTGTAGAACCCGCGCGCGGCCAGCGCCCCAAGATCGATGTCGAATTGGGACGGCTCGACCTGGCGAAGCTCGGCCGGCGCGACCCGCGGCGCGGCTTCGGCCGCTTTTTCGAGGGCGCCGCCGGCCTTTTCAATCAAGCTCATCTCAAAAACTCCGCGGTCGTCTCGATGCTTGCAGATTGCGCGCCAGCCTTGCCGGCGGCGGCGGGCGTCATGAACACTTCGACGTAGAGATAGAGGAGGCCCAGCGCGGCGAGGGCTCCGGCGGCCGCGGCGAGTTTGATAAGGTCATCCTGCTGGACTTTCCGGGTGAACGGCGACTTCACCACCCCGATCGACCCTAGGACCGGCAGGCCAAACGCCTGCTCAAGATCGACGGTCTGGGTGTAGGTGCGGTCGAAATGGGCGGCGAGGAGCCCGAGGGCGGCGCCGGCGCCGATCGCCAGCAGGAAGGCGACCGGGATGAGGACGAAACGGGCCGGCTCCGCCGGACGCAGCGAGGCGGTCGGGCGTTCGAAAATCTGGTAGCTGACGCCCCGACCAGCGGCGCCGAGATTGGCCGTGAGCGTCAGGCGGTCGCGCTTCTCGATGAGGTCGTTGTAGGATTTCTGTGTCTGCTCGTAGCTTCGCTGGATGCGCTGGAGGTCGGCCATCACCTCCGGGGCCTGGCCCATGGTGACGGCGAGCGCCTCGGCGTCGCCCCGGAGCCGCTCTTCCCGAGTCTTCAGTTCGGCGACGGCGCCTTCGGCGACCGCCAGTTCGTTCTGGAGGCGCTGGTATTCGGGATTGGGCGGCAGGCCGGCGCCGCCGCGCTCAAGCTGTTCGATGCGCTGCTTGATGTTCTGAATATCGGGGTAGCTTTCCTCGTATTGGCTGCGCAGCTGCGCGAGCTGGACCTTGAGGACGTTGAGCTCGTCGCCGGCCGACGAGCGGGGGGTGGTCGACAGGAGCGCCCGCAGGGTCGAGGCGCGGCGCTGTTCGGCGCTGATCTGGTCGGTGACGCGCTGGAGCTCGACGGCGAGCTGTTCCTTCTGGCGGACATTGCCCTCGATAACGGCCAGCTCGTCGGCGTGCAGGCGGCGAAAGTCGGCGACTTCCTTCTCTTTGGCGGTCAGTTCCTGGTCGAAGCGATTGATTTCGGCCTCGAGGCGGCGGCGCGCTTCCTCCTTCTCCTGAAGAGTCGCGCCGAGATCCTGTTCGATCAGAAGGTTGAGGACAGCGTCGACGACGCGACGCGCGATCTCCGGATCGCCGAAGCGGTAGGTGATGTCGAAATAGTTCTGCTGGGGGCTGTCGATCGAGATCTTGTTGGAGACCCAGTCGATCAGCTGCTCCATTTTCACGCGGCGATCGGCTTCCGAGCTCGCCTTGATGGTCTTGTCGAGCCCGGATCGGTAGATGATCTCCTGGACGTTGGGGCGGGTGAGGAGCTGCTGTTTGACGACGGCGACACGCTGCTCGTAATTGGGTCGGGCGGTGACGCCGGTCATGACCGGGTCGAGAATGGTTTCCGTCTGCACGAATACTTGCGCGCGCGACTCGTAACGGTCCGGCAGCAGCCAGACGCCAAACCACAGGACAAGCGCGGCGAGCCACGTGGCTGCGACCACAAGCCAGCGTCGGCGCCAAAGCCCGACGCCGTAACGGATGAGCGGCCGAGGCAGATCGGATAAGTCGAACACGGAACAACCCCCAGGTAACTCTACTCGTGGAGCGCCCGCCGCCGGATGGGCCGCCGGCGGGCGCCGGAAATCAGAACACGCTCTCAGGGATGAGGATCACGTCGCCCGGCATCACCGGCACGTTGGCGGAAATCTTGCCCTTGCGCATGAGATCGTTGAGGCGCAGCCGATAGGATTGCCGGTCCTCGCCCTTGCCGCGGATCAGCACCGACTTGTTGCCAGCGGCGAATTCAGTGAGGCCGCCGACCGCGACCATGACGTCAAGGACGGTCATGCCCGCCTGGTAGGGAATGGCGAGCGGCTTTTGCGCCTCGCCGATCACCCTCACCTGCTGTTCGAAGGTCGAGGAGAAATCACTCACAATTACAGTGACCTGCGGCGTCTTCACATACTCAAGAAGCGCCTTCTCGAGATCCTTGGCGAGCTTGGAGGGCGTCTTGCCGGCGGCCACCATGTCCTCGACCAGCGGAGTCGAGATGCGCCCGTCGGGACGCACGGTCACTTTCGTCGAGAGCTCCGGCGCGCGCCACACGAAGACTTCGAGGTTGTCGTTCGGACCGATGAGATAGTCCGGCGACTTCGCGTATTGTTCGTCGGTGTTCAAAGGCGCGGCGGCAAGCTGTTCGCTGCTGGCGACATCTCCGGAACCGCACGCGGCGAGCGCGAGCGCAGCCAGAGCCGCTGCGAAGCTGCGTAGGAGCATAGGGGCAGTCCTCATGGTTAATTTCTTCCATTCAAGGCGCGCCGCCAGGGAGCGACTCGCGCGGTTAGTGTATCGGCTACGCAAAACCTTTGCCACGTGTTCCAGCCCGATTTCCAAGGATTTCCGAAGCCTTCACCGGCCTCGGCCTGCGGCCTATTGACGGTCGCAGACGGCCTCGGATGACCAGAAACAGGCCTCCCTGGTCAGGCGAAGCGACCGCTCCTGCTCGCCCGCCGCCGCTAGCGCGCGGGCATAGGCGCGCGCCGCCTCGGGCGAGCGGGATGCGCTCATGTAGGCGTTC
Organism: Parvularculaceae bacterium; assembly: GCA_013389105.1. Classification (GTDB taxonomy): domain Bacteria; phylum Pseudomonadota; class Alphaproteobacteria; order Caulobacterales; family Parvularculaceae; genus Amphiplicatus. Next base: position 695 of record JACADZ010000097.1, on the reverse strand, counting down.
CGCACATCCCGTATCTGGACCGGCTCGGTCTCGGCGTCGGCGGCGGGCGGCGCCCCGTCCAGAATCCGGACGGCGACTTTTAACTCCTCGCTCTCGCCGTCGGCGGCGGCAAGTTCGGCGAGAAAGGCGCGCGCCTCGGCGACGCGGTCGAGCCGTCTGGCGAATTCTGCGTAGCGCGCCGCGTGTTCCGGATCGGCCGTCGCCGACAGCACGGCGGCGCGGGCGGCGGACAGGGCGTCCTCGCCGCGGCCGGCCAGGAAAAGGATGTCGGCCGCCTCGCGCGCGTCGGCGAACCTGCGGCGCGTCTGCGCGGCGAGAGCGAGGAGCGGCGCACGCGACTCTGTCTTCGCAAAGACATCGGCCGCGAACGCCGCATCCGCGGGCCCCGCGAGCCATGACGCGGCGAGCGGCGACAGGATCGCCGCGGCGTCGTCGAGGCGGCCCTGCCGCGCCACGGCGCGAGCCCGCATGATAAGGATTTCGGGGGCGGCGCCGGCCCGCGACAGACGACGTTCGGCCCCGAGAAGGTCCCCGGCGCGAATGTCGAGTCGGGCAAGTCCGATGGTCGAAGCGGCGGACGCAGGCGCCCGCTCAAGCAGGCGGCGCTCCGCCTGGTCTGCGTTGACCGCGATAAGAATGTCCGCGGCGACAAGGAGCGCGGCCGCGTCGGCGCCCTCGCCGGCGAGGCCGAGCGC
>JACADZ010000100.1 GCA_013389105.1 Parvularculaceae bacterium | reverse complement strand
CGCAAAGGCGGCGTCGAGCGTTTCCTCGAAGGCGAAGCTTCGGGCGGCGACCGCTTCTTGCGGCGGCTCCGCGGCGCCGGACGCGACGGGAAGAGCGGCGAGCAGCGCCGCCGCCAGCCAACGCAAAACCACACGCATCGAACGATCCCGCGGCGAACCCGGGGAATATGTGACGGCGCCGGCCAAGCTCCGTCAATCTTCCAGGGGCTCTCGCCGCCGCGTTGTTGACTAGGACCGCGACCTCGGGGAACCGTCCGCGCCATGACCGGCGGGCCCCTGCTGATCGACACGCTCCTTCGCGGCATGATCGTCGGCGCCCAGGCGCTGATCGCTCTCGGCTTTGTCGCGCGCCGCCCCGTGACCTTGCGGCGAGGACTCGGGGCGGCCTTCATCGTCTCGACCGCGGCCTATATCGTCAACACCTCGGCCCCTCTGATCGGCGCGATCGGGCCCTTGGCCCTTCCCGTCCACATCCTCTCGATCATCGCCCCGGTCATCTTCTGGTGGTTCGCGCTGTCGCTGTTTGACGACCGCTTCCGCATGCGCTGGCCGGTGCTCGTGCCGCTCCTGTTCGTGTCGCAGCTCGCCTTCGCCTTCTTCCTGAAGGCGGAGGGCCTCTACTGGACGTTGGCGCTGGCGCTCGCGCGCGCAACCATGATCGCCGTCTTCGCGCACGCCATGTACACGGCCCTGCGCTACCTGAACGACGACCTCATCGAGGGGCGGCGCCGCTTCCGCGTGATCTTCGCGGTCGCGGTCGCGATCGTCGGCTTCGCCATCAACTACCAGGAGACGCTCGGCTATCGGGATCAACCGCCGCCCTGGCTCCTGCTCAGTCAGGCGTCGTCGATCCTCATCATGACGCTCGGCTTCGGCGTCTGGCTGCTCGGCATGCGCCCCGCCGTGCTCGACGGCGAAGCGCCGCGGACGTCGCCCCCGGCGGCGGCCGACCCGCAAGCCATGGCGCTGAAGCCCGCCGACCGCCCCGCCTATGAGCGGCTGATGCGGCTCATGGCCGAAGGCGTCTGGCGCGAGGAGGGGCTGACGGTCCCTGCGCTCGCGGAAAAGGTCGGCGTTCCCGAACACCAGCTCCGCCAGCTCATCAACGGCCAGCTCGGGCACCGCAACTTCTCGGCCTTCCTGAACGCCTGGCGGCTGCCGGCCGCGCAGGCGCTCCTCGCCGACCCCGACGCCGCCCGCAAACAGGTGCTCCAGATCGCGCTCGAGGTCGGTTTCGGGTCCATCGCCCCGTTCAACCGCGCCTTCAAGGAGGCGACGGGCGAGACCCCCACCGAATACCGCCGGCGCCGGCTCGGCGGCCCCTGAGCGGTTCTGAAAATCCCTGAGCGATTTTGAAAAAGACAAGCGATTTCAATCAGCGCGGCGATTTCTTCGGGCCGCGATGCGCAACCTTGCGGGCGTTCCTCAAGGAGACCGCCCCTCATGCCTCACGATCATCCCGCTCTGGCCGACGGCGCCTTGGTCGCCGCCTCGCACTGGTTCGTGCACATTTTGCCGTTCGAAGCGACGCGCTACCTCGTCGCCGCGCTCGGCGTCTATTTCGTCGTCTCTATCGCCGGCGCCCGCCTCCTTGCGGGACGCAAGATCCGGACGGCCCGGCCCGGTCGCCGGCAGATGGCGGTCGAGTTCCTCGTATCGTTGCGCACCGCCGCGGTCTTCGCCCTCTCCGGGGCCGTCTCGATGCTGGGATGGGAGGCGGGGATCCTCAAATCCTATGACGATCCCGCCCGCTACGGCTGGGGATATTTCTGGCTGACAGTCGGCGTCCTCGTCGTCGCGCACGACGCGTGGTTCTACTGGACCCACCGGCTGATGCATGACCCGCGCCTCTTCCGCCGACTGCACCGGCGTCATCACCGGTCGGTCAATCCCTCGCCCTTCACCGCCTATTCCTTCGATATCGGCGAAGCGGCGATCCATGCGGCCTTCATGCCGCTGATGCTTCTCATTGCGCCGATATCGCAACTCGCGATCCTCGTCTTCCTGACCCACATGATCGTGCGGAACGTCATCGGCCATTCCGGCTACGAGCTGTTCCCGGCCCGGCGCAACGGCCGCCCGGTCTTCGATTTCCTCACCAGCGTCACCCACCACGACCTTCACCACGCGCAGGCGGGCTGGAATTACGGCCTCTACTTCACCTGGTGGGACCGGCTCATGGGCACGGAGCATCCGCTCTATCACGAGAAGTTCGCCGCCGCCGTCCGCCGCCCGCTCGACGGGTCGGCCGTGCAGGCGATGGGCCTTGCGCCGCTTTCCGCAACGAAGGCCCGGTGACCGCGCCCCTTCAGTCGCGGGTGCGCGCCCGGCGTCACCCGTACGGGAAATTAGCAGACGGAGCAAAATGGCGCTCAGGTCCCGGCCGGGGCCGGGTCGCCGAGCTTCCGGTCGAGAGCCGCCGCCGCCTTGGCAAGCCTTGCCGCATGCGCGGGCCTGATCTCATCGCCCGGCCTCAGCTCGAGCGTGCGCAGTTTTGCCCCCGCCTTTGAGGCGCGGCTCCATGTCGAGGAGGCGCTTGCCGCGCCAGAAGCCGTAAAGGACGCGGTCGTCTTCGGCGCGGATGAGGATTGCGGGGCCGTTCGAGAAATAGACGAGACGGCCCCATTTGATCTCCTCATCGAACGACGCGGCGCCGGCCGCGCTCACGCGCATTCGCCCGGAGTGGCGACGTTGACGCCCTCGGCGGCCGCGGCGCAGGCGTTGGAGTAGGTTTTTCCGTCGCAGCCGCAGACCGGATTATAGTCCATGGTGCAGATCTCCGGCTTTCCGGCGCAAATGCCGGACGGGTCTGCCGTATCGACGCACGCGCCCGCCTCCATGGCGCAGTAGTCGGCCGCGTTGAGGCAGAGGACGCCGGCGACGCCGCCGCACATGCCGCCGGTTTCGCCCGGCGGGACGCCCGGCGCGTTGGCTTCCCCGCCCGGACCGTCGAGCCCGGACGGCGCGCCGCTTTCGGCTTTCGCGGGCGCGGACTGAGAGCCCGTCTCCTTGGCGCAGCCGGCGGCGGCGAGAACGACGGCGGCGAGCGCGACGATGACTCTCATGCCCGGTTCCTTCCTGTCGGCGGTCGTGAAGCAGGCTATCAGATCGCGCGCACCCCCGCCATGGCGCGGCGCGCGCCGCCTAGACGAGGCGGACGCCGAGCTGTCCGAACAGGGTCGCATCGCGCGCGGGCCCCGGATTGTCCGTCGTCAGCAGGCGGTCGCCGACGAAGACGGAGTTCGCGCCGGCGAGGATGCACAGGGCCTGCGCCTCCGCGCTCATCCGCTCGCGCCCGGCGGACAGGCGTATCTGCGAACCCGGCATGAGGATGCGCGCAACCGCGATCACCCGCGCGAGCTCGATGGCGGGCAGGGGCGGACTGTCTCCGAGCGGCGTGCCGGGAATGGGAACGAGCGCGTTGACGGGCACGCTTTCGGGCGGCGGATCCATATTGGCGAGCGCCTCCAGCAGGCCGACCCGGTCGGCGGCGGTCTCGCCCATGCCGACGATGCCGCCGCAGCACAGCTTGACGCCCGCGGCGCGCACGCGCGCGAGCGTCGCGAGGCGATCTTCGAATGTCCGTGTCGAGACGATCCGGCCGTAGTCCTCCGGGGCGGTGTCGATATTGTGATTGTAGTAATCGAGCCCGGCTTCGGCGAGCGCCCGGGCCTGAGGCTCGCTCAGCATGCCGACCGTCATGCAGGTTTCGAGCCCCTCGGCCTTGGCGGCCCTGATCATGGCGCACAGCGCCGGCAGGTCCCGGTCCTTCGGCTCGCGCCAGGCCGCGCCCATGCAGAAGCGCGAGGCCCCTTCCGCCTTCGCGCGGCGCGCCTGCTCCGCCACCGCCTCGACGTCCATCAGGCGGCCCGCCTTCAGCCCGGTGTCGAAATGCGCCGACTGGCTGCAATAACCGCAATCTTCGGGACACCCGCCGGTTTTGATCGAAAGCAGGCGCGAGGCCTGCACCTCGTCCGGGGCGAAACGGCGCCGGTGGACGGTCTGGGCGCGGAACAGCAGTTCGGGGAATGGGAGGCGGAAAAGGTCCTCGATCGCCTCCCGCGTCCAGCGGACGCCGTCCTCCCGTCCATCCATAGGGGCCCTTCCTTTCCGGTCGCCGGCGCTCACGGCAAATGCTCCGGCTCGACATTGCAGATCGCGCGAAAGATCGCCTCGCGCCGGCCCGGATGCGCGCGCTCCCACTCGTCGAGAAGGCGCTTCATGGCCTCGCGCTGAAGGCCGTCCTGCGAGCCGCAGAGGTCGCAGGGGATGATCGGGAACTTCATGGCGGCGGAAAACGCCGCGAGATCATCCTCCGCACACAGAATGAGCGGGCGCAGGACGAGGAGGTCGCCCTCTTCGTTGAGAAGCTTCGGAGCCATGGCCGCGAGCCGCCCGCCGTGAAAGAGATTGAGGAGGAAGGTCTCGAGCGCGTCGTCGCGGTGGTGGCCGAGCGCGATCGCCGAGCAGCCCTCCTCGCGCGCGATGCGGTAGAGATTGCCGCGACGCAGCCGCGAGCACAAGGAGCAATAGGTCTTGCCCTCCGGAATCTTCTCCTTGACCACCGAATAGGTGTCGCGCGTCTCGATGCGGAAGGGCACGCCGAGCCGGGAGAGGACTTCGGGCAGCACGTGCTTTGGAAAGCCCGGCTGGCCCTGATCGAGATTGCAGGCGAGGAGGTCGACCTTGAGCGCGCCCTGCCATTTGAGGTCGAGGAGGGCGGCGAGCAGCGCATAGCTGTCCTTGCCGCCGGACAGGCAGACGAGCCAGCGCGGCCGCTCGCCCTCGATCATGGCGTAGCGCGAGATCGCCTCCTGCGCGTTGCGCAAGATCCGCTTGCGGAGCTTTCGGAAGGACAAGGAATCCGGCGCTTCCGCATATAGCCGGGACAGGTCGGTGAGATCGGCGCCGTCGGGCATGGCCGCGCTAGCCTTTGAAATGCGCGTCGAGGAAGCGCAGGAAGGCCGGCCAGTCTTCTTTCACGACGCCGTGCGTGCCGGGGCGGATCCAGAAGGCGAGTTCGGCCTCGGGGTCGAACGCGTCGAGCCGCTCGACGGTCAGGCCGCGCGCGCCGAGCAGCTCATAGACCGGGTCGGCGCCCTGCGCCGCCCGGAAGGCGCCGTTGGGGTCCGACCACACGTCGCGGCGCGCATTGCCGAGGAGGACGGGGCGGGGCGCGATCAGGGCGAGGAGGTGGTGCTGGTCGACCGGCATGTCGCCCTCGCGCCCGGCATGGGCCGCATAGGCCCGCGCGAACCAGTGCGGATAGGTCGCCGTGATCGACGCGACGCTCTCGCCCGGCTTGTCGCGGTTGAGCGAGGCGCCGCCGGTGCCTGACTGGTGCGCGACGACGCCGTCGATGCGCGCGTCGAACGCGGCCGCGAGAAGGGCCGACTTGGCGTAGCGCGAATGGCCGAAGGCGATCATGGCGGCGTAGCGCGGGTCGGTCTCGAGGGCGTCGACCATGCGCGAATAGGCGAAGGCCCAGGCGGCGATGGCGCCCCAGCGCGTGGTTTCGTCGGCATATCCGGCGGAGAGCCGGCGCAGTTCGGCGAGGCCCTCGAGGCGCCGGTCGGGCGCGAACTCGCTCGGGAAAATCGTCGCGATCGCATAGCCGCGGGCGACGATCTCCTCGACCGGCGGCGTGCAGATATATTGTCCGAACACGTAGGTCTCGACCGAAAGGGCGAAGCCCTTGCGGTCCTCGGCGCCCTCGGGGCGGGTGACGCCGGGATCGGGAAGCGTCGACCAGCGCGGGCAGAAGGTCTCCATGAGGATGACCGGGACCGGGCCTTTCGCGTCCTTCGGCGTCGCGACGCTCATGAGGAAGCCGTCGGGCGCAAGTTCGCTCGTGACGGCGACGCTGACGCCGCCGAAGGTCGCCGAGGCGGCGATCACATACTCCTCGAGGACGCCGCGGCCGCCATAGGCGTTCGCGTTCACGACGCGGCGCGAGACGACGCGGGTCGCCGACGCCTCGGGCATGACGCCGTAGACATGGCGCTCGAGCGCGCGCTGGAGCAGCGGCCTGCGCGCCGCCCAGTCGACGGGCGTCGCGACCTCGGGCTGGTCATCGAAAGCGGCGAGCGCGGGCGGCGTCGCCGGCGCACCCTCGGGCTCAAGGTCGGCCCAGGAGAGCGTGAGCTGCGTGCAGCCGCCAAGCATGGCGGCGGCGGCGAACGCGACAACCAGGCGAGCCGTCATCATCCCCTGCATTTTTCGGCGAGGATAGGCGAGCGCGCAGCGCGATCAAGCGGCCGGGGCCCGATCAAATTCCCTCGATCCGGCGAAATTCGAGATAGGCGGGGCGCCGGCCGGCGGCGACGGCTTTTCTCTCATAGCGCGTCTCGGGCCAGTCGGCGGGGCGCGTCTTCCAGTCGGCGGCGCGCTCGGCGGTCCAAAGAAACGCCGGCGCGTCCTGCGCGTGCATGAGCGTCCAGCGGACATAGTCGTCGACGTCGGAGGCGACGCGCAGGCGCCCGCCGGGTCGCACCAGCCGAGCGGCCTCGGCGAAGAACCAGGGCGAGACAATGCGGCGCTTGAAGTGGCGCGCCTTCGGCCAGGGATCGGGAAAGAGCGCGTAGATGCTCGAAAGCGACGCCTCGGGCAGCGCCTCCATCAGCGGCCGGGCGTCGCCGAAATGGACGCGGACATTGTCCAGGCCGTCAGCGTCGATGTGGACGAGGAGCTTGCCGACGCCGTTGACGAAGGGCTCGGCCCCGATGAAGCCGGCCTGCGGCCTCGCCAGCGCCTGCGCCGCCAGATGCTCGCCGCCGCCGAACCCGACCTCGAGCTCGACTTCCTCCTTGCCCGGAAAAAGCGCCTTGAGATCGATCGGCCCCTTATCCGGATCGGGAACCGAGATCCGCGGCAGCAGCGACTCCATCAGCCGCGCCTGCCGGGGCTTTAAAGGCTTGGACTGCCGCCGCCCGTAAAGCTGCGGGATATAGGAGGGATCGTCGCTCACCATTTGTGGAAGACGAAAAACGCGCCGAGCGCGATCAGGGCGAAGCCGGCGGCGTGATTCCAGCCGAGCGGCTCCTTGAGATAAAGATAGGAGAAGGCGGCGAAAACGACGAGCGTGATCACCTCCTGCATGGTTTTCAGTTCAGCCGCCGAATAGACCGCATGGCCGATGCGGTTGGCGGGCACGGCGAGGCAATACTCGATGAAGGCGATGCCCCAGCTCGCGAGGACCGCAAGATAGAGCGGCGACGACTTGTAGTTGAGATGGCCGTACCAGGCGAAGGTCATGAAGACGTTCGACAGGACGAGAAGCGCGATCGGTGCGATTTGCGGCGACATGACGGTCTCCAAGGGACGACCCCGTCATAGACGGCCGGCGCTATCGTGACGAGCCGACGCCTGTCCAGCGCCGCAAGACGCTATTCGGCCGCGTCGGTCCGGCCCCCGTCCGCCGGTCGGGCGTCCGCCCGGCGCGCGTCGAGGCGCTCGCGCCGCCGCCGCCAAGCGCGGCGCCAGCTCGCCGGCCAGAAATGCGTCGGATACGGAATGACCGTGCGCTCCAGGAAGCCTTTGCGGCGCCGCGCCGCCGGCGCTTG
>JACADZ010000228.1 GCA_013389105.1 Parvularculaceae bacterium | reverse complement strand
GCCGCGACCGTCTCGCCGCCGGGCGGCCGGAAGTCAAAGGGAGCGGCGGCCCAGGCGTCGAGCCGCCGCCGGTCGAGCGCATCCCAGGCCTGCATTTCCCAGTCGCCGAAATCGATCTCGCGCAGACGGTCGTCGAGAATCGGCGCAGGATGCAATTGCTCGGCGAGCAGTCGCGCACGCGCGAGCGGGCTGGCGTAAAGGGGTGCCGCGACGGGCAGCAGCGGACGCAATGCGTGAGCATGCCTGGCCGGGTGTTCGGCCAGCGGCAGGTCGGTGCGGCCGTAGCAGATCCCCGGCGCGACGGCAGGCTGCGGGTGACGGATCAGGAACAGGCGCACGCCAGCCCCAGATAGAAGGCGATTTCCGCCAATTGCTGCGTCGCGCCGAGGCAGTCGCCGGTATAGCCGCCGATGCGTTTCACGAAACGGCGCGCGGCAAGCCAGGTCACGAGCGTGACCAGCGCCAGGGCGACCAAGGTTTGCGGCAAGGGCAGCAGCATGCAAGGAGCGAGCCCGCACAGCGCGGCGAACGCGAATTCGCCCCTGCCGAGCCGCGTGGCCAGCGGCTTTGCCTTGCCTTCCGCGCGCACGTAGTCGAGAAAGCGGATCAGCGCGGTCGAGGCCAGTCGTGACACGGCATGGCCGGCAATCAGCCCTGCCGCCAAAGTCGGCCCTGGCGACACGGCGATTTCCTGCAGCAGCGCGTACTTGGCCAGCAGCGTGATGCCGATGCCGATGGCGCCATAGCTGCCGAGGCGCGAATCCTGCATGATGCGCAACACGTCCGCGCGCGTCCAGCCGCCGCCGAAACCGTCGATCGTGTCGGCCAGGCCGTCCTCGTGGAAGGCGCCGGTGACCAGCAGCGTCGTCGCCATGCCGAGCAGCACGGCGACAGCCGGGGGCCAGAACTGCAAGGCGGCGAGCGTGACTGCCGCCCCGCTGCCGCCGACGATCCAGCCGACCGCCGGAAACCAGCGCGCCGCGTGGTCGAGCTGCTCCGCCGAATGTCCCACCCAGGCCGGCACCGGCAGGCGCGTGAAGAAGCGCAGTGCCGCGAAGAAGTATTCGGCCTCCCGCCGGATCACGGTTTCTCCGCCACGCCCGCCGAGTCGAAGCTCGCCATCTCGTCGAGGAAGGCGCAGGCGGCGCGCACCAGCGGCCAGGCCAGCGCCGCGCCGGTGCCTTCGCCCAGGCGCAG
>JACADZ010000225.1 GCA_013389105.1 Parvularculaceae bacterium | reverse complement strand
CGCCTATGCGCTCGCGCATGCGGCGGAAGAAATCCTCGATGTCGCCGCCCGGCGGCGGCCCGCGCGGCCGGCGCGGCGGGTCGCCCCAGGGCTGGCGGGGGCCCGAGCCCCACGGTCCGCCGCCCGGCTTGCCCTTATCGTCTTGCGGACCGCCGGTCTGGTCGTTCCAAGGCATCGTTCCCCTTCCGGCCCGTTCTCGGGCCCGTCCCGCCGCGCGCGCGGCCTTGCGCGTTCTTCGCGCGCGCCGGATATGTGGGCCAAGTTTCTAAGGATCAAGCATGAACAACCGGTTGGCGCCCGAACGCAGCGCGGTCCTCGCCGCGCTCGACCGCATTAAGGACCCGGAAACGGGCGCCGGCCTCAACGCCGCAGGACGCGTGCACGGACTGACGATCAGGCCCGACGGGCGGGTGAGCTTCACCATCGAGGCGCCGGGCGCCCTTATTGATCGGTATACGGAGGTTCGCGACGCGGCCGAGGCCGCCGTGCGCAGGGTGAAGGGCGCGACCGGGGCGACCGTCGTGCTCACTGCGCATGGCGGGCGCAGCGATGCGCGCGCCGCCGCGCCGGCGCCGGCCGAGCGGCGGGCGGAGGGGCTTGAAGGCGTCGGACAAATCATCGCGGTGGCGAGCGCCAAGGGCGGGGTGGGCAAGTCCACGGTCGCGGTCAATCTCGCCTGCGCCTTCGCGCAATTGGGGCTGAGGACGGGGCTGCTCGATGCGGACGTGTACGGACCATCGGTTCCCACGCTCCTGGGCGCGGTGCATTCCAAGCCGCAGCAAGCGCGCGGGCGCAAGCTCGAGCCGGTGGAGGCGTGGGGGCTCAAGACCATGTCGATCGGCTATCTGGTCGATCCCGAGCGGGCGATGATGTGGCGCGGGCCGATGGCCACCAGCGCCATCCGCCAGATGCTCGACGACGTGAACTGGGCGCCGCTCGACGTGCTCGTGCTCGATCTGCCGCCAGGCACGGGGGACGCGCACCTCTCGCTGCTACAGCGGCTGCCGCTCGACGGGGCGATCATCGTGTCCACGCCGCAGGAGCTGGCGCTGGCCGACGTGCGGCGCGGAATCGCGCTGTTCGAGAAGACGGCCGCGCCGCTGGTCGGCGTGATCGAGAACATGGCGTGGTTCGAGGCGAGCGACGGGACGCGGGCGCACATCTTCGGCGAAGGCGGCGCGCGGCGCACGGCGGAGCGTCACGGCGCGCCGTTCCTGGGCGAATTGCCGCTGAGCCAAGCGCTCCGGGAATCGTGCGACGCGGGCGCGCCCTTCGTCGCCGAACATCCCGAGCACCCGCTCGCGCAGACGTTTCTCGCCATGGCGCGCGCAGCTCTCGCCAACGCCGAAACCGGACGCAAGCCTGCGCCCGCGATCCGGTTCGAGTGAGCCCCGCACGCCGCTCTGTCCCACAGGGCGGCAAACGCGCTATGCTTGGGCGATGACGCGCAGCGCCAAGAAACCCAAACGCGCCGCCCGGCGGCGAACGGCGAAACCCGCGGCGAAGAAGGCCGCGGCCAAGAAGACCGCCAAGAAGCGCGCGAAGATGGCGCGCAAGGCGCCGTCAAAGAAAAGCGCCGCGCCGAGCGCCGTGCGCACAAGCGCCGCTGCGCGGCCGGCGGCGTCGCGGG
>JACADZ010000224.1 GCA_013389105.1 Parvularculaceae bacterium | reverse complement strand
GCTTCACGCTGATCGAACTGGTCGTCGTGATCGTGATTCTCGGCATCCTTGCTGCAACCGCCTTGCCGAAGTTTATTGACCTCAAGGGTGATGCCGAGGATGCAGCATTACAAGGCGTCGTAGGCGCCATTTCGTCTGCCTCGGCAGTCAATTATGCTGGTCGAAAAGTTAGTAGTGGTTATGGGGTGGCAGTGGACAACTGCGACGACGCCACGAACCTGTTGCAGGGTGGTCTCCCGACCGGTTATAGTGTCGCTGCCGCTGCGATTCTTCCAAATACCACGGTCGGCTGTACTGTTACCCAAACCTCTTCCTCAAAAACAGGGACCGCTCAAGTAACAGGCATAAACTAAACACGAAAGAGGGGGCGTGCTGCGTTAGCTGCTCCTCACTAAAAGTCGGTGCTGGCGCAACGGCGGCCCGGATTATTCCGGGCCGTTTTGCTTTTGGCGGAGCACCACAAGTTTCTCGTCTCGCAAGATCAACCCATCAAGGCGGCGCTCGACCCCGCCCCGGTCGTAGCCTGTCGCAATCCGTAGCCTGTGCAGCGAGTCCCTGGCCTCATCTGTCAGGCCCGCCCGCCATTTCAGTACCGCAGCATTCACGCCGCTTTCGATAGTCGGTGCGAAATGCATTGCGACTCCACAGACGGCCAATCCATCGCTCACGGAAACCTGCAACGGATCAAGACTGACACAGGCTGTCGTCGCCACCCACGGCGACAACAAGGAGCCCGGGGGGATGTCCAGGAGAGCAGACTTGGCTTGAGGCAGTTGCGCCTGTCGTTTACCTGTCGCCAGCGCAAATTCGAGCAATTGATAATCACGGTGCAACTCGGCAAGAACCAAGCCACCCCAGGCGGCCAGGCCGATGGTCAAAGCAGTTGCGGTCAAACGCCTACCGACCCGCCAGGATCCACCGGAAATGCTGGTGACGACCGTAAGCAGTCCGAGGAAGTAAGCGTAGGACAGCGGATACTCGATCAGCGCGTGCAAGCCGAGGATGACAAATACGCTGATCGTCCATGTC
>JACADZ010000231.1 GCA_013389105.1 Parvularculaceae bacterium | reverse complement strand
GCACCATCGAGGTGGAGCTCGACGCGCAGAAGGCGCCCGTGACCGTGGAGAATTTCCTCGCCTACGTGGACGCCGGCCACTACGACAGCACCGTGTTCCACCGCGTGATCCCGAACTTCATGATCCAGGGCGGCGGCTTCGACGAGTCGCTCGCGCAGAAGCCGACGCGCGGCCCGATCAAGCTCGAGAGCGACAACGGGCTCCAGAACCAGCGCGGCACGATCGCCATGGCGCGCACCAGCGACCCGAACAGCGCCACCGCGCAGTTCTTCATCAACACGGTGGACAACGGCTTCCTAAACCGCGCGCCCGGCAACGACGGCTACGCGGTGTTCGGCAAGGTCACTGTGGGCATGGACGTCGTCGACAAGATCGCCGGCGTGAAGACGGGCGCGAAGGGCATGTTCCCGAAGGACGTGCCGCAAGAGTCCGTCGTGATCAAGAAGGCGCGGCGCAAGTAAGCGCGGGCGTCGGCCCGTGCGCGAGCCGGCGACCACCGCAGCGCTCCTCGCCGCGATCGGGCTGCTGCTGGCGGTCGCCGGGCTGGCGAGTCCGATCTCGCGCCGGCTCGGCGTGCCCGTGCTCGTCCTCTTCCTCGGCCTCGGCATCCTCGCCGGCTCCGAGGGGATCGGCGGGATCCCCTTCGACGACTACGGCCTCGCGTATCGCCTCGGCACGCTCGCGCTCGTCCTGATCCTGTTCGACGGCGGCCTCAACACCGCGCCCGTGGTGGTGCGGCGCGCCGCGCTGCCGGCCGGCCTGCTCGCGACGGTGGCGGTGCTGGCGACGGCGTTCGCGACGGCGGCGGTCGCGCACTGGCTCGGGCTTCCCTGGTCGCTGGCGCTCTTGCTGGGCGCCGTCGTCTCGTCCACCGATGCGGCCGCCGTCTTCGCCGTGCTGCGCAGCGGCGGCGTGCGGCTCAAGCAGTCGCCCGCCGCGACGCTCGAGCTCGAGTCCGGGCTCAACGACCCGATGGCCGTGTTCCTGACGCTGGTCGCCACCGAGATCGCCCTCGGCAGCGAGATCAGGCCCGTCGAGTTCGCGGGGCTGCTGCTGCAGCAGTTCGCGCTCGGCGGCGCGATCGGCGTCGCCATGGGCTACGCGACGCGCGCGCTGCTGCGCTCGGTGCGGCTGCCGGCGGCGGGGCTCTACCCCGTGCTCACGGTCGCCGGCGCGCTGCTCTCGTTCGGCGTCGCCACGCTGGTGGACGGCAGCGGCTTCCTCGCGGTGTACCTGACGGGCATCGTGCTCGCTTCCGGTCCGCTGCCCTACCAGGCCGGCCTGCGCCGCGTCCACGACGCGCTCGCCTGGCTCTCGCAGATCACGATGTTCGTGATCCTGGGCCTGCTGGTGTTCCCGTCGCGGCTGCTTACGTGGGTGCCCATCGGCCTTGCGATCGCTGCGGCGCTGGCCTTCGTCACGCGTCCGCTCGCGGCGTGGGTCGTTCTGACGCCGCTCCGTGTCCCGTGGCGGGAGCGGTTCTTCGTCTCCTGGGTCGGCCTGCGCGGGGCGGTGCCGATCATCCTGGCCGCCTACCCGGTCGTGCGCGGCGTGCCGGGCGGCGACGAGCTCTTCCACCTCGTCTTCTTCGTCGTGCTGGTGAACAGCTTCGTGCCCGGCGCCACGGTCAGCTGGCTGGCGCGACGGCTCGGGCTGGTCGAAGGCCCGCACCGCGAGCCCACGGCAGCCGTCGAGCTGGTGTCGCTGCGCGACTTCCCGGGCGAGTTCCTGTGGTTCCACGTCGAGCCCGCGTCCGCCGTGTCCGAGGCGTACGTGCGCGATCTCGTGATGCCCGAGGGTTGCCTGGTCACGCTCGTGGTGCGCGGCCGCGAAGTGGTCGTGCCGCGCGGCAGCACGCAGCTCCTGCCCGACGACGCGGTCTGCGTGTTCGCGACGCCCGAGAGCCGCGCGTGGCTCGGCCTGATCTTCGGCGGCGAGGCCTCCTAGGGCGCGCCCGCCGCG
>JACADZ010000123.1 GCA_013389105.1 Parvularculaceae bacterium | reverse complement strand
GTGGCCGCGCGAGGACAACCCGCTGAAACACGCGCCGCACACCGCGCGGGCAGCGAGCGCGGATGACTGGGCGCATGCTTATCCGCGTTCGCTCGCGGCGTACCCCGTCCCGTCGCTCGCGCAGGCGAAGTACTGGTCGCCGGTCGGCCGGATCGACAACGTCTACGGGGACCGGCACCTCTTCTGCACCTGTCCGCCCCTCGCCGCCGTATCGGCGGCGGGCGGTGGCGAGCGCCCGTTCCACAATCCGGAATAGATGTCGAGATCAAGGATTCCGTGCCGCAGCAAAGGTAGAATCGCGCCTCTCCGACCCTCTTTCCCGCGAGCGCCTCATGACTGACAAGTTTCCCGGCGGCATCGAAGTCCACGGCCGCGTGCCTCCCGAGTACGCGCAGATTCTCACCACCGAGGCAATGGCGTTCGTCGCCAAGCTCCACCGCGCGTTCGAGCCGCGCCGCCAGGAGCTGCTGGCGCGCCGTGCTGCACGGCAAAAGGAGTTCGACGCGGGCAAGCTGCCCGATTTCCTGCCGGAAACGAAATCGATCCGCGAGTCGGAGTGGACGATCTGCGATCAGCCGCAGGACCTGCTCGACCGCCGCGTCGAGATCACCGGTCCGACCGACCGCAAGATGGTGATCAACGCGCTCAACTGCGGCGCCTCGACCTTCATGGCGGACTTCGAGGACGCGAACTGCCCGACCTGGGACAACATGATCGACGGGCAGCGCAACCTGCGCGACGCGGTGCGCCGCACGATCAGCTTCGAGCAGGGCGGCAAGCAGTACCGGCTGAACGACAAGGTCGCGGTGCTGATTCCGCGGCCGCGCGGCTGGCACCTGGACGAGAAGCACGTCCTCGTCGACGGCAAGCCGGTCTCGGGCAGCATCTTCGACTTCGGGCTGTGCTTCTTCCACAACGCCAAGGAGCTGCTCGCGCGCGGCTCGGGACCGTATTACTACCTGCCGAAGATGGAGTCGCACCTCGAGGCGCGGCTCTGGAACGACATCTTCACCCTGGCGCAGAAGGAGCTCGGCGTGCCGCACGGCTCGATCCGCGCCACCGCGCTGGTGGAGACCGTGCTCGCGGCCTTCGAGATGGACGAGATCCTGTGGGAGCTCAAGGACCACTCGGCCGGGCTCAACATCGGCCGCTGGGACTACATCTTCTCGTGCATCAAGAAGTTCCG
>JACADZ010000094.1 GCA_013389105.1 Parvularculaceae bacterium | reverse complement strand
GATCGTTTCGGAGGCGGGGACGATCGACTTATGCATCCTGCGGTTGCCCATCCCGCAAAAATACATCCGCAGGCGGAAAATTGCGAAAAACCGCGCCGATTCAGCAGGTTATCGCCGCGACGCCGTCGCTGGGCCGCCGTCCCTGAGCCGCCGACCGCGCTTGCCCGGGAGACGGCGATCTCCCTACCCGCCGCTCGCGCCGGCATGACCGTCCGTATGCGATCCATTTTTCAGCCGTGTAAGGACTGATCCGGCGCTGCGGCGTTCGCGGGGACCGGCGGCGGCGCTTCGGGCCCGCGCCTGCATTCCAGGCGTCGCGCACGCCCCCATTCGTTTTGAGCGTCGCGACGGCTCGGGCATGAACAGGACGGGTCCGCCGCGGCCCGCCATGTCGATCCGGCGGCTCAGCCGGCTGGTCGCGCGCGCTCGACCGGCCAGACGTCGACCATCAGTTCCTCAAGGTCTGCGCGCTCGCCGTCATGGGCGACATAGGCCAATTTCGGCATTTCGAACTCCGCTCGTCGGGCGGGCCTTGCGCCGGTCTTCGCGCAACGGGGCGCGGCCCGCCAGCGCCGAGGCGAAACCTTGAGGCGCGGGACAGCGACGCAGGGACGCGGGTTCGCGTTGCAAGCCCGGCGGGGGTCGCTATATAGACGCCGCTTCCCACGGCGGGCTCTTCAACGGCGACGCCCCCCGACCCTCTAACTCCCCACAAGAGGAGAGACCTTCAATGTTCATCACCCCCGCCTTCGCGCAGGCCGCGCCCGCGACGGCCCAGAACCCGCTCTACATGCTGATTCCGTGGGTGCTGATATTCGTTATCTTCTATTTCCTCCTGATCCGGCCGCAGCAGGCCGCCCGGAAGAAGCACATGGAGATGGTCGCCAATGTGAAGCGGGGCGACACCGTCGTCACCTCGGGCGGCATCATCGGCAAGGTCTCGAAGGTGCTCGAGGGCGACGAGATCATGGTCGAGCTCGCCGACAACGTGTCGGTGAAGGTCGTCAAATCGACGCTCTCCGACGTGCGCAGCAAGGCCGCGCCGGCCAACGACCAGTAAAGGGCGCCGCGCCCTCATGCTGAAGCTCTCCGCCTGGCTCAACTGGACCATCCTCGGCCTCATCGCGCTCGCCGCGCTGATCGCGCTCCCCAACGTCCTGCCCGCTTCGACGCGCGAGAAGCTGCCGGACTTCATGAACCGCACGATCAATCTCGGCCTCGACCTGCAGGGCGGCTCCTACCTGCTCCTCGGCGTCGACACCGACGGCGTCGTGTCCAACCGCCTCACCGCCCTAAAACAGGATATCCAGGGCCAGCTTCGCGCCGCCGGGAGCCGCAAGCTGATCGCCCAGAGCCAGCGGCCGACCGTCAATGCGCGAGAGGGAACCGTCACCCTCGTCGTCAGGGACGCGACTGAGGTCGAGGAGGCCGCAGACCGCATCCGCAACCTGACGCGCGCCAACCTGCTCGCCGGCGGCGCACGCCCTTACGACGTCAAGGTTGAAGGCGCGCGCATCACCGTGCGCATCATGCCTGAGGCGGCGCGCCAGTTTGCGCGCGAGGCTGTCGCCGACTCGCTCGAAGTCATCCGTCGTCGGATCGACCCGGCCGGCAACAAGGAAGTCTCCATCCAGCCGCAGGGGACGGACCGCATCGTCGTGCAGGTGCCGGGCGACAACGACCCCGAGCATCTCAAGGAGCTGATCAACCGCACGGGCCAGCTCACCTTCCACGCCGTCGATCCGACAGTCTCGCTGGAAGACGCCGCGGCCGGCGCGCCCGAGCGCATCGTCGTCCCGATGTCGGAAGGCGGGGCGCCGCTGGTTCTAAACGAGGAGCCGGTCATCACCGGCGACATGGTGCAGACCGCTTCGGCCGGCATCAATCAGGACGGCGGCGGCTTCCAGATTAACTTCTCGTTCGACAATCGCGGCGCCCTGCGCTTCGCCGAATACACGCGCGACCACATCGGCGACGCCTTCGCGATCGTGCTCGACAACGAGATCATCTCCGCGCCGACGATCCAGACCGCCATTCCGGGCGGATCGGGGCGCATCACCGGCAACTTCACGCCGGAGGAGGCCTCGCGCATCGCGCTCCTCATCCGTTCGGGCGCCCTGCCGGCCAAGCTGACGACGCTCGAACAGCGCACGGTCGGCCCCGATCTCGGCGCAGACTCGATCCGCGCCGGGGGCGTCGCCTCTCTGGTCGCGCTGGCGCTGGTCGTGACGTTCATGCTGGTGACTTACGGGCGCTTCGGGGTCTACGCGAACATCGCGCTGATCGCCAACGTGACTTTGATCCTCGGCGCCCTCACCCTGTTCGGGTCGACGCTGACGCTTCCCGGCATCGCCGGCATCGTCCTCACCATGGGCATGGCCGTCGACGCCAACGTGCTGATCTACGAACGCATCCGCGAGGAAATCGCGGCCGGCAAACCGGTCATCAAGGCCGCCGAACTCGGCTTCGAAAAAGCGTTCAGCGCCATCGCCGACTCCAACATCACGACCCTGCTCGCGGCTCTCATCATGCTGATGCTGGGCGCTGGACCCGTGCGCGGCTTCGCCGTCACCTTGTCGATCGGCGTGCTGACCTCGGTATTCACCGCCATCCTGCTCACCCGCATGCTGGTCGGACAGTATCTGCTGTCAAAGCGTCCCGCGAAGATCGTGCTTTAGGATCGGGCCATGAAGCTTTTGAAACTCATCCCCGATGAAACGACCATTCCATTCACGAAGCACCGCTGGCATGCGCTGGTCCTGACGCTCGCCCTGTTCTTCGGGGCCCTGTTCGCGATTTTCGCCTATCCGGGCCTCAATTTCGGCGTCGACTTCCGCGGCGGCATCACCATCGAGGCGTCTGACGCCGAGCCGATCGACGTCGCGAAACTGCGCCAGACGGTCGACGCCCTCGGCTACGGCGAGTCGAAAGTGCAGGAGATCGGCTCCGAGATCGTCGGCGCGGTCGAGCATGGCGTCGTCGTCGTCGTCGAGCAGAGCAGCGCCGACCCCGACGACCCGGACGCCGGCCAGCAGGCCGTCGCCGCCAAGGTGCAGGAGGCGATCCGCGGCGCGCTCGGCGCGGACGTCGAGTTCCGGCGCGTGGACGTGGTCGGACCGACGGTGTCGGGCGAACTCATCTGGCGCGGCCTCGCCGCGATCGGCGCCGCGACGGCGATGATGCTGATCTACATCTGGTACCGCTTCCAGCTGCAATGGGGCGCGGGCGCCGTCATCGGCGTCATCCACGACACCGTCATTACCGTCGGCCTCGTCGCGCTCTTCCAGTTCGACTTCAACCTGAACGTCATCGCCGCGATCCTGACCGTCATCGGCTATTCGGTGAACGACACCGTCGTCGTCTATGACCGGATCCGCGAGAACCTGCGCAAGTACAAGCAGATGCCGCTGGCCGAATTGATCGACCTCTCGCTGAACGAAACCCTCACCCGGACGGTCGTCACGGGCGGCACCTCGGTGCTGGCGCTCGTTGCGATGGTCGTGTTCGGCGGCGAAGTCCTGCGGGGCTTCTGCTTCGCGATCATGTTCGGCATCGTGATCGGCACCTATTCCTCGCTGTTCGTCGCCGCGCCCTTCCTCCTCCTCACCGGCGTGAAGCGCGACTGGGCGAAAGTGAAGGTCGCCGCGCCGGCGACGCCCTGACGCGTCGGCGGCCCTTGGGAGTCATCGGAACGTGCCAGCCATCGCCCCCGTCCGCCGCGCGCTGATCTCGGTCTCAGACAAGACGGGCGTCGAGGCCCTCGCGCGGCGTCTTGCGGCCTGCGGCGTCGAGCTCGTCTCGACCGGCGGCACGGCGAAGATGCTGCGCGCGGCCGGCCTCGCAGTCAAAGACGTTTCGGACCTCACCGGCTTTCCTGAAATCATGGACGGGCGCGTGAAGACCCTTCATCCGAAAGTCCATGGCGGCCTGCTCGCGCGGCGCGACGACGCCGAGCACGCCGCTGCGATGCGCGAGCACGCCATCCCGGCGATCGACCTTCTCGTCGTCAATCTCTATCCCTTCGAGGCGACCGTCGCCGGCGGCGCCGACTTCCGGACCTGCGTTGAAAACATCGACATCGGCGGGCCGGCGATGATCCGCGCCGCCGCCAAGAATGTCGACCATGTCGGCGTCGTCACCGACGCTGAAGACTATGACGCGGTCGCCAGCGAGATCGAGGCGACCCGGGGGCTCTCGGAGACCCTGCGCCGGTGCCTCGCCGCATCCGCCTACGCCCGGACGGCCGCCTATGACGCCGCGATCTCGGCTTGGTACGCGCGCGAGAACGGCGAGACTTTCCCGCGCCTCGCCGCCTTCGCCGGCCGGCGGGTTCAGACGTTGCGCTATGGCGAGAACCCGCATCAGTCGGCCGCCTTCTACGCGACCGGCGAACGCCGACCCGGCGTCGCCACGGCGCGCCAGGTCCAGGGCAAGGAGCTCTCCTACAACAATCTCAACGACACCGACGCCGCCTACGAGCTCGTCGCGGAGTTCGATCCCGCGCGGCCCGCCGTCGCCATCATCAAGCACGCCAATCCGTGCGGCGTCGCGCTCGGCGCCTCGCTCAGCGAGGCCTATGAGAAGGCGCTGCGTTGCGATCCCGTCTCGGCCTTCGGCGGCGTCATCGCCCTCAACCGCGCCATCGACCGCGCGAGCGCCGAGAAGATCGCCGCGATTTTCACCGAGGTCATCATCGCGCCCGACGCAGACGCCGAAGCGCTCGCGATATTCGCGGCCAAGAAGAATCTGCGCGTCCTCCTCGCCGGCGCCCTCCCCGATCCGACGGCGGGCGGCTTCATGACGAAGGCGCTCGCCGGCTCGTTCCTGCTCCAGTCGCGCGACAACGGCGCCGTCGGCGAGAGCGACCTCAAGATCGTGACGAAACGCCGTCCCTCGCCTGGCGAACTCGCCGACATGCTGTTCGCCTTCAAGGTGGCCAAGCACGTCAAATCGAACGCCATCGTCTACGCCAAGGACGGCGCCACGGTCGGCATCGGCGCCGGCCAGATGAGCCGGGTCGATTCATCACGCATCGCCGCGCGCAAATCCGCTGACGCCGCCGCCGCCGCCGGCCTCAAGGAGCCGCTCGCGCACGGCTCGGTCGTCGCCTCCGACGCCTTCTTTCCGTTTGCGGACGGGTTGATCGCCGCCGCCGAAGCCGGCGCGACCGCCGTCATCCAGCCGGGCGGCTCGATCCGCGACGAGGAGGTCATCGCCGCCGCCGACGCGCGCGGGCTCGCCATGGCTTTCACCGGCATGCGCCATTTCCGGCATTGATCCTTCAAGGTCGCCGCCGGCTGCGGCCGCGGCGAGCGGGGCGATCGCTGGCGCGGGCGGCCGCCCGCAAGGTCGGGTTTCTTCGTCCGGCCGAGAGGACGCTCCCGTTCGCCAGGCTGCAGGCGTTTTTGCACCGCGCCCGCCGGCGCCCGGCCCGGCTTGACGGTTCGGGCTTTTCCCGGAACGCGACCAGACCGGCGGGCGACAAATCCGGATCGCCCGCCGATCTGGGTATCTTGCGGTCGCGCCGGGTTTCGAAAAACCGGTGATTTCTGCTTTTTCGCCCGGCGCTCTAGACGACCTTTTCCGAATTGCGTGGCGGAAATCGTGGTTTGGTCTTTAGTTCTGGCGCGCGTTTTCCCGAAAACCGCTCACACTTTTCGCAAACGCGCTCTACCTTCGCCGCGAACTCGGGGAGAGGACCATGATGCGACGGACGATCATCGCGCTGGGGCTGGGGCTGGCGCTGGCGGCCTGCGGAAAAAAGGACGCCGCGCCGCAAACGCCCGCGCCGGCGCCGTTCGATCTCATCATCAAGGGCGGCGCGATCTATGACGGCGAGGGCGGCGCGCCCTTCACCGGCGATGTCGGCGTCACGGGCGACAGGATCGCCGCGGTCGGCGACCTCTCGGGCGCCGAAGCGAAGGAGACCGTGGACGCGGCCGGCATGGCGGTCGCGCCGGGCTTCATCAACATGCTCTCCTGGGCGACCGAGCCGTTGATCGAGGACGGGCGCGCAGTCAGCGACATCCGCCAGGGCGTCACCCTCGAGGTCATGGGCGAAGGCTGGTCCATGGGCCCCCTCAATGACGCGATGAAGGCTCAATCGCTGAAGCAGCAGAGCGACGTCAAATACGACATCGCGTGGACGACGCTCGGCGAGTATCTGGAGTTTCTGGAGGCCAAAGGCGTCTCGCCCAACATCGCTTCCTATGTGGGGGCGACGTCGATTCGAGTCCACGAAATCGGCTACGAAGACCGTCCGCCGACGGAGGAAGAACTCACGCGCATGAAGGAGCTGGTGCGCGCCGCCATGCGCGAGGGCGCGCTCGGGGTCGGCTCGTCGCTGATCTACGCGCCCGCCTTCTATGCAGGGACGGACGAATTGACCGCGCTCGTCGCCGCGGCGGCCGAGTTCGGCGGCGGCTACATCTCGCACGTCAGATCGGAGGGAGACCGCTATCTCGAGGCGCTGGACGAACTCATCTCGATCGCGCGCGCCGCGAAGACGCACGCGCAGGTCTATCATCTAAAGCCGGCGGGACAGGCGAATTGGGGCAAGTCCGAGGAAGGGCTTGCAAGGCTGGACGCCGCGCGGGCCGAAGGCCTCGACATCACGGCCAACATCTACACCTACACGGCGGGCGCGACCGGGCTCGACGCCGCCATGCCGCCCTGGGTCCAGGAAGGCGGCCACGACAAATGGATCGAAAACCTCAAGGACCCGGCGATCCGCGCCCGGGTGCTCGCCGAGATGCGGGCGCCCGCGCAGGGCTGGGAGAGCCTCTACCAGCTGACCGGCTACGACCCGACCAAGGTGCTGCTGATCGCCTTCAAGAACCCGGCGCTGAAGCCCTTAACGGGCAAGTCCCTCGCCGAGGTCGCGACGATGCGCGGCCAGTCGCCCGAAGACGCCATGATCGATCTGGTGATCGAGGACGACAGCCGGGTCGGCACGGCCTATTTCCTCATGTCCGAGGACAATATCAGGCGCAACATCGCGTGGCCGCACACCATGTTCGGCTCCGACGAGGGCGCCTATGCGCCGGAGGGCGTATTCATGCTCTCCAACCCCCATCCGCGCGCCTACGGGACGTTCGCGCGTCTCTTCGCGAAATATGTGCGCGAAGAGAAAGTGATCTCGGTCGCCGAGGCGGTGCGCCGGCTGACCAGCCTTCCCGCCGACGCCATCCGGATCAAGGAGCGCGGGCGCCTCAAGGCCGGCCATTTCGCCGACATCGTGGTCTTCAACCCGGACGCCGTTCAGGACCATGCGACCTTCGCCCAGCCCCACCAGTTCGCGACCGGCGTGCGCGACGTGTGGGTCAACGGCGTGCAGGTGCTGAAGAACGAAGAACACACCGGCGCGACCCCGGGCCGGGTCGTCCGCGGGCCGGGCTGGACCGGGGAGTGACGATGGGGGTCTCGATCGAGCCCGTCGCGCCCGTCCACGCCGATGGGATCAACGCCGTCTACAACCCATATGTCCGCGAGAGCGCGGCGACGTTCGAGACGGAGGAATACGACCTCAAGGCGCGTGAGGCGTGGATCGCCGCGCGGACTAACCCTCGCCATCCCGGCTTCGTCGCCCTCGAGGCCGCGCGCGTCATCGGCTTTGCGAACGCGGCCGCCTTCGACCCGCGCGGGGCCTACGAAACCTCGGTGAAGGTCTCGGTGTTCCTTGCGCCGGACGCAAAACGGCGGGGGATCGGCCGCCGCCTTTACGCGGCGCTGTTCGACTCCCTCGGCCGCGCCGACGTACACCGCGCCTACGCCCTCATCGTCGCGCCCAACCCGGCCTCGGTCGCCCTGCACGAGGCCTTCGGCTTCGCCCGCGTCTCCACCCTCTCCGAGGTCGGCCGCAAGTTCGGCCGCTATTGGGACGTCATGTGGTTTGAACGGCGCTTCTGAGCGCGCCTTTACGGCCTCAAATCTCCTGCTATAGAGACGCCCTCCTGACGGGGCCCCCGGCGCGCGGGGGCTTCCTCGCGCCTCGCGGATGTGGCGGAACTGGTAGACGCACTGGATTTAGGTTCCAGCGGGGCGACCCATGGGGGTTCAAGTCCCTCCATCCGCACCAGGCTTCGCGCTGTGCGCTCCGCCTGGCCCGGCGCGTGAGGGGCGCGTTAAGGCGTCGGGCTGAAACTGAGAAGAAAGACGAAAGGCGACAGGCGATGGAAGTCATCAACGAAAGCGCGGAAGGTCTCGACCGCCGGTTCACGGTGCGGGTCTCGGCCGCCGAGCTCGACAAGCGCCTTTTGAAGCGGCTCGAGAACATGAAGGGCCGCCTGCATCTTAAAGGTTTCCGCAAGGGCAAGGCCCCGCTCTCGCATCTCAAGAAGGTCTACGGCCGCGGCATCATGGGCGAGATCGTCCAGGAAATCGTGTCCGAAACGGCCATGAAGACCTTCTCCGACCGCAACCTCCAGCCGGCCTCGGCCCCCCACCCGCATTTCAAGGGCGATATGGAGGCGGTCATCAGCGGCAAGGCCGACCTCGAATACGACGTGCACGGAGAAGTCCTGCCGGCCTTTGATCCGATCGACGTCGCGACTATCTCCCTGACGCGCCTCGTCGCCGACATCCCCGAGGCGGACCTCGACGAGGCCCTGAAGGCGGTCGCCGATAACCAGAAAACCTACGAGGCGCGCGCCGCCGGCGCGAAAGCCGAGAAGGGGGATCAGCTTCTCATCGACTATGTCGGGCGCATCGACGGCGCGGAGTTCGCCGGGGGCAAGGGCGAGGATCAGACCATCGTGCTCGGTTCGGACCGCTTCATCCCCGGCTTTGAAGACCAGCTCATCGGCGCCGTCGCCGGAGCGGACGTGACGGTGAAGACGACGTTCCCGGAAGATTTCGGCTCGAAGGATCTCGCCGGCAAGGCGGCCGAGTTCGCCGTCAAGGTCAAAGAGGTGAAAGCCCCTCAGCCGGTCGCCATCGACGACGAACTGGCGAAGAAGGTCGGACTCGACAATCTCGACGCGCTCAAGAAGGCCCTCAAGGAGCGCATCGAGAGCGACTACCGCCAGCTCTCGCGCGGGCATCTCAAGCGCGCGCTGCTCGACAAGCTCGACGCCGCTCATTCCTTCGACCTCCCCAAAGGCATGGTCGACGCCGAATTCGAGGCGATCTGGCGCCAGGTCGAAGGCTCGGAGCGCGATGAGGAAGACAAGGACAAGACCGAGGACGAACTGAAGAAGGAGTATCGCGCCATCGCCGAGCGCCGCGTGCGCTTGGGGCTCGTGCTCGCCGAAATCGGCAAGCGCGCGCAGGTGCAGGTCCCTAACGAGGAACTGCAGCGCGCCATCCAGCAGCAGGCGCTGCGCGAGGCGCAGATCCTGTCGATGCAGGGCCAGAAGGTGACGCCGCAGCAGGTGCTGAAATTCTATCAGCAGAACCCCGGCGCCGTCGCGCAGGTGCGCGCGCCTCTGTTCGAGGAAAAGGTCGTCGACTACATCGTCGGCAAGGCCGCCGTGACCGAAAAAAAGGTCACCAAGGAAGAGCTGATGAAGGAGCCCGGCGAGGTCTGAGCAAGGCTCTCCCGAAACGCCGCGGCGCGACCGCGTCCTAGAGCGGCGCGCGCCGCATTAGGTTAGCCGCCTCGATGCCGGCGACGACCCTAACGACGACCATGACGAAATCGATGGCGATCGGCGTTCAATCCCGCGTGCGGACATCTGCGATGACGCGGCGAAGACTCATCGTTTCGGCGCCACGGTCGCGCCCGGGCAGGACAGGCGCAGGCGGAACGGACCCTCGGTCGGCGAGGACGCTTGTAGCGTCGCGCGCTTCAAGGCGTACGGCTTGCCGCCGATGAAGCGCAGGTCCGTCCTATTCGGTCCGCGCCAAACATAGCGGACGCCGTCGCGCGGTTGCGACTGCGCGTAGAACCGGACCTCTCCCGAAAGCGCCTTGAGCGCGAGGCTCTCGCGCGAGAGCGCGGCGACGGCGGTAAACCTCGCCGGTCCCGCCGGGGCCAGCGCCTCGTCCGCCTCGACATAGAGGGCGATATCGACTTTGCAGTCATTGACGATCTCGACGTCGCGGCCGACGAAGAAGAGCGCCGCGACCGCATCGCCGAAGGCGTCGGCCTCTGCTTCGAGTTCCGGTTTCTCGGCCGCATAGGCGGCGCTCTCGCAATAGCCCTCCCCCCCCGCGGCCTTGCGTTCCTGGTGCTGTTGGTGATGCCGCATCTCATGCGCGAGGACCGCGACCAGCGGCAGCCGCTGGTCATGTGAGGCGAAGCCCTCATCGGCAAGGATCGAGTCATTGGCGCAGTTCGCGGTCGCCGCCGGGCCGCCCGCGGCCTTCAGACCGCAAAAGCCGATCCCGACGCCGTCGAAGTCGGCCTCGCGGAACACGCCCATGGCGATGAGGTCGCGAGCGGCGGCGACGATCGGCGCCTCGGCCCGCGATAGCGCCGCCGCACGCGACTCGCAGGCGGCGAGGAGGCTTTGAGGCAGCTCGTTGGCGGTCAGCGGCGCCGCGACGGCGAGCGCGGGAGAGAGCGCCGCGATGGCGCACAGGCGAGCGATGCGCGAGATCATTTCGCCGCCTCGAGCGCAAGCGCGTATTCCGCTTCTTCCGACATCAAACTGAGTTCATCGATGAACAGCGCGAGGGCCCGGCGGTCGCCGGAACGCTCGATCCGCGCCGCGTTCCACTTGGACGCCTGGATGCCGACGAAGACGCCAAGGACGACGATGACGAAGTCAATAGCGATCGCCGTCCATTCCTGCACTTTGAAATGCGCGATGATGCGGCGCAGGATCATCGCCCGTCCGCGACTTTCGATACGGCCCCCGCATTCCCCGCAAGACCCTTCGTCAGCGAATAGCTTTTCTCGCCCGATGCGCCGAGCCGGTCGCCATAGGCGATGAAGTCCGGCGGGAGCGCATCGCGCGCGAAGGACTCCCAGACATGGCGCGTGCCGGGCATCGACAGCATGTCGATCAGGTGCTTGCGGACGGGGCGCCACGCGGTTTCCGGAAGCGAGCCGGCTTTCCAGAGGTCGTACATGTTAGAAAAGGTCTGATAATACTGGCCCGTCCACAGTACGAATTGCAGCCTTTCGGCGTCGTCGAGCGCCTCGAAGTCGTGGATGCCGCGGACATAGACGCTCGCCGCCTCCTTGCTGCCGACCATGGCGATGTTGAGATCCTTATTGGTCTCGAGAAACTGGTGCGCGGCGTTGGCGCGCAGCTGCTTCGTGTTCTGGCGCACCTGCATGGCCAGGAAGATGAGCGTCGGCACGCCGATCGCGGCGACGGCGATCTGCGAGACGAGATAGAGGTCGTTGAGGGTCATCCGGACGCCTGCGTTCGGAAGCGTCGTCGCCGACCGGGTCTGCGCAGGCCGACTTTGGCGAAGACTCTGGAAATGGGACGGCCCCGGCGCTTTTCGCCGTTTCTACCATGCGCCCGCCGCCCACCGCGAGAGGGCCGCCTGTCCTCGCAGGGGATCGCCGGGCGCGACCTGGCTTCCGCAGACGCGGGCGAGGCTGCTAAAATCCCAGGCGGGGGCGTCATGACCGGTCAGGCCGCCGATAGAATCGTCAAGAAGGGCTGGCGCAGACGAGTCGCCGGTTTCGTCGTCGCCTTTGCGATTTCGCTGATTGTCGGGCGCTTCGTCGAGACGGTTGCGTCCAAGCCCGTAATCGACGCGGCGCTCCGGGCGCAAACCGGCTGGATGGAAGCCTTGAGCGACTTCTCGCCCTGGGGCGTCGCGAAGCTTTTCGGCGACAAGGCGAGCGCCGACATGATGTCCCGTGAGCGCCAGAGCTACCTCGATGCGGAAGGAAGGATTCAGTATACGAATTCTTCGGGCGGTCCGCAGGACGGCCTCGCCGTGCCGATGAAGGCTCTCCTCGCGACCGTCGCGGCGCTCGTCGCCGCGGGCGGCGTCGTCGGACTCGTCCAGATTGGCATGGGCGTTCTTGCCGTCTGGCTCGTCCTCGACTGGCTGAAGCGACGGCGCAATGTGGAGATTACGAGCGGCCCACTTCTGTTTGTGGGCTGGCCGGTCGCCGTCATCCTCGCCGCCAGCCTGATCGCCGTCGCGCTCAAGGCGGTCATGGTTGCCGCTCTCGGCGCCCTTTCCTGGGCTACCGGTCTTGCCGCGGGCGCCGCCGGCGCGACCGGCGTGGTCGGGTTCTGCTGGTACTGCCTGCAAAAACTCGGGGAGAAAGGCGCCGAACACGCCCTCACCCCGAAAATCTGACTCGCGTCCTTCAGGACCGCGCTTCGCCGAACATGGCGCGTGAGCCAGCCGGGTTCATGAAGGCGCGCCGCCGCGAGATCGGCTGAAGTCGCCGCCATGGGCGACCTGCCTCGCGCGCTGGCGCCCCGACACCCGGGCTTCGCCGCCTCAATCGAAAACGCCACACGCCTCTGCTGGAGGTGACGAGAAAGGGAGGAATAACCCGCTTTTAAGCGCGACCGCCCTAGGATGCCTCTTGAGAGGGTATGGTCTATGGAGGCCGCAACACCATATTAACCCACGCGGCCGGAAACGCCGCTAGAGTGCCGCTCGCGCCGCCAGGAACTCGGGAAAAGACAAAATGAGAGACCCACACGACATTTACATGAATACGCTGGTGCCGATGGTCGTCGAGCAATCGAGCCGCGGCGAGCGCGCCTATGACATCTACTCGCGGCTCCTGAAGGAGCGGATCATCTTCCTGGCCGGCCCGGTCCATGACCAGGTCTCGACCCTGGTCGTCGCCCAGCTCCTGTTCCTTGAGGCGGAGAACCCCAAGAAGGAAATCTCCTTCTACATCAACTCCCCAGGCGGCTCGGTCTCAGCCGGCCTCGCCATGTACGACACGATGAAATATATCCGCCCGGCGGTTTCGACCATGTGCATTGGGATGGCCGCCTCGATGGGCTCCCTCCTGCTCACGGCCGGTCAAAAGGGCTTGAGGTTCTCCCTGCCCAACTCGCGGATCATGGTCCACCAGCCCTCGGGCGGCTTCCAGGGCCAGGCGTCGGACATTGAGCGCCACGCCCAGGACATCATCAAAATGAAGCGGCGGCTCAATGAAATCTACGTGGAGCACACCGGCCAACCCTATGAAGTCATTGAGAGAACGCTCGATCGCGACCATTTCCTCACCCCTGACGAGGCGGTCGATTTCGGCCTGATCGACCAGGTTCTGACCGAGCGGGCGCCGCCGGCGGAGGTCTAAAGTTGATTAACCGACTCGCCGGGGGCGCAGCGCTTGATCCGGCCGGCTGGAATATGGTCGAATGACAAATTGGCGACGCCGCCCGGAGCCTATGGCGCCCTTCCTGCACCGACCTGCGGAGGGGCCGGTCGGAGTGGCGAAAGCGGCGAAATCGGAACCCGGCCGCAACAGGGTTCTAAAGGTCTCGAGGGGACGCCTCAAAGGACCGGATTTGGCGGGCGCCGGCTTTGGCGCCGAAGAGGAGTGTAAGCGTGAGCAAAGTAGGCGGCAAATCCGGCGGCGACGGCAAGAACACCCTTTATTGCTCCTTCTGCGGCAAGAGCCAGCACGAAGTGAGGAAACTCATCGCCGGCCCGACGGTCTTCATCTGCGATGAATGCGTCGAACTGTGCATGGACATCATCCGCGAGGAGTCGAAGTCCTCGCTGGTGAAGGCCGGCGACGGCGTGCCGAGCCCGCAGACCATCCACAAGGTGCTCGACGACTACGTGATCGGCCAGTCCTACGCCAAGCGCGTGCTCTCGGTCGCCGTCCACAACCACTACAAGCGCCTTAACCATGCGCAGAAAAACAACGACGTCGAACTCGCCAAGTCGAACATCCTGCTGATCGGGCCGACCGGCTCCGGCAAGACGCTCCTTGCACAGACACTCGCGCGCATCCTCGACGTGCCGTTCACCATGGCGGACGCGACGACGCTGACCGAAGCCGGCTATGTCGGCGAGGATGTCGAGAACATCATCCTGAAGCTGCTCCAGGCGGCGGATTACAATGTCGAAAGGGCGCAACGCGGCATCGTCTATATCGACGAGGTCGACAAGATCAGCCGTAAATCGGACAACCCTTCGATCACGCGCGACGTGTCGGGCGAGGGCGTGCAGCAAGCGCTGCTGAAAATCATGGAAGGCACGGTCGCCAGCGTGCCGCCGCAGGGCGGGCGCAAGCATCCGCAGCAGGAGTTTCTGCAGGTCGATACGACCAATATTCTATTCATTTGCGGCGGCGCATTCGCCGGCCTTGAAAAGATCATTGCGCAGCGTGGAAAGGGGGCGTCAATCGGGTTCGGCGCGGATGTTCGCTCGGCCGATGATCGTCGCACCGGCGAAGTGCTGCGCGAGGTGGAGCCGGAAGATCTCCTCAAGTTCGGGTTGATCCCGGAGTTTGTCGGGCGCCTGCCGGTGATCGCGACGCTCGAAGATCTGGACGAGACGGCGCTGGTGCAGATTCTGACTGCGCCGAAGAACGCTCTGGTGAAGCAGTATCAGCGCATGTTCGAGATGGAAAACGTGCGCCTGACCATTCCCGAGGACGCCCTGAGAGCGGTTGCGCGGAAGGCCATCGCCCGCAAGACCGGCGCGCGCGGCTTGCGGTCCATCCTGGAATCGATTCTGCTCGACACGATGTTTGAGCTGCCCGGCATGCGCAGCCTGGAGG
>JACADZ010000096.1 GCA_013389105.1 Parvularculaceae bacterium | reverse complement strand
TTGGCGGCGGGATTGAGGAATTCCTCGCCGAAGGGCTTTGGAGCCGGTTCGGCGCCAGCCGAAGCCATCGATCCAGTGGATCGACGGCAGGCGGAAAAGGCCGCGGCAGCGGCTCGGACCCGCTCGCGCGAGGTCACCGTCCCCGCCGCATGGGCGGCGGCCGCCGCGCTCCCCAGATGATCGGCGCGAATACGGGTCGGGGCGGCGGCGGCGCTCCCCGTCCTCGCGAGACGGAACGCCGTCCCGCCCGCCTCGACATAGCCGGTCTGGCTCGCCCTTTCGCCCCGGTGCGCAAATGCCGGCGCCGGCGCTAGGCCGGCCGCGACACTCAGCATCAGGAGGATCATGCGCAGTGCGGCGATCATGGCCGCCAGCCTAAGCCGAAAGCCCGCCGCTGGTCCACTCCGGCGGCGAGGGCGTAGCCCATCGCGGCTCTAAAAAAGATCAGGCCGCGACCCCGCGTCAGCAGTTGCAGACCATCAGTCTACGCCCCTTATCGGCGTAAATCCCCATGCATAAAATGGAGCCAAATGGCGCCACTCCGCACACAGATGGCGCCACCCAAACCCGCATAAATCCTGACGTGCAGACCCGCAATGCACCATCGCTTTCATCTTGCCTTCCTCCGCCTACCCCCTATCCGCTCCGTCATCGCGCCAACCATCGCCATCATCTCCGTACCCACACGGCGCGCGCGACACCGATCACGTCATCAAGCCTCGTCGCACCGAAATACCGCCCGTCGATGGAGTTTTCGGGGTCGTTCAGGAGGAAAATCTCGTCTGATCGAAGCGTGAAACAGCCGCTCCAGGCCGGCATCTTTCGGCCCCGGGAATCGAAATTCAGCGCATCGGCGACGCGGGTTTCGTTGATGTAGACGGCTTTGGAATCGCGGCAGATTCCGTCTCCGGGAAGGGCCGCGACGCGCTTCAGGAGCGGGATATCCTTTGGCAAATATCCGCGTTCCGTAATGAATTTCTCTAGGTCTTCATCAGGCCGGACGAGCACGAAAGCACCGATTTCCGGCTGGGTATTGGGCTTGATCCGATAGAGCCCGATAGGCGCGCTTGCCGATGCGTTCCAGACCAGCATCGGCGCGAGCGGGTGCGCGCTGGCGAAGGCGAGCGCCGCAATCGCGACGCCGGAAGCCGCGAGAATGATCGTGGCCCCGCGTCTCATTCGCCGGCCTTC
This sequence comes from Parvularculaceae bacterium, assembly GCA_013389105.1. Taxonomy (GTDB): domain Bacteria; phylum Pseudomonadota; class Alphaproteobacteria; order Caulobacterales; family Parvularculaceae; genus Amphiplicatus. The sequence goes on along the minus strand of JACADZ010000096.1, from coordinate 2,011 downwards.
TTCGAGGTCGAGGAATAGCGCCGCTGCGCCGACCAGCGATCGAGTTCGTCGCGGTGATAGACGATGGAGCCGCCATGTTTGCGATAGTCAGGACCGCCGCCATCGCCGCGAAAATGTTCAAGCGCTCGGACGCTGACGCGGAGATAAAGCGCGGCCTCATCGGCGCTCAGGAACGGCGTTGCGATTTTAGGCGACGGCTTTCGGGATTTGGCCGGTCTCTGCCGGTCGCCGAACCCTGATCGATCGGTTTTTCGCGCGCTGTTTCGCCCCATCTCGCCTCGAGCCTCCTCAAGCCTCGCGGACATTTTGCAGCAGGCGGGATCAATTATGGAGCTCGTTCCTATTCGTTCTTGAGGGTGTCTTATTCTATTTTCGGGGGGTCTTATTCGCCCGGCGAATAGATTATTCGCTGGCGGAATAAAGCCGCCTTCGGGGACTTGAATTCGCGTTATTGGGGTGCGGATCAACGCTGAATTCTGTTGCGATTTTGATCATCCGGCGGCAAACTTCTCAAGATTTCGAGGGTTCTTGTAGCGATGCTCGAATTCGGGTCCCTGTTGCGCGTTTGCAGGTCCATCCTTGACCTGACGCAGAGCGAAATGGCCGAGCTTTTGTGCATCAGCCAGCCCGTCTATTCACGCATTGAGGCGGGCCGGAAGCCGGTTTCCGTAAAGGCGTTGCAGCGGGTCGCCGATCGCTCGGGTCTGTCAATCCAGACGCTCTTTCTCGCCCATCTTCTGCTCGACGAAAATCTGGCAGCGCTTGAAGGGGACAGCGCCGACGGCGCTTCGAAATTGCTGCTGCACCTCGCCGAGAAATACCGGCACGCCTTCCCCGACGGCTTCAAGGACGCCGCCGCGCTCGGCGTTCTTTATGATGCCGCCGACATGGTGAAAAAGCATCGAAACACCTTCAAGGGACCCATGGCGTGACAGGCAAACTCATCAGCCTTATGGATGTCGCCGCTTTCAGTGAAGGCGGCGAGGACGTGACCAGGTTCGACTTGTTTGACGGCGCGCTCTGGAAGGAGAAAGTGACGGGCCCGTTGAAAGATGGGACGGTCACCGTGACCCTGTCGACCGGCAAGAAAGTGACGGTGAACTCACGCCTGTTGGCGCTTCTGCGCGTGCTCGCCGATGAACTCGCGCGCGAGGAAACGCCCGTTCATTGAACAAATTATGGAACGAGGCGGGTATTGCGCCTTGCCGGCTCGCCGGGCCTCATCCTGATTTCCGCCACTAGGCCAAACTCACAGCCCGCGCCGCCTTCAGCGCCCTGTTCAGGCGACGGACTATGATCGAGAGAGGTCGAAACTCTTCGTCCTCCTGTCGCGCCGGAATTGACGGCGCGCGCGCGGCGGCGCCGTCAGCCGACGACGAAGCGGACGCGCCAGTCGGTGATCGGCTCCCTGGATTTTCGCTGGTGGCGCAGCAGTTGGATGCGAAAGAGCGAGCAGCCGATGAGGTACAAGAGCGTCAGCTCGAAGAGGCGGTTGAGGATGAACATGGTCGCGTAGTGCGAGAGACCGGCGGCCTGCGCGAAGGTGATGAAGGTGATCTCGAGCATCAGGATGATGCAGAGCGGCACCGGAAAGATTTCGACCTTCGCCATGCGCCAGAAGTGATAGGCCAATATTGTGTCGAGCATCACCAGGACGAGGAAATAACTCGGCGTGTTGAGATAAAAGAATGCGAAGAGGCCGAAGGCCCAGGCGATGCCGATAAGGCTTGCGGCGGTGCGGATCGAGCGGGAATTCGCGAAGTATGAAAGCCCGACCGCGATAAGGACGAAGGTGGCGTAATAGGCGACCACGAGCAGGTCGCCAGCGACATGATCACAGCGGTTGAGAATGCAACCCATAAAGCCCCCCCAGGCCGATACGCTTTCCCGAATAGAGCCATGCAGCAAATGTGCCGGTAACCATCTACATCAAGATGATGGGCGCCAAACGCAGCAAGACCGCGCCCGCATCGCGCGAGGAGAGACAGCAAAAAGCGCCCCGCCTTCCGGC
>JACADZ010000009.1 GCA_013389105.1 Parvularculaceae bacterium | reverse complement strand
GGGGGGGATGGCCGCGGCATGCTCGGGATGAATGCCGAGCGCGTCCGCGAGCCGTCCGAGGAACGCCGTTTCGGTGCTCTGCTCGCCGGCGGTGACGACGGCGGCCGCGAAGAGTTCAGCCGCGTGATTGGGCGATCGCGCGCCCTTCTTGATGAGGGCGATGCGTTCCTTTTCCGGCATGTTGCTGAGAAGCTCCCGGCGATCCTCCTCGCTCGCGCCGGAGCGGATCAGCGCCGCGTCGATGGCGACCCGCTCGCGCGTATCGAGTTCTCCGTCGGCATAGGCGGCGCCGAGCATCGCGTGGACAAGGGCCGAGGCGAATTCCGGGTCCTTCTCGACGTCGATGAGATAACCGGATTCCTTCAGGGCGTCGGCGTCAGGCTCGGCCGCAGCTCCGGCGCGGCCGTGACGTTCCGCCCACGCCTTGTAGGCGAGCGCGCCGAGGCCGGCGGCGATTCCGGTCTTGGCCACGGCGCCGAGAAACTTGCGGCCGCCCTCGCTGCCGAGCATGCCGAGAAGCAGGAGTCCGCCTGCGCCCGCTGCAACGGTTCGCGCTTTGGGATCGGTCTCGAGGCGCTCGCGCACTTTCTGCGCGGCCGATTTGGCGTCGCCGAGGCGGGCCTCGACGCGCGGGTCCTTGGCGAGATCGGAAGCCTGGCGGGCGAGGTCTTCAAGAATGCGGCGCGCGTCGATCATGAACGGTCTCCCTGTTGGCCCGCCACGCACATGGGAACGGCGCGCGGGGATTCAAGCGGGAGGGCGCCTCAGGCGCCGCTGTCCATCGACTTGATGAAGGTGTCGGCCTCGGCGATGGCGGCGTTCATTTCCGCGATCAGGGTTTCGACGCGCTCCTCGATCCTGGTTCTCTCGAGCTCGAGCGAGGAGACGGCTCGGGCGTTGAGGTTGTGTTTAAGGAACAGGACTTGATCCTGATAGAGTTCGAGCACGGGGTCCATTTTGCTCGCGGCCTTGTTCATGGCGGCGAGGAGCTTGTCGTAGTCCGCGCGGGTGCGGGCGAGCTGCTCGGCGCTGCGCCGACGCAGGTCCGCGCTCTCATACTGTTCGAGCTCCTTGTCCCATTCGCGGAACAGGCGCTGGCCGACGTCGTCCACCGCTTTGATCCGTGTGCGGACTTCTCCGGCCTGGCGCTTGGCCCCCTCATAGGAGGCGTTCATCTTGTCGTACTGCTTTTCGAGTTCGCCGCCCTGGATATCGACGAGGCTGCGGAACTCGTCGAGCGCCGAGGCGAACACCTCCTGGGTCTCGGCCTGCTCCTTGCGGGCGTCCTTGACGCGGTCGACGAGGATCTCGCGCTTGGCGAAGCCGAAATTCTCCATCGTGGCGTAGTAGGTCGAGGCGCAGCCCGAGACGGCGAGCGCGGCGGCGAGAACGAGCGAGCGAATCATCGTGAACCCCTTGACGGCGACGATACGATACAGAAGCAGTCCGCCGCCGTCACGAGCGGGCTACGCCCCGAAATTCAGCTTCAGCCCCGGCCGCGGCCAGCGCAGCCTGGCGATCCGTCCGGTTCCCGACAGGGTGACGTAGGCGTCGCGCCGGTCGATCCCGCCGAAGCAGATATTGGTCGGGAAGAGATCGGGCAGGGCGAGGTGCTCGCTCGTCCCGTCCGGCGCGATCGTCGTGATGCCGCCGTTGAGGAGCGTCGCCACGCAGACGCGGCCGTCGGCTTCGATTGCGAGCGAGTCGAGCAGCTGAAGTCCCGGCAGCGTCGTCACGATGCGACCCGGGATCGGGAGCGCGGACGGCGCGAGCACTCCTGGGGCCTCGATGTCGAACGCCCACAGGCGCGACGTCATGGTCTCGGCGACGAACAGAGTCTTCTCGTCCGGCGACAGCCCGACCCCGTTGGTCGAATACATGGGATAAGCCGCGTCGACGATCTTCGAGCCGTCCGCCCTCGCGTAGTACACCCCGCCATAATCCCGCATCCGCCCCCACGATTTGCCGTGGTCGGTGAACCAGAAGCCGCCGGTTCGGTCGAAGACGAGATCGTTCGGACCCTTCAGCGGATGCCCGTCGCAATGAGTGTAGAGGGTCTCGACCTTGCCGGTGGCGAGGTCCACGCGGTCGATCGAGCCGCCGCGGTAATCCGCGGCCGCGTCGCCGGAGATCGTCTGGCCCATGACCTCGCGCCACTCGAATCCGCCATTGTTGCAGACATAGACGGCCCCGTCCGGCCCGAGCGCCGCGCCGTTCGGTCCGCCCTTGATCGTCGCGACGACCTCGGGCCTGCGCCCGGGGCGGATGCGGGTCAGCCGCTCGGCTTTGATCTCGACCACGAGCAACGCGCCGTCCGGCAGGAGCAGGGGTCCTTCCGGAAAGGCGAGACCTTCGGCGATGATTTCCATGGGATGTTCGACCCCTCTTTAATTGCGCCGCGGACAAATCAGGCGATAAAACGCCCGTCAGCCATATAGGCGCAAGCGCGCCGCAAATGGGAGGCGTTATGACAGGCTTGTGGGTCGTTCTCGGCGCGGTCGCGCTGGTGGTTCTGGTCGGCGTCGCCATCTATAACCGCATTGTCGGGCTCAATCAGCGGGCGGACCAGGCGTTCGCCGACGTCGACGTGCAGCTCAAGCAACGTCACGACCTCATTCCGAACCTCGTCGAAACCGTCAAGGGCTACGCCAGCCACGAGAAGACGACGCTCGACGCCGTGATCCAGGCCCGCAACGCCGCCGCAAGCGCCCATGGCCCGGCGGCGCAGGGGCAGGCGGAAGGCGCGCTCACGGCCGCGCTCGGCAAGCTCTTCGCCCTGGCCGAGGCCTATCCCAACCTCAAGGCGAACGAGAACTTCCTCGCGCTCCAGCGCGAGCTCGCGGACGTCGAGAACAAGATCGCGGCGGCGCGGCGCTTCTTCAACAACGCCATCCAGGAGTTCAATACGGCGATCCAGCAGATACCGGGCAACTTCATCGCGCCCATGGGCAATTTCAAGCAGCGCGAGTTTTTTGAGATCCCAGAGGCGAGTCGGGCCGCGGCGGAGACGGCGCCCAACGTCAAGTTCTAACGATGGTCGCGCGGCGTGGCCGGACCGGCACCTAGGGAAGCGTCGGCGGATGATTTCGACCGCACGGTCGATATTCTCGCCGAGGCGTTCGCTGAAGATCCCGTGATGAGCTGGACGCTCGGCGGGCGCGGGCGGGCAGGCATCCTGTTTCGTGAACTCGGGCGGCGCCTTTACCGGCCGCACGGCTTCTCGCACGTCGCCGGCGACGACGCCGCGACCTGGTGGCTGGCGCCCGGGAGGCCTGCCGTGATGAAGGGCGCCGATCAGGCCGCGCTGGCCTGGTCCCTGCTGCGGACCTGCGGGCTCGCAACGCTCCGGCGCGCCGCCCGCGTCGGCAAGATCGCCGAGCAGGCCCACCCTCCGTACCCGCACTATTATCTCTTCGCCGTCGGGGTGCGACCGCGCGCGCGCGGAGGCGGCCTTGGCGGGCGCCTCATCGCCGAAGGCCTCAAGCGCGCGGACGCCGACGGCGCGCCCGCCTATCTCGAAAACTCGAACCCGCGCAACACGCCGCTCTACCGGCGCCTCGGCTTTGTCGCCGGCGCGCCCCTGCCTCTGCCGGCGGGCGCGCCGACGCTACTCGCCATGTCGCGCGCGCCGGCGGCGGCCCCGTCATGAAGACGATCGGTCTCATCGGCGGCATCAGTCCGGAGTCGACGGCGATCCATCGCCGGCGCCTCGAGAGGCCGCGCCCGCCCGGGGCCGAGGGCGTCCGCCTCGGCTGCACGGAGCTTTCGCTGCTGATCGGCCTCGACGACGTCGCGGTTCCCTTTCTCGACCCGACGCGCCTGCACGCCGCTTCGGCGTCGGCGTTCGCGTTCTCCTGAGGCCTCCATGAACGCGTACGGGCTCGCAACGCACATCTGGAACAACAACATCAAGTCCGTGCTGCTCCTCGCCGGGTTCCCGGTATTGCTGTTGCTGCTGCTTTTCGGACTCGTCGCCTTCTATGTCGGGCTGGTCGAGGAAGTCGCGACGCTCGACGACGGTCTCGCGCTGGCGCTCTCGCACATGGCGCGCGTCTGGCCCTTCGCACTGGTCGGGGCCGGATTGTGGTTTCTCATCGCCTGGGTTTTTCACCAGAAACTGATCGAGGCTTCATCCGGGGCGAAGGGCGTCTCGAGGAAGGAGGCCCCGGAAATCTACAATCTTCTCGAAAACCTCGCGATCGCCGGCGGCATGGCCATGCCGAAACTGGCGATTATCGACACATCCGCGCTCAACGCCTTCGCGAGCGGCGTCGGCGAGAAGTCCTACACAGTGACCCTGACGCGGGGCCTTGTCGAGCGGCTGGATCGCGACGAGCTTGAGGCGGTGATCGCGCATGAATTGACCCACATTCGCAATCGCGACGTGCGCCTGCTCATCATCGCGGTGATTTTCGTGGGCATTTTCTCGTTCTTCGGCGAGATGCTTTGGCGCTCCGCCTTCGATCGCGGCGTCCGGATCGGCGGTCACACGCGAAGCCGCAAGGGCGACAGCCGCGGCGGCGGCATGCTCATCCTCATCGCGATCGCCGCCGTCATTATCGCCTACCTCCTCGCCATCGTCGTCCGCTTCGTCCTTTCACAGAAGCGTGAGTTCCTCGCGGATGCGGGCTCGGTGGAGCTGACCAAGAACCCGGACGCCATGGTCCGCGCGCTCAGGAAAATCTCGACGAACAGCGACGTCGACGCCCCGGCCGACCTGCGCCAGATGATGGTGCACAACAAGACGCCGTTCGCCGGCATCTTCGCCACCCACCCGCCGATCGAAAAGCGCATTAAGGCGCTTCAGGTCTACGCCGGCGCCCAGGGCTGAAGTCGGCGCCGGCCGCTGAAATTAACCATGGGAGCCCAGCAAGCCGGCAACCTGGAGGGGAAACAGGTCGAAGTTATCCCACACCCCTCGCGCTGGCCTATGATGGTGCAACGCCTGACAGAAAGGAGGTGATGAGCGTGCCGAGTTCGAAATTCAAAGAGTGCGTTGATGATACGGCCCTGCGCGGCCTGCGGCCGGGCGCCAGGCGCATCTTGGAGCGCCGGGCGAAAAAATCGGTCCGCTGGTTTTCGAGCAAATTCAGGTCGGCGGTCGATCGATCTTTCGCGCCCGCCGATACGGTCGGGGCTCTGCGCGGCGTCCGCGACCGGGCCGGCCAAAATCGCCCGGGCTTGGAACTGACGTTAACCGAAAGAGCCGCGAGATTTTCCGCCAATTGGGACCTGCTCGGGCGCGCGCTGGCGCTGCTATGTCTCGCGCTCTCGCCTCTTGCCTGCGGCGCGCCGTCGTCAGCGCAGCGCCGCGCCGAGGTCGTCATCGGCATTCCCCTTGAGCCGCCCAATCTCGATCCGACCGCGGGCGCGGCGGCGGCGATCGACGAGGTCGTCTACGCCAATGTCTTTGAAGGACTGACGCGCATCGGCCCCGACGGGGCGGTCGCGCCGGCGCTCGCGAAATCATGGAGCGTCTCGGCGGACGGCCTCGTCTATGAATTTGAGCTGGGCGCGGGCGTCGTTTTCCATGACGGAACGAGCTTCGACGCCGACGACGTCGTCTTCTCCTTCGAGCGCGCCCGCGCACCCGACTCCACCAACGCCCAGCGCGGCTATTTCGAGCCGATCGAGTCGATCGAGAAGTTGGACGTCGATCGTGTCCGCATCCGGCTGAAGCGGCCGTCGAGCGCCTTTCTCTTCAACCTCGGCCAGGGGGACGCCGTGATCGTCGCGCCGGAGAGCGCGGCGACCAATGCGACCAACCCGGTCGGCACTGGTCCCTTTCGTTTCGCGAAGTGGCGCAGGGGAGACCAGATCGAGCTCGAACGATTCGACCGCTATTGGGGGGAGGCGCCGAAAATCGCACGCGCGATCTTTCAGATTCTCTCCGATCCTTCCGCCGCGGCGGCGGCGCTGCTCGCCGGCGATATCGACGCCTTCCCGAATTTTCCGGCGCCGGAGATCGTGGCCGCTTTCGAGGCGAACCAGCGTTTCGCGGTCGTCAAGGGCACGACGGAGGGCGAGACGATCCTCGCCGTCAATAACGGCCGCAAGCCCTTCGACGACCTGCGCGTGCGCCGCGCCCTGTGCCACGCCATCGACCGCCGCGCGCTCATCGACACGGTCGGCTTCGGCTATGGAACGCCGATCGGCTCGCACTTCGCGCCGCATAATCCCGACTATGTCGATCTGACGCATGTCTGCCCCTATGACCCGGCGCGGGCGCGGGCGCTTCTCGCCGAGGCGGGCCTCGGCGGCGGCTTCACCGCCAAGCTCATGCTGCCGCCGCCCGGCTACGCCCGCCGCGGCGGCGAGTTTGTCGCCGCTGCGCTCGGCGCGGTCGGCGTCAAGTGCGAGATCGTCAATCTCGAATGGGCGCAGTGGCTCAAACAGGTCTTCGCCGACAAGGACTATGATCTCACCATCGTCTCGCACACCGAGCCCATGGACATCGACATCTACGCCCGCGACGATTACTATTTTCAGTACCGGGACGAAGTGTTTCGGGCGCTTTACGCCCGCATTGTCGCGGCGACCGACCCGGCGGAGCGGTCGCGGCTCCTCAAGGAAGCGCAGCGCAAGATCGCCGAGGATGCGGTCAACGTTTTTCTGCTGGAAGCTCCGAAAATCGGGGTCTGGAACGCGCGGCTGAAAGGCCTGTGGGCCAATTCCCCTATCCAGGCGAATGACGTGACCGGCGTCTACTGGAGCCAGGGCGATGACTAGAGCGGGCGCCATAGCTTCCTATGCCGGGCGACGATTCCTGTCGCTGGCGCTGACGCTCCTTGCCGCAAGCGTCGTCATTTTCGTGCTGTTGCAGATCGCGCCGGGCGATCCGGCGGCCTACATGATGGGGCTTAACGCCGATCCGAGGGCGCTCGAGGCGCTGCGCGCGGAGCTCGGGCTCGCCGGCCCGCCGGTCGAACGCTATCTCAACTGGATCGGCGGCGTTCTTAGAGGTGATTTCGGCGTCAGCTACACCTATCGCGCGCCGGTCTCGAGCCTCATCGCCGAGCGTCTCGCCGTGTCCGGGCCGCTCGCGCTGCTCGCGCTTGCCCTCGCCGTCGGCGTCGGCCTCCCGCTCGGCGCCGTCGCGGCGGCGCGGCGGGGCGGCCCTCTCGACGCGCTGATCATGGCGGCGACGCAGATCGGCCTCGCCGTGCCGAATTTCTGGTTCGCCATCCTGCTCGTGTTCGTGTTTTCGATCGTGCTCGGCTGGGCCTCGGCCGGCGGGTTTCCGGGCTGGGACGCCGGCGTTCTTCCGGCCCTTCGCTCGCTGCTCTTGCCTGCGCTCGTGCTGGCGCTGCCGCAGGCGGCCATCCTCGCGCGCGTGATGCGGTCGGCGCTCATTGACGCGCAGGGGCGGCAATACATGCTGACCGCGCGGGCCAAGGGGCTCAGCGAAAGCGAGGCGCTGCGCCGCCACGCCTTCCGCAACGCGCTCATCCCGGCGCTGACCATCATCGGCCTGCAGTTTTCGTTTCTGGTCGCCGGCGGCGTCATCATCGAGAACGTCTTCTATCTGCCGGGCCTCGGCCGGCTGGTCTTCCAGGCGATTACGCAGCGCGACCTCATCGTCGTGCAGGGAGTCGTGCTCGTCCTCGTGCTGATCGTCGTCACGGTGAACTTTCTCGTCGACATCGCCTACGCCGTGGTCGACCCTCGATTGAGGAGGCCCGCATGAGCCGCTCGCCGGGGCTCCTCGTCGGCGCGGGTCTGACGCTGTTCTTCGCGCTGCTGGCGCTCGCCTCGCTGCTGTGGACCCCCTTCGATCCGACGGCGTTCGACGTTCCGGCCCGGCTTCAGGCGCCGTCCGCCGCGCACTGGTTCGGTACGGATCATTTTGGCCGGGACGTGCTCTCGAACGTCATGGCGGGCGCGCGCACGTCGATCTCGGTGGCGATCGTCGCCGTCGGTCTCGGCATGGCGATCGGCGTGCCCTTCGGGCTTTTCGCCGCCGCCGCCGGGGGCGCTGTCGACGAATGGGCGATGCGCGCCTCGGACATCGTGTTCGCCTTCCCCGCGCTTATCCTGGCGATCCTGCTGACGGCGGTTCTCGGGCCCGGCGCGCTCAACGCCGTCATCGCGATCGGCGTGTTCAACGCGCCGGTCTTCGCCCGCCTGGCGCGCGGCTCGGCGCTGTCGCTGTGGCGGCGCGAGTTCGTGCTGGCGGCGCGCGTGGCGGGAAAGGGCAGGGCCCGGATCTCGGTCGAGCACATCCTTCCCAATATCGGCGACCTCGTCATCGTGCAGGGCACCATCCAGTTCTCGCTCGGCGTCCTGGCCGAGGCGGGGCTCTCCTATGTCGGGCTCGGGGCGGCGCCGCCGACGCCGAGCTGGGGGCGCATGCTGGCCGAGAGCCAGACCATCGCCGCCATCGCCCCGTGGACGGCGATTTTCCCGGGTCTCGCCATCGTGCTCTGCGTGCTCGGCCTCAACCTTCTCGGCGACGGCCTGCGCGACGCCTTCGATCCAAAGCTCAGAGCGCGCCGATGACCCTGCTGCGAACCGAACAGCTCACCCTCGCCATCGGCGGCGCGCGCATTCTCGACGGCGTATCGCTCGCGCTCGATCGCGGCGAGACGCTCGGTCTTGTCGGCGAAAGCGGTTCCGGCAAGTCCATGACCGCGCTGTCGATCCTGCGCCTCCTGCCGGACGGCGCGGCGGCGTCCGGCGCGATCTCGCTCGAGGGCGTCAATCTCCTTGCGCTCCCCGAAGCCGAAATGCGCAAGCGCCGCGGCCGCGACGTCGGCATGGCGTTTCAGGAGCCGATGTCCGCGCTCAACCCGGTGCAGACCATCGGCCGCCAGCTGGCCGAGCCGTTCGAGATCCACCGCGGTCTTCCGCGGCGCGAGGCGCTCGCCGAGGCGGGGAGGCTGATCGACATGGTCGGCCTCAAGGCCGCCGGCGTCGGCCTCGATCGCTATCCGCACGAATTGTCGGGCGGCCAGCGCCAGCGCGCGGTGCTGGCGATCGCCGTGGCGCTGGAGCCCAAGCTGCTGATCGCCGACGAGCCGACGACCGCCCTCGACGCGGCGGCGCAAGCGGAGATAGTGCGTCTCTTGATGACGCTCGCCGAGAAGGCGGGTTGCGGTCTGCTGTTCATCACGCACGATCTGCCGCTGATCGCCGGCTTCGCGGATCGGATCGCGGTCATGCACCGGGGCCGCATCGTCGAAACCGGCCGCACCCGCGACCTTCTCGCCGCCCCGGCCCACAGCTATTCCAGGGCGCTGATCGCCGCCGCCGCGCACGAGCCGAAACGCCCGGCCCGCCGGGCGCCGGCCCCCGCGCTCATGACGATCCAGGACGGCGTCAAATCATTTCGCAAGGGCGGCGCGACGCGCCGCGCCCTCGACCGCGTCTCCCTCGCGATCGAGAGGGGAGAGGTCGTCGGCCTCGTCGGCGAGAGCGGCTCCGGCAAGTCGACGCTGGCGCGGGCGCTTCTCGCGCTCGAGCGGCTGGACGAAGGGCGGGTGACGCTCGGCGGCGAGCCTTTCATGCCGGGTCACGGCCGGCGCATGCGCCCGCTCCGGCGCCGCATCCAGATCGTGTTTCAGGACCCTTACGGCAGTTTCGATCCGCGCCAGCGCGTCTGGCGCATCGTTTCCGAGCCCATGCATCTCGTCGATCCAAAGCCCGGCGTTGAAGCCCGCAGGAAAGCCGCCGCCGACATGCTGGTCCGCGTCGGGCTCGGCGCCGACGTCCTCGACAAGTATCCCCACGAATTTTCCGGCGGCCAGCGCCAACGCATCGCCATTGCGCGCGCGCTGGTCACGCAGCCCGACATCGTGATCCTCGACGAGGCGGTGTCCTCGCTCGACGTCTCGACCCGCGCCCAGGCGCTCGACCTGCTCATGGAACTTTCCGCGGCCATGGGTCTTGCCTATCTCTTCATCTCGCATGACGTCGCAACAGTGCGTGCGATCTCGCACCGCGTGCTGGTGATGAAAAACGGCGCGATCGTCGACGAGGGGCCGGCGGCGACGCTGTTCGAGACCTCTTCCCATCCGTATACGCGGGCGCTCAAGGCTGCGACGCCCGATCTCGCCGGAGCTCTCGCCGCGCGCGTCGGCGCGTCCTATGATGGCGCCGTTGAGGAAACCACCTGATGCTGAAGCCCGGCCCTCGCAACCTCGTCACCGACGTCGCCGGCCTTCTTGTCGGTCACGCGACGGACGCCGCCGCCGAGACCGGCGTCACCGTCGTTCTGTGCGAGGATCATTACTGCGCGGGCGCCGACGTGCGCGGCGGCGCGCCGGGCGTGCGCGAGATCGAGACGCTATCGCCGGAAAACCTCGTCGGGCGGGCGCACGCCTTCGTTCTCACCGGCGGGTCGGTGTTCGGGCTCGCCGCCGCCGACGGCGCCGTCCAGGCGCTGGCGGACCGGGGGGTCGGCTACGCGGCGCGCGGCGGCGGCGTCAGCGTCCCCATCGTGCCGGCGGCCGTCATCTTCGATCTCGCCAATGGCGGCGACAAGAACTGGGGCGCGACCCCGCCCTATCACGCGCTCGGACGCGCGGCCGTCGCCGCGGCGGCTCAGACTTTTGAAATCGGCCGCGTCGGCGGCGGGCGCGGCGCGCGGGCGGGACTGCATTGGGGCGGACTCGGCTCCGCCTCTCTCGATCTCGGCGGCGGCCTCGTCGCCGGGGCCGTCGTCGTCAACAACGCCGTCGGCTCGGCCTTCATGCCGGACGGCCGCACGCCCTGGGCCTATCCGTTCGAGATCGGCGGCGAATTCGGCGGTCCTTATGTCCCGCAGCCGGCGCCGATCGATGATCCGCTCCCGGATCAATCAAAACTCGCCGGAATGGGACGGCTGGCGGCGGGCGCCAACACCACGATCGGCCTCGTCGCGGTCTCGGCGGATCTCTCGACGGCCGAATTGAAGCGCATCGCGATGATGGCCCATGACGGCCTCTCGCGCGCCGTGCGGCCGGCGCACACGCCGTTCGACGGCGACGCGATCTTCGCGGTGTCGACGGCGAGGGTCGCTCTGGCGGACGGCCTTGAACGGGCGCTGCAGCTCGCCCGGATCGGATCGGCGGCGGCGGACTGCCTGACGCGCGCGATCGCCCGCGGGGTGCATGCCGCGGCGAAGGAGGGCTGACGTCTCAGCGGACCAGTTTCACCTTTTCGCCGACCGTCACCGAGTTGCAGGCGGGCATGTGGTTGAGCACGCAGAAGCGTTCGACCTTGTAGTCGGCGAAGCTTGTCCGCGCGGCGAGGCTCGCCAGCGTGTCGCCCGCCTTGACGGTCGCCACTTCGATCTTCTGCGCCGGCGGCACCTTCACCATGGCCGGATCGATATCGCGCAGCGACGCGACCGACTGCTCGATCTGCGGCTGCAGTCCTTGCGTCGCGTTCTGCGCGCTGACCCACAGGAAAAGGTAGTTGGTGTTCCCCGCCCACTTCACGACGAAAGGCTGAACGTCGACGACCTGCCCGCCCTGCGCCTGCGCCCGGCCGTAGCCGGAGGCGCCGTTGCGTCCGCTGACCGTGAACTGGCGCACATTGGAGAATTGCACGCCGAGCTGCTGGGCGAGCGGACCGGTAATGATCGCGGAAGGGGCGTCCGCGCTGTTCGCGGCCGTGAACTGCATCTGCGCGTTCGGGCCCGCCGCGATCACCGCCTGGGGCGTGTTCGCCATCTTGAAGCCGCTCGGGGCCGTGAAGGCGATCTTGAGGGCCGGGTGAATGAACTCGTTGCCGCGGATGAAGCCCTGGGTTTGCGGGTCGTCGCCGTAAAGGAGACGATCGATCTTCGCGAGATAGGGCTCGCGGCTCCTCTCGGCGGTCACGCCGCTGCCGGCGACCATCTTGGCCTCGGCGGCCGCCCGCTTCACCCGTTCCGACGTGTTCGGATGGGTCGAGAGGAATTCCGGCGGCGCAGTCTGGCCGGTGATCTGCTGCTCGAAGCGCGAATGAAGGCCGAGCGCGTCGAGGAAATCCGCCTGCGCGACGGGATCATAGCCGGCGGCCGAGAGCAGCCGCACGCCGACGAGGTCGGACTCGTATTCCTGCTTGCGCGAGAACTGGAGGAGATAGAGCTGCGCCGCCTGACCGGCGGATTGCATGAGGCCTTCGTTGCGGGTCGCAACGCCTATCAGCACGGCGCCGATGGTCGCGAGATTGCCGCGCTTGATGCGCTTGGCGGTGTGCTTCTTGTAGATGTGGCCGAGCTCGTGTCCGATGACGCCGGCGAGTTCCGCCTCGGAATTGGCGAGAGAGAGAAGCCCCCGCGTCACATATACATGACCCGGCAGCGCCATGGCGTTGATAATCGGGCTGTCAAGCACCGTCACCTTGATCGGTTCGTTCGGGCTGGCGGAGACCGCCATCAGCTTCCGGGCGACGCCCTCGACATAGGCCTTGAGGGCGGGATCGGCGATTTCGCCCCCGAAGGCTGCAACGATCTTCGGGTGTTCCTGTTCGCCGAGGGCGCGCGCCTGCTCGTCGGAGGGGCCGAGGATTCCGACCGCGCCGGCGCCCGGAGCCAAGACGAAACCCGATGCGGCCGCGATGACCGCGCCCAGCAGCTTTCTGATGAAGGTCATGTTGAGTCCCCTCGGAAATTCCACCCCGGGCGCGACCTTAAGCGCTCGGACCGGTCCGGTAAACTGACGCCGGGGCGGGACTTGAAGCGAAAATCCGTCTATGACGCCGAAACGACAGAAGGGGGCGATCATGGCCCGAAAATTCAGCCGTGTTCCTGAGCTGAGCCTCAAGGCCTTCACCCATGGCGACGCGAAGGAGACGACCGACTTCATCGACGCGCTGATGGAGGGGTTCCAGTACTACGGCTTCATCATCCTCAAGGACCACGCCGTCAGCCGCGATCTCCTCAAGCGCGCCTACGAGCTGTCGGCGGCGTTTTTCGCGCTCCCCGAAGCGGAGAAGCGGCGCTACGTCGCCGGCGTGGACGGGCAGCGCGGCTACACGCCGTTCGGCAAAGAGCACGCCAAGAACGCCAAAGTCGGCGACTTGAAGGAGTTCTGGCACGTCGGGCGCGAATTCCCGCCGACATCGCCGCTCGCGAAGATCTATCCGATGAACGTCTGGCCGGCGCAGCCCGCGGGCTTCCGCGAGACCTTCCTGGCGCTTTACGACGCGCTCGAAGACGCGGGGCTCTCCATGCTCGAGGCGTTGGCGCCGTCGCTCAGTGTACAGAAGGATTATTTCCGCAAGATGGCGACCGACGGCAACTCGATCCTCCGTCTCCTGCATTATCCGCCCATTCCAAAAGACGCCGATCCGAACGCGGTGCGCGCCGCCGCGCATGAAGACATCAATCTCATCACCATCCTGGTGGCGGCGAACGGCGGGGGTCTCGAACTCCTCGACCGCGACGGCAAGTGGCTCGCCGTCGAGACCGAGCCCGACAATCTGATTGTCGACGCAGGCGACATGCTTGCGCGCGCGACTAACGACGTCATCCCGGCGACGACGCATCGCGTCGTCAACGCGCCGGGGTCGGGCGCGACCTCGCGCTATTCCATGCCGTTCTTCATGCATCCGCATTCCGACGCCGTGCTGACCTGCATCCCCTCCTGCCGCGGCGCCGGCGCCAAATATCCCGACATCACCGCGGATGCGTTCCTGAAGCAGCGGCTGAAAGAAATCGGTCTGGCGGGGTAACCGATCCTCCCATCCATGGCTGAAACAGACATTCTCATCATCGGCGCGGGGCATAACGGCCTCGTCTGCGCGGCTTACCTTGCGAAGGCCGGGCTCAAGGTGCGCATGATCGAGCGCCGTCACATCGTCGGCGGGGCGGCGGTGACGGAGGAGTTTCATCCCGGCTTTCGCAATTCGACCGCCAGCTACACGGTGAGCCTCCTCAATCCGAAAGTGATCGCGGACCTCGATCTGCACGCCAACGGTCTCAAGATCGTCGAACGCGACATCTCCAATTTCTGGCCGCTCGGGACGAAGCCCGGCGAGTATCTGAAGCTGACCTTCGACCCCGCCCGCAACGCGGAGGAGTTTGCGCGTCATTCCCCAAAGGACGCCGAGGCGCTGCCGCGCTACTACGAAGCGATCGACAAGGCGGCGGACGTCCTTCGCGCCCTCGTTCTCGATATTCCGCCCAATGTCGGCGGCGGCTTTTCAGACCTCATCCGCGCCGCCAAGACCGGCGACCGGATCCGGCGGCTCAAGCTCGCCGATCAGCGCCTCATCATCGATCTCTTCACCAAGTCGGCGGCCGAGTTCCTGCGCGGCTATTTCGAGCATCCGGCGATCATCGGCGCCTTTGCCTTCGACGGCATCGTCGGCGCCTACGCCTCGCCGGAAACGCCGGGCACGGCCTATGTGCTGCTGCACCATGCTTTCGGCGAGGTGAACGGCAAGAAGGGCCGCTGGGGCCACGCCGTCGGCGGCATGGGCGCCATTACCGAGGCGATGAAACGGGTTGCGGAAGCGCGCGGCGTCGAGATCACGACGCAGTCCGCGGTCTCGGAGCTCGTGGTCGAGGGCGGGCGCGCCGTCGGCGTCAAGCTTGAGAGCGGAGAGGTCGTCAGGGCCCGGGCCGTCGCCGCCAACGTCAATCCTAAACTGCTCCTGACCGGGATGGTCAAGAACGGCGCGCTCGACCCCGACATGCGACGGCGCATGGAGAATTACGCCTGCGGCTCGGGCACGTTCCGCATGAACGTCGCCCTGTCGGAACTGCCGGATTTCGATTGCCTGCCCGGCGCGGAGGCAGGCGAGCACCACCGCTCCGGAATCGTCATCGGGCCATCGGTCCAGTACCTCGAGAAGGCTTGGCTCGACGCGCGGACTTACGGCTGGTCGCGCGAGCCGGTCGTCGAGATGCTGCTGCCCTCGACGATGGACGACAGTCTCGCGCCGCCGGGCAAGCACGTCGCGAGCCTCTTCTGCCAGCAATTCGCGCCAGAGCTATCGGACGGGCGCAACTGGGATATGTGCCGCGATCTCGCCGCCGAGACGATCATCGCCACGGTGACGCGCTACGCGCCCAATTTCCGCCGCTCTATCATCGCGACGCAGATGCATTCTCCGCTTGATCTTGAGCGGAAATTCGGCCTCGTCGGCGGCGATATCATGCACGGGAGGCTGTCGCTCGATCAGATGTTCGCCTTCCGCCCGCAAGCGGGGCATGCGGACTATCGCATGCCCATCAAGGGGCTCTATCTTTGCGGATCCGGCGCGCATCCGGGCGGCGGCGTCACCGGCGCGCCGGGTCACAACGCCGCGAAGGTCATCATCGAAGACTGGAAGCGACGCCGGTTTTGACTGTCGCGCCGCCGACGGGCGGACGGTTCCGTTTACGCGCCGGGTCCGACCGACTAGGGTCGCGGCAAGCGGGAGAGCCAAGGGGAAGATCATGAGACGAACCAAGCGCGCCATCGTGAAAGTCCTCGCCGCCGCCGCGGCCTTCTCTGTTGCGAGCTGCGCCTCGACTGGCGGGCCGTTCGGCATTTCGGAAGAGCAGGGAAGGGCGCTCGGCGAGCGGGAGCATCCGAAGATCGTCGCCGCCTTCGGCGGCGAAATGAACCACCCGGAACTGTTCGCCTATGTCGACGGCATCACGAAGAAGCTCATGGCCGTGTCGGAGAATCCGGCGGAACCCGTCAAGGTGACCCTGCTTGACAGTCCGGTCATCAACGCCATGGCGCTGCCGGGCCATGTCTACGTGACGCGGGGACTTCTCGCGCTCGGCAATTCGGAGGCCGAGCTCGCCGGAGTCATCGGACATGAACTCGGCCACATCTACAAGCGCCATACCGCGCGCCGGATCAGCCGCGGGAATATGGCGACGCTCGGCTCCGTGCTCGTCGGAATCCTCACCCGCAATCCGGGGCTCATGCAGACGGCGGGACAGGCGGCGCAGCTTTACCTGCTCCAGTTCTCGCGCGAGCAGGAATATGAGTCCGATCTCGTCGGCGTGCGCCTCCTCGCCGCGGCCGGCTACGATCCTGCGGGCGCGGCGGAGTTTCTCGACTCGCTTGATCGGTATTCAAAACTCGAATCGCAGATCGCCGGGTCACAGGCGGCGCCGCCCGAATTCCTCTCGACGCACCCGAACACGGCCGAACGAGTACGCCGCGCCGCCGCCGAGGCGCAGGCCGTGCCGCGCAGCGCCGCGATGACCGCCCAGAACAGCCGGGCTCAATATCTAAGCAAGATCGACGGCGTTCTTTACGGCGACGATCCGGTCAAGCAGGGCTTCATCCGCGGCAGCGAGTTCATCCACCCGGAAATGCGCATCTCCTTCTCCGCGCCCGGCGGTTTCAAGCTCCAGAACACCTCGACCGCGGTGATCGCGACCGCGCAAAACGCGCAAATGCAGTTTACAGGCGCGAACAGCGCCGACAGCCCCGCCGCGATCATTCAGGGCCCGCTCGCCCAGCAGCTCGGCGTGCAGTTCTCCAACATCCGGCAGTTTTCCGTCGGAGGCCGCCAGGGCGCCGCCGGCTACGGCCGTGCGCAGACCCAGAACGGCCAGGTCGTCGATGTCCAGCCGTTCGTCATCAAATGGGCAGGCGACACCAATTACCTTTTCCTGTGGGTCAGCGCGCAAGACGCGACGCGGAGTCTGCAAAACGGGATCGAGCAGTCGGTCGCCTCGCTGCGCGAGATCAATCCGGCCAGCATCAACGCGCCGCCGACCCAGCGGATCGACGTCGTCGCTGTCCGCAGCGGCGACACGGTCGCCAGCCTGGCGCAGCGCTCGGCCTTCGAGAACTACAAGCGCGAGCGCTTCTGCGTCCTGAACGGGCTCGACACGTGCGCCTCTGTCGCCGTCGGCGAGCAGGTCAAGCTGGTGCGCTGACCATTACGCCGCCATCGGGTCCGAAAGCATGGCGCGCTCGATCAGGGCAAGGGCCGTCTCCGTCGCTCGCGCACGCACAAGGGCGCGCGAGGCGCCCGAGAAAACCCGGCGTTCCGTTCGAGTCGGGACGCCGCCGGCCGCAAGCGCGAACCACACGAGTCCGACCGGCTTGCCGGCGCTTCCGCCTGAGGGTCCGGCGATCCCGGTGATCGCGACAGCGATGTCGGCGCGGCTGCATTTCAGCGCGCCAGCGGCCATGGCGCGCGCCACCTCGGCGCTGACCGCGCCGAACCGGTCAATCAGCGCCAGGGGCACGCCGAGGAGCTCGTGCTTGGCCTCGTTCGAGTAAGTGACGAAACTGCGATCGACAACCGCGGATGAGCCCGCAACAGCGGTGAGCGCGGCGACGACCATGCCGCCGGTGCAGGATTCGGCGGTCGCCACTTTGAGCCCGCGCGCCGTCCCAAGCGCGATCAAGCGTTCAGCGCGCGCCGCGGCCCGGGCGGACGTCACGCGGGGCTACTCGCCGCCCTTGTCGTCGGCGTTCCAGAGACGTTCCCACCAAGTTTTCTTTTTCGGCGGCGTGAAGTCCTGCCCCTTATCCTTCATCTTGGCGCGGATGTCGTTCACATCCCAGCCGGTGAGGTTGGCGAGAGTCTGCGCTTCCTTTTCAAAGCGTTCAGGCAATGAAGCGCGGTACTGGTCGGCGGCCTCGCATTCGGCGTCGCCCGCGTATGGGTGGCGCATGACATAGCGGCCTTGGAAGTTGGAGCGGTCGCCCGTCTCCTTGAACATCAGATCCTCGGGGAAACCGGCGGCGTCATAACTCACGTGCAGTCGCGTCACGAACACGTCCGCCGCCTGCGGCGCGATCGGCGGCGAAGGGCGGGAGGCCGCCGGCGCGCGCGAGGCCCAGTTGTCGCCGCCGTCGAGCCAGTAGACGCCGAGCTCGCGCAGTTCGTCGTTGGACAGCGGATCGGCGGCGCAAGGGTCGCACCAGTTCATGTCCCAGGCGTATTCGAGAAACACGGCGCTGTCGTTTTCGCGTTTGGTGCTGGTCTCGAACATGGCCCGGTAGAAATCGCCGAATTCCTCCTTGACGAACAGCGGCACGTTTTCGTCGGACGGCAGCTTCACCGTGCGATAATTGGTGGTCTCGACCCGGCCGGTTTTGGTCAGGGTGAAGATGAACAGCTCCTGCTTGCCGTCGGCGTTCACCGTGCCGAGGCGGATCGGGAGCATAAAGCGGGGCGACTCGAAGGCCATCTGCAGCGGCCGAAGATATTTCCGCCCGGTCTTGGCCTGCTCGTCGAGGTTGACCTTGGCGACGAAGAACTTGGTGCCCTGCTTGATATAGCTGCCGAGCGTCGCTTCGGCGCCTGGCGGAATCTTGTAGCCGTTCTCTTTCAGCCAGGTCGCGAGGCCGCCGGATTCCTTCGCCGAGAGGATGAGAATGTCGTATTCGCCGACCGTGTACTGAGCCTCGATGGTGACGCCGAGGGACTTGTTCCGCGCGCGGCTCCCGGACACGGACATTTCGTCGGCCGCGGCGGCGGGAGCGGCCTGTTCATACATCATGACCCGGCAGGGGTCTTCGTCGAAATATTCGACGAGCCGGGGCGAGGTGTAGGCGTCGAGATGGTCGATGAGCGCGTTTTCGGAGACATGGATCTGCTCCTTCTGGAGCACCACCGGCACCGGCACCACCATCGCGAACTCCTTGAGTTCGCCCTGATAGTCGTTGGAGATGGTGAGCACCGTCCGCTCGCCGTCGCGCATGATCACGACCTTGGACGCCTTGTTGAACAGCTTGGTGTCCGCCTTGGCGACGAAGAAGCCGCAAAAAGCGACGGCGCCTCCGGCCGCGCCGAGCGTCGCAAGCGCCGCGCCGGCGGCTAATAAGCGCTTTCTCAGGGTGACGGTCATGGTCTTCTCCTCGATCGTATCATTCGGCGGGGGCGGTTCTGGGTCGATGGGGACGGAACGGCAGTCGCGGCGGCGAGCCCCATTCGAAGCGGCCGGCGTTATTCTTCTGCGGAACGGCGAGCGCGACAAGTCCGACGATGAAGGGCGCGAAGAATATCCCGTCGGACATGAAGAAATTGAACTGGAGGACATGGGCGAGCGCGGCCGAGAGCGCGACGAAGAGCGAGCGTCGACGCGGGTCTTGCGGCGTCGTCTTCGGGTCGGAGATCATGAAAAAAGCGAAAAGAATCAGCGACGCGTTGGTGAGGCGCAATGCAGGGATCGCCATCGGATCCCCGAGGTAGAGCGCCCGGGCCAGCAGAAGACCGCCGTAGACGGCGAGAAAGACGATGGGAACGTCCAGTCGCTGCGCCCGCCAGGTCGACAGGGTTCCAAGCGCGGCGACGAGCGCTGCAAACCACATAGCCGAGCCCCACTCGCCCGTCGACGTCCAGACGACATCGCCGGCCAGCAGCATGGTCACGATCGCAATGTTGGCGGGATTGAAGATGTGGCGGCCGTTCAGACGGAAGATGAATTTCGACCCAATGCCGATCGCGGCCGCCGCCGCAAGGGGCCAGATCTGATCGGAGCGTAAAAGCAAGGAGAGCGACAGGGAAGTGATCGCCGCGCTCTTCCAGTCGAGGCGCACCGCGTTCAGCATCGAGCCGGCCCATTGTGAGGCCAGACACGTCGCCGCGACGGCGGCCATCTGGAGCGCCGAAATCTCGAACTCCCGCGCGACGAGTCCGATGGCAAGGATCGCCGCCTGGCCGAACATCTGAAAATAGCGCGCGTCGCGAAGGTCCGGGAGGAAACGGAAGCGGGCGATCCACGGCGCTGATAAGGGCTCGGCTCTCTGCATTGTGCTCCGATCGGCCATGAACGATCTATGCTCCACACGCGACATGATGGGAAGAATGGGGCGCAAATCCGGCGGGGCGTCGGCCCTTCGCGGGCGTCCGCGCCCCCGGTTTGCCGGATCGCCAGCTTTTGGTCTAAAGCGCGCCTCTGGTCACAAAGGCGCGGAACCGATGGCGCATCCCCTATCCGGGGCGGATCTTGGAACGCTCGCCGCCGTGCTGGGGCGGGCAGGGGCGCCGGACAAGGCGTTGTCCGGCGCGCTTGTCGGTCTCGCCGTGCTGGCGCGCCTGCCGTTCTCGACCGCAGAAGCGCTGCTGATAGAAAAGCGCCTGCCGGCGGCCGGCGCATTGCCGCCCCCCGTATTCATCCTTGGACACTGGCGGTCAGGAACGACGCACCTCTACAACATCATGGTGAAGAGCGGAGCCTACGCCTTCGTGCCGCCCGTCGCGACCGGGCTGCCGTGGGACCTTTTCGGGCTCGCCCGCGTTTTCCGTCCCCTGCTCGAAAAGGCGCTGCCCAAGCACCGCTTCATCGACAACATTCCGGTAACCCCGGACAGTCCGCAGGAAGATGAAATCGCCATCGCCAACATGTCGGACCTATCTTTCTACCACGGCATCTATTTCCCGCGCGCTTTTTCGGACTTCCTGCGGCGCGGCCTCTTCTTTGACGCCTGCACGCCGGCCGAGGTTGCGCGCTGGCGGGAGCGCTTCGTCTATTTGCTGCGGAAATTGACGCTGCTTCAGGACGGCAAGCCCCTGCTGATCAAGAATCCGGTCTATACGGGTCGCCTCGCGATGCTGCGCGACCTGTTTCCTGAGGCGAAGTTCATCCATATCCACCGCAACCCGTACGACGTCTTCGTCTCGATGCGGAATTTCTACGCCAAGCTGCTGAAGGAGTTCGCCCTGCAGGGTTATGATCACGTCGACATCGACGAGACCATTCTCTATGTCTATGAGCGCATGATGCGGGCGCTGGAGCGGGATGCCGCCGCGCTCCCCGCCGGCCGCTACATCGAACTCCGTTATGACCGGCTTGACGACGACCCGATGCAAGCCCTGATGGATATCCATTCCACCCTGTCATTGCCCGGATTCGAGGCGGCAAAGCCTAAATTCGAGGCTTATCTTGCATCGGTGCAAAGCTTCGAGAAGAATAGGTTCGTCTATTCCGACGAGGCGGCGGCCAAGGTCGAGGCCCGGCTCGGCCGCTTCATCGAAAAATGGGGATACGCCCGGCCCGGCGCTGCGCCGAGGGCGAGGGCGGTGCAAGGCGCGCATGAGGACGCCAAGGATCATGTCGGGTAGAGCCGGGTTGTCGGCGGCGATCGGCCTGTGCGCCGCGGCCTCCCTCGCGAACGCGCTTGCGGCGGTCCCCCGATACGCGGCCGAGACCTGCTCGCGCGTGGCGCTTGTCGATACGGCGACCGGCGATGCGATCCGCGGCGCCGAAGACCTCACGGTAGATTCAGGCCATGATCGCCTCATCGTGTCGGCGCACGATCGTCGCGCGGTCGCAAAGGCGGTATCCGCGCGCGCCGGCGACGTGCCGCAGGGCGGAATCTATGCGGTTTCATTCAGCGATATCCGTGACAGGCTTGGCAAGGTCGCGGCCGCGCCGCTCGTCGATCCCGCATCCGTTCCTGGCGGTCTGCGACCTCACGGCGTCGCCTATATTCCGCAGACCGATGAGATCGCCTTTGTCAACCGCGCCTACCAGAAAATCGACGGCCGGTGGCGGCTGACGCCGAAGATCGTGCGCGTCGGCGTAGGTGACGGCGCCGCGGGCGGCGAGCAGAAGCCGACTCATTGCGCCGCCAACGACCTGATCGCCGACGAAGCCGGGCTGCTGGTGTCGTTCGATCATGGCGATTGCGGCGGGTGGCGGCGCTCGCTTGAAGAAGCCCTGGCGTTGCGACGCAGCGGCGTCAGCGACGAGAACGGCGCGCCGCTGTTCGACGGCGCCGCCTATGCGAACGGACTCCTGCAGCTTGTCGACGGGTCGATCGCCGTCGCGGCGACTCGGGAGAAGGCGCTGTTGATCCTCGACAGGTCCGGCGCCGCGGCGCCGGGGCGGCGCATTGCTCTGCCGGGAGGGCCCGACAATCTGACGCCGAGCAATGATGAAGTGGTGGCGGCGGTTCACCCGTCGACGCTTCGGCTTGCCGCCGCTTTGCGGCTCGGGCTCGGCAAGGCCCCTTCACGGGCGGTGAAGATCGACCCCGCAACCGGCGACGTGCGTGTGTTGTTCGACGACCCGACCGGCAGGCTGTTCTCGGGCGCGAGTGTCGCCGTTGAGCGCGACGGCGTCCTCATCCTCGGCTCCGCCATCGACGAGGGGCTCCTGGTCTGTCACGGTGCGGCCCAACAAGAAACGTGAGCCTCAATCTCGTCACGGGCGGCGCCGGCTTCGTCGGCCGCCATCTCATCAAGGCGCTTGAAACTGCGGGCGAGCGCGTGCGGTCCTTCGATCTCGCGTCTGGCGTCACGGCCGACGAGATCGTCGGATCGGTGACGGACCCCGAAGCGGCTCGCCGGGCCGTTGCTGGCGTCGATACGGTCTTTCACCTCGCGGGCAATGCGCAGCTCTGGGCGCGCGATGAAGGGGTCTTCGACAAGGTCAATCGCGGCGGCACGGAAGTCGTGCTCTCTGCGGCGAAGGCCGCTGGGGTGCGGCGCTTCGTGCATTGCTCAAGCCTGACAACCCTTGTCGGCCGGCGAACGCCGAAAAGGCCCTCATCCGCCGCCGAGTCGACGCGGCTCGATGAGTCGGACATGCTCGGCGCTTACCCTCGCTCCAAGCTTGCCGCCGAGCGCGTTGTTGAGAGGGCGGCGAAGGAAGGGCTCGATGCAGTCATCGCCTTGCCGACCGAGCCCATCGGCCCGGGTGATGAGAGTCTTACGCCGCCAACGCGCATGATTCTCGATTTCATTCGCGGCGCCACGCCCGCTTATGTCGACTGCACGCTGAATTTCGTGCCCGTGAAAAGCCTCGCGCTCGGTCTTATCGCCGCCCGCGACCGCGGTCGCAAGGGGGAGCGCTACCTCTTGGGCGGAGAGAATATCAGGCTGCCGGCGCTGCTCGCCGCCATTTCTCGAGCAACGGGACGCGCCATGCCGCGAACGCGGTTGCCAATGGCCGTCGCCTATGCGGCGGCGATCTTGGAGACTTTTGTCGTGGCTCCGGCGACGGGCAGGAACCCGGTTGCGCCCTTGACGGGCGTGCGGCTCGCCGCGCGGCCGGTCTCATTCCACTCGGAGAAGGCCGCGCGAGACCTCGGCTGGCGCGCGGCGCCGTTCGAGCCCGCCCTGGCAGAGACCATCGCCTGGCTGCGCGAACGCGGATTGTCGGGCTAGGAGCCGGCCGCGGCGCCTATCGCGTCGCGTCGCCGACCGCCTTATATGGGCTCATTCGATGGAGGCGCCCGGAATGACCGCAATCGCATTTATCGGCCTTGGCAACATGGGCGGTCCGATGGCGGCAAACCTGGTGAAGGCGATGCATGCCGTCGCCGCCTTCGATCTCTCGCGCGAGGCGCTCGCACGGGCGCGCGAGGCCGGTTGTGCGGCGGCGTCGAGCATCGTTGAAGCTGTGAAGGACGCCGACGTTGTCATGACCATGCTGCCTGCCGGCAAACATGTGAGGGCGGCCTATGCCGGCGACGACGGCGTCTTCGCCCACGCCCGCAAAGGGGCGCTTCTCATCGACTCCTCGACCATTGACGTCGAAACAGCGCGATCGTGCATCGCTGAAGCGAGGAAGCGCGGCTTCGACATGCTGGATGCGCCTGTCTCCGGCGGCGTCGGGGGCGCGGCGGCCGGAACGCTGACCTTCATGGTCGGCGGATCGGTGGAGGCGTTCGATCGCGCGAAGCCCATTCTTCAGGCGATGGGCAAGAACATCTTTCACGCCGGGGGCCCCGGCAACGGCCAGGCCGCCAAGATCGCCAACAACATGCTCCTTGGCATCACCATGATCGGCACGTGCGAGGCCTTCAATCTCGCCGAGCGGCTCGGGCTCGACGCGCAGACGTTTTTCAACATCGCCTCGACGGCGTCCGGCCAGTCATGGTCGATGACAAGCTATTGTCCGGCGCCAGGTCCGGTGCCGACGGCGCCGTCAAATCGGGAATACAAGCCTGGCTTCTCCGCGGCCATGATGCTGAAGGATATGCGCCTAGCGCAGGAAGCGGCGCACGCCGCAAAGGCGGCCACGCCGCTCGGCGCCCAGGCAGAGGCGCTCTATGCGCTGATGGAAGCGGCCGGAAAAGACAGTCTAGACTTCTCCGGGGTGATGAAGCTGATCCGGGGAGACCTCTGATCTACGCGGCAGGGTCGTCACCCCGGTTTGGTTTCCGGCAAGGCCGCAATCTCGCCGAGGAAGCACAGCCCCGCCTCATGCTCTTTGCGCCAGGCGACGCGCGCCCGGTATTTTCTCGCGTCCTGGCTAATGGCGAGGATCACTTGCTCGGGGAGTTCCGCCGCGCCGTCCATCGCGATCCGCGCGCCGGAGGGGCTGATGTCGCGTACAATGCAGGACTGCGAAGGTTGCCGGCCTATAAATATCCTCGCAAAGCGGAACGTAGGTTCTCGGGCCTCGCGCCGTTTGCGAGGCTCTTTTACGGGGGCGGGCTTGGGCGCCGGCGCCGCCGCCGGCTTGGGTCCTGTGAGCGACGAAAGACGGCTGACCAGTTGATCCCTATCGATCTGCGGCCGGCCGAACGACCTCATGGCTGCTCGCAAAAACTTAGTGCGACAATGGACACAACCTTAGATTGCATAAAAGCGGTTAATGTGGTCCTAAAACAGTCTGAACATGCCGCCTGACGACTCGCCGGGCCTGCACCCAAACAGTTTCGGTCGCGTGCTGATGCGCATGACTTCGGTCCTGTGGCGGCCTGAAATGCGGCGCTGGAGATTCAGGATCGGTCTGGCGCTTGTACTGACGATCGCCGCCAAGGGATTTGCGGTGATCGCGCCGGTCTATCTTGGCGAAGGAGTAAATCGAATAACCGAAGGCGAACGCGCGGGGGTGCTGGCGCCCTTCGCTATCTCGTTTCTTCTGTTTGGAGTCGCCCGTTTCCTTTCGAACGGCCTACCGCAGCTGCGCGACGCGTTCTTCGTGCGTGTGACGCAGGACGCGCAACGCCTGATCGCCGTCGAGGCATTCGCGCATGCGCAAGCGCAGTCGTTGCAATTCCATCTGACGCGCCGCGCCGGCGCGCTCAATCGCACCATCGAACGCGGTGCGGGCGCCGTCGAATTTATGACCCGTTTTCTCGCCTTCAATATCGGGCCGACCCTGGTCGAGCTGGCGCTGGTCGCCGCCGCGATGACGGCGCTCTACTCATGGAAGCTTGCCCTCGCGGCCGTCGCCACCATCGCCGCCTATGTGGTCTTCACCGTCGGCGTCACCGAGTGGCGTAACGCCCTGCGGCGCTCGATGAACGAAGCCGAGACGGAGCAGAAGGCGGTTACAGTGGACACGCTCGCCAACTTCGAAACGGTCAAGGCGTTTGGCGCCGAGGCGCGAGAAGCGGCCCGCTTTGACCGGGCGCTGCGCACCTATAACGACCGCTTCATCCGCTCTTCGCAATCTCTGGCGCTGTTGAACGGCGGGCAGGAATTCTTCATGGCGGCTGGTCTCGCCGCGGTCGCGCTGATAGGCGCTTACTCGGGCCTGAAGGCCGGGGACATCGCCGCCGTCATCCTGATGATGACCAACATCTATCGCCCGCTGAACATACTTGGCTTCGCCTGGCGCGAGATCAAGCAGGGCGCGGTCGATCTCGAAAAGCTCTTCGAACTCATGGCGATCCGCCCGGACGTCGAAGATGCGCCGGACGCCGCGGAGTTCAAGCCGGGCAAGGGCGAGATCCGGTTCGAGAACGTGACCTTCGTTCACGAGGGCCGCGCCGCGGGACTTGAGGGCTTGTCGTTTACCGCCGCCGGCGGGTCGTTCGTCGGGCTCGCCGGTCCAAGCGGCGCCGGTAAATCGACGATTCTGAAGCTCCTCTTCCGCTTTTACGATCCGACCGCCGGGCGCGTTCTGATCGACGGGCAGGATGTGCGAAAAGTCACTCAAGCTTCCTTGAGGCGGGCGCTCGGGCTGGTGCCGCAAGAGGTTGTTCTGTTCAACGACACCCTCCGCTTCAATCTCTCTTATGCGCGCCCCGACGCCAGCGATGACGAAATAATGGAAGCGGCGCGGCGCGCCCAGCTCGGCCCGTTCATCGCCAGCCTGCCAAAGGGTCTGGACACGAAGGTGGGAGAGCGAGGTCTCAAACTCTCAGGAGGAGAAAAGCAGCGCGTCGGCGTCGCCCGCGCCATTCTCCTCGACCCTCCCATACTCGTGCTCGACGAGGCGACGTCGTCGCTGGACTCGGAGACCGAAAAGGAAGTGCAGAAGGCCCTCGCGGAGGCCGCCCGCGGCCGGACGACTATCGCGGTTGCTCACCGGCTCTCCACCATTGCGGCGGCGGACAAGATTCTCGTGCTCGATGATGGGCGCATCGTCGAGGCGGGGGCGCACGCGGCGCTGTTGTCTGAGCACGGACTCTATGCGTCGCTCTGGGAGCAGCAGACCCGTCTTTCAAGGGGGGAAAAGGAGGGCGCCGGCGGCGCGTCGACGCGGCCGGAGCCCGCGCTTTCTTAGGGCCGGAGTCGTATTCGAGCCACTTCATTCCGGATTTCTTCACGCCGGGCTTGTCAGAATGGGACGCGGCGGCGGATCGCCCGTGGTGGCGGCGATGCGAGGCTTGGTGTAACCGGACGCTCTTGGCGTTGACTGGGGCGCGACGATGAAATTGTTGGTGACGGGCGGGGCAGGGTTCATCGGTTCGGCCGTGACGCGGCTGGCCGTTGCGCGCGGGCATGAGGTTCTCGTCGTCGACAAGCTCACCTACGCGGCCAATCTCGACAATCTCGCCTCCGTGGCCGGCCGCTATCGCTTCGAGCGCGCCGATATCTGCGATGGGGCCGCCATGCGGTCGTTGCTCGGTTCGTTTCGTCCCGACACAGTGATGAACCTCGCCGCTGAGAGCCATGTCGATCGCTCGATCGACGGTCCCGCAGACTTCATCGAGACCAATATCGTCGGTTCTTTCCGGCTGCTGGAGGCGGCTCGCGATTACGTATCGAGCGGCGAGGCGCCGGACGCCTTCCGGTTTCACCACATCTCGACCGACGAAGTCTTCGGCTCGCTCGGCGAAACCGGCCAGTTCACCGAGGAATCCCCTTACCGCCCGAATTCGCCCTACTCGGCGTCGAAGGCGTCATCGGACATGCTCGTGCGCGCCTGGGGCGAAACGTTCAAGCTCCCCGTCGTCATCTCAAACTGCTCCAACAATTACGGACCGTTCCAGTTTCCCGAAAAGCTCGTTCCGGTCGTCATCCTCGCCGCGCGCGACGGCAGGCCCATCCCTGTCTACGGCAAGGGCGCCAATGTGCGCGACTGGCTGTTTGTCGATGATCATGCCGACGCGCTCCTATTGATTGCGGCGCGCGGGCGGCCCGGCGCGACCTATAATGTCGGCGGACGGACCGAGCGCGCCAATATCGACATCGTACGGACGATATGCTCGCTCGTGGATGAGCGCCTGCAGGCGCCGCGGGGTCAGGCGGAAAAGCTGATCCATTTCGTCGCCGATCGGCCCGGACACGACCTCCGCTATGCAGTCGACTGCACGAAGATCGAGCGCGAACTCGGCTGGCGGCCGAAACAGAGTCTTCAGTCCGGACTCGCAGCCACGGTCGACTGGTACTTCGCCAACGAGGCGTGGCTGGAAGGAGTGCGATCCCGCGGCTTCGACCAGCGCCGTCTCGGTCTCGGCGCGAAGAAGAGCGCCTGACAGATGCGAGTTCTCCTCTTCGGGCCAGGGGGCCAGGTCGGAACGGAGGTGCGTCGGCGGGCGCCGAGCGATCTCGACATCGTCGCGCTCGATCGGAGTCGTTGCGACCTTACGGCGTCGGGCGCCGCGAGTACGGCGATCGAAGCAGCGCGTTGCGACGTGGTGCTCAACACCAGCGCCTATACGGCGGTCGACAAGGCGGAAAGCGAGCCAGAGGCGGCGAGGCGGGTCAACGCCGAAGCGCCCGCAGAGATGGCGAGAGCCTGTTCGCGGCTCGGCATCCCGCTCGTTCATCTCTCCACGGATTACGTTTTCGACGGCGAGAGCCTTCGACCTTACCTTGAGACGGATGCGACCAACCCGCTTGGGGTCTACGGGGCGACCAAGCGCGAGGGCGAAGAGGCCGTCGCCGCTTCGGGGGCG
Organism: Parvularculaceae bacterium; assembly: GCA_013389105.1. Lineage (GTDB taxonomy): Bacteria > Pseudomonadota > Alphaproteobacteria > Caulobacterales > Parvularculaceae > Amphiplicatus. The sequence continues at coordinate 6,675 of JACADZ010000009.1, read as the reverse complement.
ACCTACGCCATCCTGCGGCTATCCTGGGTTTTCTCGTCGCACGGCTCGAATTTTGTGAAAACGATGCGACGCATCGGCCGCGAACACGGGGCGGCGCGGGTCGTTTGCGACCAGCGGGGTCGCCCCACTCCGGCCGCGCACGCGGCTGACGCGGCTCTCGTCGTTGCTCTGGCCTTGGCAAATGATCGGTCAAAGGCCGGGATCTATCACTTTGCCGGGGCTGAAACCACGACCTGGGCCGATTTCGCCGAGAGGGTTTTCGCGCTGTCCCGGCTCAGCGTCGATCTTGCGCGTATTGCGACGTCGGCCTATCCGACGCCGGCGCGGCGTCCGAAATACTCAGTGCTCGACACGACGAAATTCACGCGAACTTTCGGCGCGCCCGCGCCCTCATGGCGGCCCGCTCTGGCTGAGGTCATCGCCGAACTCGAAAGCATGGAGGCGGCATGAAGGGGATTGTCCTCGCCGGCGGTTCCGGCACGCGGCTGCACCCGATCACTCGCGGCGTGTCCAAGCAGCTCCTCCCGATCTTCGACAAACCGATGATCTACTATCCGTTGAGCGTGCTGATGCTCGCCAAGATTCGCGACATTCTCATCATCACGACGCCGGAAGATCAGGGTTCTTTCAAGCGGCTGCTTGGAAGCGGCGCCGACCTCGGCATACGCTTCAGTTACGCGGTGCAGCCGAAGCCTGAAGGCCTCGCACAGGCGTTCATTATCGGCGAGGAGTTTGTCGGCGGCGACACCTGCGCCCTCGTTCTCGGCGACAACATTTTCTACGGACATAGCCTGCCCGAAATGCTTGGCCGGGCGGCCTCGCTGAAAATCGGGGCTGAAATATTCGGCTACCAGGTCGCCGACCCGGAACGCTATGGCGTGATCGAGTTCGACGGCGACGGCAAGGTTGTGTCGATCGAGGAAAAGCCCGAGAGGCCGAAGTCCCGGTATGCGGCGACGGGCCTCTACTTCTATGACGGGTCGGTCTGCGAGCGGGCCAAAAAAGTGAAGCCGTCGGCCCGGGGCGAACTGGAGATCACGACGCTCAACGAAATGTACCTCCACGATGGACTGCTGCGCGCGCAGCTCCTAGGGCGCGGCTTCGCCTGGCTTGATACCGGCACGCATCAGTCGCTGCTCGACGCAGCCCATTTCGTGCAGACCATCGAAGCGCGGCAGGGGCTCAAGATCGCCTGTCTTGAGGAGATCGCCTTCCGGCTCGGCTATATCGACCGCCAGCGGCTTGAGGAGCTCGCCAAGCCCCTCGCCAAGACGGGATACGGGGAATATCTCCTGCAGATCGCTCGCGGCGGCGCTTGACCCGGGAGGGCGCCTGCAACCACAGCGCGTGACGGTCTTGCTGCGGTTCGTTAAGCTATTCTTGCGATGGCTGAACGAAAGGTTCAATGAAACCAAAGTCCGGGCATAAGGCTGCCGACAGCGGGGAACTGAAGGGCGCGCTTCGCGGCTGCAGGGACCTGCTTGGATGGGCGGCCCTTTTCAGCGCCGCCGTGAACCTTCTATATCTCGCGCCGTCGCTCTACATGTTGCAGGTTTACGATCGGGTCCTGCAAACCGGCGGCCTGATAACCCTCGCTTGGTGCAGCCTCATTCTCCTGTTCGCTCTGGCGTCGCTTTCTGCGCTCGACGCGTTGCGCGCGCGGTTGCTGAACCGGATGAGCCTCCGGCTGGAACGGCTCCTCGGGCGTCGCGTGATCGGCGCGATCTCGGCACGTCCGGAAGTCGCCAACTCGCCGCAGGGACGGCAGGCGCTCCGCTCTTTCGATTCTCTGCGCCAGACATTGACGGGCCCGGCGACGATCGCTGCGCTCGACGCGCCGTGGGCTCCCGTCTACGTCATCGTCTGTTTCATGTTGCATCCATTGATCGGCGCAGCGGTGCTTGCCGGCGGCGCGCTCCTCGCGGCGTTGGCGCTTCGAAACGACCAGGCCTCAAGGATTCACATGCAGTCTGTGGCCGAGCTTGCGCCGCAGGTCTACGCCGCCTCCGAAATGGAGGCGCAGGTGGGCGGCGTCATGCGTGCGCTTGGGATGCGCAGCGCGTTGATCGACCGCCAGATCGCGCGGCGCGCCTATCTAAATGAACGGCATGCACGTGCGGCGTTCGTCACTTCCGCCTATGGAAGCGCGACCAAGTTCGTCAGGCTCTTGCTTCAGTCTCTTGTGCTCGGCGTCGGGGCCTGGCTTGCGGTCGACCGGCAAATCTCTCCGGGCGCGTTGATCGCCGGCTCCATTCTCGCCGCCCGTGCGCTCGCGCCGCTCGAGCAGATCGTCGCCGCGTGGCGCCAGTTCGGCGAAGCTGGAACCGCCTGGCGCGCGCTGAGCGCGCTGTTGGCGCGGGTTCCGGCTGAACCGCCGCGTACCGAGCTTCCGCGTCCGGCCGGCCGCCTGACGATGGACAAGGTCGTCGCCTCGGCCAACCAAAGGCCGGTTCTCCAACAAATTTCCTTTGGCGTTTCGCCGGGCGAGATTCTCTGCGTTGTTGGCCCGAGCGGGGCGGGAAAATCGACTCTCGCCCGACTGGCGGCCGGCGCCGCGACGCCGGACAGCGGCGTCGTACGCATGGACGGAGCCAATTTCGCCGATTGGGACAGCGACGCGCTCGGACGTCACGTCGGCTATCTCCCGCAGGAAATCGCGCTCGTCGCCGGGACGGTCGCAGACAATATTCGCCGGCTTCAGCCGAAGTCGGATGGCGATGTCGCGGTCATCGAGGCGGCCAAGGCTGCTGGCGCGCATGAGATGATCTTGCGCCTCCCGAACGGCTATGAAGCCGAACTCGGTCTCGGCGGCGTCGGACTTTCAGCGGGGCAGTCGCAGCGGATCGCGCTCGCCCGCGCCCTCTACGGATCGCCGGCGCTGATCGTTCTCGACGAGCCGAACTCTCATCTCGATCAGGAGGGAGAGGCGGCGCTCGCCGCCGCCCTCAAGCTCGCGAAGGCCCGAGGCGCCGCCGTCCTCATGGTGGCGCATCGTTCGGGCATCGTGTCGATCGCCGACCGACTATTGGTCCTGCGCGACGGGCGCATCGAGATGCTGGGGCCGCGCGAGCAGGTCATGGAACAACTCGCCGCCGCCGCCAAGGGCGCAGCGCCGGTCGTGCCCGTGCGCCGGCAGGCCCCGCCATGAAAGCGCAGAAAGCCTCGGCTGGGACGAGCCGCGTGACCGATCGTGGGTCTGCTGAAATTCGAGCGGGCGGGGCGGTCCTCTTCGCCTTTTTCGGGCTCTTTCTCGGCTGGGCCGCGCTCGCGCCCCTCGACGCCGCCGTCGTCGCCCCCGGCGTCGTCGTGGTTTCGGGCAATCGCCAGGCCGTCGAGCATCGCGATGGGGGCATTGTCGGCCGCCTCGCCGTTAAGGAAGGCCAGGTCGTCAAGCAGGGCGACGTGCTGATCGAACTTTCCTCGCCCGAAGTTGTGGCGCGCGAACGCGCGCTGCTGTCGCAGATTGTCGATCTCAAGATGCAGCGCGCGCGGCTTGCCGCAGAGGCCGAAGGCGCTGACGAACTCGCCATGCCGGCTGACTGGATGTCATGGCCGCCGGCCGACAAAGCCATCGCCGAGAGCGCGTTTGAGCGCCACAAGCGTGAAGCCGCCATGCTCGGAACGCGAGGCGCCTGGAGCGAATATGAGGCCCGAATCGTCGGCTATCGCGACGAAATGGCGGCTGTCTCCCGACAGGAAGCCTTGGTGCGGCAGGACCTTCAGGCCATCCGAAAGCTGGAGGCGAACGAGTTTGCGCCGAAGATGCGAGTGCGTGAACTCGAACGGCGCATTGCTGAACTGCAGGCGCGACATGCGGAATTACGGTCGGAGATCGCCGCTACGCAGCAGGCCCGCGCTGAACGCATGCGCGCCATCGATGCGCGGCTCGCCGAGATCGAGCCGCAGTTCATCGCCGCGCGTGCGCAAATGGATAACATGCTCATTCGAGCCCCGGCCGATGGCGCCGTCGTAGGGCTGAAGGTATTCACCGAAGGCGCCGTGGTGAAACCCGGCGAGCGCGTCATGGAGATCGTGCCCGAGGGGCGGGAGCTGGTCGTTGAAGCGCAAGTGCGCCCCGAAGACGCCGATAACCTCGAAATCGGTCAGCAGGCGGAGATCCGCATCACCGCCTTTAAGGGACGTAACGCGCCGCCTCTTGCAGGTTCGGTCATTCGCGTTTCGGCCGACCGACTGACCGACGAGCGGTCCGGGGTAGGATATTTCGCGGCGCAGGTGCGCGTATCGGCCGAGGAGCTCGACAGGGCCGTCAGGTCGGGCGGCGGCCAGCTGCGCGCCGGCCTTCCCGCTGAGGCGGTCATCAAAACGCGAAAGCGAACGGCGCTTCAATTCCTGCTGGAGCCGCTCAATCAATCGCTTTGGCGTTCGTTCCGGGAGGAATAGGCGACGTCAGGCGTTGAAACGAAACAGCATGACGTCGCCGTCCTTTACAACGTACTCCTTGCCTTCCAGGCGCATCTTGCCGGCGTCCTTTGCGCCCTGCTCGCCGCCGAACGCGACGTAATCGGCATAGGAAATCGTCTCGGCCCGGATGAAGCCGCGTTCAAAGTCCGTATGGATGACGCCGGCTGCCTGCGGCGCGGTCCATCCTTTGCGGATGGTCCAGGCCCGGGCTTCCTTTGGACCCGCCGTGAAATAGGTCTGGAGGCCGAGGAGCGAAAAACCGACATGGATGAGCCGGTTCAATCCCGGCTGCTCAAGACCGAGCGCGGCCAGATACTCCTTCTGTTCGACCTCGGAGAGCTGCGCTATCTCGGCCTCGATTTTTGCGGAAATGACGACCGACGCGGCGCCGTGCTTTTTGGCTTCTTCCTCGACGCGTCTCGAATGGGCATTCCCGCTTGCGGCGGCGGTCTCGTCGACATTGGCGACAAAGAGGACAGGTTTGCCCGTGAGGAGCTGGAGGCCGTCAAAGGCCTTGCGATCCGCTTCGGGGACATCGACCGATCGCGCCGGCCGCCCGTCCTTCAGCGCCTCGAGCGCCCTATCGACCAGCGCAAGCGTCGCCTTCGCGTCCTTGTCGCCGCCCTTCGCTTTCTTCTCAAGATTTTGTCGGCGCTTTTCGAGGCTCTCCAAATCGGCGAGCATCAGCTCGGTTTCGACAGTTTCAAAATCGGCAACCGGGTCGATCTTGTTCGCAACATGCGTCACATCCGGATCGTCGAAGCAGCGCAACACATAGACGACCGCATCGACTTCGCGGATGTTGGCAAGAAACTGGTTTCCGAGGCCTTCGCCTTTCGACGCTCCTTTGACTAATCCTGCGATGTCGACGAACTGCATGCGCGCCGGCGTCACCTCTTTCGACTTCGCGATTTCGGCAAGCTTGAAAAGTCGCGGCTCGGGCACTGCGACCTCGCCGACGTTCGGCTCAATCGTGCAGAACGGATAGTTTGCGGCCTGCGCCGCCGCAGTGCGGGTCAGCGCGTTGAACAGCGTGGACTTGCCGACATTCGGCAGTCCGACAATTCCGCATTTGAAGCCCATCTTCGATCCCTACTCGCCCGCTCGCCGTTCGCGCCATTGTTGAAAGAAGGTGAACCAGGCGAGGGCGGCGTAGACGAGCCCCATGCCGATCCATGTCATGGAGCGGATCGCCTGGTCGAGCGTGCTGCGATCCGCAAGATTATGTCTTGTCGCGGCGAGCCCGACCGGCGAGAGCGCGCTCTGCTCGCCGAGCGCGATGAGCGCTGTCTGCAGCGATGCGGCGTGGCTGAAACAGTTCGCCGCGAATAACGCGAGAAAGGCGAATGTCAGCGAGAAAAATCCGAATAGCGTCACCCTGAGGCCCACCGGCGCGCGCCGCAGAAAGTAGAAGAGGGCCAGCACATAGGCCGACACGATCGAGAAGAAGACCGATACGCCGACAAGCGTAAGGTCCATCATCATGACCATCTGTTCGGTAATTTCGGCCTCGCTCATGCCCGGTCCTGATTTAGAGGCCGATCCTTCTTCGGCCGCGGCGGGGACAGGCGCAACGCAAGCGCGCTGGTAAATTTTGCGTCCCCTTGGAGCAGCGCAGGCGCGGCTTCGGCGATCGCCTTCAGAACCGGGTCGAGCCACTCAAGATCGGCCTTCGCAAAATCGCCGAGCACGTGACTGTAAACGCGTTCACGGCATCCAGGATGGCCGATCCCGATGCGTACGCGGCGGAACTCGGATCCGATATGGGCCTCGATGGATCGAAGACCATTGTGGCCTGCAGTGCCGCCGCCGAGTTTGGCTTTCACCTTGGCGGGGGCGAGGTCGAGTTCATCATGAAAGACGACCACGTGGGACGGGGAGAGCTTGAGGTATCGCATCGCTGCGCCGACGGACTCTCCCGACTCGTTCATGTAGGTCGTCGGCTTCAACGCCAGGATCTTGGTCCGATCAGGCCCGAGCGCCCCATCGCACGCTTCGCCCCGAAACTTCGCCTTCCAGGGCCCGAAGTCGTGCATGTCCGTGATGGCGTCGATCGCCATGTAGCCGACATTGTGACGGTGCCGGGCGTATTTCTCGCCCGGATTGCCGAGGCCGACCAAGAGCAGGGCGGCTGACACAGCGCGGTCTCAATTCCTGCCGCTGGCGGACGTCGTGACGCGGCGCGCCTAGCCCTTTTTCTTGTCGTCGCCCTTGGACGCTGCGGGAGCGGCCCCCTTTGCCGGAGCCGCGGCT
>JACADZ010000102.1 GCA_013389105.1 Parvularculaceae bacterium | reverse complement strand
CTACATCCCGACCAACGTCATCTCGATCACTGACGGGCAGATCTTTCTCGAAACCGACCTCTTCTATCAGGGCATCCGCCCGGCCGTGAACGTCGGTCTTTCCGTGTCGCGCGTCGGTTCTTCCGCACAGATCAAGGCGATGAAGCAGGTCGCCGGCAAGATCAAAGGCGAGCTTGCTCAGTACCGGGAGCTTGCCGCTTTCGCGCAGTTCGGCTCCGACCTCGACGCGACGACGCAGAAGATCCTGGCGCGGGGCGACCGCCTCACCGAACTGATGAAACAGCCGCAATTCTCGCCGCTGCAGGTCGAAGAGCAGGTCTGCGTCATCTTCGCGGGCGTGCGCGGCAATCTCGACAAGATGCCGAAGAACCGCGTGCAGGATTTCGAAAAGGAATTCCTGCGCCACCTTCACGGCGAACACGGCGCGCTTCTGAAGGCGATCCGCGAAGAGAAAGCGCTGTCGGACGCCAACGAGAAGAAACTCGTTTCGATCCTCGAGGCGTTCTCGAAGAAGTTCGCCTAGCGGCGGCTCCTTCGGAACGCGCCGCGACACTTGAACGAAGTCGAGAGACATGCCCTCCCTTAAAGCCCTCAAGAACCGGATCGCCTCGGTCAAATCGACCAAGAAGATCACCAAGGCGAAGCAGATGGTCGCCGCGGCGAAGCTGCGCCGCGCGGAGGAAGCCGCCAAGGCCGCGCGTCCGTATACGGAGCGCATGGAGGCGGTGCTCGCCAATCTTTCCGCGTCGGCGAAAGGCAATCCGAACGCGCCGAAACTCTTGTCGGGCACGGGGAGCGACAAGACGCACCTCCTGATCGTCGCGACGGCCGACAAGGGCCTTTGCGGCGCCTTCAACTCGTCAATCGTTCGCCTGGCGCGCGAGCGAATCGTGAAGCTTCAGGGCGAGGGCAAGACGGTCAAAATCGTGACCGTCGGCAAGAAAGGCTACGACCAGCTGAAGCGCCTCTATGGCGACCTCGTCGTGCACCGCACGGACTTCTCTGCAGTCCGCCAGATCGGTTTCGCGCAGGCCCAGGAGATCGCCGAGAAGGTGCTCGCCATGTTCGACGCCGGCGAATTCGACACGGCGACGCTGTTCTTCGGCAAGTTCAAGTCCGTCGTCAGCCAGGTGCCGACCGCGACGCAGATCATTCCGGCGATCGCGCCTGAGGGCGTCAATCCGCCGGACCTTAAAGGCGCCGTCTACGAATACGAACCGGACGAAACCGAAATCCTCAACGCGCTGCTGCCCCGCTACGTTTCCGTGCAGATCTTCCGGGCGCTCCTCGAGAACGTCGCCTCGGAGCAGGCTGCTTCCATGACCGCCATGGACAACGCGACGCGCAACGCCGGCGAGATGATCGATTCGCTGACGACCCAGTACAACCGCGCACGTCAGGCGCAGATCACCAAAGAGCTGATCGAGATCATCTCGGGAGCGGAGGCGCTGTGACGGCCTACCGGACGAAAGCGAAAGCGCAGGGCGGACGCAACGGCAAGGCGACGCTCGAGGGTTCCGGCGTCTGGTTCGCGATGCAGCTGCCCAAAGAGTTCGGCGGCCTGGGCGAGGGGTCGAACCCCGAACAGCTTTTCGCGCTCGGCTACGCCTCCTGCTTCAATTCGGCGCTGCTTTTCGCGGCCGCCCAGAAGAAAGTCGACGTGTCGGCCGCGACGGTGACCGCCGATATCGGCATCACGCGCGGCGACGCCGGCTTCGGCCTCGACGTCGTGCTGAACGTATCCGTCCCCGGCATGGCGAAGACGGAGGCGGAAGCTCTCGTCGACGCCGCCCATCAGGTCTGTCCCTATTCCAAGGCGACGCGGGGCAACATCCCCGTGAAACTCAACGTCGTTTGATCGGCGCGCCCGGCGCGCAAAGGAGAAGTGAGAATGAGCAAGGAAGGACGCATCAGCCAGGTCATCGGGGCCGTCGTGGACGTCGTGTTCGACGATCACCTGCCGGCGATCCTGAACGCGCTCGAGACGAAGAACCGGGGCCAGCGCCTCGTTCTCGAGGTCGCGCAACACCTGGGGCAAAACGCTGTGCGCACGATCGCCATGGATTCGAGCGAGGGCCTCGTACGCGGCCAGTCGGTCACCGACACGGGCAAGCCGATCGCGGTGCCGGTCGGCGACGGCACGCTCGGACGCATCATCAACGTGATCGGCGAGCCGGTCGACGAGGCGGGTCCCATCGAGCACAAGGAGCGCCGAGCGATCCACCAGCCGGCGCCGCCCTTCGTCGATCAGTCCACGGAATCGCAGATCCTTGTCACCGGCATCAAGGTCGTTGACCTCCTCTGCCCCTACGCCAAGGGGGGCAAGATCGGCCTCTTCGGCGGCGCGGGCGTCGGCAAGACCGTGCTCATTCAGGAGCTGATCAATAACATCGCCAAGGTCCACGGCGGCTATTCCGTGTTCGCCGGCGTCGGCGAGCGCACGCGCGAAGGCAACGACCTCTATCACGAGATGATCGAGTCCGGCGTGAACAAGGACCCGCACAAGACGGGCTCCGCCGCGGGCTCCAAATGCGCGCTCATCTTCGGTCAGATGAACGAGCCGCCGGGCGCCCGCGCCCGGGTCGGTCTCACAGGGCTCACCGTCGCGGAGTATTTCCGCGACCAGGGGCAGGACGTTCTCTTCTTCGTCGATAACATCTTCCGCTTTACGCAGGCGGGCTCGGAAGTGTCGGCGCTTTTGGGGCGCATTCCCTCGGCGGTCGGCTACCAGCCGACTCTCGCGACCGACATGGGCGCTTTGCAGGAGCGCATCACCACGACGACGAAGGGCTCGATCACCTCGGTGCAGGCGATTTACGTGCCCGCCGACGACCTGACCGACCCGGCGCCCGCCACGTCGTTCTCCCACCTTGACGCCACGACGGTTCTCAACCGCTCGATCGCCGAAAAGGGCATCTATCCTGCGGTCGATCCGCTCGACTCGACCTCGCGGATCCTCGACCCGCGCATCGTCGGCGAGGAGCATTATCAGGTCGCGCGTTCGGTGCAGGGCGTGCTGCAACGTTACAAGGCGCTGCAGGACATTATCGCGATCCTCGGCATGGACGAGCTCTCCGAAGAGGACAAGCTCATCGTGGCGCGCGCCCGCAAGATCGAGCGCTTCCTGTCGCAGCCCTTCGACGTCGCGCAGGTCTTCACGGGCTTCCCCGGCGTTCAGGTGCCGGTCGCCGACACTGTGCGCTCGTTCAAGGGTCTTGTCGCCGGCGACTACGACCACCTTCCCGAGGCGGCGTTCTACATGGTCGGCACGATCGAGGACGTCATCGCCAAGGCCCAGAAGCTGGCGGAAGCGGCCTGACATGGCCAAACTCCATTTCGAACTCGTCGCCCCCGAGAGGCTTCTTGCGTCCGACGACGTCGATCAGGTCGACGTCCCGGGCGTGGAAGGCGTGTTCGGCGTTCTTGCGAACCATGCGCCGCTGATGACGGTGCTGGCGCCGGGCGTCGTGCGCGTGAAGAACGGCGCCGATGAGACTCGCATTTTCGTCCGCGGCGGCTTCGCCGAGGTGACGCCCTTGGGGCTCACCATCCTCGCCGAGGAGGCCGTGCCGGTGAAGGAGCTCGACCGTGCGCAGATCGAGAAGCGGATCAAGAACGCCGAGCAGGATCTCGCCGACGCGGACTCGCCCGATGAGCGCAAGGTTCGCGCCGAACGAGAGCTCCGTGAACTGAGGGATCTCGCGGCGGCGCTGTAACTATCGGTGCGGCGACTGACGACAGACCTAAATGTGGCTCCCTAGCTAGCGTCCATCGACCCAGGCCTGCGTCGTCAAAGAACGCAAAGCGCGCCGGGTTATGGGGAGCCGAGCCGCTCGACGTCGGCGATGATTGAGCATAACAAAGCCTCATCGGGCGTCTGCTCCTCCTCGTCAAATGCGGATTCCGGGGCGAGGATGCGCCAGAGCCGGATCTTGGCTCTCACATCGGCCATGTTCGCAGCCGGGATTGTTGTCAGCCGGTAGGATATTTCGTGCAGATGGTTCCAGAGATCGTCGTCCATCTGCTCGCCAAGGCGCGCGAGAGTCGATTCGAAGACCCCTCCTGCAGATCCAGGCGCGGGCTCGATTGACCGCCGCTGCGCGTGCCAATACAACATACTCTCCGCGGCAACCGTGAGGTCCTCGATCTTCAACAGGGCATCCCGACACGAATCTCCCTCCGGAGTTGCGGGAGCCGCACTGTGCGACGCTTGACTCTTGCTCACGGCGCTCGATCCTCCTGCTTCTAAGGCGCAGCTACGCTACTGAGCTCGATCAATGTCTAATTGGCGGATGATTTGGCGCTGTTGACTCCTCTCTAAATAGATGAGCCTGTTTCGTCTGGTAGCGACACTAATTAAATGTCAATTCGCACTTTCAACTAGTTGATTTTGGGGGTACTGTCTGTCATATTGCCGACAGTGCGTCGGTGGTCGGCAGTTGTGCGAAGCTGCCGCCGGTGAGCGTAATCTGTAACAGCGTTTTTGCCGTAACCTCGACATCCGGGCCGCAATTTCTGGAGGGTTTGCCACCTATGGTGCGACCCGCTGAGGTTCCATGGTCGACCGCAGCAATCGATCCAGGTCGACTGGACGATCTGGTAGCAGGCGTTTTTCGAAATGCGGGACTGCAGAAGTGGGGCTTGATCTTCGAACGATCCGGACGCCAGGAATGGATCGGACGTCAAAGTCATCCGGTTGTCCCCGAGGCGCGTGAATGGTGCGCCCAGGCGGTTCGATTGGGACGCCATCCAGCCTTGGCCATGGCGCGCTGGCGCCCCACGCCATTTGACTTGCTGACAGCCGAGGACAGGCCGGTAGATGATCCTGGATTCATGAGGGCCGCCAGCGCCGTGCGTGCGGCTGGAGTTCAAAGGGTTTTCATCTTTCCGTTGCGCGATTCGGCCGGCAATCACTACGCCGCGGTTGGCGCGCGCAAAGCGCTTCCGGTAACGATGGTGGAGGCGCGCCTCATCCATTCCTATTGCCTTGATGCAGTGGCGTCCCTGGAGCGAGGTGCATTCGCCGCCTGTCGCGATGGGCGACTGCTCACCGCCCGCGAGAGCGATTGCCTCGCGGCGGCGGGCGCCGGAAAGTCTGAGAAGGACACCGCGCGCGAGCTCGGCATAAGCCCCAGCACGGTCCATGCGCACATTGAAAGCTGCAAGCGAAAGCTGCAGGCGAAGAACAAAGTTGAAGCAGTCGTGCGGGCGATCCGACTCGGCGAGATTCCGGCTGGCGGGATCTGAGGGTCAGGTTATATTACTTCGTCGAGCGCCCTCGCCATCCAAGGCGGCGGCGGGGCGTCGACCGCGACGGGCGGTCCTGATTTCGAGATCGGGAGCACGATACGGCGTGCATGCAGCATCATCGGCTTGGCGCGATCCTCGATCGACAAGTCGCCATACTGCGGATCGCCGACGATCGGGCAGCCGATCGAGGCGAGATGGACGCGGATCTGATGCGTGCGCCCGGTCCGCGGCCTTGCCTCGATGAAGGAAAGCCCGCCCCTCTCCGCGAGCAGGCGATAAGCCGTGATCGCCAGGAGGCCGCCATCGCCGATCGTCATTCGCCAGCCGCCGGAGTCGTTCAGCTTTTGAAGCGGGGCGTCGATGATGCCAGAGGGCGGCTTCGGCACGCCGCGACAGATCGCCCAGTAGGTTTTTTCAACGGCGCCTTCCGCGAACAGGCGATGCAGCTTTCTGAGCGCCTTCGGGTGCCTCCCAAGCACGAGGCAGCCCGTGGTGTCGCGGTCGAGCCGGTGCGCGAGAGCGGGGCTGCGGGGCAGGCCGAAACGAAGCGCGCCGAAATAGTCTTCAAGGCTTTCGCCTTTTGCGCCGGGCTTGGGGTGCACGACCATGCCCGCGGGTTTATCAATGACGATCATCAGGCCGTCGCGATGGAGCACGCGCGACACGAGGAAATCGGCCGGGCGGCTTTTCATTTCCGGCTGCGGATGAAATCCCGGAGCGGCGCGAAGGCGCGCACGAGATCGTCATAAACCGGCCGCTTGAAGGGAACGATCAGGTCGAGCGTTTCCTCGAGCTCGCACCAGCGCCAGGCGTCGAACTCCTGCTTGTCGTCGGCCGCAATATTGATCTCGGACTCGCCGCCCTCAAACAGCATGGCGGCCCATTTCTGGCGCTGGCCGCGCCAGTTCTTCTTCTTGTAGCCCGGCGGAAAGTCATAGGGGAGCCAGCCGGGCGTCAGGGTGAGCAGGCGGGCGGTGGTGACGCCAGTCTCTTCCTTCAGTTCACGGAAAGCCGCCGCCGCGAAGTTCTCCCCGGCGTCAACGCCTCCTTGCGGCATCTGCCAGCGCCAGCCGTCCATGGCCTCGCCGATATCAGCGAAGTCGCCGATCCGGCGGCCGATCCACACGCGCCCGTCGCGGTGAAAAAGAGCGACGCCGACATTGGGCCGATAATGGCTGAGGACGTCGTCAATGGACATGGCGCGCGTTCGAAAAGGCGCGTCACCTAACCGCGGTCGGCCCGTTCCTGCAATATGGCGGATGCAGGCGCCAGAGCGACGTTTTCCTGTTCCAGGAGCCGGGCCCATTCGACGATGGCGTCGAGCGTGACGTCGAAAGCGTAGGTCTTGCCGAGCGCGGTCCCGCGCTTGACGGCGATCGACGCCAGCGCCGCGAGGTCGCGGGCGACATCGTCAGGTTCGGACATCGCGCCCTTCGTCGCCACCATGCGGTTGACGCTGGTCCAGGCGGCGTCGTCTCCGGCGACGTGAGCGGCCGCGCCCGTATCGTCAATATACGCAAGCCCCAGCGCCTCGAGCCGCGCCAGCACGGGCGCGAGGTCCTCGCGGCTCGCGCTGAACTTTCCGCCGATATAGTTGGTGGCGCCGACATAGGCGCCGAACCTCGACAGCAGCCAGTCCAGCCGCTGCAGGTTCTCTTCTTCGGTCCTGCTCGTCAGCAGGGCGGCAGGGCCGAGCGCCTCGACGCCGCCGGCGTAGCCCTCCATGGGGAGTTCGATCATGATTTCATGACCGGCGGCGCGCGCCTTTTCCGTCCACCGCTCGAGATCCTTGGCGTAAGGAGCAAAGGCGAGCGTCACATAGGGCGGCAATTCCTCGATCGCCCGGGCCGTAATTTCAGGATCGAGTCCGAGGCCGCCGACGACTAGTCCCACCTTCGGCGTCTCCAGCTCGACGTCGAAGGGCGCGGCGTAGACTTTCATGGGGCGTCGCCCGTCGGGACCGATCTTCGGAATCTTCCCGAGAGGGGTCGTCTGCAGCAGAGCCGGGTCCGGACCGGGGATGGGCCCGCTTCGCTTTAGTTCCGTGAGCGAGGCGAGCTTGGGCTCCAGAACGCGCGCGCCCGGCGCCCGCGCCGGCTCTCCGTCGACCGTGATCACGATGTCGAGCGCATCTTCGTCGATCCGGCTGATCGCCGGCGCATCGAACGACAACTCGTCCTCGCCTTCAGCGAAGGCCGGCTCTGCCGGCGGCTCAGCAGCCCGGGCGATGTGGGGCTCGAGCCGTTCTTCAGCCCGCAGCACGGAGCGTGTCGGCGGCGGGGTTTCCGCGCGCGCGAAAACCTCGACGTCTCCGACAGGCAGCGCAATTTTTTCCGGGCGCAGGGCGTTCGCGCCCCAGACCGCCGCGTAGGCGCACACGCCCGCCGAGGCGACGGCAAGCGTCGTCCAGGCTATTGTCAGCCGGCTGATGACCGGAAGCCGACGAATGCGCTTTGGTCCCATAGATCCTTCGCGCCGTCCGCAAGACTCGGCAGGCGACGGGCGAGACCTTAGAAACGCGAGGGTTAACGGATCGGAAACGCGCCGCCGCGCAAGTAAACGGGCCGCTTCTGGCGAAGCGGCCAGGGGAGGCCGCGCCTCTGTCTTATTGGCGCCGAACCGCGCCGGCTTCAGCCAGCGCCCGTCGATAGCTGGTCTGGTCGGCGAGGATCTCCAGCGCGCGCTTCATCTGGCAGTCATTGTCGTCGCCGAAGCGTTCGAAATCACAGCGCACCGGCTCAACCTTCGGCTTGCCCTCCTTCGTCGCCGCATCTGCGGTCTTTGCGTCGGCGGGCTTGCCGGCGGACGCTCCTGGCGCTGCGGGCGCGCTCGCTTCCGGCTTGGCGGGCTGGGCAGCCTTTTCATCGATCTTCGAGCCCGGCGCCTCTTTCTTGACCGGGTCCTTCTTCACGTCCAGAGCGCGCGGGAGATCCTTTTCGCCGGGGCGCGTGAGGACTTCCTCCTGGTCCTTGAGCAGGATCGGCATTTCGATATCGGGGTCGATGCCTTCGGCCTGGATCGATCGACCGGACGGCGTGTAATAGCGGGCCGTTGTGAGCCGGAGCGCGCCCTGCAATCCGTTTTGCAGCGGAATCACCGTCTGCACGCTTCCCTTCCCGAAAGACTTGGTGCCGAGGAGGAGCGCCCGGTTGCGGTCCTGCAAGGCGCCCGCCACGATTTCGGCAGCCGAGGCCGAGCCGCCATCAATAAGGACGACGATCGGCTTGCCTTTGGTCCTGTCGCCCGGCGTTCCCATCTCGCGCAGCGTGTCCTTCACGCGGCGACCGCGGGTTGAAACGATCTCGCCGCCCTCAAGAAATGCATCCGAAACGGCGACCGCCTGCTCAAGCAGGCCGCCCGGGTTTGAACGCAGATCGAGCACGAAGCCCTTCGGCCCGCCCGGGATCTCCTTCTCGAGCGTCCGAAACGCTTTCGTGAGGCCCTCTTCGGTCTGCTCGCTGAAATTCGAGATGCGGATATATCCGAAGTCGCCCTGACGCTTCGCCGTGACCGAGGGCACGTTGACGATGTCGCGCACCAGCTTGAGATCGAAAGGCGGCTGATCGCGTTTCCGCACCACTTTGATTTCGACCGAAGTGCCTTTCGGCCCTTTGAGCTTCGAAATGGCGTCGTCGATGGTGAGCCCCTGGACCGCCTCTCCATTGATTTCGACGATAAGGTCATTGGTCTGAATGCCGGCGCGCTGGGCCGGCGTGTCGTCGATCGGGGAGATGACTTTGACGAAGCCCTTGTCGGGGCCCTCCGTATCCATGGTCACCTGGATCCCGAGGCCGGCGAATGTGCCGCGGGTTTGCTCCTGCATTCTCGTGAATTCTTCAGCCGTCATGTAATTCGAATGCGGATCGAGGTTGAGCAGCATGCCGTCGATGGCGCCGTGAATGAGTTCCTTGTCGTCCGGTTCGGTGACGTAGTTCTCGTGAACCTGCTCGAACACCTCCCCGAAGAGGTCGAGCTGCCTGAAGGTGTCGGCCGAGATGACCGAGCGCGCGAAGCCCGCGCTCAGAACGGCGCCCGATACGAGGGCCCCGCAGACGAAAGCGGCGGCGACGGCGCCTCCGGAAACGGCGAGCGTGAGCTGGCGGCGGGTCGACTTAGGCTTCTTCATGCAACGGCACCTTGTTGGCGGGCTTCCAAGACTTCAAGTATGGCGCGGCTTCGACGCCCGACACACTTAAATTCCCCGCTAGTATCCCATGTCCTCGACACTTTTCCGAGAGAGCCACAAGGACGGGTTAACGGGCTCCCCGTCCTTGCGGATCTCGAGATAGAGATTGGCCTCCTTGGCCCCGGATGGGGCCGCCATGGAGGCGATCGGCTCTCCAGCCGCCACGACCTGACCCTCTTCGGCGAGGAACATGCTAAAGCCTAACAGCAGCATGTGGTAGCCGCCCCCAACGTCCAGAACGATCAGGTTGCCGATCGGATCCCACGCCCTGGCGACGGCGACCTTGGCCTCGTAGGGAGCGGTGACCAGCGCATTATGGGGGGCGGCGATTCGGATTCCGTCCAGCACGCCTGCGGCGTCCGGACTGCCGAACGCGCCGACGATCCGCCCTACGACGGGCGGCTTCAGAGCCCCGCGCGCCTGGCTGAACGGCCGCGACGGCGCGAATTGCTCACCTTTGGGCCGAGATGGAGAGGGCCGCGGCCTTGGAATTGAGGGCTCGATCTCGGTCGGGGCCGGCGGCTTGAGGCGCGGCGAAATGCTCCGGGCGAGACGCTCGAGGCGACGAACGACGTCCCGCAGATTGGTCGCCCTCAGCGCCAGCGCCGCCGTCTCCTTCTGAGCGGCCGCGGCGAGGCTGGCGGCGACGTCCCGTTCGGCCTGCTTCTTCTTCAAAAGACTATCGAGTTCGGCACGGCGCAGTTCGACGTCCGCGCGGTTTTTCTCAAACCTTGCCTTCTCGCGGTCGAGGCCCTGCCGCAACGCCATCAGGCGGGCGAGGTTCTCTCGCAGGGAACGGGCCTTGGCTTCGAGCACGGGCGCAGCGTCAGCAAGGAGAATCGAGGCGCTGGCGGCGCGATTGGCGTCGCGCGGGGAAACCAGCAGGGCAGGGGGGCGAGACATCTCCAGCGACTGCAGCGCAGCCAGCACATCGGAAAGATTCGATTGCTGAGCCCGCAGCCGGGCGGAGAGATCTTGTTCCTCCAGCGTCAGCCGACCGATCTCATCGCCGACTTCCGCGAGGCGCCGTTCGGAATCCTGCAGGGCGTTCGCCGCCTCGACCAGGCGAAAGCGAAGCGCCGCAACTTCCTTCTCTTTCGATTTGGCCTCGTCCTTGAGCCGCTTCTCCTCGGCGGCGCGGTCTTTGAGACGCTGCTCGATCTTCGCCAACTCGTCCGCGCGCGGGTCCGGGTTTTGGCCGAAAGCCGGGCCGCCGAGAAACCACACGAAGAGGCATGCCGCCACGGATCGCTTCATGCGCGGTGATAGGGGTGACCCGAGAGAATCGTCATCGCCCTGTAAATCTGCTCCGCCAGCATCGCCCTGACAAGAAGATGCGGAAACGTCGCCGGTCCGAACGAGAGCGCCTTGAAGGCGCGGGCCCGCGCCGAATCGGGCAGGCCGTCCGCGCCGCCGATCAGGAAGGCGATCGCCGGGACGCCTTCGTCCCGAAGTTTTGCGAGCAGGGCTGCGAAGGCGGCGCTGCCGAGCCCTTCGCCGCGCTCGTCAAGCGCGATGATGCGCGCGCCGGCCGGCAGCGCTTCGGACAGGAGTTCGCCCTCCCGACGCCGGCGACCGAGGATGTCGCCGCCCTTCGACGCTTCAACTTCGATGAGGGAGACTTCTGTAAACCCGATCTGGCGTCCGACACCGCGCGCCCGAGCGAGATACTCGGCGACGAGTTCGTATTCCGGCCCGCTTTTCAGGCGGCCCACGGCGGCGATGATGATGCGCATGGGGCGGCCTTAGCCGCTTGCGTCGTCGTTGTCAGGCGTCTTTGGCCGGGGCGTGAGCCGCTTCGGACCAGATGCGCTCAAGATTGTAGAAGCGGCGGACTTCAGGTCGGAAGATGTGCGCGATCACGTCTTCAGCATCGATCAGCACCCAGTCGCAGGCGGGGGCGCCTTCGGTGCGCACGCGGCCAAGACCGGCTTCCTTGAGCCGGCGCGCAATCTTGTCGGCGATGGCGCCGACATGACGCTGCGAGCGGCCGGAAGCGATCACCATGGCGTCGGCGATGTCCGACTTTCCGGCGAGCGGAATGGTCGTGATATCCTCCGCCTTGTCTTCGTCCAGCTCTTTGAGGATGATTTCGAGAATTCTGCGGGAGCGCTCTCCATCCGAGAGCCCTGCAAGACTTGGCGCCTCGCTGTCCCCGCCGCGCGGCGCTCCTCGAAGCGCGCCGTCTCCACCGACCACTCTTAGCGCGGCTTTGAGGTGCGCCGCTGCACCGGTCTCATGTAACAGCTTCAATCTCCTATGTGACTGCGGAAACACCCCGCAGCTCGGAAGGTTACCGCCGTTCCGGCGGTCGTCAAAGACTAGGCTGGGCGGTTTACTGTTGCCTAAAAGGCACGTCGTTTGGCGCCGATCCGCGTGGTTAAGCATGTGTGAACCTCGGCGGCGCGCGTCAAGGCGACCGGCGCGCGCGCAGAGCCGTTGACGAGGCGGCGTTGTTCGTCGAGTCAAAAAAAATCCAGGCCGGCGGCTCGGCGCCGGCGAGTCCGGCCGCATCGCCTTCCAGCCGAAAATCAGCGAAGGCCGTCGCCGCTTCGCTCGCCAATGCGTCATCATTGTAGCCGGGGCGTCCGAAAACGGCGATCGGCAGCAGGCTGAAAATGCGCCGCCAGTCCTTCCATTTGTGGAAGGAGGCCAGGCTGTCCGCGCCCATGAGCCACACGAAGCGGATTTGCGGCCAGAGGGTCTCCAGCGCCTCGATCGTGTCGATCGTATACTGAAGGCCTTTGCGCTGCTCGAAATTCGAGACGACGATACGCGCATGATCCGCCGCGCGCCGAGCCTCTTTGAGGCGTTGTTCGTAGGGTGCGTAGCTTTTGGCCTCCTTCAGCGGATTGCCCGGCGTGACGAGCCACCAGATCGCGTCGAGCTTCAGGCGCTCAAGCGCGTGAAGCGAGATCTCGCGATGTCCGGCATGCGCCGGATTGAAGGAGCCGCCGAGCAGGCCGATGGCCGACTGGTCATGGCGCTGCGGGATCATTCAGCCTCGATCCTGGAAACCATCATCAGCACATTCGTATGATGATAGGCGCTGTGCTTGTGAAAGAGCCGCCCCGTCGCCACGACGCGCCGCCCGACGAAGGGCGCTAGCTCAAGGCGCGGCGTCGACCTGGCGAGCTGAATTTCGGAGACCTCCTCCGTGCGCGAGTTGAATTCGTGCGTGGCGTCGCCGATCACGATGATCGACTGTTCGAGTTTGAGAAGATAAACGGTCTCGCGAATGCTCCCGCCCTCGTTGGCGACGGCCTCCGGCGACTCGACCGCCAGAAGCCCGGATAGGACGGTCACTGCCGGTTCGTAACGGTATTCGCGATCGCTGAACTGCGCGCCGGCGGGCGCCAGGAGGGCGGCGAACGCCGCGGCCGCCGCAAGTTGAGCCCTCAGGGCGCCCATCCGGCGTCGTGCTCCTCTTCGACGGCGGCCGGCGTCGCCATGGCTTTCTTGATCGTCATCAGGTCTCTCAGGAGAGCCGGCACGCCCGCTCCTGAGACGCCGGAGACCGCGCGGGCGGGCTTGCCGGCCGCCCTCGAAAGCGCCTTGAGTTTGGTCGCGACGTCGGCTTCAGAAAGCGCGTCGACCTTGTTGAGGCAGACAATCTCGCGCTTCTCGGAGAGGCCGTGGCCGTAGGCGGAAAGCTCGCCCCGCACCGTTCGCCACGCGCCGACCACGTCATCCGCAGTCCCATCCACAAGATGAATGAGCGCGGCGCAGCGCTCGACATGTCCAAGAAAGCGGTCGCCGACGCCGGCGCCCTCATGGGCGCCTTCGATGAGCCCTGGAATATCCGCGAGCACGAAGCTCTCGCCCTCGGCAAGCCGGACCACGCCGAGACCGGGGTGAAGCGTCGTGAACGGATAGTCGGCGATCTTAGGCTTCGCCGCGGTGGTGGCGGCCAGAAACGTGGACTTGCCGGCGTTCGGAAGGCCGATAAGGCCGAAATCGGCGATGAGCTTGAGGCGCAGCCACAGAGTCCGCGTCTCCGAGGGTTGACCGGGATTGGCGCGCCGCGGCGCCTGATTGACCGACGATTTGAAACGCGCATTGCCCCAGCCGCCGTTGCCGCCCTTGGCGAGAAGGGCCCGCTCGCCCGGTCTGTCGAGGTCCGCCACGAGCGTTTCCTCGTCCTCCTCGAAGATCTGCGTGCCGACCGGCACGCGGATGACGAGATCGTCGCCGTCGGCGCCCGTGCAGTTCGAGCCCTCGCCCGGCCGCCCGTTCGGCGCCTCGTAGTGCTGCTGGTAGCGGAAATCGATCAGCGTATTGAGGTTCTCGACCGCCTCGGCGAAGACATGCCCGCCGCGACCGCCGTCGCCGCCGTTTGGCCCGCCATACTCGACGAATTTCTCACGCCGAAACGAAAGGCAGCCGGCTCCGCCGGCCCCGCTCGCAACATAGATCCTGGCGCGATCGAGAAACTTCATGGACCGTATATAGCCCATGGGCGCGGCGGCGCCAGATGCGCTGTGCTTGAAGCGTGCGCCGCTTCCGCTAAGTCTCTAAATCAACATATCCGACCCATTCCAGAGGAAGCCCGAATGTCCCGCCCGGCCGACATCCTGTTCAAACCTTTTTCGCACGGAGCGCTCAAGCTCAAGAATCGTATCGTCATGGCGCCCATGACGCGATCCTTTTCACCCGGACACGCGCCGGGCGAAAACGTCGTCGCCTACTATCGACGCCGCGCTGAAAACGATGTCGGTCTCATTCTCTCCGAAGGGGTGTCGCCAAACACGACGACGGCGACGGGCACGCCAGACGTTCCCAATATCGTAACGCCGGAGGCGAAGGCCGGGTGGAAGCGCGTAGCCGCGGCGGTCAAGGCCGCCGGCGGCAGGATGGGGCTGCAGATCTGGCACGAAGGTCCTTACCGCAATCCTCAGAAAACGGAGCATCCAGATATTCCGTCCTGGTCGGCTTCAGGCGTCAAGGTGCCGGGCAAACCGCTCTGGCAACCCATGAGCGAGGCCGAAATTGAAACCGCGATCTCGGAATTCGTCGCCGCCGCCGCCGCGACCCGGGACGCCGGCTTCGACTGTGTCGAGTTTCACGGCGCCCATTCCTACATCATCGACAGCTTCTTCTGGGACCAGACCAACACGCGCAGCGACACGTGGGGCGGCGACTGGACCGGACGAACGCGCTTCGCGTGCGAAATCGTCCGCCGGACGCGCAAACTCTTGGGACCGGATTTCCCGATCCTCATCCGCCTGTCGCAATGGAAGCAGCAGGATTTCGCCGCGAAGGCGGCGGCGACGCCTCAGGAGCTCGAGAAGTGGCTGACGCCGCTCGTCGAGGCCGGAGTCGACATATTCCATCTGTCCCAGCGACGTTTCTGGGAGCCGGAGTTTCCAGGATCGGACCTCAACTTCGCCGGATGGGCGCGGAAGATCACGGGCAAGCCGGCGATCTCCGTCGGCTCGGTCGGGCTGTCCGGCGAATTTACGAAACTCTACAGCGGCGAGGTTTCGAAGCCCGCGAGCCTCGACGCGCTGATCGAGCGGATGGAGCGCGGGGAGTTTGACCTTATCGCGGTCGGTCGGGAGCTGCTCAACGATCCCGAATGGGCGCTCAAAGTGAAAGAGGGGCGTATGAGCGACCTGAAGGATTTCAGCAAAGAGGCGCTGACCACTCTTTATTAGAGCGCCCGGCAGACCTCGAATATGAGGCAAGGCCGGTTCTCAGCGATTTGTTCGAGGCCGTGCGCGAAAGCCGCAATGAACCAGGGCGATCTAAGAAGCCGGCGGATGCTTCTCGCATTCAGTTTGCAGCGTCAGCCTTCGCGTGAGACATAGGGGCCAATGAACGGGATCTCAAAGCCGATTTGCAGAGATGAAACATGATCATCGTCCACCACCTCGAAAACTCGCGGTCGCAGCGCGTTCTGTGGCTCCTTGAGGAGCTCGGCCTCGACTACGAGGTCAAGCGGTACGAGCGCAACAAGACCACCAATCTCGCGCCGCCGGAACTGATGGCGGTTCACCGGCTCGGCAAGTCGCCGGTCATTGACGACGGCGGCAGGATGATTCCGGAGACCGGCGCCATCGTCGAGCACCTCATCGAAACCTATGGGGCCGGCCGCCTCGCACCGAAGCGCGACTCCGCCGACTATGGCCGCTACAAGTACTGGATCCACGCGGCAGAGGGCTCGTACATGCCGCCGCTGGTCATGGGTTTGCTCCTCACACGGATGGAAACCGCGAAAATGCCGTTCTTCGCCAAGCCGATCGCTGGTCGTCTCGTGAAGGCGGTTCGCGACGGCTATCTCGACCATACGACGAGAGTTCACATCGATTATCTCGACGCTGAGCTGGCGAAATCGCCGTACCTCGCCGGGAGCGAACTCACGGGCGCAGACATCATGATGAGCTTTCCCGCCGAGGCCGCCCTTGCGCGCGCGCCGGCTGCGCGCGGCAAGAAGAACATCGAGGCCTATGTAAAACGGCTCCACGAACGGCCAGCCTTCAAGCGGGCGCTCGAGCGAGGCGGGCCCTACGCCTACGCATGAGTGAAAAAAGGCCGCCCGGGGCCGGCCTTTTTTGGCGGCGGGCGTCGCGGACTATTTCTTGATGTTCGGGGCCGGATCGTCGGACTGGTCCGACTTCGAGGTATCTGGCTTGGCCTCGGTTTTTACGCCGGCCGGCTTTTCGGACTGCGGCTTGACCGGCGAGGCTGGTTTCGCGCTGGTCGCAGAGGCAGGCGTCACCGGCGTGACGGCGGGCTTGGCCGGCGTCGGCGTTGCGGTCTTCTTGGGTTCGGTGACGATCGCCGAAGCGCTCGTGGGCGAAGTCGCCTTGTTGCCATCGGCGACCGGCTTTTTCGGCGAAGTCTCCTCTTGCTTGGGCTCCTCGCTGAGCGGCGTCGGCGCGGCCTTTTTCGACTTCGGCTTGGCGAGCGGCGTCGGCGCGGACGTCGGCGCGCTGAAATCCGGCGTGTCGGCCCCTTTGGCATAGTCCTGCCAGAATGCAGGCTGCGTCATCAGCTGACGGAAATAGGCGACATTCTGGTCAGCGACCTGCGGCGGCAGGTCCGAGCGCGCGAGACGCTCCGCCTCGCGCATGTCGCCGTTGATAGCGAGGACGAGCGCAAGGTTCTGCCTCACGCGGGCGTCCGCCTTGCGATTAGACGTGGCGGCGCGCAGCGTTCGGATCGCCGACTGAAGGTCCCCCTCGAGAGCAAAGGAAAGACCCTTGTTGTTCAGCACCGTGACATTGTCCGGCGACAGCTGAAGGGCCTCGTCGTATTTCAGGCGAGCCGCCTTGTGCTCCTCGATCTGGTCGAGCGCGACGCCGTAAGCGGAGAGCGCGCGCCAGTCGTTCTTTTTCTTGTCCGCCGCGATTTCGAGGTGACGCACCGCCTCGAAGGCCCGACCCTCTTCGACGAGCGTCTTGCCGTATTCAAGACTCACGTCGACGTTGTCCGGAAAGCGCGTCGACGCCTTCTGCATCACCGCCGCCGCTTCTTTCGTCGAGCCGATCTTGCGCAGCGCCGCGGAATAGCTGACGGCCGTCTCTGCGGTCGGCGTGCGATCATAGGCCGTTCCCCAGAACGCCGCCGCGGCGATCGGGTCCATGCCCGAGGGATCGGCCGCCGGCGATGTCGAAACGCCGACGGCGTCCTTGTAGTCGGCGTTCTTGCCATAGCCGACGATGTCGCCCTTGGCGCCGCCGCCAGATGCGCAGGCGGCCAGCAGGATGGCGCAAAGGCTCGCGCCGGCGTATTGAGTGATCGAGCGATGGGCGGCCATTTGACTTCCTCGAGAGCTGGTGATTTTCGGCGTCGGATGATTGCCGAATGTCTTCAACAAAGGCTTAACCGTGCGCGCCGCCGCGCCGCGCGACGGCAGTTAACGGGTCATTGATGACGAACGAACTCCTCAAACCCTTCGACGCGAAAGCGGCGGACGCCGCCAAGCCCGTGTTCGGCGTTCGCGAAAAAAGCGAGAAAGCGATCGACGCCCTGCCGCCGTCGCTGCGCGCGCTCGCCAGGGCCAATAATTTCAACGGCGACCTCGGCGCCGTTCTCGCCAATGACGAAGGCGTCATTCTCGGGACTGGCGACGAGAGCGATCCGTTCGCCGCGGCGGCGATTGCGGAGAAGGCCCCTGAAGGGGACTACGTGCTGCGCGGCGACATAAACGGCGTCGCGGCGGAGAAAGCCGCATTCGGTTTCCTGCTCGGCGCCTACCGCTTCGATCGCTACAAGAAGCAGAAACGAGCCAAGGCGAGACTGATTGCGCCGGCCGGCGTCGACGTCGATCGGGTGCGCCGCCTCGCGGCGGCGACTGCGCTGACCCGCGATCTCATCAATACGCCGGCCGGCGACATGACGCCTTCCGCACTCGAAGCCGCTGCGCGCGCGCTGGCGAAGGCCCATGACGCAACAGTGTCCAGCATCATCGGCGATGAGCTCTCAAGGCGCGACTTCCCGATGATTCATGCGGTCGGTCGGGCGGCGGTTGCGGCCCCGCGGCTGATCGATGTTGTCTTCGGCGACGCCGACGCGCCGAAGGTCACGGTCGTCGGCAAGGGCGTCTGCTTCGATTCGGGCGGGCTCGATCTGAAAAACGCCGACAGCATGCGGCTCATGAAGAAGGACATGGGCGGCGCGGCGACGGCGCTTGGCCTTGCCGCCCTCGTCATGGGCGAGAAATTGCCTGTCCGCCTTCGCGTGCTCATTCCGGCGGTCGAGAATGCGGTCGCCGGCGACGCCTTTCGCCCGGGCGACATCCTGCCGACGCGCAAGGGGCTCAGCGTCGAAATTGCCAACACGGATGCTGAGGGGCGCCTCATTCTCGCCGACGCGCTCTCGCTCGGCGCCGAGGAGTCGCCGCAAATGCTGATCACGCTCGCAACCCTGACCGGAGCGGCGCGGACCGCGCTCGGACCCGACCTGCCGCCCTTCTTTTGCACCGACGAAGCCCTGGCGGCGGACATCGCGGCGGCGGCGGAGGCGGCGTCCGATCCGGTCTGGCGCATGCCGTTTTGGTCCGGCTACGAACATATGCTGACCTCGCCGGTCGCCGATCTCAACAACAGCCCGACCGGACCCTTCGCCGGCTCGATCACTGCAGCTCTGTTCCTCAAGCGCTTCGCGCCGGCGTCGATTCCCTACGCCCACTTCGACATCTACGCCTGGCGCAGCCGGGCCTTGCCCGGACGGCCGATCGGCGGCGAGGCGCAGGCCATGCGCGCCCTGTTCGAAATGCTGCGGCGTCGCTACGCCTAGGGCGCCGGGGCGATTCTCGCAGAACCTGCCCGATCGATCCGTGACCGGATTGCTGCCTTCGACCGACCCCGCCCGGCCCCCCTTCCAATCCTTCGCGAACAGTTGCACTCATAACGACTCAGGGCAGCGCGGCGGTTCGAACCCATGGCGATCGATACGCTCAATCCGTGGCGGGACATCATGGCGGACGCGGTCAGGGCCCACGGTCCGGACCTTTCCATGCGTCAGTGGGCGATTCTCCTGACGGTCTATCTCAACCCCGGACCGCACACGGTGAGGGCCCTTGCGCGCGACCTGCAGATCCCCAAGCCGGCGATCAGCCGCGCGCTCGACGCGCTTTCGATCCTGAAATATGTCCGTCGCGTCCGCGACGAAGGCGACAAGCGCATCGTGCATGTTCAGAAGACATCCGAGGGCGCAATCTATCTTGACGAATTCGCTCGAATCGTAAACGGCCGGCTCGAGGAGCCGACGCTCCGGGCGCTTTACGGCTGAGACGCCTCGTCCCGGAGCAGGCGCGGCAGCGCGCCGAGCCTCACGCCGGCGACGGCGGCTGCGCCTTCCTCAAGGCTCAATGGCGCGTTGATCCTGCCGCCGCCCGCAATCGCCGCGAGCGTAAGGGCCGCGGCCGTCTTCGCCGCGCCGCTTCCAGACACGAGGCCGGCGGCGCTCAGCGCTTCGACGAGCGGCGCTGGGTTGGCGATCTCGGCGTTGAGCGATCCGGCGGGAAACCCGTTCTCGTCGAGGACCAGCCGGCCGGCGAACGCCGCGTGCGCGCTCCCTGTCGCCAGACGCGCCTGCTGTATGTCGAGGCGCCCGCCGCCGTCGCGCCAGGCGCGAAGCGACCGGACGCCGACCGGACCCTCGATCGCAAAAGCGAGTTCGACAGCCTCGACATCCAATGGCGCGCCGGCCCCCTGCGCCGCGATTCCCCGCGCGTCGACTCCGAAAAATATGCGCTGCGCGTTGACGGCGTTGGGGGCCGCCGAGAGCAGGAAGGACCGCGCCGACACGAACCCGCGGCCGTCCAGGCGCTCGATCTTCGCCGGTCCTGATTCGACGTCGAGCAGCCAGCCGCGTCCGGCGTCGCCGGCGATGCTCGCCCGCCCGTCCGGCGCGTCGATGCGCAATTTCGTCCCGCCGAGCGTCAGAAAGTGCGGCTCGCGAACCGACAGGATCGCGCGGTTGCCCGCGAAGGGCGAGACGTCGATGAAGAGCCTCGGCGCCGACCACGCCCAGCCCTCATCGGCGAGCGTCACCTCGTCGACGACGCCGCGAAGCAGAAACGGGAAGCCCTCCGCCTTGAGGCTCTTGTAGCCGGCTTCGCCGCCGCGACTGCGGACATCCTCCGTCCACGACGCAACCGCCTTGCGCATCTCGGCGGCGCCCCGGTTCCAGAGCACGACGTACGCAGCGAAGACGGCGAGGGCCAGCGCGGCCGGCGCGAAAATCCAGGGACTGGCGCGCGAGGTCATGCGGCGCCTCGGGCGGCGGCTTCAGGGGCCGGCGCGGTCTCGTCGAGGCCCATGAGACTGCGCGGGCCGAGAGCCGCTTCGAGGCGGGCCTCGAAGGTCTTGCGATCGAGCCCGGGCTCGATCGGCGGCAAGATCGTCAACGTGACGACGCCGGGCTCCTTGAGGCTGAAGAGGCCGCCGGGCGAACGCCAGCATCGTCCCGAATCGTGAAGGGCCGGCGTCACCGCGACGCCCGCCGCCTTGTAGATCGCGACGACGCCCGGCTGCAGCGGCAGCTTCTAGCCGACCTTGGCGCGCGTGCCTTCTGGAAAGACGATGATCTGGCAGCCTTCGGCGATCCTGGCCGTAGCAGCGCGCGTCAGCTCCTTGATGGCCCGAGGCCCGGCTTCTCGATCGACCGGGATCGATTTGGCGAGACGTCCCCACCATCCGTATACGGGAATTCGCAGCAGTTCGCGCTTGAACACCATGGCGGGTTTGCGGGCGAGCGCGAAGAAGGCGATCGTCTCCCACATCGACTGATGATTGGGCGCGATGACGGCGGGGCCATCGGGAACCCTGCCGTTGACTACGTAGCGCAGGCCGCAGATTGCGGCCAGTCCGAACAGGGCGCATTGCGCCCAAAATCTCGTCACGAGCCGCGCGCCAGGCGCCCCGAAGGGAAGTGCGAGCGCGCCAAGCCCGCCGACGATGAGAGTCGCCGCCGTCAAATACACGCCGAACAGAATCGTCCGTATGCGGCTCATTCTTCGCCGTTCAGACCGGCGCCCAAGACTTGACGACCGCCGCGAGGAATTTCGAATATTCGACCGCGAGCTGCCTTGCGGCGTTCTGGTCCGCCGGCAGGCCGTTCGGCCGCAGGTAGCCGGAATCGACCCGATAAGCTGCGATCGACGCCTCGGGCAGCTCGCCGCGCGTCTCGAGCAGCGCACGCGGCATATGATAGTCGGAGGTCACGAGAATGAGGCTGTCGAAGTCATGCGTTATGGCCCAGTTCCGCACCTCGCGGGCGTTGCCGACCGTCGTCTGCGCCTCCCAGCCGAGATCGACGCAGCATTCAAAGCCTGCGGGCTCGCCGGGCCACAGTCGTGCGAGTTCCTCACGGGTGATGTCGGCGTTGACGCCGGAAATGAGAAGACGCTCGCCGGCTCCTGCGCCGAAGAGGTTCATGGCCGCGCTGACTCGCGAGCCGCCCTGGCCGGTGAAGACGACCACTGCATCGGCTTTGAGGCCCTGCGGCGCCTTAGGCGCATGGGCGAGTTCGCGCAGGAAGAACCAGAAGCCGATCGTCCAGGCGAGGACGAGCGCCAGAAGAATCTGCAGGACTCTACCCACGTCGCCTCCAACTCAGCGGACCGGACGATAGCCGGAAAGCGGAAGTCCGGTCAAAGCGGCCCTCACATTTCCCTCGAGAGCGCCTTGAGAACCGTCAGGCGCGCCGTGACCGCCGTCACGAGACACAGGGCGACCGGCACGATCAGAAGAATGGCGAACGCGCCGGGCCCCATGCGAATCTCTGGAAGAAAATATCCGGCGCCTCCGGCCGCCCGAAAGCCGAAAACGACAAGGCCGGCCACAAGCGCCGCCAGCAGCAGACCGGCAAGGGATCCGCGCACCGCAAGGACCAAAAATCGGCGCTGCACCTCGTTGGCGATGAAGTCGTCCGTTGCGCCGACGAGGTGCAGAATTGACACGACTTCGCTGTTGGCGGCGAGACCGGCGCGGGCGGCGAAGGCCGCGATGGCGCCGGCCGCGACCATGATCAGCGCGAAGACGGCGGCGGCGAGCGCCTGGCCGGAGCGGGCCGCAGCAAAGACGCGGTCGCGCCAGCGCTTGTGATCGTCGAGAACCGCGCCGGCCGCCGCGGCCTTGAGCTGCGCTTCGAGCGGACCAAGATTCTCGCGCAGCTCGTCGCTCAGCTGCGCCTCGATGAGGGCGGGGACGTTCAAGTACTCTCCGACATTGCCCTTGCCGAGCCAGGGCTCGAGAAGGCGCTCCGTTTCCTCGCGCGTCAGAAGGCGCGCCTCGACGACGCCCTCCGTAGACTGAACGACCTTCATGGCCGCAGCGGCCCCCGCGGCGATCTCGGCGGCGTCGGCGCCCTTGATCTGGATGGTCACGCCGCGTTCGAGCTCGCTGGTCCACTCCTGCGAGGCCGCCAGGATGAGCAGAAGTCCCGCAAGCGCAATCGCTGCGAGGAAGGACATGACGCCGATGGCGGCGGTCAACGGCGCGCCGCCGGCCCCGGCTTCGGGGAGAAGCGGTTCGGCCCGGAAGCGCCCCAGCAGGCTCTGGCGCCTTAACGTCGCCCGTCCGGCCTTCGTCTCTTCGTCCGCCGAGAAGCGTTTGGCGATAACCGCGGTCTTCATGACCGGCGCCCCTTTCTGACGGCCGGTCTGGACGCGTCCGAGAGACGGCCTCCCTCCAGCCGGAGCATGGGTTTGCCAAGCGCCTCGATGAGCGAAATGTCGTGAGTTGCGACCACCACGGCGGCCCCGAGCTTATTCAGCTCGATGAAGAGCTTCATGATCTTCTCGCCCATGGCGGGATCGACGTTCCCGGTCGGCTCGTCGGCGAGGATGAGGTCCGGCTTGGCCACCAGGGCCCGCGCGAGCGCTATGCGCTGCTTTTCCCCGCCGGAGAGGGTCGGCGGCCGGGCGTCGACCCGGTCGGCGAGACCCACCCAGTTTAAGAGTTCCCTTACGTCTTCCCGATATTGGCCTTGGTTAACGCCGGCGACTTTCATCGGCAGCGCGACGTTTTCAAAGGCGGTCAGGTGGTCGAGAAGCCGAAATTCCTGAAACACGACGCCGATGCGGCGGCGGAGATTGGGGAGGGCCCTCCGGGGTGCCGCGGTCACGTCCTCGCCGAACAGCATTACGCGTCCGCTGGTCGGGCGCAGCGCCAGGTAAAGCAGTTTGAGGAGCGACGTCTTGCCCGCGCCGGAAGGTCCGGTGAGGAAGACGAACTCGCCCTCCTCAAGGTTGAAGTCGAGCGCGCTCAGGATGTCGCGGCCCGCGTCGTAGGCGAGCGAAACTTTCTCGAACTTCGCGATCAAGCGCCGAACTCCCTCG
Organism: Parvularculaceae bacterium; assembly: GCA_013389105.1. GTDB lineage: Bacteria > Pseudomonadota > Alphaproteobacteria > Caulobacterales > Parvularculaceae > Amphiplicatus. The sequence continues at coordinate 3,552 of JACADZ010000102.1, read as the reverse complement.
CCGCGCAGCCTGCGCGGACCGATGCAAACGCTGATTCTCCCCGCTTATGATAATCACCTGCCCCGAATGCGCCACGCGCTATGATGTGGAGGAAGCCCGGTTCGAGCCGAATGGGCGCTCGGTCCGCTGCGCAAGCTGCGGCGAAAGCTGGTTCGTGCCGGCGCCTTCCCCGGTCGAGGACCTGATGACCGCGCGCCGGGCAGACCCCCCCCAAACGGGAGAGCGCAATACGGCGCAAGGCCGCCGCGCCGGCTCCGAGCCCGGGCGGGCCGAGTGCGACGATGAACCCGCGCCGCGTCGTGGCTGGCGGAAAGACGAGGGCGAGCCGCGCCCGCGCTGGTCCGGCGCGAGGGACCGCGAAGACGAAGTGGAGGACGATCCGCTTTTCTCGCGCGAGGCGAGCGCGGACCACGGCGCACAGGCGTCGCGCGCGCCGAAGGACCCTCCTTTGCGGGAGGAAAGCCTGCGCTTCGTGGATCACGGCAAGAAGGCGGAAGCCTCGATCGTCGATGCGGACTTTGAGGATATTGACGGCGGCGAGGGCGAAAACGCCCGCGACTTCGCCCGGCGGGTTCGCGCCGAACGGCGCCGGGCGACGGCCCTCGCCAAGATCGACGATCTCGATCCCGTCGCCGAGCGCGTCTTCAACGACGAGTTCTTCGCGGCGCTCCGCGTCCAGCCCAAGGAACTCGAAAGAGCCATCCGCAAGGCCCGCCGCAAGGCCGAGGCGCGCGAGAAGAACCGCCTGACGCCCCTGCGGGCCCTCGGCGGGTCCGCCTGGGCCGGCATGATCGCCGCGACCGGCTTCGTCGTCTTCAGCTACCGCGAAGACATCGTGGCGCGGTTTCCGAGCGCGGCAGGGGCGTACGCCGTGATCGGGATCGACGCCGCCCCCAAGGGAATCAAGATCGAGCGCGTCAATCATCGCCTCGCCATGTCGACCAACGGTCCGACCATCGAGATTACCGGAACGCTCCGAAACGAAAGCGACAAGACCCTCGAGGCTCCGCTGCTGCAGGCTGAGGCCCTCGGACCAAAGGGCGAATTGCTCTCGCGTTGGACTTTCGCGGTCGAAGCCGGCGAGATCATTAACGGGGCGACCGCCGAGTTCATGACCAGAGCGCCGGCGCCTGAAGGCGTCGCCGAAGTCGCCCTTTCGCTCGCGCAAGGCGCAAGCGCGAAAGACCCGACCCGCGCGCCCGGCTCTCGCTGAACTGCGGACAGGATTCGCCGACGGCATGAATTTCCGGCGCGCCCTTCCCTGGGAGGGGCGTGCCGGCGATCCGCCCGCCATCGACTTCACATTCAGCATGAGAACAGTACAACTCCAGACGACGCTCCATCATAGGGCCGCGGCGCAGGTGTGGGATAAGTCGAGGGTGTTTCGCCTGAGAGGCGAGAGATTTCGCGTTTGACGCGACTCGAAACCATGGCATTTCCTGCGCTGAGGGAAAGGCGGAGCAGTCCATGCGCATTCTTCACGACGAGAGGGCGATCGCCGCGCGCGTCGAGGAGCTCGCCGATCTCATCCGGCGCGATCTGCCGGACGACTTCCTAATGGCGCCGGTGCTCACCGGCGCTTTCATCTTCGCCGCCGACCTGGCGCGCGCCCTGCAGCGGCGCGGCGCCGATCCGGTGGTGGACTTCGTGCAGCTGTCGAGCTACGGCGGGGCCCGCGCCTCGACCGGGGTCGTCCGCCTACTGAAGGATTTCAGCGTCGAACTCGCGGGCCGGGATGTTCTGGTGGTGGACGATGTTCTCGACACCGGCAGGAGCCTGCATTTCGCGAGAAATATGGCGCTCGACCGCGGCGCGCGGTCGGCGCGAATCTGCGTGCTCGTGCGCAAGGCGACGGGGCGGAGCGCCGACATCGACGCCGATTATGTGGGTTTCGAGGCCTCGGCCGACGATTTCATCGTCGGCTACGGCATGGACGACCAAGGCCGACGTCGCGGCCTGCCGTTCATAGGAGCGGCCTGACGGGGGTCATCCCCGAAGATTGAGAAGCGCGGCCATTCGATCGATATAGGAGATCCAGGCTTCGCGGCCCTTGTCCGTCATGCGGCAGACGGTCAGCGGCTTCCTGCCGACGAATTTCTTCTCGACTCCGATATAGCCCGCTTCCTCGAGCTTGGTGATGTGCACGGAGAGATTGCCGTCGGTGGCGCCGCCGATCTTCGCTTTGAGCTCGTTGAACTCCGCCGCCCCTGCGCCGGAAATGTAAGCCATGACCGCGAGCCTGACGCGCCCGTGAATGACGTCGTCGATTTCTTTGTAATCGAGGTCCCGCGGGTCAGCCATTCCGGGGCGCAACCGCTCGCCTCATCATGATCGCGCCCGGGAGCACGGAAACGAGGAGAATGCCCGCCGCGCCCACGATGAATTGCGCCGGTCTTCCGATCAGGGCGAGAGCGGCCGCCATGACGATGAAGGACAGCAGGCTGAACCGTTTCAGCAGCGGCGACTTCGCCGCTTCGGCGGTCGCCGCGAGGGCGACCCCGTAGGCGCCGAAGCTCACCGGGAGAAAGATCGAGAAGGCGGCGCCGAACTGTCGTCCGTCCGCCGCCGCCCCCCCGAATATCGAGGTCGGCGCCTGGAACAGCGCGGCGAAAAGCGTCACGGCAAACAGGCCGAGAAAGAGTCCGACCGAGCGCCAGACCGCTCCCGAAACGGCGTTGCCGATGGCCTCGGCGCCAGGAAGGGTCCGAAGGCGTGCTCCGGCCACGCGGCTGTAAACATGAGCGGCGCCCATGCCGGCGAACCACGCGGCCGGGATCGACCAGGGCGCGGCGGCGAGCGCGCCTGACACGACCGCCCAGTTGAAAATGAGACAGGCGAAGATCGCGAGCCCCCAGACCACATAGAAGATTCCGCCGACCAGGGGCGCATTGCGGCCCTCCTCGGCGAGGCTCCTCGCGATCGACAGGTCTTCGGTCAGCCTTTGCTGCAACTCGTTCATCGCGCCTCGCTTCGGGGCGGCCGCCGCGATGGCGACGGCCGCGCCGGTTGACTTAGTCCGCGTAGATCATTTGCAGGGCGACCCTCGCGCCGCTCTCGGTCACGGTGAATTTCACCGATTCGAAGGTCGGCGCGCCGCGCAAATCGCCCGCGTTCAGCATCGACCAGCCGTCGAGCGGCCGGCCGGAGTCGGCCCTGTCGAACGTCCCGTCGCCGTCGATATCGTGCCAGACGGAAATCGAGTAGTCGCCGGGCGCGACGCCGGGGATGGTCACGCTCAGCGTGCCGACGCCCGGCTTCTGGACGATGGTTCCGGCCGTCCCCGCGTTCTGGAGGAACTGGGCTTCGGTCTGCAGGCCGACATAGAGCGGTCCATTTGCGCTCCGGACCCCGCCGATCTCGACGGCGACGTCCGCGGCGCCGGCCGCCGCCGGCAGGGCGGACGCCAGAACGGCGGCGATAACAGTCATTCTTACGGTCATTGGTGGTACAGGCTCCCTTTGGCTAACGCGCTGATCGCGCAATGCCAAGAACTTTGTATTATAAAGTAGTTGGCGTCAAGGGCGCACTTGCGAGTCCCGGCGCGGGCTTTGG
>JACADZ010000095.1 GCA_013389105.1 Parvularculaceae bacterium | reverse complement strand
CCGACCTCAAACCAGACGCGGCGCGCGTGACTTGCAGGGCGGGTCGAAGTAAACGATTTTCAACCAATAAAAACAGTTCGTTATGACGGATTGTTTAGGCGACCGCCCAACTTCTGCCCCAATGCGCCGCGATAGTCCTTTCTGTCGATGCCCCTCGACCTCTTTAGTCCCTCGAAAGCACCCCATCCTGAACGCCGCGTCCGGTTGAAAAACCGGGCGCGGCGACGGGTTGTTCCGTCAGAGAACGGCGCAACGCTTGCAAGGGATCGCGCCGGCCGGGGCGCGATCCGTCAATCTTTCGTCCCTTCTTGAGGAACCTCCTCCGGGCCCCGCGGTCGCGGGGCTTTTTTTCGTTTCTGTCCCATTGATGAATTGCGCGCGCTCGGCGCATCACGATAGGGCCATGCGCCATGCCGAACGTGCGCGTCGCGCCTTCAATCTTGTCCGCCGATTTCGCCCGCCTCGGGCAGGAGATCGCCGACGTCGCGGCGGCGGGCGCCGACTTCATCCATGTCGACGTGATGGACGGGCACTTCGTCCCCAATCTCACGGTCGGGCCGGTGGTGCTGAAAGCCGTGCGCGCGGCGACGCGCATCCCGTTCGACGTCCATCTCATGATCGCGCCGGTCGATCCGTATATTGACGAGTTCGTTGCGGCCGGCGCCGACATTCTCACCGTCCACCCGGAAGCGGGGCCGCATCTGCACCGGACGCTCCAGCGGATCAAGGCCGCCGGCGCGAAATGCGGCGTGGCGCTCAACCCGGCGACGCCGGCCGCGGCCGCGCTCGAAGTGCTGGGAGAGGTCGACCTCGTCCTCGTCATGAGCGTCAATCCCGGATTCGGCGGGCAGACCTTCATCGCGTCGCAGCTCGCCAAGATAGAGGCTCTGCGCCGCGCCATCGACGCCTCGGGCCGCGCGGTGATGCTCGAGGTCGACGGCGGCGTCAATCCCGACACCGCCCCCAAGGTCGTGAAGGCCGGGGCCGACGTGCTGGTCGCCGGCTCGGCGGTTTTCCGCGGCGGCAAATCAGCTTACGGCCCGAACATCGCCGCGCTGAAGGGGGGAAAGTAGCGTCATGGGAGCCGCCAGAAAGAGCGCCGCGCGCGGCGTGATCGGCGAGGTGACGACGAGGGTGCGGCGGGCCTGGGGCGAGAGCCCGTTCTATCAGCTCCAGCTCAACGGACCTGCGCCCGACCGCGTGCTTTCGACGCCGGTTGATCCGCACACGCCTGATCGGGCGCTCGGCGAGGCGCTCCTGAAGGGCCGGCTAGCGGTCGGGGCCGAACAGACCGACTGCGAGGGCGACCTCGCGCGCCTTTGGGATCTCCCCGTCGACGGCGCGCTCGGCGCCTTCATGCATCAGTTCGCATTCCTGCCGGCGCTCGCCGCGCTCGGCGAGCCGGCGGTCGAGCCGACGCGCCGCCTCGTCGGGTTCTGGCTAGACCGCTACGAGAAGTGGTCGCCCGAAGCCTGGGCGCCGGGCCTCGCCGCCGAGCGGCTCATTCATCTATGCTGCTTCTCGACGTTTCTGCTTAAAGGGGCCGACGCCCTGCAGCGCAGCCGCTTGCTGTCGTCGATGGCGCGCCAGGCGCGCCATCTCGCACATATCGGCCACCGCGCCGAGACCGGGCATGACCGGCTCATGACCGCGCTCGGTCTGACGCTCTCCTGCGCCGTGCTGCCGGGCTGCGAGGAGCCGGCCGAGAAGGGCATGGAGCTGTTGCGCCGCGAACTGCGGCTGCAGGTCAGGCCCGACGGCGGGCATGTGAGCCGCAATCCGTCGATGCAGCTCCAGATTGTCCTCCGTCTACAGATGATTGTGAAGGCGCTCGAAGCGCGCAAGACCGAGGTTCCGGCGTTTCTCCGCCACACGCTGGGGCGCGCCGCCGCCAATCTCCAGTTCTTCCGCGCCGGCGACGGCCAGCTCGCGGTCTTCAACGGCGGCTACGAGGACGATCCCCGAGCGCTCGCCGCCGCGCTCGAAGCGCTCGACCCGGACGCCGCGCCGACCGGCTTCGCCCGGCATACGGGCTATCACCGCCTCGAAAGCGCGCGGACGCTCGTCATCGCCGACGCCGGCGGCGCGCCCGGCGCGCGCGCGCATGAGAGCGCCGCCTCGTTTCACCTTTCCTCGGGACGCAGCCGCATCGTCGGGAACTGCGGCGCCGGGGCCCATCTCGGCCCGGACTGGGCGAAGGCCCTAAAGCAGGCCGCGGCGCATTCGTCCCTGTCGGGAGAGACCCCCGCCGGCGCCGCGGTCGTCTCCATGCAGTTCGGCGCCGCCGAGCACCGGCGCGCCGAGGATGCGCGCGGCCAGCTCGTCGAGATCGAGCGCCGCTTCGGCGCCGCCGAGGATTCGCCGCGGCACTTGCGCCGCCTCTATCTTGAAGCTGGCGGCGGCCAGCTCAAGGGCGAGGATGTCCTCCTCCTGCCGACGCCGGCGCTCGCCGAGTCGTTTCGACTGCGCTTCCACCTGCATCCCAGCGTCAAGGCGTCCCTGTCGCGAGATGGCAAATCTGTAATCTTGGCGCTTTCAAATCGCGAGGGTTGGAGATTTCGCGCCAATTTCAGGGACCTGCGTCTTGAGAAAAGCGTCTATTGCGGGGTTCGCTCAGCGCCGCAGGCGACCGAGCAAATCGTTCTCGGGCCTTTCGGCTTGGAAGCGCCCGCGCCTGGGGATATTGTCGTCCGGTGGGGGTTCCAGAAACTTGAAGGCGCGGCATAGCGTCGGCTGGAACGGGCGGGCGGCGCAGTTTGAGTCGGGCGAGAAGGGGTAACCGTAAGTGAGCGTCTTTGATCGACTGCCGACCCTGTTCAAGCACGCGCGTCAACCGGCTCCCAAATTGGCGCGCAGCGGCGACATCGATCTTGAATCGCTGCTCGCACGCCCGGCCCGGCGCATCGACCAGCGCGCCGCGCGCAAGCTAATCGCCGGCAAGCGCGTGCTCATCACCGGCGCCGGCGGCACCATCGGTTCGGAGCTCGCGCGCCAGGCGGCTGCGTTCGAGCCCGAGCATCTCGCGCTGATCGACAACTCCGAGTTCAACCTCTACCTCATCGATCTTGAAATGCGCGAAGCCGGACGCGGCGGGCTCGTGTCGAGCGCGCTCGTCGACGTCTGCCGGCGCGAGCACCTCGATCGAGCTTTCGCGCGCGTGCGCCCCGACATCGTGCTGCACGCCGCGGCCTTCAAGCATGTGCCGATCGTTGAGGAGAACCGCTGCGCCGGCGCGCTCACCAACGTGCTCGGCGCCAAGAACGTGTTCGACGCGGCGACCGACGCGCGCGCCGAGTCCGTCGTCTTCATCTCGACGGACAAGGCCGTCAATCCGACGAGCTTCATGGGCGCGACCAAGCGCATCGCCGAACTCTACGCCCAGGCCCTCGACATCGCCCAGAACGACACCCGCTTCGTGACCGTCCGCTTCGGGAATGTCCTCGGCTCGACTGGTTCGGTCGCGCCGCTGTTCTCGCGACAGATCGACCAGGGCGGGCCGGTGACCGTGACCCATCCGGACATCTCGCGCTACTTCATGACGACGCGCGAGGCGGTGCAGCTCGTTCTCCAGGCCGCGAGCCTTGATTCGGCCGAGCAGCAGAGCGTCGTCACCCATGACGGCCGCATCTTCGTGCTCGACATGGGCGAGCCGGTGAAGATTCTCGACCTCGCCAAGCGCATGATCGAGGCCCGCGGCCTCAAGCCCGGCGTCGACATCGAGATCAAGTTCACCGGGCTGCGCCCCGGCGAGAAGCTGTTCGAGGAGATTTTTCTCGATACCGAGAAGCTGGTGAAAACCGGAGCGGACGGCGTCCTTCTCGCCTCTCCGGCGATGATCGATCTCCCGCTCCTCAATCCGCGCCTCCACGACGTCATCGAGCACGCGCAGAGCGGCGCCGAGATCGATCTCGACGAGGCGGTTCATCACCTCGTGCCGGAATTCCAGCCGGCCGTCGCCGAGAACGAACCGGCCAAGCGCCGTCCGGTGTCGCGTTAGGCGGGCCTTTCGCGCTGCGCCTGCCAAGCAGACGCGGGCGTCATGCTTTCGCATTGGTTGCCGCCTCGGCGCGGATTTTTAACGGTCATGAACGGTTTCACAAAGGCTCTTTGCTAATGCGGAGCGGCAGGTTTCCGGAGCCGCCGCATGAGACGACCGACGCCCCACTTGCCGCGACGCAGGCCGGCGCTCGTTCGGACGGCGGGCGGCGCGCTCGTCGCCACGCTGATTGCGGCCGAGGCCGCGGCGCGCGTCGAGGCGAACGACGGGACGGAACCGTCGGGCGCTGATCCGCTCTCGGACGCGCCCGCCGCTTCAAGCCTTGCGGACATTCTGGACCTTGCCGAAATCTGTGCGACGCGCCCCGCCTTCGCCGGGCTGACCGGCCACGACCACGACTATTTCCGGCCGAGCTTTAGTCATCGCGGCCGCCACGTGGCCGAGCATGAGGCGCACGGCGGCGCCGAGCACGCGGGGGCCGGTTCCGCCGGCGCAAATCATGACAGCCCTCACGCGGCGGTTCACGTCGGCGCGCCGCGCACGGGCGACGCTTCCGACCACGCCGACCCTTCGGCAGACGGAGCGTCGCATGAGGGCGACCCGGCCGGATCTCCGGTCGCGCACGACCATCAGGCGACGCCCGGCGTCCCCGGCGCGCCGGCCTTCCACGCGCACGAGTTGTTTCTAGATCACCGCCACGATCTCGACGCCGGCCTCGACGCGCTGCTTGCCTCGATCCACGGTTCACATGACAAGGCGCCGACGGCCGCTGCGACGGACCCGGGTCCCGAGCCGCCGGTCCAGGCGATTACGGCGTCGTCCGACGCCGATGAGAGCGCCGAGGAGCGCGTCGTCGGCCACGGCCACGCCGCAGCCATGGACGCGCCGCCCGAACCCGTACTCGTCATTGCAGAGATCTGAGCCCGGAAGGGCTCTTTCGAGCCCTTTCTCCTGGTCCCGGCCGACCCTTCAAGAGCCGATCCGTCGCGGCGCTCAGTAGCGGTAGTGATCCGACTTGAACGGTCCGCTCGGCGAGACGCCGATATAGTCCGCCTGTTCCTTCGAGAGCTTCGTCAGCTTCGCGCCGACCTTGGCGAGGTGAAGCGCCGCGACCTTCTCGTCGAGATGCTTGGGCAGCACGTAGACTTCGTTCTTGTACTGACTTCCCTTGGTCCAGAGCTCGATCTGCGCGAGCGTCTGGTTGGTGAATGACGCGGACATGACGAATGACGGGTGTCCCGTCGCGTTGCCGAGATTGAGCAGGCGCCCTTCGGACAGGAGGATGATCCGCTTGCCGTCGGGGAACTGGACGAGGTCGACCTGGTCCTTGACGTTCACCCACTTGAAGTTGCGCAGGGCCTCGACCTGAATTTCGTTGTCGAAGTGGCCGATATTGCCGACGATCGCCATGTCCTTCAGCCGGCGCATATGATCAATGGTGAGGACGTCCTTGTTGCCGGTCGCCGTGATGACGATGTCGGCGCGATGCACGTCGTCGTCGAGCGTGACGACTTCGTAACCGTCCATCGCCGCCTGCAGCGCGCAGATGGGGTCGATCTCGGTCACGAGGACGCGGGCGCCCGCGCCGCGGAGCGACGCGGCCGAGCCCTTGCCGACATCGCCATAGCCGCAGACGATCGCGACCTTGCCGGCGATCATGGTGTCGGTGCCGCGGCGGATGCCGTCGACCAGCGATTCCTTGCAGCCATACTTGTTGTCGAATTTCGACTTGGTCACCGAGTCGTTCACGTTGATCGCGGGGAAGGCGAGCTTCCCTTCCTTCGCCATCTCGTAGAGGCGGTGTACGCCGGTCGTGGTCTCTTCCGTGACCCCTTTGATCTGCCGGATGCGCGTCGAGTACCAGCCGGGCTGGGTCGCGAGGCGCTTCCTGATTGCGGCGAAGAGCACCCGCTCTTCCTCGCTGCCGGGGTTGTTCAGAACGGTCGGATCCTTTTCCGCCCGCGTGCCCAGGTGCAGGAGCAGCGTCGCGTCCCCGCCGTGTCGAGGATCATGGTCGAGAAGCCGCCGTCCGGCCACTCGAAGATGCGGTGCGAGTAGTCCCAGTATTCCTCGAGCGACTCGCCTTTGTAGGCAAACACGGGTGTGCCCTTGGCCGCGATCGCCGCCGCCGCGTGATCCTGGGTCGAGAAGATGTTGCAGGAGGCCCAGCGCACCTG
>JACADZ010000223.1 GCA_013389105.1 Parvularculaceae bacterium | reverse complement strand
TCTTGGCGTCCTTTGCGTTCTTTGCATTCTTGGCGGCTACTGTTTCGGATTGCTGTGAATTCTTCCGCACCCCGCTAGTTCCATGAAGGTCTGGTTCATCGCCATCGCCGATTTCCCCGAAGGCCGCGGCATCACTCCGCGATTGCGTAATCTCACGTCGGGATTGGCGGAGAGAGGCGTCGATTTTGCTCTCAATATACCGTACGCCTACGGCTACGTGGGCGCGGGACAGAATACCGCCACGAGCGGCTCGGCGAACGGCGTTCCGTTCGAGTTCATCAGCCGAAGCGTCGCCCGGCCGACAACGGAAGTTGGTGTCATTGCGGCCAAGCTCAAGGCGAACATCGTGCTGGCTGCACGTCTGTTGTTTGGCCCCACGCCCCATGCCGTTGTACTGTATAACACGTCGTTCATTGATACCGGTCTCGTCATCCTGGCGGCCAAGGTCCGGGGCGTGCGTGTGATCTTCGACGTGTGCGATGAGCGGTTCGACGAACATGCGCTGGGCTGGCAGCGAAGCTGGTTCCGTCGGATCAACGCTTGGCAGACACGGGTGTCGGACCGAGCGCTCTTCCGATGGGCCGACGGTTTTGTCTGTGTGTCGAATCATCTGCGGGAGAAAGTGCTCGAGCGTGGCGGACGGGCTCCGCTGATCATGGCGCCGCTGGCGTCGATCCTGCGGGCTGACGATGCTCCCACGCTCGTCGAGCGGCGTCCCGATTCGGTCGCGTACCTGGGCTCGCTCATCGCCGACGAAGGCATCGAGGTCCTGTTCGAGGCGGTGGCGTTGTTGGCCAGCGAGCGGCCTTCGCTGTCGCTGACCATTATCGGCGACGCGAACGCGCCGGAGTATCGCCAACGTCTGCAGACGCTCGTCGACGGGCTGCGGATCGGTGAGCGCGTCCGGTTCCTCGGACCGAGGCCGGCATCGGAAGCGATCGAAGAACTCCGCCGGCATGAGGTGCTGGTTCTTCCCCGGCCTGACAGCGTGATCTCGCGCGCCGGCTTTCCCGGCAAGATCTCGGAGTATTGCGCATCGCGACGCCCGATCGCCTCGACAAGGTTCGGAGATATGCCGCAGTACTTCGAAGACGGACGGGACATCTACTTCGCCCGCGGCTACGGCGTCGTGGACGTGGCCGAGGTTATCCGCCGCGCCTTGAGCGAACCCGATCGGTCGGAGGCGGTGGGTCGTGAGGGCTTCCGCACCTGCCTCGATCGATTCGGGTTCGATGCCGTGAGCGCTCAGGTGCACCGTTTCATCGAAGAGATCGTTCTCGGCCGGACCACCGTCCGGACGGGTTCCATCAGGCCATGAGACACCTGATCATCGTCCTCGAATCGACGCTGGGTGGAACGCGCAAGTATTGCGCCGACCTCCTGCAACGGATCGACCTTGCGTCGTATCGGGTGACGTACATCTACGCCACGGCGAGGGCCGACCGCCAGTTCTACGCCGACCTTCCGTGGATGCGCGAACGGGGCATCACGCTCGTCGAGATCCCGATGGTGCGCGAGGTGCGGTTGTTGGACGATCTTCGGTCGTTCGTGGCGCTCGTTCGGTATTTCCGGAAGCATCCATACGATATCGTCCATGCCCACAGTTCCAAGGCCGGATTCCTGGCCCGTTTGGCCTCGAAACTGGCACGGCCGTCAGCAAAGACGGTCTACCAGCCGCATATGATGGCTTTCCAGATCTCCCGCTGGTATCTTCATCTGGAACGCTTCGCCACGCTGTTCACGGACCTCGTGATCGCCGATTCGGAATCGGAGCGGCGCGCGATCCTCGAGCACGGCATCGTCCGCGC
>JACADZ010000218.1 GCA_013389105.1 Parvularculaceae bacterium | reverse complement strand
GCGGCCTCGCGCGCGGCCTCGCGCGCGTGCCGGGGCTCGTGTGGCTGGGCGGCCAGTCGCTGTTCATCTACCTCGTCCACTCCCTGGTGTTTCAGGCGCTGCTCGCCGCCCATCCCCGCCGCTGCGCGTAGAGGCGGCGGGCTGGCGCGGCCTCGCCCTCGCCCTCGGCACACTCGGCGCGACCCTCGCCCTGTCCGCGCTGGCGGCGCGGCTCGTAACCGCTAGCCCGTCGCTGCGCGACCTCGTGTCCCCGCACCGCGCCGGCAAGTGGCTGCCCCTGCGCCTGCTAGCGCGCTCACGCCGTCCGGCCCGGCGCTTGCCGGCGCCGAAGACGGGCACGTAGAACGCGCTGTTCACCGAAACGGTCCCCGGGCGGCGAGGACCGTCGGCACGACGGTGCGGTGAACGGGAAGCTCGTGATCCGCACGGGCCCCGCGCCCTCCGCAGCCAGTCTTCCTACGCCTCCTGTAGCCGCCGCGTGGCGTCCCGGGCTCCCTCGACTTGCTCGCCATGCTGCCGATCACGGGCGGGCGCGGCGCGGCAACCGACGCCCCCGCACCGAGCTTCACCAGACCCGCGTCCACCAGCCGCGCCACGCTCCTCGTCAGCCAGTCGCCCGGAAACGCCTCGTGCGCCGGCCGGACGTACGACAGCGAGTGCGTGTTCACCGACACATCCGCCGCAGATCCAGCGGCGCGCGGTTCGGCCACAGCACGCGCGGCGGCGCTTCCACGCTCATTCCCCTCGCGCGAATTCCCCCGTTCCTGCGCGGTGCAGAGAAGCGTGGCCGCACGCGCTCAGCGGACGACGACGCTCTCCGGCAGCTTGCGCGCGAGGATGTCGGCGGCCTCCTCGACCATCCGCTCGACGATCACGGCGGCCGGCTCGATCGAGTGGATGAGCCCCGCGACCTGCCCCGCGAACGGCCCGACGTAGTCCGTCCGCCCGGCCTGATTCAGCATGTCGACCACCGCCGACGCGAGCAGCACCTGCAGCGGGAACGGGAGCGGCTCGAGGCCGGACTCGTCCCACAGGTCGTGGAAGCGGTTGTAGGTCGCGCGCGACGTCTTTCCGGTGTAGATCGTGGTGCGGCGGGTGTCCTCGTC
>JACADZ010000222.1 GCA_013389105.1 Parvularculaceae bacterium | reverse complement strand
GTCATCTCACGCACGGTCTGTGCCGACAGAAAATCCGAGCATTCACCGCGCAGCACCATGGTGGGCATCCGTGACAGGGCGCCGAGCTGATCCCACATCGTCGGCAGACCCGTGGCGATGTCCGTGACCGACAGGCTCCGGCCGATGGCCACGTCGTAGTCCTGCTCGGGCGCACCATCGACATCGGCAAACGTCTGGCGCGCGATCTCGTCCCAGGTCGCCTCATCGAGACGGGGAAAGTCCCGCGCGCCCAGGCGCTGGACAAGCCGTCGCGCCTCGAGCCAATTGTCCGGCACCGGCACGCGCCCGACATAGCCGATCAAGCGCACGAGGCCGGTCGGCTCGATCACCGGGCCGATGTCGTTGAGCACCACGCAGCCAAGGGACGTCGGGCGCAGGGTGGCCATGATCATCGCCAGGATGCCGCCGCGGCAGGTGCCGATCACGGCAACCTCGCGCAATCGCCGCAGTGCCAGGAAATCGAGGGCATCGAGCGCCTCGATGAAGGGCGAGTAGTTCTGCCATACCGGGTCGTGCTCGGAGCGGCCGCGACCGCGACTGTCGAGGGCATAGACGTCGCGTGACAGGGGGCCGGCGTCGGCAAGCGCGAGCGCGATGTCGTGAAAGTCCTTGCTGTTGCGCGTCAAACCCGCAAGACAAAGGACGGGACGCCGGCCGGTAGGCCGGCGAGCCGGATACTGCCGGGCGTGCAGGCGCAGGCCGTCTCGTACCGTAAAGTAGAGGCTTGCCGGCACGACTGCGCCGGCGTCCGGCACCTTTGCGATCGGTGATCGGCCGGTGCGCCCGTCCCAACTCTCGCGAAGCGCCATTGATCTTCCTCCCCGCGACGCCCAGGCGTGGATAGCACGTCGCGACGCCGTGGTCTCGCCGGAGCGGCGCCCGTTTCGGTCGCGGGCCCGAACGGCCTTCCTGGGGCACCTGAAAATGATTCACGTGCCCTCTGGCAAGAGGTTGTGACCGTTGCGGTCCGGACTGCGTCGAGCGGGCCGGCCGGACTGACTGTCGGCACGTTCAGCGCTGTTGCGCTTGCGCTGCGGTACGAGCCGGGGCCGCGCGCTCCGTTCGCACGCGCGCGACAAGGTGCGTCAGGGTTTGAGGCTGGAGTGCGACCACGAGGGATGGGCCGTTGCGAGCGAAAATCTTCACATCGTAGGAGCCTCGTGGCGTCGCCTCGATGTGGCTGGCGGGCAGCAGGATTTCGAGCCTCTCGCGTCGCGTGCAGGCGTCTGAGCGCTCGCACCCCAGGCTTTCTCGAGAGACCGCGCGCAATGGCAAAGTCTCGGCACTCGCGTCGCGTGCGCTATCGTAATGGCGCAGAGCCCGCCCGGCGCTGCGGTAGGTGACGTCGAGCATGAGGACATAGGCGCTCGCACCTGCGTCCCGCGGTATCCGCGCGCTCAGAGTGATGGCGACCGATGTGTCGACATCTACGACGTGGCGGGTCTCTGTCATCACCTCGCGATAGGGCAGGAAGCGGTCATCGACGGCGCGAAGTGCGGGACTGCTGCCGGCTGGCGCGCATCCGGCGACCGCAAGTGCAGCGACCGCAAGAGAGGCGGCGACGGCGATCTGCAACCCCCACATGACGCACGGCCCATCACTCCGACGTCTGAAGAATGACTGTTGATCCTTGGTGGGGCCATCTGGGTGACCGCCTAGGCCCGTGCCCAGTGCGAGGTCATTGTGGAGAAGCCGGGAGACGGAAAGCCTCGCCCGTCGCGGCGACGGCAGGGATGTGTCATGGGAGTGCCGGGACGGTGATGGCGTCTGCCAAAGCATCTTCGGGACAGACGCTGCATTCGTCGCTCGCGGCGATGGCGGCTCGCTCAACGGACCACGGGCCTTGGCATGTCGGGTGGCAGTCGCCCGGCGGCACTGAATCAGGGTAGACTGAGCGCCATGAGACAATACCTCGACCTGCTACGGCACGTGCGCGATCGTGGTGTGCGCCGTGATGATCGTACCGGCACCGGCACGCTCGGCGTCTTCGGTTATCAGATGCGTTTTGATCTGG
>JACADZ010000112.1 GCA_013389105.1 Parvularculaceae bacterium | reverse complement strand
GCGAGCACCGCGCCGCCGACGTCGCTCACACAGCGCGCCGCGCGCGGCGCCGCCTGGGTGCTGGGCGGCTACACCGCTAGCCAGGTCATCCGGCTAGGCGGCAATCTCGTTCTGACGCGGCTGCTGTTCCCGGAAGCGTTCGGCGTGATGGCGATCGTCAACACGCTGCTTCAGGGTTTGCAGATGTTCTCGGATGTCGGCATCGGTCCGGCCATTATCCGCAGCCAGCGCGTCGATGCCGGCCTGCTGAACACCGCCTGGACGCTCCAGATCATCCGCGGCTTGAGCCTGTGCCTGATCGGCATGCTGCTGGCCTGGCCCGCAGCCGTCTTCTACGGGCGGCCCGAGCTGACCGGGCTGATGATCGCGGCCGCCATCACCGCCGCGATCGACGGCTTCAACTCTCCGGCCCTGTTCACGCTCAATCGGGATCTGAAGCTCAAGCAGGTCGTGGCCCGCGACCTGGCGTCGCAGGTGCTCGGGGTAATCGTCATGATCGCCCTGGCGCTGGTCTGGCGCTCGGTCTGGCCACTGGTGATCGGGGCGCTGGTGCGTGGCGTCGCGAACATGCTGCTGAGCCACGGACTGACGACGCAGCGCCTGCGGCCGGGCTGGGACCGCGGCGCGCTGCGCGAACTGTACAGCTTCGGTCGTTTCGTCTTCCTTTCCACGGCGGCGACCTTCATCGCCCAGGGCGGCGAGCGGCTGATCCTCGGCAAGTTCCTGCCGATGGAAACGCTGGGCGTGTTCGCCATTGCGCTGTACCTGTCGCAACTGCCCTGGCAGGTCGTGCAGAAGCTCACCAACCGCGTGCTGTTTCCCTCGTTCGCCGAACTGCTACGCAAACAGCGCGCCCGCGCCATTCACCTGCACCGTCGGGCGCGGCTCGCCTTTCAACTGCTTTCGATCGGGCTGATGCTGGTCTGGCTGGTCGGCGGGCAGTGGCTGGTCGACTGGCTGTATGACCCGCGCTACGTCGCCGCCGGCTGGATGGTGCAGTTCCTCGGACTGCGAGCCGTCTGCGACACCGTCCGCTTTCCGCAGCAAAAGATGCTCACCGCCGCCGGCTTCCCGATCTACACCATGCTCGCCTCCGTCAGCCTGGCGATCGGGGTGTCGGCCGGGCTGATCCTGGCGCTGACTTTCGGCGGGCTGACCGCGGCTCTGACCGTGCTGGCGCTGTCGCCGATGCCGGGGCTGTACATTCAGACCTGGGGCATGTGCCGGCATTTCCCGGAAGTGCGCCGCGGTGAGTTGCTGGACGCGCTGATCTCCAGTGTCGCGGTGCTGGCGGTTGCGATCTACCTCAATGGTTGGGGGGCCGCGTCGTGAACAGCGCCGTGTTGCGCCAAGACCACGATGCAGGCGAAGCTCGCGACAACGCCGGCGCCGGGCGCCTGCCGGAGTTCGTCCTGGTCGGCGCGATGAAGTCCGGCACGACCACGCTGCATGAGTATCTGGCGCGCCACCCGCGGGTCTTCCTGGCGACACCCAAAGAGCCGCAGTTCTTTAGCCGCGACGAGGTTTTCGCCCGCGGGCCGGGCTGGTACCGCACGCTGTTTTCAGGCGCCAGACCCGAGCAGCTCTGCGGCGAAGCATCGACCTGTTACACGCGCAAGCTCGAATTCCCGCGGGCCGCCGAGCGCCTCGCGCAGCACCTTCCACAAGCCCGGCTGGTATACCTGCTGCGCCACCCGGTCGAACGGGCCTATTCGCACTACGGCCACCTGATGAGCGAGCGCCTGGCGAAGACCGGCGAACCCGCATGTAGTTTTGAGCAGGCCCTCGAGCAGTTCCCGACCATCGTGGACAGCAGCCGGTACGCCGACCAGCTCGCACATCTGCGTCGCTGGTATCCCGAGAGCCAGGTGCTGGTGCTCCTGCTGGACGATCTGAAGCGCGACCCGTGCAGCGTGCTGGCGCGCGTGCAGCAGTTCCTTGAGCTTCCGCCGGCCGACCTGCTCGCCGACGGCCCGGCCCGCGCCAATGAATCCGGCACCAGCCTGGCCCGCAAGGAAGCCCGCGACGTGTCCCGCCGGCTGCGTACCCTGCCGCTGGTCGGCTGGCTCAAACGCTGGTTGCCGGCCGCCTGGCGCCGCAGGTTGCGCGACGCGGCGTTTGATTACGCCCTGCGTTCCGACGCGATCCGCGAAGCGCAAGCGCAATTCCGCCAGTCGCTGTCGCCGCTGACTCCGATCACACGGGTGGCGCTGCTGGAGCGGTTCCGCGACTCCACGACGGAGATCGCCGATCGGTTGAAACGTGACTTATCAGACTGGCAGCGCTAGAGTGAAGCAGCACGCGGGCGCGCCCGTCATGGAGCCGATGAATCGCATATGTCTGCCCTTGTGCCGGTAGCGCTGTTCGGCTGGCCGCTGGTGGCGCTGTTCGTTTTTGCGCTGCTGCCGCCGCTGCGCGCCGTGCTGACGACGCTGGTGCTGGGCTGGCTGTTTCTGCCCGAGGCCGGCTTTGCCCTCAGTGGCCTGCCGGATTTCGACAAATCCACCGCGACGATCGGGGCGGTATTGCTGGGCGCGGCCGTCTACGACCGTGACCGACTGTTGACCTTTCGACCGACCACGTTCGACTTGCCTATGGCGGTATTCTGCATTGCGCCGCTGGCGTCGTCGGTCGCCAACGGGCTGGGCCTCTACGACGGCTTCTCGGCTGTGCTCGACCAGTTGGTGCACTGGGGCCTGCCGTACCTCGTCGGGCGCGTTTACCTGCGCACCGCGCAGCCGTTGCAGGCGCTGGCGCTGGCGATCTTCATCGGCGGGCTGGTCTATGCGCCGCTGTGCCTGTGGGAAGTGCGCATGGCGCCCACGCTGCACCAGGACGTCTACGGGTTTCACCAGTCGCCATTCGTGCATACGCACCGCTTCGGCGGATATCGCCCGAAGGTCTTCCTGCATAGCGGGCTAGCGGTCGGCATGTGGATGAGCGCCGCCTGCGTGATGGGGTTCGCCCTGTGGCGCTACGCACGCCAGACGCATTGGCAGGGTCTGCCGATGGTCGCGCTGCTGGCGTTCGTGGCGCTGACGACTGTGCTTTGCAAGTCGACCGGCGCGCTGCTGCTGGGGCTGGGCGCCGCCGCGATCCTGGCCCTGGCCTACTGGCTGAGGCGGCGCTGGCCGGTGCTGCTGCTGGCGGTCGCGCCGCTGATCTACATCGGGATGGCGCTGACGAACACGCTGCCACGCGAGCTGGGGATCGAGCTGGCCCGGCAGGTCGGCGAGGATCGCGCCGCATCGTTCCAGTCGCGCATGGAGCAGGAAGCGATTCTCGTCGAGCGCGGACTGCAACGTCCGTGGCTGGGTTGGGGTGGCTGGGGCCGCTACCGCGCGATCGATGAATTCACCGGCGAAGACGTCTCCGTCACCGACGGCATGTGGGTGCTGACCTTCGGCCGGTACGGACTGCTGGGCGTGGCTGGCTTCGCGCTGGCGCTGCT
>JACADZ010000207.1 GCA_013389105.1 Parvularculaceae bacterium | reverse complement strand
GCACCAGCCGATCGCGCCCGGCGACCCGACCGCGCGAGGGGACTACCTGGCGTTCGGGCAGGTGCTGGACCTGACTTCCTATCTGGGTGGTACGGGCGTCTCGCCCGTTCCGACCATCCGCTACGGCTGGTGCGGGTCGTGGGGCTATCAGAACGACGCGCTGGACCCCACCGGCGGCCCGGGGCTGGATGCCGGCGGCCCCGCCGGTGCAGTTCTGGGCGATGTCGCGCTCGACCTCGGCCTGCTGCACATCGGGGCGCGATATTACTCGCCCGACATCGGCCGCTGGGTGCAGCGGGATCCGATCGGCGTGGCGGGAGGAATCAATGTTTATGAATACGTGCTGTCCGAACCAGCAAACGCAGTCGACCCGACCGGGCTTACAATTCTCGATCCACTCATTGAGGTAACGACGCACGCGGCCATGCGAATGGGTGAGCGGCAGGTTTCCTACTCGGCGTTGGCGCAGGCGATGAGGCTTGCGAACGCAATTCGAATAAAGTTCGACGAGTTTCAGCAGCTTCAGGCTCTCATTTTCGGCTCGAACGGCTTAACCGTGGTCTATCAGATCACTGGTCGTTATGCAGGATGCGTTCGAACAGTGTGGTGGCAGAAACCATGACGCGAGAAATGCCGTTGCTTTCTAAGTCGGCCTGCGAATGTGCCGCGACGCTAGTCGGAATTCTCGAGTCGTCCTTTGACGACATAGAAGCGATTCGGGACGCCGCAGCACGCGCGACGCGCCAATTCAGCCGTTGTCGTGAGGTTTTCAATCGGTTTCAGGAGGAGTGCGTCGCCGTCGAACTGCTGGTCGATGAGCCAGCCGTGCTCGATGACGCGGTTGCGGCAAGAAGGACACTCGAACGGCTGCGTATCGAATTGAAGTCGGAACTCGCGCGCACCGCAGGCGGGGCCTGCAACTGAGGCATCAGTGGGTACGGGGCTGATCGCGACAGTAGACGGTCCAATATGCAGTTCATCCACGGCGACCTTTTGGGCAGCACGCGCCTGATGACCGAAGGCAGCGACACGCAGACGCTGGGCGAGCCGACCGCCCGCGGCGAGTACCTGGCCTTCGGCGGCGTGCTCGACCTTTCCTCCCATCTGGGTGGTACGGGCGTCTCGCCCGCTCCGACCGTCCGCTACGGCTGGTGCGGCAGTTGGGGCTACGAGAACGACGCCTTGGAATCCGGCACACTCGGCGACGATGAGCAGGACCTCGCGCTCCTTCACATCGGCGCGCGGTACTACAGCCCCGACGTCGGCCGCTGGGTGCAGCGGGATCCGATCGGGGTGTGGGGAGGGCAACTCACCTACGGGTATTGCGGCAACGTGCCAACCGCTTGCGTCGACCCCCGCGGCCTCATGTCGACCAGCGAGGCTATTACCGTCGCAGGAGTCGTCGGGAATTTGCTGTTGCTGGGTGGGTTTCTCACTCAAATCGTTGGTGAATACACGGGCAATGAACTGGTCTCGAATATTGGCGAAGTCGCGGAGATCGCCGGCGCAGTGCTGTCCGTTCCAGCTGCGGCCCGCGAGGTGGCCGTTAGGTGCTTTCCTAAACTCCTGCGCCCCAGGAGAGGTGTCCTGAGGGGGTTTCCGGGAAGTCCATACAATCCGCCCAGGATCCACGTGGAGTAAGGAGCCCAGGACGAATGCGCATTTTCGCACTGACGGATTCCCTAATCCTCCGTTGGGAAGTCTTACTGCCTGCCGCTCTCGTGTTGGCCTGCGCAGCGATGCTCACGCTGATGTATCTGGTCGGACCGGCCATCGCAGGACTATTTGTCATCGGGGCCTTGTTTAGCTGGATAGCCGCTGCGAGTGTTGCTCGGAGCGCAGCGTCTCGAAGGAGTATGCGGCGCATTTCGCCGGAGATTGCGTTGTGGTCCGGCGGCACTCGCCGATCGCCGGACGTTGCATTGCCCTATCGGGCTGCCACCATTGTCGCTTTTGGCCCCCTGGCGCTTGCCAATGTCCTTGTGGTGGTCGCCGATTTGGCACTGCGCATTGCGATACCCGAAGTCGATACTGCAAGTCGGGCGATTCTTGTTCTTGTTGGCAACTCAATCGGCGCATTACGCAGCTACGCACCCCGCGAGTGGTTCGAGATTCGGCGGGATGAGATTGTTCGCTTGTCACGCTGGACGTCGATCCCCTTGCAGGGCGACGTCGTTCGAGT
>JACADZ010000077.1 GCA_013389105.1 Parvularculaceae bacterium | reverse complement strand
GCGCTCGGCGCCGTCGCATGCCCGATCACGCACGCGCCGGCGCCCGCGCACAGCCGCGCGGCCGCCGCGCCGATCCCGCGCGAGGCGCCGGTGATGAGCGCCGTTCGCCCTTCCAAGGAAAACATAAGATCCGCCTCTTGACGTCTCGCCCTTGATAGCAGGGCGGGCCCCGCGGTAAACGGGCCGGCTTTCAGAACGCCCCAAGGGTTTCGCCATGGCCGGCCATTCGCAATACGCGAATATCATGCACCGCAAAGGCAAGCAGGACGCCAAGCGGTCCAAGATGTTTTCCAAGCTTTCCAAGGAGATCACCGTCGCCGCCAAACTCGGCGCGCCTGATCCCGCCTTCAATCCGCGCCTCCGGCTCGCGATCCAGGCGGCGAAAGCGCAGTCGATGCCCAAGGACAATATCGAGCGCGCCATCAAGAAGGCGACCGGCGGCGACGCCGCCGGCTACGAGGACGTGCGCTATGAGGGATTCGGTCCGGGCGGGGCCGGCATCATCGTCGAGGTCCTGACCGACAATCGCAACCGCGCCGCCGGCGACGTGAGCGCGATCTTCACCAAGAACGGCGGCAATCTCGGCGAGACCGGCTCGGTCTCCTTCATGTTCGATCGGCTTGGCGGGGTTGTCTACAAGCCGGACGCGGCCACCGCCGACGCCATGCTCGAGGCGGCGATCGAGGCGGGCGCCGACGACGTGCAGTCCTCGGCGGAAGGTCATACCGTCTATTGCGCGCTCGAGTCGCTGAACGAGGTCGCCGCCGCTCTTGAAAAGAAGTTCGGCGAAGCGGAGTCGGCGAAGCCGGTGTGGAAGCCGAAAAACCTCGTGCCGGTCTCCGGCGGCGCAGCGGAAACGCTCCTAAAGCTCATGGATGCGCTCGAAGACAGCGACGACGTGCAGAATCTTTACGCCAATTTCGATATCGCGGCCGAGGAAATCCAGCGCCTGGCCGGATCGGGAGCTTGAGCAGGAAGTCTGACGCGGCGGCGTCCGGCCCCGATTTCTCATCGATGTTGAAGGCCCGCTTCGCGGCGAACATGAACCGTCGCCCGGGCTTGAAGTGGGAAGATGCGCAGGTGCGGCTCTCGCTGCGTGCGGAGCGGCTCGGCGGGCTGCGCTGGATGGAAGAGACCGGCGGCGAGCCTGTCGTCACGGGCCGGGAAGGCGACGCCTTCGCGTTCACGGATTGCTCGGCGGAAAGTCCGGTCGGGCGGCGCAGCCTCTGCTACGATCGCGAAGCGCTCGACGGCCGGAAGGAGAACAAGCCGAAAGACTCCGCCATGGCGGTGGCGGCCAGGATGGGAGTCGAGCTCCTCGCCGAGGATCGGTATCGCGCTCTCCGGGAAGTCGGCGAATTCGATCTGGCGACGTCGAACCGGCTCGCGACGCCCGCGGAAATTCGCGCGCGCGGCGGCGCAATCTTCGGCGACCGGCGTTTCGGGCGCGTCTTCATCTATCGCAACGGCGCGGCGTCCTATTACGCCGCGCGCGGATTTAGGGCGCAGCTCCTGGCGTGAGTCTCCGCGCCCGGCGAAATAATCCGGCGCGACGAGGAGGATCTAGCCAGCCGCGGCTTCCGACCAGTCGATCTGCGAGGTCCATCGTTCGATGACCGCGAGGAGGCGGCTCTGGCTGATCGGCTTGGCGAGAAAATCGTCCATGCCGGCCTCGAGGCTGAGGTCGACGTCGCGCGCGAGGACATGCGCGGTAAGGCACACGATCGGCAGGCGAGGGAGCCCGCGCGCCTGCTCCATCGCCCTGATCTCGCGCGTCGCGGCCAGGCCGTCCATGACCGGCATCGACACGTCCATAAGCGCGATGTCAAAGCCGCCGGCGCTGTTCTTGAAAGCCGACACCGCTTCGGCGCCGTTGGCGGCGAAATGGAGTTCGTAAGCCGACTCGGCGAGCATGTGCTTGAGCACGAGCTGGTTGGTCTCGTTGTCCTCGGCAATGAGCACGCGGATTCGGTCATGGCCCGGCGACGCCGGGGCGGCGACGGCCGCCGACGGCGCGACGTTCTCCGGACCGGTCTCGCGCTTGGAGAAGATCTCGCCGACCGTCTGCATCAGGAGGATTGAGCGGACCGGTTTCACCAAGTACCCTTCGACGCCGAGCTTCTTGAACTCCGCGGCCCCGCCCTCCTGGTCGACGGAACTCATTACGAGAACGGGCGTCCTGCCGATCGACGGATCGGCGCGAATGGCGCGCGCGAGCATTTCGCCGTCCATGCCGGGCATGAAGAAGTCGAGAATGGCGAGCTCGTAGGGGGCGCCCCCGGCCGCCGCCGCGCGCAGGAGGTCAAGGGCCTCGGGGCCGCTTGCCGCCGCGTCCGGAGAGAATCCCCAGGCGGCGAGCTGCTCGGCCGTGATGCGCCGGTTGACCTCGACGTCGTCGACGACGAGGACTTTTCGTCCGTAGGCGTCGAAAGCAAGACGCGGCGCGGGCTGGGTCTGTTCGCCGACCGCGAGGTCGAGGGTGAACCAGAACGTCGATCCCGAGCCCGGCGCGGAGCGGACGCCGATCTCCCCGCCCATCGCCTCGACGAGGCGCTTCGAGATCGACAATCCAAGACCGGTGCCGCCGAACTGGCGCGTCGTGGTCGCGTCGGCCTGCTGGAAGGCGTCGAAAATCCGCGCCATATGCGCCGCGTCGATGCCGACGCCGGTGTCCTGCACCTCGACGCGCAGGGCCGCGCGCCCGTTCTTGGCCGCGCCCGAGACGTTGATCAGCACATAGCCGACCTGGGTGAACTTCACCGCATTGCCGACCAGGTTGGTGATCACCTGGCGGATGCGGCCGGCGTCGCCGATCAGCTGCGTCGGTAGATCGGGCTGGAAGCGGACCACGATTTCGATCAGCTTTTCCTGCGCGCGGGGGGCGACGAGGGCGGCGACGTCCTCGACCGCCGCGCGCATGTCGAACGGCGAAAAGTCGAGTTCGAGCCGCCCGGCCTCGATCTTCGAGAAATCGAGAATGTCGTTGATGATCGTGAGCAGCGCCGCGCCCGAATTGTGGATGGTCTCGGCGTAGAGTCGCTGGCGGCTGTCGAGATTGGTGTGCGCCAGCAGTTCGGCCATGCCGAGCACGCCGTTCATCGGCGTACGGATCTCGTGGCTCATGTTGGCGAGGAACATCGACTTCGCTTCGGACGCCCGTTCGGCGTCAAGACGCGCCGCCTCGAGTTCGCCGATCAGCGCCAGGCGCTCCTCGCCGGCTTTCTTGATTTCCGACTGAAGCACGGCGCCGAAGACGAGGGAGTAGGCGATGGTCGAGGCGAGGACGAGCGACATGGCGAGGAGGGGCATGGCCCCGCCGCCGTCGAGGGTCGTCGACGCCATCCACAAGAAGACGACGCTGTAGGGCGCGGTGACGATCAGCGCGTTGGTCGGCGTCGCACGGAACTGAGACATCGCCAGCATGAAGCCCGAAAAGACCAGGAAGCAGGCGACCGTCTGTCCGAGGGGGTGGCCGCTCTGCCAAGCGATCAGGGGCGCGGCCGACCAGAAGGAGCAGGAGGCCATGGCGACGAACGCGTAGATGCGTTTGAGGCGTTGGTCCTCGGCCTTGATCCGCTTGCTGATTTCCTTTTCGACGCGCGAGCGCAGCAGCCCGGCCGCCATGGTCAGCGCGTACCAGACGACGACGGAGGAAAGTTCGGCGACGCTGGCGAGGCAAAGGCCCCAGATCGAGATGTGGATATAGCGGATGGCGCTGGTCGAGGCGACCATCCTGACGGCGGCAACCGCCGGATCTTCGGATTCGAGCGTGCGCGTCATGGGACGCGCGTCAGCATTCTTGCCCTTCATGGTCGGTCCCGGTCTGGCGCCCGGACCGACCTTAGTGAGACACGGTTAACCTGGAATTGACGTCGCGCCGACCGCGCGCCTCAACGTCCGGCGGCGGTCAGTGCGCCGCTTCTCTCTCGCGCTTGTTCTTCCGCAGCAGGAGGAACAGCAGAACGATGGTGAGGATCGGCGACGCGACGAGGAACAGCGAGAACGCCACGGCGCCCCCCGCCATGATGAGACCGAAGAACGCCGCGAACAGCCCGAAGATGAGCGCGGCGACGCCGGCAAAGCCGGTCCCGACGGCCTCGATGGCGTTCAGGTCGCTGTCCGAGTGAAAATAGGCGGCGACTGAAAAAGCCGCGCCGACCGACAAGATCACGATCAGCGGCGCCCAGAACCAGATCGCGCCGTCGCCGCTCCGATGTGAAACCTCATGGCCCGCCATGACGCCCTCCCTCCCGATTGCAGTGTAAATACCCGGCGGCATCATCGGCGCGGGAGGAGGAGGCGGCAAGGCCGGCCGCCGCGCCAACGGGCCGCTTCGTCGCGTGTGGTGGCGCCGGCCCGGGGCCGGCCCTAGAAGGACCGCATGAACCGCCCGGTGAGCCCGAAAGCCGCGCCGCCCCGCGCCTGGCAGCGCATGCTGTCAGGGCGTCGGCTCGATCTCCTCGATCCTTCGCCGGTCGACGTTGAGATCGAAGACATCGCCCACGGGCTCGCGAGAGTCGCGCGCTGGAACGGACAGACGGCGGGGCCCCTGCCGTTTTCGGTGGCCCAGCATTCGGTGCTGGTCGAGCAGTTTTGCTCGCAGCTGAAGCCGGGCTGGCCGGCGAAGTGGCGGCTCGCCGCGCTTCTCCATGACGCGCCGGAATTCGTCATCGGCGACCTCATCAGCCCGTTCAAGGCGGCGCTCGGCGGCGACTACCGGGCGATCGAGCGGCGCCTCCTGCACGCTATCCATCTGCGTTTCGCGCTCCCCGCCGACCTGCCCGATCCGGTCGAGCGGCTGATCAAGCGCGCCGACCGCGCCTCCGCCTTTTTCGAGGCGACCCAGCTCGCCGGCTTCGCGGCCGAGGAGGCGCGCAAGTTTTTCGGGGAACCGGCCGGCGTCGCGCCCGTCCGCCTTTCCGTGATGACCTCGGAAGCCGCTCAGGCCGCTTACCTGGCGCGTTTCGCGGAACTTTCGGCCGACCTCGCCAATGCGCCCGATCCGCTTGCGCGGTTTTGATGAAGCGTGACTTTCAGGTGCGGGGCAAACGGGCCTAGAACAGAACGATGGTGATCGTTTCCTCTCTGGCCGGCGCGGCGGGCGCCTACGACCGATATCGGCCGGCCCGGGTGATCTCGATCGTCTCCGAGGAAGACCTCGCCCCGAGCTTTCCGGGACTTTCGGCCGAGCGCCACCTGCGCCTCTATTTCGCGCGCGAGTCCTGCGCCCTGTCGATCAGCAAGGCCGCGCGCGAGCGCGCCGAAGAGATCATCCGCTTTCTGAAGGATGCGGTCCCGGGCGAGGACATTCTGGTCCATTGCAGCCGCGGCGTGTCCCGATCGACCGCCGCCGCGTTCATCATCTTGTGCCGCGCGACCGAGCCCGGGAAGGAGGCGGCGATCGCCAAGGCGCTGCGGCGGGCGGCGCCCTTCGCCGATCCCTGTCCGCTGCTTGTCTCCTACGCCGACGAGATCCTCGGCCGGGGCGGCCGCATGGTCGAGGCGATCGAAGACCTGCCGCCGCCCTCGTCGGTGATCTCGGCGCCGGCCGTCGCCATTGCGCCGCCGGGCGATTGACTGCGCCCCGGGGCCGCCGTTGGACTTGGGGGCTCGCGTAACCGCGGTCCGGAAGGGAGTCTCATGACAGCGCAATCGCGCGTCGCCATTGGTCTTAGCGCTGTTCTCGCCGTCGTCGAGGACGAGCGGCCGAAAGTCCTGTGCGTGAGAAGCGCCGAAGGCCTCTGGAGCCTGCCCTACGGCCCGTTCGATCCCGAGCGCCATCGCACCTTCGAGATCGGGCTTCGCGACTTCGTCGAACGCCAGACCAGGGTGACGCTCGGTTATGTCGAGCAGCTCTACACCTTCGGCGACAAGGGCCGCGAAGCGCCGGCCGCCGCGCTGGTCGGCGGGGCGGCGGGCGACCGGGTCGTTTCGGTCGGCTATCTCGCGCTCGCCCCATCGCCGGCGCCGGTCGACGGCGCCGACGCGTCTTGGCGCGATTGGCACGAATTCTTCCCATGGGAAGACTGGCGCGACGGCGAGCCTGAAGCGATCGGCCTCATCCTGCCGGCGCTCGAGCGCTGGGCGAAGTCGGCGCTTGACGAGCCGGTCGCCGACAGCCGGCGCACCCGACTGCGCCTCGCCTTCGGATTGTCCGACCACGGATGGGAAGAAGAGCGCGCGCTCGACCGTTATGAGCTCATGTATGAGGCAGGCCTCGTCGCCGAAGCCGCGCGCGACCGCAAGCGCGCCGGCGGCGTCCGCCCGACCGACGCCGCGCCGGTCGCAGGTCTCGGCGCCGATATGGCCTCCGATCACCGGCGCATCCTCGCGACCGCGATCGGCCGGCTGCGCGGCAAGCTCAAATACCGGCCGGTGATCTTCGATCTCATGCCGCCGACGTTCACCTTGCTGGCGCTGCAGCGGACGGTCGAGGCCGTCGTCGGCTTCGACCTGCACAAGCAGAATTTCCGCCGCAGCGTCGAACAGAGCGGGCTCGTCGCGCGCACCAAAGAAACTGCGCTGCAGACCGGCGGACGGCCTGCGGCGCTGTTCCGCGCCAACCGGCCGGCCTTGCGCGACCGGGCCGGGAAGGGCCTCGCCATTCCGCGCATGAAGATCCCGGTCCCCGCGGGATAGGGCGTCGGCGACGAACTCAGCCGCGCTCGATGAAGATCAACCGGTTTCCCTACGGGTCGTCGACATGGTACTCGACCGGGCCCCAGTTTTGCTTCACCGGCCTAAGGCGCACGGGGCTTTCGGTCCGGTGCGACGGTTCCAAACCGGCAGCAGTCAGGGTACGGAACACGGCGTTTACCCCGGCGCGAGGATGATCGCCGCCTGCCCGGCGCGGCCGTCGCCCCGATGGGACGACACATGCAACTCGCCCTCGTCGCGAAGCAGGACGGCGTAGCCAGGGTCCCTCGCTTCGGGCCAAAAGCCTTCGCAGGTGAAGCCCAAGACCTCAGTGTCGAACCTGACGGCTGGCCGGATGGGGTCGGCATGCAGGAGCGCAATCATGGTCATGGTCGCTTCCTTGCGGGTGTCGACGCGGCGACTGGCGAAGCGGAAGCTTGCACAGACTGGACAACCCTAGCGCTGCTTGTATCTGCCGGCCGGACTGGTCGGGGTGCTGCACGCAGTCCAGTTGGAGATCGAGCATAATATTGAGGTCGGCCGCACGCTTGGAGTCGCGAAACCTCGTGGTTAATTGAAACTTAAGACCCGGCTGCCAAATTGCACGTGTCTGGCGGCGTTTGCTGCAGTGCGGCAAGGACGATTGCCGTCAGGCAGAGCGGTGCAGCACCGCTGTTGTAAATGAGTCACGCAAAACTCTCGAGTGCGCCTCGCCGTTCGGCGGCGGGTGGCCGGGGGCGGCGGGTGAGCGTAATGAATTGCTTAACGGCAGGGTCCAGATGAGGAATCTGCTCGCGAAACCGCCCCGTTTCAGGGAGGGGCGCCACCAGGGGTGAAGAACTATGAGGAAGACCAGACTGATGACGTTCGGCGGCCGGTTGCTGTCCGGCGTCGCCATGAGCGCCGTCATCGCCGGCGCCGCCTTCGCGCAATCGATCGAGGACGAGATCGTCGTCACGGCCCAGCGGCAGGAACAATCCCTGCAGGACGTGCCGATCGCAGTCTCGGCCTTCAGCGGCAATGATCTGCAGAGCCGCCAGCTCGAAAGCTTCCAGGACATCCAGTTCAACATCCCGAACTTCAACTTCACGAAGTCGCAGTTCACCGGCTCGACGATCGTGCTGCGCGGCATCGGCGCGCTGGCGGTCGGCGCCTCGACGGAGCCCTCGGTTTCGATCCACCAGAACGACGTTTACATTCAGGCCCCGCGCCTGTTCGAAACCGAATTCTTCGATATCGAGCGCCTTGAAATCCTGCGCGGGCCGCAAGGCACGCTGTTCGGACGCAACGCCACCGGCGGCGTCATCAACGTCATCACCAAGAAGGCGTCGACCGACGCCGTCGCCGGCTATGTCGACGCTGAATACGGCAACTACGAGTCGGTGAAGGTCAACGGCGCCCTCAACGTTCCGATCTCGGACATTCTGGCGGCCCGCATCGCCGGCGCCATCATCCAGCGCGACGGCTACACGACGAACCTGTTCGACGGCCGCGACATCGACGACCGCGACATCTACGCGCTGCGCGGCTCGGTGCGATTCCTGCCGACCGATAACACGACGGTCGATGTGGTCGGCAGCTACATGCGCGAAAGCGACAGCCGTCTGCGCTCGCAGAAGCAGGCCTGCGAAGAGGGTCCGCTGTCGCCGCTCCTCGGCTGCGATCCGAACCTTCCGCGGTCGTTCGGCCGTCAGGATCTGCGCGGCGGCTTCCTCGCCAATACCTCGACCTCGACCTTCCCGCTCATTACCGGCAACCCGGCGACCTCGGCTTACGGTCTGGTCTCGCTGGGCGCGCCCATCTACGGCGTGACGCAGCCGGCCGACCTCAGGACCGTCAACCACGACACGCGCCCGCAGTATGACGCGGAAGAAACCGTGTTCATGCTGAACGCCAAGCATGATTTCGAGGCCTTCTCACTGAAGCTCAATGCGGGCTGGGGCAACTCTAAGATTTCGTCGCGCCAGGACTTCGATGCGGGCGTCGGCCCGACGCTCACGCGTCCGCCGGTCATCTGCGCGCCGGTCGGGCTTGGCGGTCTCCCGGCCGTCTGCAACCTCACCGGCGGCGCCCTGGGGCCGGTCTCGTTCCCGCTCTCTGCCTTCGATGTCGGCATCACCAATTCGAGCGGCCTTGTCGGCGTCATCGGCGGCAACATCCAGGATCGTTCGACCAACTATCGGGCCGTCGACCTCTCGATCGGCGAGACCGACTATTGGTCCGTCGAAGGCATCGCCACCTCGGATTTCGACGGCCGCTTCAACTTCCTGCTCGGCGTCAGCCATGCTGAATCGAACGGCTATGCCGATTACGCGGTGGCGACCACCGGCCTTGACTACTTCGCCTATGTCGGCGGCACGCTTTCGGCGATCGGCGCGGGCATACCGGGCGCGGCGACGACCGGCTACTCCTTCTACACGCCGTATTTCTGGAACGACACCGACGACTCGTTCCTCGACTCGACCTCGGTGTTCGGCGAAGTTTATTTCGACATCACCGACACGCTGAAGCTGACGGGCGGCGTCCGCCACAACTGGGATACGAAGGGCGTTCGCGACCGCGGCAACCTGCTCGAATCGGCGGGCTCGTCCGTGGCGGGAGTCCCGCTTTCGGTTCCGCCGATCGTTCCCTTCGGCACGCCGTCGGTTCGCGGCCTCCTCGACGCCAACGAACTCGTTCAGTGCCCCTCGCTTGAGATTTACTGCGCGAACGGCGGCCGCAACGACTTCCGAGTGGTCGAATCCGATTTCGACGCGACCACGGGGCGGGCGCTGCTGCAGTGGACGCCGACCGACAACGTGCAGGTCTACGCCTCGTGGACGCGCGGCTTCAAACCGGGCGGCTTCAACCCGCGGACTCTGACAGCCCTCAACATCCCGCTCACCTTCGAGCCGGAAGTCATCAAGGCTTACGAGCTCGGCGTGAAATCGAACATTTTCGACGGCGTGCTGCAGGCGAACCTGACCGGCTTCTACTATGACTATTCGGGCCTGCAGGTGTCGCGCATCTTCGCCAACACCTCGATCAACGAGAACATCGACGCGACGGTGTGGGGCATCGAGGGCGAATTCGTGCTGCGCCCGACCGACCGCCTCATCGCCAACATGAACGTCGCCTACCTCAATACCGAGGCCGGCGACTTCTCGACCATCGACAGCCGCGATCCGACCCAAGGCGCGGCGAACGCCGAACTCTTCTCGGACGTGACGAACGGCTCCGACTGCGTCGTGACGAGGAACGCCGGCGCGCCGGCGCTGATCGGCACTGTCTTCGGCGGTCCGTTCGTGGGCCTCAACCCGATCGTCGCCTCGCCCTTCTCCGTGTGCTCGGCGCTGCGGGCCAACATCGCGACCATCAACCTCGCCACCGGCGGTACGCGCGGTTATGCGGTGGTCGACGGCATCCCGGTCAACGTCGAGGGCAACGAGCTCCCGGGCTCGCCCGAGTTCAAGATTTCGGGCGGCCTGCAATACACCTTCGGCATGATGGAAGGCCGTTACGAGTTCACGCCGCGCGTCGACGCCTTCTACCAGTCGAGCATGTGGACGAACATCTTCAACGATGTTCAGGACACGATCGACGGCTACGGCTACATGAACGCACAGGTCCGTTTCCAACCCGCCGAAGGCAACTGGTATGTCCGCGCCTTCATCCAGAACGTGACCAACGAAGACGCGCTCACGGGCGCGTTCGACGTCGGCTCGGGCGCGGGCAACTTCCAGAACCTCTTCGTTCTGGAGCCGCGTCGCTGGGGCTTCGGCGCCGGCATCAACTTCTGATCCCCGCAAGGATCGAAAATCCTCGACAGGCGGCCTTCGGGCCGCCTGTTTTTTTATGCGTGCGGCGGCGCTGCATGGTAGACGGGCGCAATCGCCGTGCGGAGCGCGCCATGCCCCAGTTCACCATGATCCTCATCGACGAGAAGGACGCCGAAGGCGCCGACATCGCCGATCACGTCGCCGGCGCGCCGTTTCGCGAAGGCGGCGGCGACGAGACCTATCGCTGCGGCGGCTGCAAGACGCGCCTCCTCGTCAATGTCAGCCACGCCGAGGCGCATGGCGCGATCATCCGCTGCGGCAAGTGCGGGCGGCTGAATATCGAGCCGCATCACCACCACCACTGACCGCCGCAGAGGATGCATTCGGATTTTCGCCGGGCGGCCCATCGGCCGCCTCGACCCGCCCATCCCTGCGACAGCCGGACCCGGCGACTTGGCGCGCGACGACTCTCGCCCGTCTGCCCGGCTTGCGCCGGGATCCTCGGGACAGGCGCTAATTCAGCTTGGCGCGGACTTCGGAAATGGCGCGGTCGACGAGCGCAGTCTGCGCGCCCTGATCCATCCGCTCGCGGATGATGCGGCGGGCGATCTCAATCGCCATGTCGGCGGTCTGGCCGCGGACTTCGGCGAGCGCCTGCGCCTCGGCTCGGGCGATCTTTTCTTCGGCGGCCTTGGCGCGGCGCGCGATCTGTTCGTTGATCTTCTTGCGCTGCTCGGCGGCCAGCGCGGCGGCGTCGCGCCGCGCCTGCTCGATGACGCCCTTGGCTTCCTCCTCCGCGGCGCGCTGGCGGCGCTGATACTGCGCCAGCAGTTCCTGCGCTTCCTCTCGCAGCTTGCGGGCCTGATCGAGTTCGTCGGCGATCTTCTGCGCGCGCTTGTCGAGCCCGCCTGCGATCGCTTTGTGCGCGCCCATGCGCCAGAAAACGGCGATGACGAGCAGGAAGGCGGCGAGCACGAAAAAAGACGCGTCGCCGAGGAGGCCGGCGGGCGCCTTGTCCGTCTCTTCGGCGGCGAGCGCGGCGGCGGCGAGCGGAACCAGCGGGATCATGCGACTTCCTTGTCTTCGACGCGCTGCGACATGGCGGCGGCGGCGTCGCGCGTCGGCGTCTCGCCGATCAGGGCCGCGACGATCGCGACCGAGGTGTCGACGGCGGCCTCGCGCACCTTCCGGCTCGCGTCCTGCTTCATCGCCGCGATGCGGGCTTCCGCCCTGGCGAGCGCTTCGCCGGCCTCGCGATCCGCGGCGGCGGAGAGCTCGGCGATCTCGGCGTTGAGCTTGCCGCGCGTATCGGCGGCGATGGCCTGCGCTCTGGCGGTCGCGTCGGCGAGAGCCTGCTCGTACGCCTTTTCGGCGGCCTCCGCCTTGGCGCGCTGCTCAGCCGCCTTGTCGAGGTCGCTGGCGATGCGGTCGCGGCGCTCCTCGATCGTCCGTCCGATGCGCGGCAGGAAATATGCCGACATCGCGACGTAAAGGGCCCCGAAAAAGACGGCGAGCCAGAACAGCTGGCTCGGCCAGGTCGACAGGTCGAGCTGCGGCAGCCCGCCCGCCGATCCTTCGCCGTGCGCCGCCGCCTCTGCAGCCGCCAGATTGAGAACGTCCATCAAGGCCCTGCTCCGACCTTCTTCCTAGAACACGTTGAGGAGGATGAGCATCGCCACGACGAAGCCGAGAAGGCCGGTGAACTCCGTGAGCGCGAAGGCGAGAAGCATGGTCGGCTGGTTGGCCGCCGCCGCCGACGGGTTCCGGAAGGAGCCGGCGAGAAAGTTCCCGAAGATAAGGCCAAGGCCGACGCCCGCGCCCGCAAGCGGAACGGTGGCGAGCCCCGCGCCGATCAGTTTTGCCGCATCGATTTCCATTTCGTCACTCCAGTCTGTCGAGAGCCTTGCAACCCTTTTGAAGCAGCGCGGCTCCTGAAGCGCTGCAAGGGCGTTCGAAACTTCAGTGGTCGGCCGCGTGGGCCGCGTCGCTGAGATAGATGCAGGTCAGGATCGCGAACACATAGGCCTGCAGGCCCGCCACCAGAAACTCGAGCATGGTGACGCCGACCGCCCCGAGAAAGGGCGCGATCCCCATCGCCGCAAAAATCCCGCCGGCGCCGATCATCATGGTGACGAAGGTCGCGAAAAGCTTGAGGATGATGTGGCCTGCGAACATGTTCGCGAACAACCGGACGGCGAGGCTGATCGGGCGCGAGAGGAACGATACGATCTCGATCGGCACGAGCAGCGGATAGAGCCACCAGGGCAGGCCGGACGGCGCGAACAGTTTGAAAAAGCCGAGCCCGTTTTTCATGAGCCCGTAGACGACGACGATCGTGATCGTCAGCATCGCGAGGGCGAAAGTGACGACAAGGTGGCTGGTCGGCGTGAAGGTGTGGAATTCGTGCGGCGCGCCCGGAATGGACGGGATCAAGCCGAAGAAATTCATGACCAGGATGAAGACGAACAGGGTGAAGACGTAAGGGAAGAACTTCATGCCGTCATGTCCGATCGTGCCGCGCACGAGGTCGGCCATGAACTCGTGCAGCACTTCGGCGGCCGACTGTATGCGCCCCGGAATAACTGCGCGCCCGCGCGTCGCGGCGAAGAAGAAGGCGAAGATCGCGCCCGCCGCAATCATCATCCACAGGGATGAATTGGTGAAGGAAAGGTCGAGACCGCCGATCTTGATCGGCACGATGGGCAGGATCTCGAACTGATCCATCGGTCCTGCGGCCTTTAGCCCGATCATCGCCCTCGTCCCTTGTGCCTCGTCCAGCTCATCCGTGTCCGGACGGCTATTTCGCGTCGTTCCTCATGGCGCGGTAGAGGTTCCTGACCCCCGCCGCGAAGCCGACCAGCATTCCCAGAAGGAGGAACAGCGGCCCCGCTTGCGTCAGGCGATCGAGCCCCCAGCCGAGCAGCGTCCCCACCAGAAGCGCAGCCAGGAGCTCGGAGGAGACGCGCAAGGCGCGCCCGAGCGCTGGGCCGGTTCCGGCGCCGGCGGGTTTCTCCGCTTCCCCGTCGCCGCGGGCGGCGTCGAGGCGCTTCGAGAACTCATCCAGCGAGGGCGGCTGACGCCTGCCGGCGTCCGAACCGTGGTCGACGTCGTCCGCCATGGGCATGCCCGGAAGGAAGCGCGAGAATACGCCCGCGCCAAGTCGCTGAAGGTCCTATCGGCGCCGCTGCGCAGCGTCAAGACGCCGTGATCGCCCTAAGATGCTGTTTTTCCCGACGAATAACGGCTTGCGGCGACTCGCCGCGAGGGCCGGAAGAGGTCCAGTCGCGGGGGCGCAGCAAGCGCGCCGCCGCCCTTACTGCGGCGCTGGGAAGCCCCGGTCGCGCATCAAAGGCCCGATGCCGGCGTCGCGGCCCCGGAACGCCCGGTAGGCCTCGGCGGGATCGACGGAGTTCCGCGGCGCGAAGAGGTTGGCGACAAGGCTCCTCGCGACGTCCTTGTCGTAGAAGCCGCCGGGCGCCGCCGCAAAGGCTTCGGCGGCGTCGGACGTCAGAACATCCGCCCACAGATAACCGTAATAACCGGCCGAATAGCCCTCGCCCGAGAATATATGGCTGAAGTGCGGCGAGCGGTGCCGCATGACGATCTCCGACGGCATGCCGAGCGCGGCGAGCGTCTCGCGTTCGAACTTGTCGGGGTCGATATTCGTCGGATCGGCGGTGTGGAAGCGCATGTCGACCAGCGCCGAGGCGAGGTATTCGGTCGTCTCGAAGCCCTCGTTGAAGTTGTCGGCGGCCTTGATCTTGGCGATCAGCTCGGCCGGCATCGGCTTTCCGGTCTCGTAATGCACGAGGTAATTGTTGATGACCTGGTCGGTCGAAAGCCAGCGCTCGAGGAGCTGCGACTGGAACTCGGTGTAGTCGCGCACGCCGCCGTTGAGCGTCGGATAGGCGGCGGTCGATGACAGCGAATGAAGCGCGTGGCCGAATTCGTGGAAATAGGTTTCGGCGTCGTCCCAGGAGATGAGCAGCGGCTCGCCGGGGGCCGGCTTCACGAAGTTGGAATTGTTCGACGAGAGCACCGTCTTCTTGCCGTTGAAGGTCTCGTGGCCGCGATAGCTCGACGCCCAGGCGCCCGAGCGCTTGCCGGTGCGCGCGTAAGGATCGAGATACCAGAGGCCGACATGGGCGCCGGTGGTCCTGTCGGTCACTTCCCATACCTTCACGTCTTCGTGGAAGACGGGGACGGAGCCTTCTGGGACGGGCGTGAACTTGAAGTTGAACAGCTCGCCCGCGACGAAGAACATCGCGTCGCGCAGCTTGTCGAGCTGGAGATACTGCTTCACCTCGTCGGAGTTGAGGTCGTATTTCGCCTTGCGCACTTTCTCCGCGTAGAAACGATAATCCCACGGCTCAATCTTGATCTTCGCGCCTTCGGCGTCGGCGACCTTCTGCATGTCGGCGACTTCCTCCTTCACGCGGGCGACGGCGGCGGGCCACACGGCCTCCATGAGCCGGATCGCCGCTTCGGGCGTCTTGGCCATGCGGTCTTCCAGCCGCCACTGGGCATAGTTGTCATAACCGAGGAGAGCGACGCGTTCGTCGCGGAGCTTCAAGATTTCGGCGATGACGGCGTTGTTGTCGTATTCGTCGCCATTGTCGCCGCGGTTGTAATAGGTCTTCCAGACTTTCTCCCGCAGCGCCCGGTCGGTCGAATAGGTGAGGAACGGGTCCATCGACGAGCGCGTATTGGTGATCGCGTATTCGCCGTCTCGACCGCGTTCCTTCGCGGCTGCGGCGGCCGCCGCGACGAACGACTCGGGCAAACCGCCGAGCTGCTCCTTGGTGATGTAGGTGACGTAGCTCTCCTCGTCGTGCAGCACGTTGTTGGAAAACTTCGTGTGCAGTTCGGCGAGGCGCTTGTTGATCTCGGCGGTGCGCGCCTTTCCTGCGGCGTCGAGCGCCGCGCCGCTGCGGACGAAATCGTCATGGATGAGCTTGACGAGCCGGCGCTGGTCCGGGCGCAGATCGTTGTCGGCTTCGGCTTCGTAGACCGCCTTGATGCGGGCGAACAGCTTCTCGTTCTGGGTGATCTTGTCGCCGAACTCGGCGAGCTTCGGCGCCATTTCCTGCTGCACGGCGCGGAACTCCGGCGACGACATGTTGCCGGCCCAGATGCCCCAATAGGTCGTGGCGCGGTCGAGCAGCGCGCCGGTCTTCTCCATCGCCACGATGGTGTTGGCGAAAGTCGGCGCTTCCGGATTGTTGGCGATCGCGTCGATCTCGGCGAGCTGCGCCGCCATGCCTTCTTCGAGCGCGGGCTTTAGAAGCGCGACGTCCATCCTGTCGAAGGCGGGAACCCCGCCATAGGGTCCCGTCCATTCCGCGAGCAGCGCGTTGTCGGAGTGGGGCGCCGCCGGCGAGACGGGCGCGGCGGCTTCGACCGCCGGCGCCGGCGCCTCGGCCTCCTTCGATTTCTTCGAGCACCCGGCGAGCGCCAGCGCGCCCGCGCAAACCGTCAGCATCAGGATGTATTTCATGTTCGTCCCCTTGGGCCGGGCCCCCGGCTGAGATTCCTCAGTCTATGCGCGCGCGAGCCGTGAATCGAAGCGGTTCATGCCCGCGCGGGGTTTTTGAGGCAAGACGCCCGCAGCCGGATCAATGCGGGATCTCGACGGGCCGGCGGCGGCGTGCGGCGGGACGTTGCTGCGGCGCGGCGAAGCGTCCGGGACGCCGCGCGCCGAAAGCCTTGCCTTCAGGACGTTTGGGCGAAACGGCGCTGCGCACGCGCCCGCCGACCGGCCAGCCTCGGCGAAAGGGGCGGGGATCCCTGCTTGTGGAGAGCCTACTCCGCCGCCGCGAGCTGTTCGGCCTTGCCGAGATCGACCGACACCAGCTGCGAGACGCCGCGCTCGACCATGGTGACGCCGTAGAGGCGGTCCATGCGCGACATGGTCAAGGCCGAGTGTGTGATGACGATGAAGCGCGTGCCGGTCTCGTTCGCCATTTCCTGCAGCAGGCGGCAGTAGCGCTCGACATTGGCGTCGTCCAAAGGCGCGTCGACTTCGTCGAGCACGCAGACCGGCGCCGGGTTCGCCATGAACACCGCGAAGATGAGCGCGGTCGCGGTCAGCGCCTGCTCGCCGCCCGACATCAGCGACATGGAGGCGAGTTTCTTCCCCGGCGGCGAAGCGAAGATTTCAAGGCCGGCCTCAAGCACGTCCTCGGAGTCGATCAGTCGCAGTTCCGCCTGTCCGCCGTTGAAGAGCCGCGTGAACAGCGTGGTGAAATTGCGGTTCACCGTCTCGAAGGCCGCGTTCAATCGCTCGCGCGCCTCGCGGTTGAGAGAGCCGATGGCGGCGCGCAGTTTCCGGAT
This sequence comes from Parvularculaceae bacterium, assembly GCA_013389105.1. Classification (GTDB taxonomy): domain Bacteria; phylum Pseudomonadota; class Alphaproteobacteria; order Caulobacterales; family Parvularculaceae; genus Amphiplicatus. Next base: position 1,711 of record JACADZ010000077.1, on the reverse strand, counting down.
GGCCCCGTCGCAATCCTCGCGCTCACGCCCGAGCTCTTCGAGCCGCGCGGCGACCTCGCGCATCTCCTCGTCGGCGCGGAGATTGACGCCGCCGAGCGTCTCGCGCTCGCGGCGATAGCGCTCGAGGCGCCTGTCGATGTCCTCGCGCGTCGGAAGCTCGGCGCCGTCCTTGTGTTCGGCGATGCCGAGAAGATCGGCGGGCGGGGCGCTGCAGGTTTCCTCCGCCGTGCGCGCGGCCTCTTCGACGCGGGCGACGGCGGCTTCGGCCTGCGCTTCGAGGCGCGCGCGCGCTTCGCGCGCTTCGGCGGCGGCGGCGTCGGCGAGTTTCGCCGCGCGATCGGCCTCCTGGGCGAGGCGCTGGGCTTCGGCTAGGGAGTCGGCTGCGTCGCGGCGGCGCTGCTCGGCGGCGCCGATGAGGTCGAGAAGCTCGCGCCGCTTCCCTTCGATCGCGGCCGGCGCCCCCGAGGCCGCCTCATGCGCGGCCGTCGCCGCGGCGAGTCGCTCTTCGATTTCGCCGAGCCGGGCGCGCGCAGTTTCGCCGCGCGTCATCCACACTCCGCGTTCGCGGGCGATCTCGGCGAGGCGGTCGGCGCGCATTTTCGATTCGCGCGCGAGATCGCCGTGGATGGCTCGGGCCTCGCTCGCTTTAGCGCGGGCGTTGGCGAGGCGCTCGCGCGCGTTGGCGAGGCCCTCGGCGATGACCGCGGCGTCGGGCAGCGCCGCGCGAACCGAGGCGTGACCTTCGAGCGCGCGGCCGGTCTCGGCGGCGTCTTCGTCAAGGCGCGCCGTCGCGTCGTCGATGGTCGCGATGCGCGCCGAAGCGCGCTCATGCTCGCGCTGCAGCTCGGCAAGGCGCGCGCGAGCGGCCTCGACTGCTCGTCGGGCGTCGGAGAAAAGCGCGCGCGCGTCGCGTTCGATCGCCTGACGGCGCTGCAGTTCTCCGCCGGCCGCCTGATGTTCCGCGAGCGCGGCCGCGAGGCGCTGCTCGGCGATGTCGAGATCGCCGGCGAGACTCGCGAGGCGGTTGCGCTGTTCGAGCCGGATGGCGGCGGCGGTTTTGGCTTCAGCGCGCGCGACGAAGCCGTCCCAGCGCCATAAATCGCCCTTGACGGTCACGAGGCGCTGACCGGGCGCGAGCTTTTCGGCGAGGGCCGGGCCCGCCGCAGCGTCGACGACGCCGATCGAGGCGAGCCGCCGCGCCAGCGCCTGCGGCGCCTTTACGAAGCGCGACAGCGGAACGGCGGCTTCGGGCAGCGCGCCGACGCGGTCCGCCGATGATCCGCCGAGGGACGACCAGCGCGCCGGCGCCGCGTCTTCGAGAGCGGCGGAAAGATCGTCGCCGAGCGCGGCCGCAAGCGCTGTCTCATAGCCCTGCGCGACCTCGACGAGTTCGATCAGCGGCGGAAAATCGCCGAGCTTTTGCGCGTCGAGCACGCGGCGGAGCGCCTCGGCTTCCGCGCGGATTTCAGAAAGGCTCTGCTCGGCCCTCTGGCGCGGTCCCTTGAGCGCCTGCTCGATCCGGTCTGCTGCGGCGCGCTCTTCCTCGGCGCGATGCAGCGCGCCTTCAGCGACGCGGGCCGCCTCCTCGGCGGCGACGAACCGCGCTTCCGCGTCCTCGAGGGCCTTGGCCTGTTCCGGCGTCGGCGTGATTCTGGCGCGCTCGGCCGCAAGCTCGCCGAGCTGACCGCGGATGCGCGCGAGGCGCCGCTCG
>JACADZ010000188.1 GCA_013389105.1 Parvularculaceae bacterium | reverse complement strand
CGATCAGGCTGTCCTTGGCCGCCTCCAGGTGCTCGGCCACGGTGTCGCGCGTCTTGCCCAGCTTGTCGCCGCCCGCTTCCAGCAGCGCCTGGGTTTGCGCCACGACCTGGCGCATGTCTCTCAGCAAGGCTTCTCTGCTCACGTCCATCTGGACCTCCTTTGGTTGCATGAACCCGCATCATTCACCATTGCCCTGGCCCGACCTTGATGAAGGTCAATCTCGCCCAGGCTACTGCTCCTCCCGGTCTCTCACGAGGACGCGGTGCGGCGGACCTCCGCCTACCCTCCCCCGCAAGCGGGGGAGGGATGTCGCATGCTGCGCCGGCCGGTGCGGGCCAAGCGTGCAGCCGCACCGAAGGGGAGCATTGGAGCCGGCGCCGCCGCACCACCTCACAGATAGCGCGAGAACTCGCCGGTCCCGCCGAACACCGTGTGGTCTCCTTTGGGAATCACGACGATGCCGGACTCCGTCACGTGGTAGCCCGCGGCGCGATCCCGCCCGGCGTCGTAGCCGATGCGGCTGTCGGGCGCGATGGTGTTGTAGCGGTCGATGATGACGCGCCTGAGCCGCGCGCCGCGGCGGATGATCGCGTAGTCCATCACGATGCACTGGTCCAGCTCGACTCCTTCTTCGATGACGACTTCGCGGCGGACGATGCTGTCCTTGACCCGGCCGCCCTTGAGCAGGGTGCCGGCGCCGAGAATGCTGTTGTCCACCTCGGCCCGCACGATGCGCGCGGACGGGCCCTGGTAGTTGCTCGAGCCGATGCGCCACCGCGGATTGAAGACGTTGAACTTCGGCTCCAGGCCGAGCATGTCCTGATGCGCGGCGAAGTAGGCGTCGATCGTGCCCACGTCGCGCCAGTAGGCCGGCTCCTCGTACTCGCGCGTGCCCGGCACCCGATTGGCGCCGAAATCGTAGGCGAATACCCGGTGCGTCTCGATCATCCGCGGCAGCACGTGCCGGCCGAAGTCGCGCTCGTCCCTGGCCTTGGCTGCGTGCAGGGCCTCGATCAGCACGTCGGTGCTGAACACGTAGTTGCCCATCGAAGCGTACGCGCGTGTGGGGTCGCCGGGCATGGCGGGCGGCTGCGCCGGCTTCTCGCGGAAGGCGCGGATGCGCCCCGCCCCGTGGG
>JACADZ010000206.1 GCA_013389105.1 Parvularculaceae bacterium | reverse complement strand
CTGGTCGCGGGGGACGAGCCGCAATCGATCCTGTTCTGCCGCGAGAAGGATCCCGAAAAGGAAATCTGGGACGGCTTCCGCCACGGTCCCGAGGGCGCGCGCGAGGCCTTCGGCTGCGACGCCGCCTATCCGGTCGGCGAGTTCGACGGCCGTCTCGCCGAACTGCTGGCCGACCAGCCGGCACTGTGGTTCTCGCTCGGCCACGATGCCGCGTGGGACACGCGCATCGGCAATGCGCTCAACGCGGTGCATGCCCAAAGCCGTGCCGGCAAGCGGGCCCCGGCGGTGCTGCACGACGTGCGCGCCGCGCTCGACGAGATGCGCCTGGTGAAGGACGGATGCGAGATCGGCCTGATGCGCAAGGCTGCGCAGATCGCCGGCGCCGCCCACCGGCGCGCGATGCGCTTCGCCGCGCCGGGCAAGTTCGAATACGAGGTGGAGGCGGAATTCCTCCACGAGTTCCGCCGCCAGGGCAGCCAGTTTCCCGCCTATGCGCCGATCGTCGCGGGCGGCGCCAATGCCTGCATCCTGCATTACACCGGCAATGACCAACGCTTGCGCGACGGCGAGCTGTTGCTGATCGACGCCGGCTGCGAGCTCGACGGCTACGCCAGCGACATCACGCGCACCTTCCCGGTGAACGGCAGGTTCAGCGGCCCGCAGGCCGACATCTACGGCCTGGTGCTCGCCGCCCAGGCCGCCGCGATAGAGCGGATCAAACCCGGCGCCACCTTCCTCGACCCGCACACCGCCGCGGTGCGCGTGCTGGCCCAGGGCCTCGTCGACATGAAGCTGCTCGCGGGCAGCGTCGACGGCGTGATCGAGTCGGAGAGTTACAAGCGCTTCTACATGCACCGCACCGGCCACTGGCTCGGCCTCGACGTGCATGACGCCGGAGAGTACCGCAGCGGCGCGGGTGACGATGGCTGGCGCGTGCTGGCGCCGGGCATGGCGCTCACCGTCGAACCCGGCTGCTACATCCGACCTGCCGACGACATCCCGCCCGCCTTCCACAACATCGGCGTGCGCATCGAGGACGACGCGCTGGTCACCGCCGACGGCTGCGAGATCCTCACCGTCG
>JACADZ010000193.1 GCA_013389105.1 Parvularculaceae bacterium | reverse complement strand
GTTCAGCACGGCGTAGGTGGTGGCCGGACCGACGAGGTTCATGCCGGGTCCGGTGTTGTTGAAGCAGGCGACCACGGCCGAGAACGCGGTGACGATATCGAGCCCGCTCGCCGACATCAGAAGCGTCAGCGCGACGATGATGCTCATGTAGGCGAAACCGAAGGCGAGCACGGCGGTGAGGATGTTCTGCGGCACGGCGCCGCCGCGGATGCGCACCGGCCACAGGGCGCTCGGGTGCATGGCGCGGATCAGTTCGCGATAGACCTGCTTGTAGAGGATCATCGCGCGGATCATCTTGATGCCGCCGCCGGTCGAGCCGGAACAGGCGACGAAGCTGCCGAGGAACAGCATCCACAGCTGGGCGAAGAACGGCCACTGGCCGTAGTCCGTGGTGGCCAGGCCGAGCGAGGTGGCGAGCGAAATCGAATGGAAGGCGACCTGGCGCAGGGCAGTGCCGAAGTGCTCGAAGACACCGAATGCTTGCAGGTAGAAGGTCAGTGCCAGGATGCTGATGGCCAGCACGCCGAGGAAATAGGGCGCCTCGGGATCGTTGCGATAGGGGGCGAGCGAGCGGGCGCGCAAGGCAAGGAAATGCGTGGCGTAGTTGAGGCCGGACAGCAGGGCGAAGCACATCACGGTCAGCTCGATCTGGAGGCTGCCGTAGTGGCCGAGGCTCGCATCCTTGGTGGAGAAGCCGCCGAGACCCAGGGTCGAGAAGGCGTGCATCAGCGCATCCCACGGCTCCATGCCGAAATGCCAGAGCGCCAGCGCGCAGGCGACGGTGAGCAGCAGATAGACCCGCCACAGGCCCTTGGCGGTCTCCGCGATGCGCGGCGTCAGGCTGGCCTCCTTCATCGGCCCGGGCGTCTCGGCCTTGAACATCTGCCGGCCGCCGATGCCCAGCAGCGGCAGGATCGCGACGGCCAGCACCACCACGCCCATGCCGCCGATCCAGTGCATGAAGGTGCGCCAGAAATTGATCGACAGCGGCAGGTGGTCGAGACCCGAGATGACCTTGGCGCCGGTGGCCGTGAGCCCGGAGGCCGCCTCGAAGTAGGCTTCGGTGAAGGACATGCCCAGATGCAGGATGAACGGCAGGCAGCCGAACAGCGGCAGCACGGTCCATAGCAGCACCACCAGCAGGAAGCCGTCGCGCACCTTCATCTCGCGTTTCTCGCGGAGGAAGCCGAGGAACAGCGCCAGCCCGCACAGCAGGGTGACGGTGAAGGCTTCGTCGAAGGCCGAATGCGCACCGTCGCTGACCGCCCATGACAGGACCATCGGCACCGCCAGGCACAGCGAGAACCCGATCAGCAGTGCCCCGAAGACGCGCAGCAGCGGGTGGAACCGGCGCATGGTCAAAGAAACTGGAAACCGACCGCGAACAGTT
>JACADZ010000192.1 GCA_013389105.1 Parvularculaceae bacterium | reverse complement strand
CTCCACAGCTTGGCGCGTGGTCCGGCTTCTGATGATCCGGCGAATCTGCTCTTGAACGGGTTCGAAAGAGCGCCCGGCATGCAGGGGCGCTCGCGAATGCCGCCCGGTCTTCCGTGTCCGCGTCACCCTGCGGCGTCTTTTCAGGAAGGGCGCGAGCGGTCATGGCGAATTTTACGACGCATATCGCGGTCGGCACCCTCGCGAGCGGTGTCATGGCGACCTTGGTCATGGCCGCCAACGTCGTGCCGCCCGAGGCGCTGTTCACGCTGGCCGCGGCGGGCACCTTTGGCAGCGTCCTGCCCGACATCGACCTCAAGGACTCGCGGCCAGCCATGGCGATGTTCGCCTTACTCGGCATTTTTCTGTCCTTCGTCGTGCTGTTCAATGTCGGTTGGCGGTATTCGATCGCGGAGATGTGGATCCTGTGGATCGGCACCTATCTCGTGGTGCGCTATCCAGGCCATGCTCTCTTCCACCGCTTCACGATTCACCGCGGCACTTGGCATTCTCTGCTGGCGGGCGCGTTCTTCGCCATGCTGACGGCCATCGTTTACCGACATGTTTTCGACTCGCACGAAGCCATCGCGTGGCTCGCCGGGCTGTTCATGTTTCTCGGTTATGTGGTGCATCTCGTGCTGGACGAGATCTATAGCGTCGATATTCGCGACGTACGTGTGAAAGCCTCTTTTGGCACGGCGCTCAAAGTCTACGATTCCCGCTACAAGCTCGGTGCGGTGTGCATGGCCGCAGCCTGTCTCGTGCTCTATCCGATGACGCCTCCGATCGGCAGCTTCGTAGAGGCGATTTCGGCGCGCGATTTGCGGGCCGGACTGCAGCAGCGCCTGTTGCCCAAGGATCGTTGGTTCGCTCCGGTCGTCGACCGGGCGCGTATGGCGGTCGGCGCCGCTCCGGCCATGGATGAAGGCGCCAATCCCATCAAGACCGGATCGACGACATCAACACCACGCGAGGCGGACCAGCCGCAGACTGGCAGTCGCTGACCCAGACGGAGGCAGGGCATCACTCCCACGGTGGGAAATGCCCCTCGTCTTGCAGGCTCTTGAAGGAACGGGTCAGCGCCTGCATGAAGCTGCGCACATCGCCCGGCCAGTGCTGTGGCTCGCCCACGAAGATGT
>JACADZ010000027.1 GCA_013389105.1 Parvularculaceae bacterium | reverse complement strand
GCCGGCCGGAGGACCCGCCAAAGGACCCGCCGGTCGCGCCGGCCGCCCGCAGCGCCGCCCCCGCCAGCCCGGCCGGCGAGCGCCGGCTCAAAAAGCCCGCCGACATCGTGTTCGGGCGCTCCGAATGCGGGCGCTATTTCACCATCGACGAAGAAGACCTCTATGAGGACGCGACTGATCCGGCGAGCGTCGAGGCCTGGCCGCAACGGTCGCCGCCCGATCCGGGCGGGGCCTCCGCCGCCAGCGGCTCGCCGCAAAACGAACGCACGCCGCCCGAGATTGGCGGGCGGCCAGGCGCCGTCCCGGCGGCAGGACCATCTTGTGATCCGCGAGGCTGAAGCGGGCAGGCTAGGCGCGCTCGTCAACCGAGATCGGGGCGGCGCGCGGCGCGTCCGTCGGGGCTCGGTCATAGGCCGGACTCCTCTCGGCGCTCGCGGCCTCGGCGGCGACCGCCTTCAGCAACCCCTCGGCGGCGGCGCTGGCGCCGTCGAGCAGCGCGCGCTGTTCCGCGGCCCGGCTCTCGAAAACCCGGGTGATGGCCTTGAGCTTGTCCATGAGGAGCGTGCTCGCGCCCCGGACGACGCCGCGATCGGCGGCGATCGCGCGGATCGACTGCGCATAGGCCGCCGCGAGCCGCGACTTGTCCTCCTGAAGCGGCGCAATCTCGCCGGCACGACGGGCTTTGAGCGCTTCGTTCTCGCGCTCGAAGATCGCGGTCAGCTCTTCGGTGAGCGCGATCAGGGTCTTCACGCGCTGGGCGGCGTCGATCTGCAGGGCGGTCATGGCCCCCTCCCCTCTTGCTGCGGCTGCTCATGAGCCGCCTTGATCCTGAGCATTTCGGCTTTGACCTCGTCGGCAATTCCAAAACCGCCGCGGGCCGAGATCGCCTTCGCGAACTCCTCGTGCAGCATGGCGGCGAACGCCTTCTCGCCTTCGCCGCCGCCGAACAGGGCCGGCGTCTTCGTCCCTTCGAACAGGGGCGCCAGCATCTGCGCGATGACCAGCGACTCGAACTCCCGTGCGGCGCGCTCGATGCGGAGGCCGGCCGCCTGGGGCGCATGGAATGAAGCGGCGGCGATTTCCATCACATCACCTCGATGTCCGCCTGGAGCGCGCCGGCCGCCTTGACCGCCTGCAGGATCGAGATCATGTCGCGCGGCGTCACGCCGAGCGCGTTGAGCCCGTCGACCAGATCGGCGAGCCGCGCGCCGGACCTTACGATCTTCAGCTCCGCGTCTTCGGTCCGCGCCTCGACGTCGCTGCGCGGCAGCACCACGGTGTCGCCGCGGCGCGAGAACGGCGCCGGCTGCGAAGCCTCGGGCGATTCCGTTACGGAAATGGTGAGCGAGCCCTGCGCGATGGCGACCGTGGAAACGCGCACGTCGTCGCCCATGACGATCACGCCTGCCGCCTCGTCGATGACGACCCGCGCGGTCTGGTCCGGCTCCACGGCGAGGCGTTCCACCGCGCCGACGAGCGCCACCATGTCGCCCGGAAAGCTTTCGGGTCGGTCGAGGCGGACCGTCCCCGGATCGATCACGCGGGCGATTCCGGGGCCGATGCTCCGGTTCACGGCCTCGGCGACGCGCCGCGCCGTGGTGAAATCGGGGTTGCGAAGGGCGAGCTTGATGGAGCGCTGTTCGCCGAACCGGAAGGCGAGCTCGCGCTCGACCACGGCGCCGTTGGCGATGCGCCCGTTGGTCGGCACGCCGCGCGTCAGCGACGCCGCCTGCCCGCGCGCCGAAAAGCCGCTGACGGCCACCGAGCCCTGCGCGATGGCGTAGACCTCGCCGTCGGCGCCGAGAAGCGGCGTGACGAGCAGGACGCCGCCGCGAAGGCTTTCGGCGTCGCCGAGCGCGCTCACAGAGACGTCGATGCGCGCCCCCTGCGTCGCGAAGGCCGGCAGGCTCGCCGTCACCATGACCGCGGCGATATTGTCCGTATCGAGAAGTTCAGAGCGGATGTTGACGCCCATGCGCTCCAGCATGGAGACGAGGCTTTCGCGGGTGAACGGCGTGTTGCGGATGCGATCGCCGGTGCCGTCGAGGCCGACGACGAGTCCGTAGCCGATGAGCAGATTTTCGCGGACGCCCTCGACATCGGCGAGATCCTTGATCCGCGACGCGGCGCGCGCCTCGCCGAACAGCGCGAAAAGCGCGACGGCGCAAGCAAGCAGACGCAGGAAAGTCGGCACGAGAAAAAACCTCAGACGCGATGGCGCGCTCTTCACAAGCGAGCCGCGTGCCAGCGCCGCGGGCGCGGCGGGAGTGTTGATTTCACGGGGCTTTTTCGTCTCGGGCGACGCGCCGGCGCCGCCCCGCCGCCGATCGGGCGGTCAATGCTGCCGGGCGGATTTTGCCGCCTTAACGAAGGATTTATGACGCCGCTTCATTGTCGCGTCATGATCCGACCGACCGGCATCGGAGCCGCCCCCGCCGCGACGACGGCGCGCGGCGCGAGAAGCGCAAAGGCCGCGTTTCGCCTCGATCCGGCGTCGCCGGCGCCGGG
>JACADZ010000172.1 GCA_013389105.1 Parvularculaceae bacterium | reverse complement strand
GGAGTGGCTCAAGCGCATTCCACGGTTCAAGCTCGATCCATCGTCGCCAGTCACCTGGTCGGAAGGCACCGTGCGCGGCCCGCGCAATCTGCCGATGATCCTGAGCGACTGACGGCCATAGTCGGTCGCACGTCCTGGCTCGCGATCCGGGCCGCACATCGATGAGAGACCATTCGAGGGAGAGAAGCCATGTCCGCAGACGGGACGACGCCGCACAACCGTCCGCCGGTAACCGATTGGCTCACTGACTGGGACCATCTCGATCCGCGCTGGACGAGCGATCCGGTCCCGATCTGGGACGAGATCCGCAAGTCCGAATGCCCTGTGGCTCATACCGACCGCTTCATGGGGGCCTATCTGCCCGTGCGCTACAAGGACATTCGCGACATCGCCTACGACACCGAGCATTTCTCGTCGCGCAACGTTCTCATACGCGACAACCCTCCGCCGGTCAGCGGCGGTGGCGCGCCGCCGATCACCTCGGACCCGCCGCGCCATCGTCCGGCGCGGATGGCGCTTCTGCCTCCCTTCACCCCGGCGGAAGTCGAAAAGCTCGTGCCTCTGACCCGCAGCATCTGCAACGAGTTGCTCGATGCCATCGTCGGCCGCGAGACGTGCGATGCTGCGGTCGAGTACGCGCAGCACATACCCGTGCGCGTCATCGCCCATATGCTGGGTATCCCGGCCGAGGATGGGGAGCAGTTCCGGGTCTGGATCCATCAGATCGCCGAGCAGGGCGTGACAGACGCGGAGGTGACGGACCGCGCCTTTGCCGAGATGACCGAATACTTCCGCGGTTTCCTCGACAAGCGACGGGCCGCGCCGGGCGACGACCTGATCAGCTATCTGACGCGGCAGACCTATACAGACGGCTCGCCCTTCAAGGACAACCACGTGCTCGGCTCGGTGCGCTTGTTGCTGGTGGCGGGCATCGATACGACCTGGAGCAGCATCGGCTCGTCACTTTGGCACCTGTCCCGAACGCCCGCTGATCGAGACCGCCTGGTGCGCGAGCCGCAGTTGATACCGACGTCGGTCGAGGAGTTC
>JACADZ010000201.1 GCA_013389105.1 Parvularculaceae bacterium | reverse complement strand
CGACCATGGAGTTGCTCATGGCGCTTGTTCCAGTCAGTGGGCCTGCGGTCGAGCCGGTCTCGCTCGCCGAGGCTAAGGCGCATCTGCGTGTCACGGGCGCCGCCGAGGATCTCCTCGTCGCCAGCCTCGTTACAGCCGCGCGCGTGCACATCGAGCTGACACTGTCGCGTGCCTTCATCACCCAAGGCTGGTCGTGGTTCATCGATGCCTGGCCGGCAGGTGCCACGCTGCCGCTACCCTTGTCTCCGGTTCAGAGCATTGGCGCGATACGCGTCCTCGCGGCTGGTGACGAGATCGTCACCCTGCCGCCCTCGGCGTACCTGCTCGACGGCGCCGCTCAACCTTCACGCGTCATCGCCAAGTCGGGGTCCTGGCGCGATGGCACGCCGGCACCCGCCTATGCGGCAAACGGCATCGAGATTCAGCTCATAGCCGGTTACGGTCCGCTGCCCTCCGACGTTCCTCAACCCATCCGTCAGGCGATACTCCTGCTTGCGGCGCACTGGTTCGAGCGGCGCGAGGCGGTCGAGATCGGTCAACCGAGCTTGCCACTGCCTGTCATGGTCGGCGATCTGTTGTCTCCGTTCCGCGAGGTGCGGCTGTGAGTGAGCCGTTGATCGCCGAGCTGGGCGAGTTGCTGACGCTCGAGGAGCCGATCAGGACACCCGATGCTGGTGGCGGTGCCGTCATCGCCTGGTCGCCCGTCGATACCGTGTGGGCGGCGATACGCCCCCGATCAGGCTCGGAGACCGCCATCGGCGATCGGCGTGTCGCACGTGTGACTCACGAGATCTGGTTGCGGGCGCGTGCGCCCGTGACACCCGCCATGCGCTTTGTACTGGGCGACCGCCTTTTTGCCATCGAGGCAGTCCTGCAGGCTGGCGCCCGTCGCCAATGGCTCAAGTGCCTGTGCAGAGAGGAGCTCCTATGAGGATCTCAATTCACTGGAATGCCGCGGACCGAGGCCTGCGGCGACTTGTCGAGCGCGGTCGTCGCCGCCGGTCCTATTCGACCGTCCTGGGGCGTCGGCAGGATCGGCGCGCCGGCTTGGCCCGGCTGCGTCGCAGCGCGCGCGTGCCAGAGGTTCATGCGCCATGGCGATAAGCGCGAGTTGGGCCGTGCAGGAGGCGATACATGCGCGCCTCGTGGCGGATGCGACGTTGATCGGGCTGCTGGGCGGTCCGCATG
>JACADZ010000074.1 GCA_013389105.1 Parvularculaceae bacterium | reverse complement strand
TTCTCCGCCCAGCGGACAAAGCGGTTGTAGAGCGTCTTGTGCGGGCCATACTGATCGCGCGGGGCGTCCGGCCAGCGACCGCCCGACTTCAGGACGTGAATGATGCCGGAGATCACGCGACGATCATCGACCCGCGCGACGCCGCGCGTATCAGTCGGCAAATACGGCCTGATCTTCGCGAACTGGTCCTTCGTCAGCCAGAAAAAGTGATTGCTCATCAACGATCTCCTCTCGGAGCCGTTGAATCACGCTTCGCAGAACCCGCAAATCATTTTATGGGTCCAGAGCCTAATGCAAATGCGCCGGCCTTTCGGCCGGCGCATTTGCTGCTGCGGAGATCGAAGCCCTCAGCTGGCGAGCACGGCGAGAAGGAGCAGCGCCACGATATTCGTGATCTTGATCATCGGGTTGACCGCAGGCCCCGCGGTGTCCTTGTAGGGGTCGCCGACCGTGTCGCCGGTAACCGCCGCCTTGTGGGCGTCCGACCCCTTTTTGTGGACCTTGCCGGCGGCGTCGGTGAAGCCCTCTTCGATCAGCTTTTTCGCGTTGTCCCAGGCGCCGCCGCCGGCCGTCATCGAAATGGCGACGAAAAGGCCGGTGACGATGACGCCCATCAGCATGGCGCCCACCGCCGACAGCGCATCCGATTTGCCGGCGACCATGCCGACGCCGAAATAAACGACAAGCGGCGAGAGAATCGGCAGCAGCGAGGGCACGACCATCTCCTTGATGGCGGCGCCGGTGAGCATGTTGACCGCTCGGCCGTAGTCCGGCCGCTCGGTTCCCGCCATGATGCCTGGCTTCTCGCGGAACTGGCGGCGCACTTCCTCAACGATCGCGCCGGCGGCGCGGCCGACCGACTGCATGGCCATCGACCCAAAGAGGTACGGGAGGAGGCCGCCGACGAAGAGACCCACGACGACGTAGGGATTCGACAGGGAGAAGTTGACGACCACGTCCTCGAAGAACGGGAAATCTTCAGGGTGGGCGGTGAAGTGCTGGATGTCTTCGGTGTACGCCGCGAAAAGGACAAGCGCGCCGAGACCGGCCGATCCGATGGCATAGCCCTTCGTGACGGCCTTCGTGGTGTTGCCGACTGCGTCGAGGGCGTCGGTCGTTTCGCGCACCGAGCCCTGGAGGCCGGACATCTCCGCGATACCGCCGGCGTTGTCGGTGACCGGACCGAAGGCGTCGAGCGCGACGATCATCCCGGCGAGCGCCAGCATGGTCGTGACGGCGGTCGCGATGCCGTAGAGACCGGCGAGGTTGAAGGTCACTATGATGCCGACGACGATGACAAGCGCCGGCAGCGCCGTAGCCTCCATCGAAACGGCGAGGCCCTGGATGACGTTAGTACCGTGTCCGGACACGGATGATTGCGCCACCGATTTCACAGGACGGAAGCCCGTGCCCGTATAGTACTCGGTGATCCAGACGATGAGGCCAGTGACCGCGAGCCCGACGAAGCCGCACACGAACAGGCTAAGGCCGGTGAACGATCCGCCCGCCGGCGTATCGCCGATCGGTTCGCTGAAGCCGAAGATCTGGTAGGTGACGAGCGCGACCGCCAACAGCGAAAGGACGCCGGTTGCGATCAGCCCCTGGTAGAGCGCGCCCATGATGTTCTTCGAGCCCTTGCCGAGGCATACGAAAAACGTGCCGATGATCGAGGTGACGATGCAGACCGCACCGATCGCCAGGGGGTAGAGCATGAAGTCGGCGGCGTCGGCGGCGAAGAGAATGGAGCCGAGCACCATTGTCGCCGCGACGGTGACGACATAGGTCTCGAAGAGGTCGGCGGCCATGCCGGCGCAGTCGCCGACATTGTCGCCTACGTTGTCTGCGATGGTCGCCGGGTTCCTCGGGTCGTCTTCGGGAATGCCGGCCTCGACTTTTCCGACAAGATCCCCGCCGACATCGGCGCCCTTGGTGAAAATGCCCCCGCCAAGGCGCGCAAACACCGAGATCAGCGACGCCCCAAGCGAGAGCGCGACCAGCGCATTGACGACTTCCCGGCTCTCCGGCGCGTGGCCAAGGCCGACCGTCAGCACCGCGTAATACCCCGCGAGGCCGAGCAGGGCGAGACCCGCGACCAGCATTCCCGTGACGGCGCCGGCGCGAAAGGCGACCGACAGCCCCTTGCCGAGGCTTTCGCTTGCAGCCTGCGTCGTACGGACATTGGCCCGCACGGAAACGATCATGCCGATGAAGCCGGCGGCGCCCGACAGGATCGCGCCGATGGCGAATCCGACAGGGGGGAGCAGGTTGAATCCGAAGGCGACGAGCAACAGCGCAAAAACGATCGCTCCCGCGATGGCGATCGTCGTGTATTGCCGATTGAGATAGGCCTGCGCTCCTTCCTGGATGGCGCCTGCGATCTGCTTCATCTTCTCATTGCCGGCCGGCAGCGCCATGACCGACTGAGCCGTGATCCCGCCATAGACCACCGCAAGGAGGCCTCCGGCGATGACAAGCCAAAGCATGTCCATATCGTACCCTTCCGAGGGTCCCTGTACGGGACCCTTCACTTTGTCATGATTTCGGGGCGAGAAACGCCGATATGGCCGCGGCGCTCATGCACGCCTGCGCTTCAACCGGTCCCCGTTACGTCGGCGCGGAAACTGGCAAAGCCGGTCCTGAAAATCAACGGCTCTGAAAGGTCAAAAGCGCCGCAGGCTGACCGTCAGGCCTTCGACCGCATGGTGCGCATGGCCTCGGGTTCGGCGTCCGTCAGTTCCTTGACCCAAGGGTATTTGGCCGCCATTTCGGAGGTGTAACCAAGATTGCGGGCAGTGGCGCTGCGCGGCATGTCAGTTTGTTCTCTGTAAAGCGTGCCGAAGACGCCGTCCCAGAAGAACTCCGCGATGCCGTAATTCCCGTTCTCGTTGTGGAAGTGGTGGGCCAAGTGGCGTTTCTTCATGACTTGCCAGAACTTCGACCTTGGTTCGAAGGCGAGGTGCTCGCCGCTGTGCATGAATTCGGTGAAGCAGGTCATGATCACCGTACCCGCAACCGCGGCCAGCGCGCCGCCCCAGCTGTCGACCAGGAAGCCCAAGGGCCCGGCGGCGAGGAGAATGGTCGGCAGCGTCGTGTGCAAGCCGCCGAACAGTACTGAAAGGTCGTTGGGGTAGCGGTGGTGATCGTAGTGAACGCGCTTCCAGAGCCCGGCCAGCCAAGGCGTCTTGTACATCCAGGACCCGTGCAGGATGAAACGATGGACCAAATACCAGGCGATAGGGAACAACAGCATGCCGACGGCGAGCGCCGCTGCAAACCGCCAGAGAGATGACGCGAGGAAGGCCGCAGCCGGGATGCTTACCAGAATGAGGGCGGCGTAGACCTGGATCGCCGGATAGGTCACGTAGGCCCGCACAAGATCGTTGAAGGTCATACGGTTGAGCAGATACTCTTCCGCTTTCCACGCCTTGTAGCCGATGAATATACGCATCCTCGATCCTTCCGGGACAGCGCGAAACCTAGGCGCCCGACGGGTTAATGACAAGCGCGCGGCGGCGCGCCTGTCCCTCGACCAAAATCAGGAAACCGCTGCGTTTTCGCGGTTGAAACGGAGTGCTGAAACATTGGCCTGCAATTCTTGAAACCCGTGAACGGGCATGCGGACTTGCCCGTTGACTTGGGGAAATGTAATCGCCGAAGTTTGCCGTGGTTTGCCAGCCGAGTTGGGGCGGGCATCCCGGGCTGCGAACGCGATGGGTCGAAAATTCGATGCAACCGGCAACAGGCGCATCGCGCGCAAAGGGCCAGCGCCGGCGGGGGCGCTGGGCGACTGCGGGGGCGTAAATGACGGCGGCGCCGACACCAACGGTGAACTCTCAGCTTCAGATGAAGCTTGACGGGTTTACGACTGTGACCGAGGCCTTGGATTACGCCGCAGGCGGCGTAACCGGGTTCAACTTCTACAATTTACGCGGCGAAATCGTCTCCGCGCTGCCTTACGCCAAGCTCAGAGCCGATGCGACGGCGCTGGCGCGAAAGCTAGCCGCGCGCTTTGCCCGCGGATCGAGGATCGCCGTCGTCGCCGAAACGAGCCCCGAGTTCATTACGACGTTTTTCGCCTGCCAGTATGCGGGCCTACTGCCGGCCCCGATGCCTATGCCCGTCAATCTTGGCGGCAAGGACGGTTACCTGCTCCAGATTAGGCGGATGATTGAAGGCGCAAAGGCGGCCGCCGCCGTCGGCCCGACCGAGCTCGCGAGCTTCCTCATGGAAGCCGCCAATGGCTCGCCCGACGTCGCCATTCTCGATTTCGAGGGCCTCGCCGCCCTTCCAGACGAGGCTGAAGCGACGCCGTTCCGACCGGACGAGCAGTGCTACATCCAGTATTCGTCGGGATCGACGAGCGCGCCCAAGGGCGTGATCGGCACGCAAAGCTCAGTCATGGCCAATCTGCATGGCATCACCAAGCACGGCCTCAGGCTGGTCCAGACCGACCGCGCCGCCAGCTGGCTGCCGCTCTATCATGACATGGGACTGATCGGTTTCTGCCTTGCGCCCATGTACGGTCAGCGCTCGGTCGATTTCCTCGCCACCTCGGATTTCGTGCGCAGACCGCTGCTTTGGCTGCGCCTCATGAGCGACAACAGGACGACGATCACCTACAGCCCGTCGTTCGGGTATGAGCTTTCAGCGCGGCGCGCGGCTCGCGCCGAAGCCGGCGCGATCGACCTGTCGCCCCTGAGAGTCGCCGGGATCGGCGGCGACATGGTCCGCATCGAAGCGCTCGATCTTTTCGCCGAGGCGTTTGCTCCGGCCGGCTTCAGCCGAAGGGCGTTTCTCCCAAGCTATGGCATGGCCGAAACGACGCTGGCTATATCCTTCACCGACCTCGACTCCGACGTTTCGGTCGATCATGTCGACATGCGCCACTATACGCGCTCCGGCATCGCCCAACCGGCCTCCGCCGTCACCTCGCCCGAGCATCGGCGCGCCTTCGTCAGATGCGGACGGGCTCTCCCCGGTCACGAGATCGAGGTGAGGAGCGAGGACGGCGTTCCGCTCGGCGACCGCGCGGTCGGCCGCATCTTCGTGAAGGGCGCGAGTATCACGCCGGGTTACTTCAGCGACGCTGAGGCGTCACGCGCTTTGTTCAAGGGCGAGTGGCTCGACACCGGCGACATGGGTTACTTCCTCGACGGCGAGATCGTTATAACCGGGCGGGCGAAAGACCTCATCATCATCAATGGCCGCAATATCTGGCCGCAGGACATCGAATGGGCCGTCGAGGAAGTCGACGGCGTGCGGCAGGGCGGCGTTGCGGCGTTTTCCGTCGATGACGGTCATGGCGAACGCATCGTCGTCGTCGTCGAGCGGCGCGGAATCTCGGCGGAAGCGCAGGACGAACTGCGCCGCGAAATCGCGCGGGTGATCCAGTCCGCTGCTGGCGCGCCCGCCGAGATTGTGCTGGCCAAGCCCCATTCCATGGTGCTGACATCGTCAGGCAAGCTCTCCCGGGCCAAGGTCAAGCAGAAATATCTGGAAGGCGCTTTCGATGAAGCGCCCGCTGAAGAGAGTCGCCTTGCTCTGGCCGAAGCGCGAGTGTGACGGTCGCCTACGCCGTCACCGGCGGCACCGGGTTTCTCGGCGCCGCGATTGTTGATCAGCTGGTCCGAAAGGGCGCGCCAGTTCGGGCCCTGGCTCGTAAACCGGATCAACTTCGCACCAAGTCCGGCCTCGTCGTTCCGGTCAGGGGGGCTTTGGAGGACGCTGCCGCGCTGACGGATCTGTGCGCCGGCGCCGGCGTCGTCATACATTGCGCGGGCCTCACCCATGCGCGGCGCGATGCGGAATTCCACGCCGTCAACGCCGAGGGCGCGCGACGCGTCGCGAAGGCTGCCGCCAAAGCGGGGGCGCGCCTCGTCCTGATTTCGTCAATGGCCGCCCGCCGGCCGACTGTCTCAGCCTACGCGGCTAGCAAGCGCGCAGGCGAAGATCTTGTCGCCGAGGCCATGTCGGACGCGCACTGGTGCGCCCTGCGGGCGCCCGCGATCTACGGCCCGGCCGACCAGGCGACGCTACCGTATTTTCGCCTGGTCAAGAGCGGCTTTGCGCCTGAGCCAGCTGCAGAGCCGCCGCCCCGGGCCTCCATCCTCTACGTCGAGGATGTAGCCGCTGCGGTCGTCCAGGCGGCGGATTTTCCGCCCGCGAACGGGTTCTACGAGATCGGCGACGAACGCGCCGACGGTTACAGCTGGCGCGAGATCGGCGAGACGCTCGCCGCGACGCTGGGCGTGAAGGCGGCCAGAATCAGGGCGCCCCGCTCGATCCTTGAGGGCTTTTCGGCCCTAGCCGCCGGAAGCGTCCGCCTGTTCGGCGGCGCGCCCATGGTGACGCCGGGCAAGATCGCCGAATTTTTTCATGCGGACTGGGTCGCGCGCGATAACATGCTGTCTGCCCATTCCGCCTGGCGCCCTCGGACGCCGCTGGCGGAGGGGTTTGCAAAAACCGTCCGCTGGTACAAAGAGAACGGACTTCTTTAGGTGGTCAAGATGGCTAGCGTTCAGGGCGACGACGATCTCGTTTTCCACAAAATCTGCTCCCTTTTCGAGCCCTTGAACCAGAAAGGCGTTCGGCTGACGCGCGAAACCGACTTCATCGCCGACCTCGAGGTCGATTCGGTGTCGGTCCTCGATGTCGTCATGGACATCGAGGACAATTACGACATCTCGATTCCGGTCAACACCATTTCCGAAATCCGGACGATCGGCGATCTTGTCGACGCCATCCATTCGATCAAGAAGCGGCAGGCGTGACGCATGAGCCTCTTTGAAAAATTCGAGAAGACGGCGGCGCTCTACAACCAGCTGTCCGACGCCGGCATGAATCCCTTCACGGTGGTCATGGAGACAGTGCTCGGCCCGACCCGCGCGGTCATCCGCGGCAAGGAGACCGTGCTCGCCGGAACGCACAATTATCTCGGCCAGACTTTCGAACCCAAGGCGATCGCTGCGGCCAAGGAGGCGCTCGACAAGGAAGGAACCGGAACTACTGGGTCACGGTTCGCCAACGGAACGTTCTCCGGGCACAAGCGGCTGGAGGCCGATCTCGCCGCTTTTCTCGGGATGAAGCATTGCGTGGTGTTTTCCACCGGCTTCGTCGCCAATCTCGGCGCCATTGCGGGGCTCATCGATCCGGCGGAGGACGTCATTCTCATCGACGCCGATTGTCACGCCTGCATTTACGACGGCTGCCAGCTCTCCGGCGCCGAAACCATCCGCTTCCGACATAACGACCCCGAGAGCCTCGACAAGCGGCTCGGCAGGCTTGATCCGAAATACAAGGGCAAGCTCGTCTGCATCGAGGGCATGTATTCGATGTACGGCGACACCGCGCCGGTGAAGGAATTCGCCGAAGTCGCGCATCGTCACGGCGCCTATCTGCTTGTCGATGAAGCCCACTCGTTCGGCGTCTACGGCGCCAAGGGACGCGGTGTGTCGGAAGCTGACGGCGTCATGGACAGTATCGACTTCTATACGGGCACCTTCTCCAAGGCGCTTGCCGCGATCGGCGGCTTCGTCGCCTCGAACCACAAGGAACTAGAGTATCTCCGATTTTCCTCGCGGCCGTACAAGTTTACCGCGTCGCCGTCGCCGGCGACCGTCGCCTCGGCAGGCGCGGCGCTCAAGGTGATCAAGGAGACGCCGGCGTTGAAGGAAAAGCTCTGGGCGAATACGCGGCGGTTGCATGCGGCGCTGACCCAGTTCGGGCTCCGGCTGGCGGCTCCGCCCGCGCCGGTCATCTCGGTGTTGATCGCCGACCGGGAAACCGCCTTCGCCGCCTGGAATTTTCTTCTCGAGCACGGCGTCTATGTGAACATGGCGATCCCCCCGGGAACGCCCGGCAAGGACTCGCTCCTGCGCCTCGCCGTGTCGTCGGCGCACACGGCGGAGGATCTTGATCGCCTGGTCGCCGCCTATGGCGCGCTGGCGCAGGCATTTCCCGCCGCCCGGGTCGCGGCCTGAGCGGCCCACGGGCGAATCGGCTGGACTCGTGACGCGCCGCTGTCACAATCCCGTGTTGTACGCTTGGCATCATGATTGCGTCTGATTTCCGGGCGAAGCATGCGCACGGGCGATCAGTAAACGGCAGGTGAGGATGACGAATCGAATTGTGTGCGGGGCGGCGTGTCTCGCATTCGTCGCGGCGGGCGCGGCGGCGGACGACAAGGCTCCCGCGGTCGATCTCGCGTCGCTGTCTCATATGACCTGCACGGGCGCGCCGAACGAAATCAAGGTGGTCGTCCGCAACGTGAAGAAGGCCGAGGGCATCATCACCGCGGATCTCTTCGCCAACCGCGAAGAGGGCTTCCTGAAGAGAGCCGGACGCGTCGGCCGCGTTAGCGTCGCCGCAAAATCGCCGGTGACCGTATTCTGCATCGTCGCCCCCTCCGCGACGCCCCACGCGGTTGCGGTGTATCAGGACCGGAACGCCAACAAGAAGTTCGACAAGAACGGCCTTGGTCTCCCGGACGAGCCCTATGGCGTGTCCAACAATCCGAAAATGCGCTTCGGCCCCCCGAAGGCCAGCGAGTCGGTCATTCCTGTAGACGCCGCGGGCACGATCGTCGAAATTGCCCTGAGGAATTAGGGAGCCGCAAGGAAGGACGCGGCCCCCGCCGCGGGCCTTTCATTGTTCCTGAAGTCATGACGGCGATCGAGAGAAAAGCAGACCCGGCTGCGACGGTTGTGTTGCGCGCAGTTTCATCGCCCGCTGAGCGCCGCGCCTTCATCCGCGCGGGCTCCGTTCCGTATGCCAATGACCCCAACTATGTCGCGCCGCTGGAGTTCGAGGTCGGAGCCCGGCTTGATCCGAAGGCAAATCCCGCGCTCAAGGATGCGCCGCATCAGCTCTGGATCGCCTACCGGAACGGGGCGCCCGCCGGCCGCATCTCGGTCACGGTCAATCCCCTTCATCTACAGCGCTACAAGGACGACTGCGCCCATTTCGGTTTCATTGAAGCGATCGACGACCCCGATGTGTTCGCCTCGCTGCTGGGGGCCGCGGAGGACTGGGCGCGGCGGCGCTCCATGCGCAAGATCGCCGGGCCGTTCAGCTTTTCGGTCAACGAGGAATGCGGGCTCCTGGTCGACGGCTTCGACACGCCGCCCTACGTAATGATGCCGCACGGGCGGCCCTACTATGCGTCCCGGCTCGAAGAGCGAGGCTATGTCAAAGCCATGGACATGCACGCGCTCTCCTGGATTCCAGAGCGCCGCATCATGCCCGAGAAGCGGGCGAAGTTCATCGAGAAAACCCTCGCCAATCCGAAGATCCGCATCCGCAATATCGACATGAGCCGCTTCGCCGAAGAGATCCGGACAGTTGTCGACATCTACAACGACGCGTGGAGCGAGAACTGGGGTTTTGTGCCCATGACGGAGGAGCAGGTCCGCCACATGGCGAGCGAGCTGCGTCCCATCATCGAGCCGCACAACGTCGTTTTCTGCGAACTCGACGGCCGGCCTGAAGCCTTCGCGCTCGCACTGCCCAACATCAACGAGGCGATCCGCGAATTCGACGGCAAACTCCTTCCTTTCAACTGGGCGAAGCTCCTGTGGCGCCTCAAGGTGAAAAAGCTCTCGACCGCGCGCATGCCGCTGATGGGCGTACGCAAGAAGCTTCAGGGCAAGCCGATCGGGATCGCGTTCGCCTATAAGATGATCGACATGACCAATTCTGCAAATATCGACCGCGGCGTGACGAATTCTGAATGTTCGTGGATTCTTGAGACCAACAAGCCGATGATCGCCATGCTGATCGACATGGGCTGCAAGGTCTACAAGACCTATCGAATCTATGAAAAGGCGCTTTGATTTCGTCGGCCTGTGGGGCGGGCTGCTCGCTGCGCTCCTTCTCGTCGCGCCCGCTGCGGCGCAAAAGCGTTATGACGTCGAAGTCGTCGCAGTCTATCCGCACGATTCCTCGGCCTTCACGCAGGGGCTGTTTTTCAAAGACGGCGCTCTGTTCGAAAGCACCGGGCTCGAGGGGGCCTCGACCCTGCGTCGGGTCAAGCTCGAAACTGGCGAGGTGTTGCAGAAGGCGTCGCTGCCGCCCGGCGTTTTCGGCGAAGGCGTCGCCCCTTTCGGCGACAAGATTTTGGCCCTGACCTGGCGCCATGGAACCGGCTTCGTATATGACGCTGAGACCTTTCGCGAGGTCAGCCGGTTCACCTATGTCGGCGAGGGCTGGGGCCTTACGAGCGACGGCAAGCGCCTCATCATGAGCGACGGCACCGACGTCCTGCGCATTCTCGACCCTTCGTCCTTCGCACAGACGGGACGCATCCAAGTCGTCCACAAGGGCAAGCCGCTCAGGAACCTCAACGAACTCGAATGGATCGACGGCGAGATCTTCGCCAATGTCTGGATGACGGACTATATCGTCCGCATTAATCCTGAAACCGGCGAGGTGGTCGGCGTGATCGACGCGAAGGCGCTCAGGGCGAAGCTCGTCGCCGAGTTCGGGCCTGCCCACGGACCTGACGCCGTGCTCAACGGGCTCGCCTGGGACGCCGAGGGTCGCCGGCTCTTCGTCACGGGCAAGATGTGGCCGCGACTGTTCGAGGTGCGCCTCACGGAGCGCAAGCGCTGAGGCCCGACTAGCGCAATAGCGGTTCGTCGAAGCTCCTGAGTTTTCGTGACTGCAGCGTCCCCTTCAGCGCCTCGGCCCGCAGCAGCTCGATCGCGCGCATGCCGATCGCGAGATGTTGCGACACGCGCTCCTGGTAGAAGGCGTCGGCCATGCCGGGGAGCTTGATCTCGCCGTGCAGAGGGCGGTCGGACACGCACAGCAGCGTCCCGTAGGGGACGCGGTAGCGATAGCCGTTGGCGGCTATGGTCGCCGATTCCATATCGATCGCAATGGCGCGGGCCTGGTTGAGGCGCACGGCGCTTTCGGCGAAGCGCAGCTCCCAGTTGCGGTCGCCCGTGGTGACGACCGTGCCGGTCCGCAGGTGCGCCTTGAGATTTTCAGCGGGAATGCCGGACACTTCCTGCACGGCGCGGGTCATGGCGAGCTGGACTTCGGCGATGGTCGGCAGCGGCACCGAGGGCGGCAGCACGCTGTCAAGCACGCCGTCGTCCCGCAAGTAGGCGTGAGCCAGCACGTAATCTCCGAGCCGCTGCGAGCGACGGAGCCCGCCGCAATGCCCGATCATCAGCCACACCTGCGGGCGCAACACGGCGAGGTGATCGGTGATCGTCTTGGCGTTCGACGGGCCGACGCCGATATTGACGAGCGTGACGCCCTGGCGACCGGACTGGACGAGGTGGTAGGCGGGCATCTGCGGCATTTTCGCGAGCGCGGGGGCGTCGGGCGGGTCGCCCTTGCGCCAGATGCGGTTGCCCGGCTCGACGAGCGCCTCGGCGCGTCCTTCGCCGACCGCCTCCTTGCCGCGCTCGACGAACTCATCCACATATCGCTGATAGTTCGTAAACAGAATGAATTGCTGGAAGTGCTCCGGCCGCGTCGCGGTATAGTGCTGGATGCGGTAGAGTGAAAAATCGACGCGCTCCGCCGGGAAGAGCGACAACGGCAAGGCGCCGCGCCGGTCAAGAATGATCTTTCCGTCGACCACGTCGTCATTGGTGGCGATCAGGTTCGGCGTATGAAAGTGGTACTGGAGGCTGGCGCGCTCCTTGGGGCTTAGCTGCGCCGTCGCCTGCTCGAGCGCAAAGACGATGGGGATGGGAGAGCGCGAGCGGCCGACGAAGAGGCGCGCATCGTAGCGTTCGAGCATCCGCCTCAACTGGTCGAGAAGATAGGACTCAAAAAGTTCCGGGTGGGTGATCGAGGCTCCGTGCAGGCTCGTGGCGGCGATCCGGCCGAGCGCCAGGAGACTCGTCTGGCTCGCTTTTTCCGCGGGCACCTCGGCGCACAGATAGGGGTAAACGGGGGCGTCGGCGCCCCCCGGTTTCAGCCTCCCCGCGGTGAAGTCCAGATAGCGTTTGTCGACCGCGGCGATGGCCTCGGCGTAAAGCCCCTTCAGTCGAGCGAGCGCGTCGTTGGGCGATGGGCAATAGACGAGGTCGTCGGCTGGCGCGTCGAGGGGGGGCTTTGGCTTCATGCGCAAACCTTACAGCGGTTCGACCGGGACGCCACCTCGGGGGCGTCGCAGGGTTGCTGGCCGTCGGCGCGGTAAGGCCTGAGCCGTGCCGGGTCGGCCGGGACGCCCGCGCTGAAACCTATTTTTCCCGCGCTGGTTGTCGGTCCCGTCAGTCAATTTCAACCCCCAAGTCCGTCGGCGCAACCGTTTCGCAACCGAGCTCGTTGACTTGTTGCTCTGCACACGAACGAGCTTCGTCCTGTCCGACCGTCGGTCCGTAGCCGATTGTCAAGCATCCTGACGCACGATATGCGCGACGGGGAGGTTGAGATGACCGCGCATCGGGAGCCGTGGAGTTGTTGGGCGGTGAGCGACGGGCGCGCCGGCATTGAAAGCCAGGCGCTCGGGCTTGCCGAGGCGGTCGCGCGGCTGGCCTTCGTGCGCATCATCAACAAGCGCATCGAGGTCAAGCAGCCCTGGCGCATGCTGCCGCGGGCGCTCTGGGCTGATCCCTTCGCGCATCTGTCGACCGGGGGCGCGCTGCTCCGCCCGCCCTATCCAGACCTTTGGATCGGGTGCGGGCGGCTTTGCGTTCCCTACACGATGGCGGTCAAGCAACGCGACTCGCACACGCTCACCGTTCAGATCCAGAATCCGAGGGCGCCCCTCTCGCGTTTCGATCTTGTCGTGCCTCCGGCGCATGACGGTCTGTCCGGCGACAACGTCTTTCCGATTATCGGTTCGCCCAACCGCGTGACGGCAGACCTCATCCGTCAGGATGCGGAGACTCTGCAGCCGGCGCTCGCCCATCTGCCCCGGCCGCTCGCGGCGCTCCTGACCGGCGGCCCCAACAGCGCCTTCGCCATGTCGCGCAAATCCCTCATGCGCATCGCAAGGGCCGCGAGGAAGGTCGCGCGGGCGGGCGGCGGGGTCATGGTGACGGCCTCGCGGCGCACGCCGCGCGAAACGATCGCGATGATCGAGAAAGCGCTCGCGGGCTACCCGCATTTCATCTGGGACGGCTCGCCGGTGAACGGTCTCGCCAACCCATATTTCGGCATGCTGGGACTGGCCGATCTCATCCTCGTGACGGAAGACAGCGTGAACATGGCGACGGAAGCGGCGATGACCGGGACGCCGGTTCACATTATTCCGCTTGCCCGTCGACCCTTCGGCTCGGTCGCGAAATTCGACCGGTTCCACGCCGCTCTCGCCAACAAAGGGGCCTCGAGGCTTTTCACCGGGCGCCTCGACGACTGGGTTTACGATCCGCTTGACGAAACCGCTCGCGCCGCCAGCGAAATCGTGCGCCGCCTCGAGCAGCGCTCGCGGGCCAGAGTTTCGACGGGCTGAGGCGTAGGCGCGCCGGAACGTCTCGTCACTGCCGATCCCCACGCTATTGTCGTCCCGTCGCCGGCCTCAGATGCCGGCGCATGCTGCAGATCTCGAGCCCTCTGGACTCTGCAACAACACCTTGCCGGGTCGCCAACCTGCGACCCGGCTTTTTCATGCGGCTGTCGCGCGGAGCATCCATGCGGTCTTCTCGTGAACCGCCATGCGGCCGGTCAGAAGATCGGCGGTAGCTGCGTCGCCTGCCTCCTCTGCGGCAGCGATCCCCTCGCGCGCCCGCGCAGCAAGACGTTCGTGGCCGTCAAGAAGTTCAAGGACCATGCGACGGGCGTCAGGCGGCGCGTCGGCGGCCGATGCGATAGTTGAGAGGCGGATCAAGGTCTCGGCATTGCCCGGCGCCGCGACGCCGAGGCTGCGCACCCGCTCAGCGAGTTCGTCGAGAGCGTTCCACATCTCGGTGTAGTGCTCGGCGAAAAGCGCATGTAGCTGCGGGAACTGCGGACCGGTCACGTTCCAATGAAAGGCGTGGGTTTTAAGGTAGAGTTGGAAGGTGTCGGCGAGCACTTTTGACACGGTCTCGGCGAGCGCCGCTTTGGCGTTGCTGGTCAACTCCGAGCTGGGCGTCAACATTGGGTCCTCCTGCTTTTGGGGTTGGTCTTCAACGTCATTTAGGGAAGGACGTCCATCTATCAAGTCGATAATGTTTCTTTTTATGTTCGATAAAATCGATAGTAGATTTCGTGGATCCGGGCGATGGGTTTTTCCTCAGAGGCGGCGGCGAACACTCGTTGCGGAGTACGTCGTAGGTCACGTCACGGCTCGGTTTCAGGACTTCGCCCGAACCAGCGCCTCGTAGGTCGCCAAGAAGACCTCGCCCTCGCTCTCTTCCGTATCCAGCCAGATGAGGTCGAGACCGGGAAACTCCGCCTCGAGAATTTCCCGGCCTCGACCGATCTCGCATAACAGCCCGCCTTCCGGCGTCAGATGCCTGTCGGCCTCGGCGAGGATGCGGCGAACGATGTCGAGGCCGTCCTCCCCGCCGGCAAGCGCCAGCCGCGGCTCGGCGCGATATTCCGGCGGCAGCTCCGCCATGGCCTCCGCATCGACGTATGGCGGGTTCGAGAGGATCAAGTCGAAGCGCTTTTTACCGAGCGGCGCAAAGAGATCGCCGGCATGCAAGGTGATGCGGTCTTCAAGGCCATAATCAGCGACGTTGCGTTCGGCGACTTCAAGCGCATCGGCTGATATGTCCGTCGCGTGAATGTCGGCGTTGGCGAAGGCGCGCGCCGCCAGGACGGCGAGGCAGCCCGAGCCGGCGCACAGATCCAGAACCGACGCGACGGAGTCGCGATCCTCGGCGAACGGAAGGGGCAAGCCGCTCGCGAGCATCTCGCCGATAAAGGAGCGAGGCACGATCACGCGCTCATCGACATAAAAAGGCGCGCCCTGGATATAGGCCCGGTTGAGAAGGTAGGCGGCGGGCTTGCGCGTTTCGACGCGCGCGGCGATGAGATCAAGGAGGCGCTTCTTCTCGGCAGCGAGGAGGCGGGCCTCAAGCCACGGATTGATGTCGTTGATCGGAAGGCTGAGCCCCTCGAGCACCATGAAAGCGGCCTCGTCGGCGGCGTTTGAAGCGCCATGTCCGAAGTGAAGCTCGCCGCGGCGGAATTGCGAAACGGCGTAGCGGAAAAAGTCCCGGACGGTCGCGAGTTCGTCAGTCACAAAACGCTTTGTCGGCGTTTTCGCCCGCGGGTGTCAAACGCCGGCGAAGGCTCGGCATGGCCGGTCCTAGAACGTGCCTGAAAGCTCGAGCCGCAGCCCGCCGCCATTATTGTTGCGTCGGACCTCATAGGCCAGCGGCGCCGCCGTTGCGCGCGACCCTGCGAAGACTACCCGTTCGCGAATGTCGGTGACGTTGATGACGTCGTTCACCTCAAAGCGGGCCTTGATGCCCTTGAGTCGCGTCGTCTCGACATAAACATCAAATTCCGTCTCCACGCGGAACACGGACACCTCGTCAAGTCCGAACTCCCGATAGGGGTCCCGCTTGGAAAGTTCGAGGCCCCAGCTCGCCTTGCGGACCGGAAAGTCCTGACGGAATTCCAGTTCGTAGAAGACGTTCGGTCGGCCTGAGAAATCCCGCGTGCGCCCCGTCACCGGGTCAGTCACCGAGGAGTCTCGCGCCGTCGTGCTCGACTGCAGACGCGCGTTCTTGAAGCCTATCCATCCGAGCGGGGCGGTAAGGTCAAGAGTCGCGCCGTAGATGCGGCCGTCACCGATGTTTCCAGGCACCTCGACGATGCCGCCGATCGGAAGGCTGTCCTGGACGTCCTGCACATAGTGGTAAAAGCCGGTCAGCTCCACGACGCCGACATCTCCGAAGCGCCGTTCGTGCGTGAGGGAAAACTCCCAGACGCGCTGCGGGCGAAGGTCCGGGTTGCCGAAGTCGACGTCGGAGTCGTCGAAATTAACGGCGCTGACGAACTCGTCAAAATCGAGCTGCGCGACCGTGCGCTCGGCTCCGGCGCGCCACTGCGTCCTGTCGTTCGGCGCGTAAGCGAGCTTCAGGGACGGCTTCGGATAAGTGAAAAAGCGCGAATTGGCGCTGTCGCCCGATTGGCGGATGCGCGACATCTCCATGGCGAAGGCGAGATCGATCGTAAGCTTCGGGCTCACTTTCCAACTGTCGGAAATGAACGCCTCGCCGCGCAGTTCGGCGACCAGCGTATTGGCGCCGGCGATGGGAACCGGCGAGAACACGCCAGAGCCGGGATCCGACCGGAGCATGGCGGACGAATCGATGGTGTTGCGCGCGAACTCGCCGCCGAACTGGATCGAATGATCGGAAAGGCCGGTGAAGCCGAACTCGATACGCCCGATCGTCTCCGCGCTCGTTTGACTCGAGTTAAAGATCGAGCGCTGCACCGGGCCGGCGGCGGGGATCAGGTCGAACGCGCTTTCGAATTTCTCGTAGCTCTTGTCGAACACGGCGATGATCTTGCCGTTGAACGAGTCGGAAAACGCGTGCTCGAAATCGGCGCCGAGTTCAAAGCTCAGTTCCTCGAAGGGCCGGGCGAAGGCGGCATTGCCGGGCGGGCCGGTCTCGAACGTGCGGCCTTCGTCGATGATCTCGACGGCGTGCTCGTACTCAGATTCAAGATTGAGCCGCCCGACGTCGCCGTTGTCGAACGGCTTTTCGAGCCGGAGATTGGCCCCGCCGCCCTGCTCGTGAAACTCGCCGGCGCGCAAGCGCCGCTCGTCGATATCGGTGAATCGGTCGATGTTCTCGCTGCCGGTGAAGCGCAGGGCGAAGCCGTAGGCGTTGACGCCAAAGCCGTATTTCATGCCGAGTGCTTTGCCGTTGAAGGTTGCGCTGCCGGCCGGCCGCAAGAAGCCGTCGGGGCGACGCTTCACGAGCGCGAATTCCCAGATCGAAGGTTCGCCTGCGCCGTCGCCTGTTTTCTTCACGACGTTGACGACGACGGCTTGTCCGGCGACGTCGAGTCCGCCCGACCCGCCGCGGATGAGCTCGATGCGCTCGACGCCTTCCGCCGCGATGCGGCTCAATACCGTGAACAGATCGGTCGACTTGGTGCTCGGGCGTTGGCCGTCGATGAGGACGTTGCCAGCTGCGCCGCCGAATCCGCGAACGTCCTCGCCGGCGTCGATCGAGAAACCCGGCACGCGGCTGACCATGTCTAGCGCGGTGACTGGGTTGAATTGCGTGAAGAACGCAGGAAGGTAGATGACGCGGTCCCCGACCGTGCAGCTGGTTTCGCCCGCAGGGCAGGATCTGCTCGATTCCTGCGCTTCAGCGCCGCCGCCGAGTGCGGCGAGCGCGATCGCTCCCGCCACGGCCGAGCTGCGTTTTTTCATGACATCCCCTTGCCCGCGGCCGGGTTGTTACATCTGTCGCGCGTCGGCGCCCAGCAGGCTCGCGACGGCGCGCCCCGGTTTCGCGACGAACCGTCAGCGCCGAAAGTAGCGGGACTTCGTTAAGGGAAGGCAGGCTGAGGGCGCGCCGCCTGACATCGGGCGTGGCTGCTAGCGCGACCGCGTCGCGGCTGCGCCGGGGGCCCCGGGCAGTTTCAGCGCCGTGCAGGGCTGCGCCTTCCCGACACGCCCTTCTTGCGCGCCGTGCGTTGATCGTCCCGGCCGCGCGACTTCGAGCGTCGCAGGGGCGGGACGCCGCCCTCGATCGGCTCCGAGACCATCTCGAACCGCATGCCGCCGGTCACCGGCGTCGCCGCAGCAAGCCGCACCCGCACCGGCTGGCCAAGCCGGTATTGCTGGCCGCTCGGCGCGACGAGCGCGTGCCGCTCTTCGACGTAGAAGAACCGGCCGTGCAGCGCCTGCGCCGGGATGAATCCGTCGGCTCCGGTTTCATCGAGCGTCACAAAGAGGCCGAAGCGCGTCACGCCGCGGATGCGACCCTCGAACTCGGCGCCGATACGGCCGACGAGATAGGCGGCGAGATAGCGATCGGTCGACTCGCGCTCGGCGGCCATGGCGCGACGCTCAAGATCGGAGATATCTTCGGCGATTTTTTGGAGGCGCGCCGCTTCCTCGGCGGTCTGGCCGCCCTTGCCGAGCCGCGCCGCTGTCACCAGCGCGCGATGAACGGTCAGATCCGCATATCGTCGGATGGGCGAGGTGAAATGCGCGTAGCGCGGAATGTTGAGGCCGAAATGGCCCAGATTCTCAGTCGAATAAACGGCTTGGCGCTGCGATCTCAGGACTACTTCCGACACCATTTCCTTCTCGTCGCGCTCGCCTGCGAGCTTGAGGATATGGTTGAAGTTCGAAGGCCGGAGCGATCCCGACGGCGCGAGGCTATAGCCGAGGCTGGCGAGATAATCGCGGGTCGCGTCGAGCTTCTCGGGATCCGGCGCGTCATGCACGCGATAGATGCGCGGCGTGCGCCGTTCTTCAAGCGTCTCGGCCGCGGCGATGTTGGCGAGGATCATGAACTCCTCGATCAGGCGGTGCGCGTCGAAGCGCTCGCGCCGCTCGACGCGCGTAACCTTGCCCTCGCTGTCGAGGATGATCTTGCGCTCCGGCAAGTCGAGGTCGAGCGGCGCGCGCTTCGCCCGCTCGTTCCAGCGGGCCCTGAAGGCGGCGTGCAGCGTCCGGACGACTTCGACGATATCGCGGGGCCCCTGTCCTCCCTCGATGATCTTCTGCGCTGCGCCGTAGGAGAGCTTCGCGGCCGAGCGCATCATCGCGCGCGTGAAGCGGTGTGAGAGCTTTCGGCCCGTTTTCGAGATCTGCATTTCGACGGCGATGCAGGCTCGATGGACGCCTTCCTTGAGCGAGCAGAGGTCGTTTGAAAGCCTCTCCGGCAGCATCGGTACGACGCGGTCGGGGAGGTAGACGGAGTTTCCCCGCCTCTGCGCCTCGCGGTCGAGCGCGCCGCCAGGAAGGACGAACCACGAGACGTCGGCGATGGCGACGATGAGCCTGAAGCCGCCTGGGTTGGCGGGGTCGTCGTCGCAGGCCGCCCATACGGCGTCGTCATGGTCGCGCGCGTCTTCAGGATCAATGGTGAGCAAAGGCGTGTCCCGCAGATCGACTCGGCCGGCGAGCGTCGGCGGCTTGGCGGCCTCGGCCTCCTCAAGGGCGGCTGCCGGAAACTCAACGGGAATGCCGTGGATCGCAAGCGCTATCAGCGAGTATGACGCGCGATCGTCGATATGGCCTGCGACGTCGCGGACGCGGCCGCGCTGGGGTCCGTAGCCGCGCGCATTCTTCGTTTCAACCCAGACGAGATCGCCGTCTTTCGCGCCTCGTTCGTCGCCGCGCTCGATGACGAAGCGCGCCCGGGTCCGGCGCTCGACCGGGTCGGCGAAAAAGGCGCCCCGCTCCTTCCTGAGGACGGCGAGGAAGCGGTGCGCGCCGCGTCCAAGCGCCTTTAGAATGTCGGCCTCATAGCCCTCATCGCCCGCGGGCTTTAATCGCGCGAGCAATCGGTCGCCGACGCCCGGCGCCGGAGAAAGGCGTGCGGCGCGGCTTGCGCGCACGCGGATCATGGGCGGCTCCTTTTCGCCGCGCCAGTCGGCAGGAAGGCACACAAGATCGCCGTCGTCGTCGACCGACATCACGTCGACGGCTGAGACCTCGGGGAGACTGTCGAGGCGCACCATGCGCCGACCGCGCCTGGCGACGGCGCCGTCCCTTTCGAGTTCGCGATCGAGTCGGCGCAGGTCGGCGCGATCTTCGCCCTTCACGCCGAAAGCGCGGGCGAGGTCGCGCTGCGCGACGTCCGCCTCGTTCACTTTCAAAAACTCGATGATCTCCGACTTAGTCGGCAGGCCTCCGTCCCGGCGCGGCGCCCTCGTCGTCTTTTTCGGCACGCAGCGCTCCCAGCCGGCCGCGGGCGGCTGCCGCGCGGGTCATTCGCCGACGGTAAGGGGATTTTCGGTGCGCCCGTCAACGATGATCTCGTAGTGCAGATGGACAGCGGTAGCGTTGCCGGTCCGGCCGGTTTCCGCGATCATCTGTCCGGCGCGCACCGTCGCGCCCACGCGAACGTCGCGCGCAAAGGCCGACAAATGGGCATACCGGGTTTTGACGCCTGAGCCGTGACGGATGAGGAGGGTTCGGCCGTAAGACCCGAGGTCTCCGGCAAATTCGACGTCGCCTCCCGCGGCCGCGTAAACCGGCGACGGCTCCCCGGTGTAAAGATCAATTCCCTGATGCAGGCGGCCGGTGGCGGGGCGCACGCCATAGCCCGACGACAGGCAACCCGCGACCGGTGCGCGGGCGAGCAGGCGGCCCCTGATTTCGGCCGCCGGCTCGAAACCGGCGATGCGTCCGGCGCGGTCCGTCGGGGGCGCATTGGCGACGGTCATTCCTCCGCACACGTAGAGATCGGCTCCGCCGTGACGGCCGGGGGGCGGCTGCTTCGGCGCCGTCGCGCAGGCGGCGAGTAGGACGGCCGCGAGAACCGCCGGCTCGGGCCTTGGGTGGCGCGTCGGACGCCGGTTCTTGACGCCTTGGGAACGCATCGACGACAGCACCTTACTCGTACTTTGGCGGCCCGGCCCTCCGCCCCAAATAGCGCGCGGGGAGCTCCTAAAGGCTAGCCGCCGACCGGTAAATTTTTCCAAGGATGCGCGCCCCGGCTCGGGGTTAGATCAAACAGGGCTTCGGCCGCGGAAAGTCGGTCTGGGCCTGGTGCAATTTTCTGCCAAAGGGGCTTGACCGTAGCCGGGGAGCACCCTACGTCCGCGCCAATCCGGCTGTTAGCAGTCACTGGAGCTGAGTGCCAACGCGGATCGCCAGGCAAGTAAACCCGGCAACCCATTGAAATTGAAAGATTTATGAAAAGGGAGACCATCGCATGGGTCTGAAATTCCGGCCGCTGCACGACCGCGTGCTCGTCCGCCGCATCGAGGAAGACACCAAGGTCGGCTCAATCATCATCCCCGACACCGCCAAGGAGAAGCCGCAGCAGGGCGAAGTGCTCGCCGTCGGCGGCGGCGCCCGCAATGAGGACGGGAAAGTGACCCCGCTCGACGTGAAGAAGGGCGACAAGATCCTGTTCGGCAAGTGGTCAGGCTCGGAAGTGAAAATCGACGGCGAGGAGCTCCTCATCATGAAGGAGTCGGACATCCTCGGGATCATCGGCTAAGCGCGAACGCAACATTCATCGGAGATCAGAACAATGGCTGCGAAAGAAGTCAAATTTGATGTTGAAGCGCGCGAGAAGATGCTGCGCGGCGTCGACATCCTCGCCAACGCGGTGCGGGTGACCCTTGGCCCGAAAGGCCGCAACGTGGTGATCGA
This sequence comes from Parvularculaceae bacterium, assembly GCA_013389105.1. Lineage (GTDB taxonomy): Bacteria > Pseudomonadota > Alphaproteobacteria > Caulobacterales > Parvularculaceae > Amphiplicatus. The sequence goes on along the minus strand of JACADZ010000074.1, from coordinate 8,205 downwards.
GAAGTCCTTCGGCGCCCCGCGGACGACCAAAGACGGCGTCACGGTCGCCAAGGAAATCGAGCTCGAAGACAAGTTCGAGAACATGGGCGCGCAGATGGTGCGCGAAGTCGCCTCCAAGACCAATGACGCGGCGGGCGACGGCACGACGACGGCGACGGTGCTCGCGCAGGCGATCGTGAAGGAAGGCGCCAAGGCCGTGGCGGCCGGCATGAACCCGATGGACCTGAAGCGCGGCGTCGATCTTGCGGTTGCGCGCGTCGTCGAGGACATCAAGAAGCACGCGATCAAGATCTCGAAGTCGAACGAGATCGCGCAGGTCGGAACGATCTCGGCCAATGGCGAGAAAGACATTGGCGACATGATCGCCAAGGCCATGGAGAAGGTCGGCAATGAAGGCGTGATCACCGTCGAGGAAGCCAAGTCGCTTGAGACCGAGCTCGACGTGGTCGAAGGCATGCAGTTCGATCGCGGCTACATTTCGCCCTATTTCATCACCAACGCGGAGAAGATGACCGTAGAGCTCGAGGACCCCTACATCCTCCTCCATGAGAAGAAGCTCTCGGGCCTCCAGTCGATGCTGCCGCTGCTTGAGGCGGTCGTTCAGTCCGGCAAGCCGCTCCTCATCATCGCCGAAGACGTCGAGGGCGAGGCGCTGGCGACCTTGGTCGTCAACAAGCTGCGCGGCGGCCTGAAAGTCGCGGCCGTCAAGGCGCCCGGCTTCGGCGATCGCCGCAAGGCGATGCTTGAGGACATCGCGGTCCTCACCGGCGGCACGGTCATCTCCGAAGACCTCGGCATCAAGCTTGAAAACGTGACGCTGAAAGACCTCGGCAAGGCCAAAAAGGTGTCGATCGACAAGGACGATACGACCATTGTCGACGGCCACGGCACTAAGAAGGACATCCAGGCCCGGACCGCCCAGATCCGCGCCCAGATCGAAGAGACGACGTCGGACTATGATCGTGAAAAGCTGCAGGAGCGCCTTGCCAAGCTCGCGGGCGGCGTTGCGGTGATCAAGGTCGGCGGCGCGACCGAGATCGAGGTGAAGGAGCGCAAGGACCGCGTCGATGACGCGCTCAACGCCACGAGGGCGGCGGTTGAAGAAGGGATCGTTCCGGGCGGCGGCTCGGCGCTTCTCTACGCGACCCGCGCGCTTGAGGGCCTCAAAGGCGCCAACGCGGATCAGGACGCGGGCATCAATATCGTCCGCAAGGCGCTGGAGTCCCCGGTTCGCCAGATTGTCCGCAACGCGGGCGGCGAAGGGTCGATCGTCGTCGGCAAATTGCTCGAGCAGAAGTCGTACAACTACGGCTTCAACGCGCAGACTGACGAGTATGTCGACATGATCAAGACCGGCATCGTCGATCCAGCCAAGGTCGTTCGCACGGCCCTGCAGGACGCGGCGTCGGTCGCCGGTCTCCTCATCACGACGGAAGCCATGATCGCCGAAGCCCCGAAGAAGAAAGAAGGCGGCCACAGCCATGGCGGCATGCCCGGCGGCGGCATGGGCGGCATGGGCGACATGGACTTCTAAGTCCGCGCCAGCGAAAAGAAGGGGAAGGGCGGCCTTTCGGCCGCCCTTTTCTTTTCGGCGTCGAAAGGCTTGCCGGGGGGGGCGACGCGATCGCAAGCAAAGTCTCGGCAATCGGAGCCGCAGAGACAACCCCGCTCCATTTCGACGTACAGATCGCGCCAGCTTGCGTCGCGGGCCAGGATAAGCGGCGACGGTCTCGCACATGCCTGCGCCACAAAGGCGGCCTCGTCTTCGACAAGTGCGCCTGCCGACGCCCGTGGCCGCGCTGACTAAGATCGATCCACGGAGCGCGGCGAAATTGGAGCGGCTTGTGGTTCCCCGAGGCATGGAAGCGATCATGGCGGTCCTGCCTCGCCCGGCAGTCGATCAGAACGGCGGGAGGACGCCTGTCGCGATGAGACGGGCCGCCAGCTTCGTCGCGCCGAGGCCTATGGCTGCGCCTGGCAGGGCGGGCAGCATTTGCAGCGCCTCCTCCCTCCAGTCGACAAGTCCGGCGACGCGCAGCCGCCACAGCCAATAGAGCGCGGCCGGAACCTCCATCAGCACGAAGGCGGCGACGATGCCGAGGAGCCCCCCGAACTGGAGTCCGAGCGGGATGAGGATCGCGAGGCTCCCAAGTCGGCAGATGTTCGCCTCGAGTTGCGACTGCACGCGCCCGATCGCCACCATCGCCATCTCCGCCGGTACGCTGATGACGTAGAGCAGCGGCGCCGCCGAAAGAATCGAGATGTAGAGACCGGCCGCTAGGTACCGCGGGTCAAACAGGATTTGCGCGAGGAGCTCGCCCCCGCCGATCAGGCCGCCGCAGCCGAACGCCATCAGCATGCCAAAGCGGCGGCGCATAGGGTAAAAGACCGCCTTTAAGGACGCCGGGTCTTCCCGGAACGCCTCAGAGAAGCGAGGATAAAGCATCCTCGTTCCCCACTGGTAGATGAGGTTGCGTCCCGCGACCGTGAGGCTGGCCGCCAGCGAATAGAGACCAAACTGTTCGAGGGCGAGGTTACGGCCGAGCACCACCTTGTCGGCTTGCGCCAGCACGATGGTGATCGCGCTCGACGGCATGATGAAGCGGGCGAATTTCAGCATCTCAACAAGGATGCCGCGATCGAAGGCGAAGCGCTGGCGGCTGTCAGGGAAGAGCGCGTAGGAAAATACGACGCCGGCGACCGCGCTGACGAACATCGAGAGAATGATCGCCCAGTAATCTCTCATCACCGCCGCCGCGATCAGAACGACGATGGTCTGGATGACGAAAACGGCGAGTTCGACGGCGCTGACATAGGACACACGCCACTGCCGCTCCGCCACGAGAGGCGCCATCGACCTGAAGCCCTCCACCAGCAGCACGAAGGAGGCGGCGGCGATGCCGGGCTGAAGCTCAGGCTTCCCGAAAGCGGCGGCGAGCGGCCCCGAAAGTGCGACCATGAGAAGGCAAAGCGCCCCATTGCGGGCGAGGCGGGCCGTCCAGATGACGTCGAGAAAACGCTTCTTGTCGCCGTCAGCGGCCCGCACGACGAACTGGTTGAAGCCCATGTCGGTGAGCATCACCAGCACGTATTGTATGGTTGTGATGATCGCGATCGCCCCGAACATTTCGGGCGAGAGGAGCCTCGTGAGCACCAGGTTGCCGAGGATCCGGATGACGTTGATCGAAACATTCGAGCCGACGAGCGCCGCCATGCGACTGTTGGCGACTCGCCTCCGCAGGTCGGTCAGACGTGAAGTGGCGCGCTCGCTCTTCATCGCCCTCATGCCGGCCGAGCTGCAGCTTCGGCGAGGTCGGGCTGATCGAGGTCGCCGCGCGCCGCCGCCGGATCGGCCGCAGTCTGGCCGGCGCGCTTTGCGCGGACCGCGCCGATATAGCCGGCGCCGATCGCCAGAATCGCAACCCCGAACTGCTTGAAATAGGTGACGTCGCTCGACGTCGCCGTGAGGAAGAGAAAAGAGGCGATGATCGCAAGGAGCGCAGCGCGCTGATGCTCAGCGGGGCTTCCCCAGAAATCCTGGTGCCTGCCCGGCAGTTTGAGGAGCCCGAGGACCAGCACGATCCAAGGCGTCAAGAAAATGATGAGGCCGACCGCGCCGTATTCGACGACGATCTGCACATAGCGGTTTACGAAATCGATGATGCCCTCCCCTTGCACAAGGTGCGCGAAGTGAGGGCGGCTGTAGAACAATGCATCGCCGAACAAAGGGTATTGCTGGAAATGTATCCATGTCGCGCGCAGGAGTTCCTGGCGATAGGCGAACGTACCGTAGGCGTCGATCGCGCCGAAATCGGCGTTGAGCGCGAACACGATGGCGGCTGGCGCCCCGATGAAGACCCCGGCGGCGATCATGGCGGGCCTTAGCCCACGCGGGGCCTTGGTGAAGAAGAGATAGACCAGGAGCCCGAGGATGACGGCGATCCAGGCCCCGCGCGAATAGGTGAAGAAGGCGCCGGCCGCAAAGAGTGCGCGGTAGATCGACGCCATAAGGAATCCAAGCCGGCGCCTGCTGCGGAAATAAGAAACGGCGATGAGCCCAAGGCCCATGACGAATCCCGTCAGTGCGACGTTGAGGGTGGCGGCGATGCGCAGGAAGCCGCCGCGGAATTCAGCGAAGACAGGCTGGCCGACGCGCATGGAGACGAAATCGTAGATGTTCCATTTGGTCGCCTGGCTGACCAGCGCGGTGAAGCCGAGAATGCAGGCGAGGAACATGAAGCTGGAGAACACCTTGTCCAGCGACTCGTCGGTGTTCATCAGCCGCACCAGCGCAAAGAACGGCAGAGCGTAGATAAGTGCGTAGTTGAACCCCATACGCAGCCCGTTAGTGAGGTTTTCGTCGCGGAAAGCCATGACCGAGAAGAGCAGCGTGAGGAGGACGACGAAGACGCCGATGGTCGGCGCGTAGCGGGCCGCGGGCGGCCGCGCGGCGGAAAGGAAAGCGGCCGTCAGCACGCAGAAGAAGACGACGCGGGGAAAGTCGAGCATGAACAGGTAATTGATGCCGGGAAACGGCACCTGCGCGAACACCGTTGCGGGCACGGCGGGAAAAACCAGCAGGTAGAAAGCAAGCCGGTCGCCTTTCTCCGGCGGCGCGAGCGCGAAAGCGAGCGCGCCGCATGTCGCCAGCATCAGCATCGGCAGAGGCAGGATGAACAGGACGGGCACCGACAAGACCCAGAAGACGGCGGCCCTGAAAATGTCGCGGTTCGGGACGGATCGCGGGCGGAAGACGAAGGCGGCGACCATCGCCGCAAGGCCGTACGCCGTCGCAGCTACCGTCGGTCCCATGTCAGCTCGCCGCGACGCCGGACGCTTCAGCCCGCACGGGCCATCCCGCGCAAGAGCCAGCACCGGGAAGGAAGCGCGATACGCACAAGCTGCACACTCCGCGCCCGGCCGCATCGGGGCGCCTCGAATGACCGAAAGTTTATTGCGGTTGTCCTCAGTCGGGGTCAATCGGTTAAGGATTTGTCAAAGACCGATCTCTAATCCTCGAATTGTTAACCATGCGTCTCTCGCGCGGCGGGCGGACGAAAAGACGGATCGGTCATGCGCCTGTGGCGTCAGGGAGTGGCGGTTGCGGCGGCGTTGGCGTTGGCCCCGGCGGCGCTGGCGGCCGCGGAGGCGACGACGGGTTCCCTCTATCCCTCAGACGTCTCACGGACCGCGCTCGCGACGGCCCTTGGCGGCTCCGCCTATATTCTCGACGACATCGGTCCGCATGAAGATTTCGCCGCGGCGGTGCGCCGGGCGGTCGGCCTTCATCCCCTCTATCACCAGGAAGTGTCGCGTCGCGACGAGGCCCGGGCTGCGATCCGGGCCGGCCGCGCCGCGCTCTACCCGCGTCTCTCCGCCAGCCTGTCCGGCGACTACGTCGTCGCCCGCGAATTCGGCGCCGGCACGGACAACGTGGTTGAATCCCTGCGCAACCGCAGCCAGATGAACGCGGGCGTTACGGCCTCCCAGCTCCTGTTCGACGGCGGCGCCACCTTCGCGCGCATCAACGAGGCGAAGGCCCAGACGGCGTCGGCGGAAAAGTCGATCGACGCCCGCGTCAACGAGCTCGCGCTCGGGGCGCTCTCGGCGTTCCACGACCTTGCGACCCATCAGGCGGTGATGAAGGCCGGAGAGGAGTTCATCGCCCGGCACGAGCGCCTTCTTGCCGACATCAAGGAGCGCCAGCGCCTCGGCGCCGGCACTCAGGCCGACGTCATGCAGGCGAGCGCCAGACTGGCTGCGGCAAGGGCCCGCGTCGCCCATATCCGCGAAAGTCTCAGATTCGCGGAGATAAGATACAAGGAGTATTTCGGACGCGAACCGTTGCGGCTGCGGCGGCCCTCCTACGAGGCCGTCGCGGTGGGAAGCCGGGACGAAGCCGCCGCGCTCGCGGTCGAGCGTCATCCTGAGATCGGCATCGCCGCGGCGCGTCTCGACGAGGCGCAAGCCGCGCACAAGGCCGCCAAGGCCGCCCGCCTTCCGGAGATCCGGGCGCAGATGAACGCAGTCAAGTACGACGCCTTTGAAGGCTCGGACGACTACGACGTCCGGGCCGGCGTCAATCTCAACTACGACATTTTTAGCGGCGGCGCCCGAGGCGCCGCGGTCGCGCAAGCCGCCGCACGGGCGCGCCAGCAGAGCTACGACGAGGCGCGCGTGCGCCAGGAAGTCGAGCGCGAGGCCATGATCGCCTTCGAGCGGCGCGAAGCCTGCAACGAGCGCCTCGCCGCCCTCGCCGACGCCCTGATCGCCAACGCCGAGGCGCGGCGGCTCATTTCCGAGCGTTTTCGCGCGGCGCGAGGCGAACTCATCGACGTGCTGCAAGCGGAGAACGACTATTTTGAAGCAAGCGTTGCATACTTGGCGGGACTCGCTGATCGCGACATGGCGACGTACGGCCTCATGGAGCACACGGGCGATCTCATTCGCCTCTTCTCTCCGCAGGCGGATCATGACGACGGCGGCGACTGAAAAGACGCGCGCCAACAGCGCGGGGTTCCTCAAGGACCTTGCGCCGACGACCCATTGGCTTTTCGGTCCCCTGCGCGACAATGCGAAAATCTACGGCCAGACGGCGCTGGCCGCCGTCATCGTGAACGCGCTCGGCCTCGTGTCCTCGTTCTTCATCATGACGGTCTATGACCGCGTGCTGCCGAACCAGGCGGTCGAATCGCTGATTGCGCTCACGGTCGGCGTCGCGATCGCGCATATATTCGATTTCCTCCTCAAGTCGCTTCGCGGTTATTTCGTCGATATCGCGGGGCAGCGCCTCGACGCCGTGGTCGGCGCGCGGGTCTTCGACACTTTGACCGCGATGCGGCTCGACCAGCGCCGCGGCTCGACCGGGGCCGTCGCCGGCCTGGTCAAGGAGTTCGACAATCTCCGCGACTTCTTCAGCTCGGCGACGCTGGTCGCCATGGTCGATCTCCCCTTCATTCTCCTCTTCATCGGCGTCATCGCGCTTATCGCCGGACCGGTCGCATTCATCCCCCTTGTCGCGGTTCTCGTGGCGATCGCCGCCGCGCTGATCGCCCAGCCGCTGATCGCGCGGCACACCCGCGACGCCATGGCCGAGGGACACCAAAAGCATGCGGTCCTCATCGAGACGCTGGCGGGTCTCGAAACGGTCAAGAGCGTCGCCGCGTCGGGCATGATGCGCGAGCGCTGGCGCAAGGGCGTCCTGAAACAGGCGAAGATTTCGACCATCGGGCGCTTCATCAACCAGGCCATCGTGAACTTCGCGGGCTTCGCCCAGCAGTTCGCGCAGGTCGGCGTCGTGGTCGCCGGCGTTTTTCTCGTCGGCGACCAGAAGATGAGCACGGGGGCGCTTATCGCGGCAGTCATCATGACCGGCCGCGCCATGGCGCCGCTGGCCCAGGTCGCCACCCTGCTGGGCCGCGTCAGCGGCGCCCACGAGTCCTACAAGGCCATCGACAGGCTCATGAAGGGGCGCGCCGAAACCGATCCGAGCCGTAATTACTTCCGGCGCGAGACGCTGACAGGGCGCATCGAATTCCGAGAGGTCTCATTCTCCTATCCGGGAACGAGCGCGCGGGCCCTCGACCGCGTGTCTTTTCTTATCGAGCCCGGCGAGCGGGTCGCCATTCTCGGACGCAACGGCTCGGGCAAGTCGACCATCGTCCGGCTGATGATGGGAATTTATGAGCCGACCGAGGGGGCCGTGCTCGCCGACGACACCGACATCCGTCAGATTCACCCAAGCGACCTGCGCGCCAATATGGGAGCCGTGCTGCAGGACGTATGCCTGTTCAGCGGCTCCATTCGAGAGAATATCGCGCTCGGCCTGCCGAACATCCGCGACGAAGACGTGCTCATCGCCGCCAAGGTCGCGGGCGTGCACGACTTTGTCGGCGCCACCGAGGCGGGTTACGACCGCATGCTGTCCGAGCGCGGCGAGGGCCTCTCCGGCGGCCAGCGTCAGGCGATCGCGCTCGCCCGCGCGCTCGCGACCAAGCCGTCCATGGTCATTCTGGACGAGCCATCGAGCGCGCTCGACAACCAGGCCGAAGCGCAAATGATCGCGCGGCTCGAAGCGGCGACGCGGCGGCGGACGCTCGTCGTCGTGACCCATCGCACCAGCATGCTGCGCCTCGTCGACCGAGTCATCGTCCTCGATCAGGGCCGCATTGTGATTGACGGCAGGCGCGACGAAATCCTGCGCGC
>JACADZ010000187.1 GCA_013389105.1 Parvularculaceae bacterium | reverse complement strand
GGACACAATAGCCGCCGACGCCGCCGGCGCCGACTACGACCGCGAGCGAGCCCGGCGTCACGCCCGCGCGCGCGACCGCCTGGTACGGCGTGGTGAGCGCGTCGGCGACGACCGAGACTTCGGCCAGCGTGAGGCCGGCGCGCGCCAGCCGGGCCATGTCGACCGGGCAGAGGCCGCGCTGCGGCACGACGATATGGGAGGCGAACCCGCCCTGGATGTCATTGCCGGGCATCTTCTGGCTGCGGCAGATCGCGGGGCGGCCGCGCTTGCACGGGCCGCACTCGCCGCAGGGAATGACCGCCGGAACGATGACCTGCCGGCCGACCCACGCGGTTGCGCCGTCGCCGGCCGCCACCACCGTGCCGCTGATCTCGTGCCCGAGCGCGAGCGGCAGCGGCTGGTTGGTGCGCACGCCGTCGTAGAAGTAGCCGAGGTCGGTGTGGCAGACGCCGCAGCCGGCCACCTCGACGACCACCTCGCCGGCCTGCGGGACCGCGTCGAACGCCGCGCGGACGAGCGGCGCCTTGGGCGCCGTCATCAGCCAGCGGTAAGCCGCCAAAGCCATCCCCAGTCCCTCCTCGAAGGGTGGCTCCTGGTGTCGCGGTGTTGTGTTCGCCTGCCCTTGACGCCGGGTCGGACGTTAATTTAGCATTACGGTACCAAATTACGAAAAACGAGTCAACCCGGCCCGCGAGGCCGCAATTGACGCACATCAACCCCGGGAGTCGGGCGGCGCCGAGACTGCGTTCCGGCGGTCGCGTTCGCGAGAGGAGATTGATGTGACGACGAAGACCTCAACGCCCCGCACGAGTGTCTGCATCGCGCTGTGCGGCTCCGGCGGCGCCGGCGTCATGACCGCGGGCAACCTGCTGCTCGAGGCCGCGGCCCAGGCCGGCTGGTACGGGCTCATGGTGCGTTCGAGCGGGCCGCAGATCCGCGGGGGCGAGGCGGCCGCGCTGATGCGCATCGCCACCCACCCGATCGACTGCATGGACGACCGCTTCGATGCGCTCGTCGCGGTCGACTGGCAGAACATCCACCGCTTCGCCGACGAGGTTCCGCTCGACGGC
>JACADZ010000119.1 GCA_013389105.1 Parvularculaceae bacterium | reverse complement strand
TACCCATCAGGCACGGCAACGGCGGACACGGGCGACATGCTCTACTTCAAAAAGCGCGTACAGATCACGGGCACACCGACCTCGCCGCAGACGTTGACCTTCGGCTCCGGGTCGCTATTAGTGACCGAGACGGGCGGCAATTTCCCTACGATCAACAGCGCGACACATGTGTATAGGGTCGATGTGGACGCTGGCCCCTACCAAGAGGCGCGGGTCTATATGGCCTCAACGCCCTCGTTGAACGTATCGGGTTACGTCACGTTCACCATTGCACATTCCGAGGCCGGTGGCGCGGCTTCTGACGGCGCATACTACGCCGACATTTCCCTGACGGTGCAACCGATATGAAGCGGCTTCTCCTTCTCTTGCTCCTTCCCACGGCAGTCTTCGCTCAGTCGTTCCCCGTTCGGGTGCGGCTTGAGGTCGACACCATCAAGACGCTCACGCAGCCGTCTGTCCTCAATATCCTGGACTCGCTCCGCGTCGCGGGGATCATTACAGCAGACGGCCTAACGGTGGACGGCGTTCTGTCGTCAAGCGACTCGATCTTTACGCAGAGCAACATCTTCGCAGACGGTAACGGGACGTTCTTTGGTAACCTTCGCGTAGTGGGGACCGTTGACTTCGACTCGGTGTATTCCACGACCACATCCTCCAACCGTGCCAATCTCTACATCGGCGCGGACGGGAAACTCAAGCGCACGACCGACACGACCTCTGCCAGTTCGGGCGGCTGGACATCCTACACGCCTCGCGTCTATACGTCCACGGCAGGGGATAGCGTGAACATTCGCACGGCGGCTGGTGATACGACGGGCGGCGGGGCGTTGTTCACGAACTGGGGGACGACGAGACTTGTTGGCCCAGTGATGGGCAACATCTCCGTCACGGACACGCTGATTTCGGGACTCGAAACTGTGTCCGCTGGCGTGGTTAAGTTGCTCGACGGTGCTTCGGGGTTCAACGTTCTCAAGGCCACGAACGCCGTCACGGGTCGGGTATGGTCGCTTCCCGGCATCACGGGAGAGATTGCGATGATGTCCACGGCCAACGCGGGTGACTTCGGCATCTCCGGCTCCGGTACGTTCGGCTCGGTGCTGACGGACACGGCCTACAATCCCATCGGTGAGTTGGTGCTGGCTGACTCCGTGCGGGTGACGAAGCACTTCTTCGCCGATACGTCGCGGTCGCAGACCCCGGCAAATCAGTTCTATGTTGACGACACGCTTTCGGTTCTCCGGCTTCGGCTGGCGAACGGGGCGGTGGCGAACTACGTCCTGACCACGGATGCGTCTGGCTACGCCTCATGGCAACCCATCCTGAGCGTCCTCGGCGTTGGCGACACCATTATCGTCGGTGGCAGTGGGGATGACGCGCTCCTTGAGGTCTTTGATAGTTTCCCCGAAATCATCCTACGGGCAAACGTGGATTCGGTGTTCGTTAATTCACAGGCGGGGGCGGCACTCGGCACCATCTTCCGCGTTGACCGATCCACGGGTAGCGTCTATTCGTATTCGCACGTTGTCCTGAACGATGTCTCTGTTGGCGACTCCCTCTCCGTCACCGGCTCCGGGACGTTCGGCTCCGACATCATGGTAGGTGACTCGTCCAATTACGTCTCCATTTCCGACGAGCAGGGCGTGACACTGGTGGGCGAAGCGACGGTATGGGACGATCTACGCGGAACATCGATATCCGGTAAGCAGGGACAGACCTCCAAGCCCGAATTCGACTATGACTCGCTGACGGTTCTGTTCCCGCAGGACTCGACAGAGATACTATACTTTGAGTTTCAGATGCCGCATACTTGGAAAGCGGGTTCGACCGTCTATCCCCATGCCCACTACAAGCAGGCGGCAGCGCATGGTGTGGCCCCGGGTGATACGACCGTCTTCGCTATCGAGTATAAGTGGTATGCGCTCGGTGGCAGGGCTGACCTCGCGGGATGGTCGTACTACCGGATGAACCGCCCGGAATACGCATACACCAGCGGCATCCTGCATCAGTTGAATGATGGCGACGGCGGAATTGATGGAACGGGAAAGAATCACTCATCGATCATTCTGATAAAGCTGAAGCGGTTGAACGCTGGCGGACCCGTGGGCAATGTGGAGCTCCTGTCGCTCGACATTCACTATGAGGTCAACGCAATGGGCGGGGATGTGATACCATGATACTCACCATCGCCTTCGTCGTTTGGGGGTTCTCTACGTTCTTCGAGTCGTGGCACGATTGGATGCTCCACAAGACGCTCTACAGGCACGACGCAAACTGGCGCGACAAAGACCGCGTAAAGTCTTTGGATGCCGCCGAGAAATCCACCTTCGTCCTCGGCTTCGCTACGCTCTGGTATCAGCTAACGGGCGACCCGCTGACGGCCTGCCTATTCATCCTCTGGCAAGCGTGGGCAAGGTGGATCGGGCATGAGTTCTGGTACTCGTGGTTCTCCGGCGTGGAGTTCGGCAAACTCGGCACCAGTTCACAGTTGGACTTGGCCCTGAACTACATCGGCCTCGGACGGTGGGGCAACGTCGCCGTCATGGTCTTCCCGTTCGTCACGTTGACGCTGATATTGGCCCGCGAGTGACGGGCCATCGAGGGGGCGGGTTGCGCTTCTTGTCCGGCGGCGCACCCGTCCCCGGCAAATTGAAATAAGCGCAGTCATAATTCACGAAGCATCTCCCTGGGGATAAAGAACGCATCATGGCACTTACGAAGGCAGACAGAGAGTTCATCCTGCTCACCGTCAAGTCGGCGGTGAACGATTCCATCTCCCAGCTGGCGGATAGGGTCAGGCACATTGAGGCAAAGGTGGACACGCACGAAACAACCCTGCACGGCAAGTTCGGCAATAACGGCCTACGCTCGCATGTCAAACATCTCAACCGATTCGCGTGGCTTCTCACGGGCGGATTGATACTGGCTGGCTCACTCATCGGCGCGGTAAAACTATTCTAGGAGAACCACAATGGGCGAAGGTCAACAGGTCGATGTCATCGAGGCCGAAGAGTTCAAAATCCCCGAAGTGAAGACGGGCCTCCAAGCCATGACGCTCGTATGGCAGGGCATGTCCTACTTCTTCACGAACCACAAGAAGACAACGTGGTTCGTCCTCATCCTCGTTTCCCTGCTCATCTGGCAGTCGGTGACGAACTTCGAGGCGATGAAGTCGGCGGCGGAATCCATCTCCGGGCTATGACCGCGAACACTTGGGTAGCGCGTCTCGTCCTTCTCCCGAAGGCAGAGCGAGAGATCATCTTCGAGTACCTGACGGGGATGGACGAGGCTGGCCCGGTTCCGAACGTGAAGTGGATGAGGGAACGGGTGAAGGAGCGTGACTTGAACGCGGCGAAGAGAACGGCGAGGGAACAGCATGAGTAAACTTGACGGGCTGCATCCAATCGTGAGGCAGAAGGCCGAAGCACTCATCGCCATTTGTGCCGCCGCCAAACTCCCCATCATCGTCACTCAGGGGCTACGCACTGACGAGGAACAGGCCGCACTCTGGGCGAAGGGCCGCACCGCTCCGGGGCCGAAGGTGACGAACGCCAAGCCGGGACATTCCTACCACAACTACGGCCTCGCCTTCGATATTGCGGTTGTGAAGAACGGGAGGCCGACGTGGGATGACAAGGTGAGCGTAGACGGTGACGAAACGCCGGATTACGTCGAGGTGGGCGAGATCGGTGAGCAGCTTGGCCTCGAATGGGGCGGGCGGTGGAAGTTCCGCGACTTGCCGCACTTTCAAATGCGATTCGGGCTATCCCTCGCAGACCTCAAGTCGGGCAAGCGTCCGACGATCGAGGGTGACGTTGTGCAACTCCCCGTGCGACCCGTGAGTGTGGCGTAGGGTTATATGCTCGCATGGACATAGGTGTATATAACTCTCTGAGTAATTTTGCTCAATAAGTTGAGTAATGGGAGCCGGACATGAATGGTAAGGTATTTCTCGCAATCGCTCTCACGGGCGCTTTACTCGAAATAGGTTGCAAGTCAAGCGTTCAAGTGGCAGAGAGCATCCCCACCCCGCCTATCCGCATCGACACGGTGCAAGTCCTATCAACCGTGACTACTGACTCACTCATCGCGGCCATCCTCAAGGAATACTGCAAAGGTGAGACAAGCGGGACGCAGGACTGGACAGACTGGACAGCGGCACTCTACACCGAGGTTAAGCACGATACGGTCTACGTTGCCAAGCCAACGCTACGGATCGTCGTCAGGCGGGACACGGTACACGTGCCGATTCCTCAACCGCTTCTTGATGAACTGGCACGGCTTCGGGAGAATCAGGAGCGTCATTCGTTCTTCTGGTTCGTCGGCGCGTTCCTGTCCGTGTTCTTGGCCGGTTGTTTGGCCGGATTCATCGGCCCTAAACTGTTGGCCTTCCGTGGCTTATAGAACATCCCGCGCAACTTGAGGGTCAATTCTGCCCCCACCGTCAGCAACAGTAGTAATGCGAGTGTTCTCATCGTTTCCTCCTATATGCCTTAACCCTGCGGCCTGATGGCCCATGCTTCCAGACCTGCTCCCATTCGCCGGAGTTGAGTTTTTCCCGAATGAAGATAGTGATGTCGTGCTGACTCCCGCCCATCTCCCGGAACAGTTCCTCTCGGCTCCATGCCTTCTCGTCGTATGTCTTTTCGGGTATGCCCATGTCCTTCTTCGTGTAGATCATATCGGCATCGTCCTCCCGCCGACAACGGGGAACACGAACGAACGGCTCTCGTTGATGTCCGTCACCCCGCCGAACTGCCAGAAGATGGAGAAACCAACGTCGGGCGGCGTTCCCATCATGCGCGGCGTGTAGATGTAATCGAAAGACGTTCCGTAGGGGTCGGAGCAGGTCGGGAGGAGCATCCACTTCTTGCCCCGCGAACTCGCCTTGCTGCTCTCCCGGTGATTGTGCGATTGAGCCAAGACCCGCCACGGCTTGAGGTCTAGGTGGCTGTTCCACGCCTTTGCGTAGTCGTCAATGCGCGTGAGGATGCCCGAATCCTGCTTGAGCGATACTTCGCCGTGGGTAAAGAGGATGTCGCCGTGCTGATAGATGTGCGTGATATTGACGGCGGTTCCGGGGACTTGATGCCCGACGATCTGCACGTTGTCGAAGAACCCCGCGAGTCTGTCAAGCATATTGCGCTCGGTCATTATCAGCGATTCCGCGTCCGGCACGTTGTCGGTCATGTACTTCTCTGGCCTGTCGTCGTGGTTGCCGATCATTACCCGAACGTCCAGCCAGTTCGTTGCGAGCCATTCCAAGCGGTTGAACACCGCCACAAGTTCGTCACGGAAGGCAACATGCTTCCGCTTGCGGAACCGTGAGCGTGAGTAGTAGTCGCCTAAGTCGCCCGTCACAATCACCGTCCTCGCGTCCCGGTGATACTTCCAAGCGTGGAGCATGACGACCTCGTTGGCGCATGGTTCGTGCGGGTCTGCGAGCGTCAGTATCTTCCCGTCCTCGGCCCGCTTCCATGCCTGTTTCGGTCGGCGGTAGGGCCACGGAAGGCCCATGAACTCAAAGAGATTCCTTCCGTCTTCATCCCACCGCCGCTTCTGTTGTTTGGTCATTTCTTCGCCTTACGCTTTCCCGGCTTCATGGGTTCCTCCTTTGGCTTGAGAGTGAACGGAGGGTAGATACCGCAACAATGCCACATCAACTCGCCCCGATAGTTCCGCGCCTGTAAGCCGTTGACGATGATGGGCTTGGCGGGCTTATGACAGACGGGGCAGGTCACGGGAGCGGCGGGTCAAATGGTCCACCGTCACCTTCCTCCCCGGCGTAGAAAAAGAGAATGAGAACGACATAGAAAATCCACATCCCCCACGGCACGCTGAGGAACAGGTCTATCATAGCGCATCCTTCCTTTCTTCGCTCTGCATTATTTCGTTCTGTCGCCGGAACTCGGCCTCGGCTCGGACGGCTCGGTCGGCGGCTTCCCATTCGGATCGTCTTGGGTCAGCCAAGAGACGGTCAAACAGGCGGCACACCTCACACTCTCCACCGTCACCGCATCGGATTGCGTGATGCTCAATCGCTTGCCACACGACGGACATCGGAACCTCACGACCTCGACCTTGCCCATTCACTTGCGCCCTCCCTTCGGTCGCTTGATCGCCCTCAGTTTAGCACACCGCTTGCACAGTGATTCCCCGTTCGGGGTGAACACGGTGGCGGGTTGTCCGCACTCGCACACGGGATAGTCTCGGTTGCCCTTTGGCTTGGCGTTGGTAGCGAGACTCATGGCTGGTCGCCCGGTGGGTCAAGGCACACATCCTGACGATGCCTCAAGTCCTCCGTCGTCAGCGTGTCCGGGCTTTCCGTGGGCATCGGCTCGGCGAGCATCTCACGGACGGACGGGAACTCCCACGATGCCACGGCGAAGGCCGTCAGGCGCACCCAATCCTTCGGGTCAATCCCCGCCTCTTGGAGCATCGGTATCATCTTCTCGATGGCCTCGGCTTCGGGGAAGGTGATGTCGTCAAAGAGCAGGTCTAGTTCGCGTGTCATGCGTTCGCCCCCGTGATAGCCCCTCGCCGCTTGCCCATCTTCCCGATGCGCTTCACTTCGTCCGAGTGCAGTTGTTCCGCGTCGTGCATGGTGGTAAGTTCCTGTGCGTTCTTCTCCGCGATGTGCTTCCAGCGCATCACCTCTGCCTCAAGGTCGGCGGTCTTTCCGGCGACGAGCATAGATGTTACGGTCAACCCGCAAATGCCACCGACGAACCCGCCGACGATTAGATACAGGTATTCCATGTCATTCTCCTTCCGATATGCACCACCGCCCAGCAGAGAGTCAGGGTTAGGGGTGCGGTGATGAGTAGCGATATGCCGATGATGAGCCACATTATTGTGCGTTCTCCCTACGGTTCCCCCTCCGCACCTCATACTCATTCCCGACGAGGAAGGGGCGGAAGGAGAAGTCGAGTTTCGGCCCATTGTTGTCATCACGGTTGTAGCCCATGACCATCTTGACGTAGCCCACGCCTTCTTTGGCTATGGCCTTGATGGGCTTGCGCTTCTTCGGGTGTCTCATGCGGACTCCGAGAATAGGGGGTTGATGTTCGCCAGTCTCGGCTCAATCAGTTCCTTGACGTACTTCGGGTTGAGTTCGATGCCGATGTAATCCCGGCCCAATCGCTTCGCCACTTCGAGCGTTGTCCCGCTTCCGGCGAAGGGGTCGAGGACGGTATCGCCCTTCTTGCTCCCCGCTTTGATGCACTTCTCCGGTATCTCTGGTGGGAAGGTGGCAAAGTGTGCGCCATAGAAGGGCTTGGGCGATATTTCCCACACGGTTCTCATGTTGCGAGTGTCCCTATCAATGTCGGCGTGTGCCATGCCACCATGCGTCCGAAGTCCATCCCTTACCATTTGGGCTTTCTTTTGCCCTGATTGTTCGGGGTCAAAGTGAAAAGACGATTTGGCGGCATTCCACACTCCGCTCTTTTCCATAACTGCTTCCGCATCCCAATAATACTTCGCGCTCTTCGTCAGCAGAAAGATATACTCATGCGCCTTAGTGGGTCTGTCCGCGACTGACTCCGGCTTGGGGTTGGGCTTAGACCATATGATGTCGGAACGGAGCCACCAGCCATCTGACTGTAAGGCGAAGGCAACGCGCCACGGGATGCCTACGAGGTCTTTGGGCTTGAGTCCGGGCGTGTCCGTGTCAATCTTTGCGCCCGTAATCCCCGGCACATAAACTTCCTTTTGCCCATCATCACGATTCCATGCACCCTTGCCGCTTCCCGCATACGAATCCCCCAAGTTCAGGAACAGCACCCCGTCCTTCCGCAGCACCCGCCGAACCTCACGGAACACTTCGACCATCTTGGCCGTGTAGAGTTCGTGGGTCTTCTCTATGCCGATCTGCCCATCATGCCCGTAATCGCGCAATCCCCAATACGGCGGGCTAGTCACACAACATTGCACAGATTCGTCGGGTATGGTCTTGAGCATTTCTACGACATCACCGCAGAGGACTTGGCTCACGGTTTCATCCTCCATGCTTCCGCTAGTCCCTCAATGGCCTTGACCGCCTCACGGACGACCTCCGGGCTTGCCGGGGGAAAGCACTTGTCGCACCCCCGTTCATGTGCGGCTAGTTCTTTCTTCGCCACGACCGCACCGCACCGGGCCTTCGTCGTCTCGATCACCGGGACGCGCTTCGGGTTGGCGTATTGCCCGAACTGCTTGAGGAACAATCCGAACGGGTATCGCTGGCTCTTGGCGTAGTCGTTGTCGAAGAACCCGGCGATCTGCGCCTCCCATGCGCCTTGACTTGGGTAGTCGAATATCTCCTCACCCGTTCCGTGGTCAACGCCCTCGAAGGCCCTGCAAATCATCCCCGACATCTGGCCCCACGGTATGAGGCATTCTTCACCGAACGCCTCGAAATACATCCGCTTGTAGGCGGAGATGAATTCCCGTGTCGGGCGCTTGAACGGCGGCGGGTCTGGCTGGACAAGTTTGAGGGCGGTCATGGTTGCACTCCGAACAGTTCCCGTTGGGCGAGTCTCTTCACGGCTATCTCGCAGTACTTCTCCGAGATTTCGATACCCACGGCCTTGCGGCCTAGTTGCTTGGCGGCTACCAATGTCGTACCGCTACCGCAGAAGGGGTCGAGGATGGATGTCGCTTGCGTGAATTGTATGGATTGTTCCATCATTTCAACTGGCTTTTGACACGAGTGTATTGGTGCGGCTTCGCGTGGAAAGTTCCAGACGTTCGATAGCGGTTCCAATGGCCGGGGGGGGGTTCCCTTGTGCAGATACCACGCAAACTCATGTTGCGGACGCAGATAGTAGCCGATTCCCCATACGTTCTTCACCCACACGACACACCCTTTGACGGTGAACCACTCCGAGACAACCGCCTTCGTCCAGTCTGACTCGCTCCATCCGAACCAAAAGAACGCGCTTGAATTGTCTTTGAGCGTCCGGTAAGCATGGGGAACGGTGAAGCCCCACAATTCACGCGCATCGCAATTCTGATCCCCCACGATGCTCTGTGTGAGTCCCCTTTGGGGTTGTAGGTCTATTCCATACGGCGG
>JACADZ010000122.1 GCA_013389105.1 Parvularculaceae bacterium | reverse complement strand
GCCGGCGCCGGCGGCGGCCTACTGCGCCATGGAAAAGCTGCAGCAGAGCGGCCGCCGGGTGGTGCCCATCACCGGCCGTCCGGCCGGCTGGTGCGATCATATCGCCCGCATGTGGCCGGTGGACGGCCTGGTGGGAGAAAACGGGGCGTTCTACTTTTACTACGACCGGCTTCAGCGCAAGATGGTACGCCGCTATGCCAGGAGCGAGGCGGACCGGCGGCGCGACCGGCAGAAGCTGGATGCCCTTGCCGCGACAATCCTGGCGCAGGTGCCTGGCGCCGCAGTGGCTGCCGATCAGTCCTTCCGGGTGGCCGATCTGGCCATCGATTTCTGCGAGGACGTGCCCGCTCTGCCCTTCGACCAGGTGCTGACAATCGCCGCCCTGTTCGAAGCAGCCGGCGCCACCGCCAAGATCAGCTCCATCCACGTCAACGGGTGGTTCGGCGATTATGACAAGCTGACCATGAGCAAGTGTCTGTTTTCGGAGGTGTTCGGGGAGGACCTCGATCTCATCCGCAACGAAGTGGTGTTCGTTGGCGACTCCCCCAACGACGTACCCATGTTCGCCTTTTTCCCCAACGCGGTGGGGGTGGCCAACATTCGACACTTCGAGGGCATGCTCGAGGCCCGGCCCGCCTGGGTTGCCGGCCGGGAAGGCGGCCAGGGGTTCGCCGAAGTGGCCGCGGCCCTATTGGAGACCTGAATGGCAACACAACTGCGCAGATCCGACCGGCACCAGCGCATCCTCGCCGCGCTGCGGATTTATCCCACGGCGCGCGCTTCGGAGCTGGCGGAACGATTCCAGGTGACCAGCGAAACCATCCGCCGCGACCTGGAGGAATTGGCCGAGCGGGGGCTGGTCTACCGCACCTACGGCGGCGTGGTGGCCCTGTCCAAGGCCTACGAGCCGGGGGTGAGCGAGCGCGAGCGCACCATGGTCAGCGAACGGGGCCGCATCGGGGAAAAGGCGGCGGGGCTCATTCAGGCCGGCGAGGTGGTGATGATCGATTCGGGCTCCACCACCATGCATTTCGCCCGCAGACTGGCCGAACGGGCCGTTCCGCTCACGGTGCTGACCAATCGGCCGGCCATCGCCGAGGTGCTGAGTGCCGACCAAAACGTGCGGGTGATCCTCTGCCCCGGCAATTTCAGCAAGGCCGAGGACTGTGCCTACGGCCCCGAGACCCTCGCGTTTCTCAAGCGGTTCAACGCCACCAGCGCGGTTATCGGCGCCGGCGGCCTGACCCGGGCCGGCCTCACCGATGTGGATTCGGAGGCGGCCTGGATCAAGCGCGCCATGATCGAGCGGGCCGAGCGGACCATCGCCGTGGTGGACCACTTGAAATACAATCTCGCCCTGCTCGAGGTGGTTTGCCCGCTGCAGTCCGTGAGCATCCTGGTGAGCGACGCCCCGCCGGATGACGAGCTCGCCGAAGTCCTGCAGCAGGCCGGCGTCCACTTGCACCTCGCCATCTGAGATGGCAGCGAAAGCCGGCATCGTGAGGACGAACGAAGTCGAATTTGGTTAAGGATTGCCCAAAGGAAACCATGCATGACCATCAATCAGGCACGATCCACACCTCTACGCCCCAAAGACAGGTCCCTGTCCGTCGAAGCACAAGCCTGCGGCGATGACGGGGTGGACCTGACACTTATCCGGTGGATGCTCTCTTTATCCCCGGCGGAGCGGCTGCAGGTGCTGCAAGATGCGGTTCAATCCAGCATGAGGTTGCGCGATGCAAGGCCCCTCACCTGATTTTCTGGCCCTTCTTCGGATGCTCTTGCGATGAACTCTGGAACATTCTCTCGAATACGAGGTGTACGGTCTTCATTTTACGCGGAGCGGCGCATGGCGGCGGTGAGAAAACCCGCGCCGATCAGCGCCGTTCCGCCGCAACGGTTGAGCCACCGGCGGGCCTGCGTGCTCTGTACTTTCTCCCGCAGATGACCGGCAAACAGAGCATACAGGGCGGCATTCAAAGCGGCAAGAAACAGAAAGGTCCCGCCCAATATCAGGAACTGGGGAAGAAGCCTCGCCGAGGGAGTCACAAACTGCGGCAGAAAGGCGACAAAAAAGGCGATGCTCTTGGGGTTGAGGGTGGTGATGAAAAACAGGTCGGTCAGCAAGGACCGGCCAGAAACCGCTCCAG
>JACADZ010000205.1 GCA_013389105.1 Parvularculaceae bacterium | reverse complement strand
TTGATGCCATTAAAACTTTACCAAAACTCGAGTGCGGTAACCATTGTGAAAATCCTCAATGTCGGAGAAGCAAACTTTACAGACCTGTTCTTCAGGGCAATACCTGATGAAACCCTCACTGCATGGATACCTCCGCCGACAGCAATACCATCGTCCGGGTAGACGACGAGCCGAACGCGCGGGCCAGTACCACGTTGGTCAAACCGGGCATGGTGGTCAAACCGCAGAACACCTGGCCCTCGCTCAGCGCCGATATTATGTCGTTGACGGGGTTGGGGTCGCGGTTTATGCCGGTTGGCTTTTATTATAAAACCTTCATCCGGCCCAAAGCCTTGTGGCCGATGTATGAAACAGTGCTGCGCAACGCCGCCGGTCTGGGCGAAGTCAATACCGATGTGCCGGATACTTATTACGATAAAAAGTATGAATTTGCCGATGTATTGGTTATCGGCGGGGGGCCGGCGGGGTTGAGCGCGGCCTTGAGCGCGGCCAGAGCCGGAGCGCGGACGCTGCTGCTGGAGGAAAATCCCTTCCTGGGGGGACATCTGGCTTATGAACGGCAACCCGTCGAGACCGAGTCCGGCCCGGTTGCAGCCTACGAACTGGGCGAACAGTTGGCGCAACAGGTCGCCGAGCAGCCTAATCTCCGGGTTGAATTGAATACTACTGCCTTTGGCATTTACGATCACAACTGGGTGGGCGCGGTCAAGGATGAGACCCGGCTGCTCAAGATTCGAGCTAAAACGATTGTGGTGGCGAACGGCGCGTTGGAACGCCCGCTCATCTTCGACAACAGCGATTTGCCGGGAGTGATGCTGGGGTCGGCGGCGCAGCGCTTGATGCACCTGTATGGCGTCCGGCCGGGCAAGCGGGCGGTGGTGCTGTCGGGCAATGATGACGGGTTGCAGGTGGCCCTTGATTTGATTGCGGCGGGGGTCAAACTGGCGGCGGTGGCAGAACTGCGGGCCGAGGTCAACAGTCCCCAAGCTATTAAATTGCAGCAGGCGGGCACTGAGATCAAAACTAATTATGTGGGGGTGGGGGCCAAGGGCAGCAAGGAAGTGACTGGGGCGATGCTGGCCCCGCTGGACGGCAAGGGACAGCCGCAACTTGAAGGTGCTGAGTTTGTGCTTTGCGACCTGCTGGTGACATCGGTGGGCTGGACAGCGGCGCTGGGTTTGCTCAATCAGGCCAAAGCCAAAACGGCTTACTATGTAAGTCGGGCGGAGTTACTGCCGGCTCAGTTGCCGCCCAAAATTCACGCGGCCGGGCGGGTCAACGGGACACACTCGGTTCTGGCCGAACTGCTCGAAGGGCAGGTGGCCGGGCTGAACGCGGCTATGGAGGCCGGCTTTGGCAGCGGCGCGCCGGCAAAATTGAGCAAGCAGGTGGTCAGCTCGAAAGCAGCCGAGCCGGTGCGTAACTCCTCCTGGGTGC
>JACADZ010000212.1 GCA_013389105.1 Parvularculaceae bacterium | reverse complement strand
GGCGCGAGCCGAGATCCTTTACCCGGCACCCGCGCGCCTGCCCGAAGGCGGAATGGAATCCATCGGTTACAGCAGCGACGTGGTCTTTCCCCTAGAGATCTCAGCCGAGAACCCCGACCAGCCCATGCGGCTCGTCATCGATGTCGAATTCGGCGTATGCAAAGACATTTGCATGCCCGTCAGCGGGACACTCTCGGTGACCCTACCCGGCGCCAACGAAGAGCACGGCCCGCTGATTGCTGCGCATCTGGCACGGGTACCGCTGGCCGCCAAGCCCGGCGATGCCGCCATCAAAGACGTCCGCGTCGTGCGAAAGAAGGATCGCCGCATGCTGGTGATCGCTGCGAGCTTCCCAACAGTGGACGGCAGCGGCGACCTTTTTCTCGACGATCCTGAGGGTGGACCGGCGCCTCTGACACGCCGGCTCGACCAGACAGGCGGACGCTTCGAGGCTGACCTGGGTCCGCCCGGAGATTGGGCCCGGCTGAACGGCAAAAAGCTGCGGGCCACTCTCGTCAGCTCGCAAGGGCAGTGCTGGACGCTCATCACCTTGCCAGCACAGTGAGCAGATCCGGTCCGTCGCCGGGCGGGCAGGAGTACGCCGCCAGCTTGCGCATCTTGGCCACCGGTCCGCGAACAGATATGGTTGGCCCAACCTGGCTGCCGGCACCTGACGCTCGGGCCGGGCCTCATCCGAAGGAGCACCCTTTCAATGCCGATCGCAGTTGGCTCGCGTGTGCCTGACACCACGTTCAAGGTCATGACCAAAGACGGCCCGGCCGATATGAAATCGACCGATCTGTTCGGGGGTAAGACTGTCGCGCTGTTTGCCGTCCCGGGAGCTTTCACACCGACATGCCATGCCAAGCATGTACCCAGCTTCCTGGCGAACCTCGACGCACTGAAGGCGAAAGGTGTCGACACCGTCGCATGCACTGCAGTCAACGACGTCTTCGTCATGAACGAATGGTCGAAGGCGACCGGCGCACAAGACAAGATCCTGTTTCTCGCCGACGGTGGTGCGGCCTTCGCCAAGGCCGTCGGGCTCGATGTGGATCTGACCGCTGGGGGACTGGGCGTGCGCTCGCGGCGCTATGCCATGCTGGTTAAGGACGGAGTCGTCAAGGCGCTCAACATCGAGGAGGCCCCGGGTAAGCTCGAGAAGTCGAGCGCCGAGGAGTTGCTGAAGTCGCTGTGAGCGCCGCGTCCCACACACCCACAATAGG
>JACADZ010000211.1 GCA_013389105.1 Parvularculaceae bacterium | reverse complement strand
GCTGGCGGCAACGCCAACAGCCGCACCATGTTTGCGACGTTACTGCGGCTCTTGCCAAGAACGCGGGCCAGGTCCTCCTGACTGTGGCCGTAGTCGTCGAGAAGGCGGCGATAGCCCTCGGCCTCTTCGATGGGGTTCAGGTCCTGGCGCTGGAGGTTCTCCACGAGAGCGATTTCCAGCGCCTCCTCGTCGTTGAAGTCGCGGACAATGACCGGGACTTCGTGCAAGGCCGCGAGTTGCGCCGCGCGCCAGCGCCGTTCGCCGGCAACGATTTCGTAGCCCTGGGGATCGTCGGCCGCGCGGCGGACCAGAATGGGCTGCAACATGCCCTTCTCCCGAAGGGATTGGGCTAGCTCCTGCAGCGCTTCCGGATCCATGTGCTGTCGCGGCTGCTGGCGTCCCGGGCGTAGCAGCTCCACCGGTACGGTGCGTTGACCACGCAGCCGGTCCAGTTGCGCATAGTCGTCGGCATTGTCGCCCAGCAGCGCGGACAGCCCTCGCCCCAGCCCACGAGGTTTCGCCTCACTGGTCATGATACCTCCAGGGTTTGTTCCCGACGCAGAACTTCTCGTGCGAGGAGGAGATAGGCCTGAGATCCGGGGCAGTTGAAATCGTAGAGCAGCACCGGCCGGCCGTGGGACGGTGCTTCCGAGACGCGGACGTTCCGCGGGATCACCGTCTCATAAACCTTGGTGCCGAAGTGTGACCGCACATCGGACGCAACCAGTTCGGAGAGACGATTGCGCCGATCGAACATGGTGAGCACGATCCCCTGGACCTCGAGCCGCGGATTGAAGCTGGTTCGCACCCGTTCAATGGTTCGCATGAGGTGGACGATCCCTTCCAGGGCAAAGAATTCGCACTGTAGCGGGACCAGGACCCCGTGGGCGGCGGTCAAGGCATTGACCGTCAGCAGGCCGAGGGCCGGGGGGCAATCGATGAAGACGTAATCAATGGCTTGCCCTGTCAGGTCCTCCAGCGCTCGACGCAGGAAGAACTCCCGCGCCGACTGCTGCGCCAGCTCGATCTCGGCACCTGAGAGATCGACGCCGGCGGGGACGATGCCCAGGTTGGGCACTGCCGTGGCCTGGATCGTGGTGGTGGCGGCGACCTCGCCGATCAGGGCATGGTATGCGTTGCGGCGACGATCACCCGCCGGTATCCCCAGGCCGGTGCTGGCATTGCCCTGGGGATC
>JACADZ010000092.1 GCA_013389105.1 Parvularculaceae bacterium | reverse complement strand
GGCTACGCCGCGCTGTTCGCGGCGGAGGGGCTGCCGGTCGACGCCGCGGACCCGGCGGCGCTCGTGCTGTTCCCTGAAATGGACGTCGGCGCCGACACGCCCGAGATCACGACCGCCTGCTGGGGCCTTCTCAAGAAGGCGCCCGAAAGCGTGATGTGCGCGACCTCGCGCATGCTCGTGAAGCGCAGGGGCGCCGCGCCGACGGTCGTCGCGTGCACGCTCGTTCCTTATGACGAGCGCTTCGAATTGGGCGCGAGCCTGCGCGAAGCGGCGCGCCCCGTCAGCCTCAATCACCCGCACTGCTCGCGCTTTTGCGTCCTCGGCGGCGCCAGTTGCTCGTGACCGGCCCGACCGCGCTCGAGGACCGCGACGCGGACGGGGCGCGGCGGTTTTCGCCGTCGGCCGCGCGCAACCGCGATCCGATCCTCAGGGTCTTTCTCACCCACATGCCGCGTGCGGGCGCGATTCTGGAGATCGGCTCGGGGACGGGCGAGCACGCCGTGCATCTGGCGGCGGCGCTTCCGGACGCGCGCTTTCTCCCCGGCGATCCGGATGCGGAGGCCCGAGCCTCCATCGCCGCGTGGACGGCGCATTCGGGTCTCTCCAACGTCGCGCCGCCGCACGCGCTCGACGTCGCGGCCGAAGGCTGGGAACGCGCCGTCGCCCGGCCGTTAGCCGGCATCGTCTCGATCAACATGATCCACATTGCGCCGTTCGAGGCGGCTCGAGGCCTATTCGCCGGCGCCGGGCGACTTCTCGGGTCCGGCGGGCGATTGTTTCTCTACGGACCGTTTTCAAGGAACGGCGCGCACACGGCGCGGTCGAATGCGGAGTTTGACGCGAGTCTCAAGGCCCGCGATCCGCGCTGGGGCGTGCGCGATCTCGACCGCGACCTTCTCCCGCTCGCCGGCGCGGCGGGGCTAGCGCTCGCGGTCGTCGTCGCCATGCCGTCGAACAATTTCTCGGCTGTTTTCGAGCGCGCTTGAACGAGCCGCTTGGGCCGCCCTGCCGCCATTTCATCCCGCGACTGACTTACTCCGTCGCAGGTGCGGACTTCAGCTCCGGCATCAGGCAGGCGTCGGTTTCGACCGCTCCGTTTTTCACGCGCGCCTTTACGCGGTAGCTCGCTGCGTAGTTGAACTTGACGCCGCAGCGCTGGGGGTTGGTGAGGTGCCAAACCTTCATCGGCGTCTTGGCCTCGCCCTTGAAGGCGCGCGTCACGCGGAAGATCGTCGCCTGGCGCGGCTCGACGCCGACGCCGTCCTTCAGTGCGACGAGCGCGGCGTCGACGGCGACGCCTTCGAACTCGATGTCGACAGGTTTCGCGTTCGCCGAGCATACGCACAGGAACGGCGCGTCGGCGGGGGCGAGCAGCGCGGCGGCGAGCATGGCGAACATCCGGCGTTACTCCTGCCTGAAGTGCTTTGAGAGTCTAAGGCCCTGTCCCTGATAATGGGAGCTGAGGTCTTCGCCGTAAAGGCGCCGGGGCCGGGCCGCCATGCGCTCATAGGCGAGGCGGGCCACGAGCTGGCCGTCCTCAAGCACGAACGGCGCGTCGTGGCTGCGCACCTCGAGCACGGCGCGGCTTCCGCGCCGCCAGCCGAAGCCGGGATCGAAAAAGCCGGCGTAATGCACGCGGAACTCGCCAAGGCCCGGGTCGATCGGCGTCATCTCCGCGGCGAAGTCCGGCGGCACGACCAGCGCCTCGCGCGAAGCGAGAATGTAGAACTCGTCCGGATCGAGAATGATGAAGCCCGATGCCGGGGCCGCGATCGGCTCGAAATAGTCCTCGGCCGCGAGCGCGCCCGGCGCGTCGACGTCGATCAGCGAGGCGTGCCGCCGTCCGCGCCAGCCGACGGGACCGCGAGAGGACGCCCGGAGCTGGACGCAAAGCCCGATGCCGCCCGCGATGCTCGCGTCGCCGTCGATCAGCGGCGCGCTGGCATGCAGCGCTGCGAGCTCGGAGTCGCCGAGCCGGCACTCGCCGCGCTTGAAGCGGATCTGGTTGAGGCTCGAGCCTGGGCGGATCACAATAGAAAACGTCCGTGGGCTGATTTCGGCGTAGAGCGGTCCCTCATACCCGGCGGGCGCTTCGTCGAACGAGCCGCCGCCGTCGACGACGAGTCGGACGAAAACGTCGATGCGGCCGGTCGAGCTTTTCGGATTGGCTGCGGCGCGGATGTCCGCCGGCAATCGCAACCGCTCGGCGAGTTCGACGAGATAGACGCAGCCGCGCTCGAGAATCGCCGGCCGGGAGAGGTCGAGCTCATGCATCAAGAGTCCGTCCTCAAGCCGTTCGGCGACGCTGCCCCCGCGCGAGGGGAGGAACGACGCGCGGGCTCGCCACGCGCGGGCGCCGATGGTGAGGTCGAGGCTCGCCGGCTGGATCTGCCGGGGCTTGAGGCCCGCGGGCGCATTGACGGCCCCGGAGGCGATCAGCGCCTCGATCTCCTCGGCGGGAAGGACGCCGGGTCCCGCTATCATGCAGCCGCCTCTTCGCGCTTCGATTTTTCCACTGAGCCTCGCCGCAGGGGGGAAGCGACACGGCGCGAGCGGGATTTGCGGCGAGCCGCTCCCGCACCTTTCCACGGTCCGTCGACCTGCGATAAGCTTCGACCGGGCGCAGCGGGGAACTGCCTATGTACGAGCGAGTCACGAGGGGGATCCGCATCAGCGTGCGGCCGAACTATCTCGAAAAGGAATCCGACCCGGACGATGGGCGGTATGTCTGGTCCTACACCGTTCGCATTCATAACGAGTCTCATGACACGGTTCGCTTGAGGACCCGCTACTGGCGCATCATCGACAATGCCGGCGCCATGGAGGAAGTCCAGGGCGTCGGCGTCGTCGGCGAGCAGCCGACCATCAAGCCCGGCGAGGGTTTTGAATACACCTCGGGCACGCCGCTTGGGACCCCGTCGGGCATGATGCACGGGCGCTACCTCATGGAAACCGAGACCGGCGAACGCTTCGAGGCCGAGATCCCCGCCTTCTCGCTCGACAGCCCCCACGAGCGGCGGAACCTGCACTGACTGAGACGGCGCCGTCCCGCCTCACTCGCTGAACGTGTCGCAGGCGCCGGGGTCGCCGTTCTTGTAGCCGCGATAGAACCACTGCTGGCGCTGCTCCGACGTGCCGTGCGTGAAGCTCTCCGGCGTCACGCGCCGCCCGGCGCCGCGCTGCAAGGTGTCGTCGCCGATCGCCGCCGCGGCCCGGAGGCCTTCCTCGATGTCGCCGGGCTCGAGAAAATCGCGCTGCTTTTGCGCCTGATGGGCCCACACGCCTGCATAGCAATCCGCTTGCAGCTCCATGCGGACCTGGAGGGCGTTGCCTTCCTCCTGGCTGGCTCGCGCCTGCGCCCGGCGCACCTTGTCCGCGACGCCCGTGATGGTCTGGACATGGTGGCCGACCTCGTGGGCGACGACATAGGCGGCGGCGAAATCGCCGGGCGCGCCGAAGCGCTGCGACAGCTCCGCGAAAAAGTTCGTATCGAGATAAACCTGCTGGTCCGCGGGGCAGTAGAAAGGCCCGGACGCGGCCGACGCGAAGCCGCAGGCGGACTCGACCTTGCCGGAGAACATCACGAGCTTCGGTTCGGGGTAGTCCTGCCCGGAGCGCGCGAAAAAATCTGACCACGTCGCTTCGGTCTCGGCGAGGACGACCCCGACGAATTGACCGGCTTCCTGGTCCGCGGCGCTCAATTCGCGGGAGCCTGAGGCCGGCTGGCCGGACAGGAGCGCCATCGGATTAATGCCGACCGCCTGCAGCGCGAAGAATCCGGCGACCAGCACCGCGACGCCGCCGAGCCCCCAGCGGCTCATGACGAAGCGGATCAAGAGGATGGCGAGCCCCGACATGCCGGCCGCCGCGCCGACGCCCCGGCGATCTTCGACGTTCTTGCTGCCCTCGCGGCCCCGCCACTTGACCATGCCCGCTCTCCGTTAGGTTGATCGGCCCCGCCGCGCTTATCGCCGGGCGGGGATTTCCTGTCGAGACCCGGTTGCGACGCGGCCAGGTGAGGGATTCCGGCAACATCTGCGGCGTTCGGCGACTCGCTTTGGGGGAGGGCCGCGCCCTATATTTGGCCCTAAGACGCGGGGATAAGAAAAAGAAAGTGTCGGGTATCGGATATTACACCCGCCTCGCCGCAGCGCTGTTCGTCGCTGCGGCCATGGGGGCCGCCATCGCCAATCCGGACGTCGGACGCAAGGCGGCCGACAGGCGCGCGCTCGCCAAGCTTGAGAAGCTCAACGCCGAGGAGCGCGCTTGCGCGCCCGGCGAGGCGCCGCTCACCGCCGGCTTCGCCGACCTTGGCGACATCAAAAGCGCGACGCCGCTCGGCGCGCTGGCTGCGCCCGGAGAAGCTCCGCCTGCGCCCTATCTGCGATTGACCACGCAGCGCCGCGGAGGCGCTCCCGTCACGGCGCTCGCGCCCGGCAAGGGCGAGGTCGTCGCGCTCGAGAGGCGCACCGAAATCGTCGGCGGCCGAAAGCGCGCCCTGTGGACGGTGAGGTTCAAGCCCTGCGACCGCATTTCGGTCTTCTACGACCGTCTCGACGCCGTCGATCCGGCGCTGCTGCGCCGCGCCGGCGGCCTGCAGGCTTTCGAGGAGGTCGCCGAGGGCAGGCTGGCGGTCGCGGTGCGGCTCAAAGTCGACGCCGGCGCGCCGGTGGGGTTTGCGCGGGCGTTCGACGTCGGCCTCGCCGACGCGGCTGCGCCCGTCGCCCATCACGCCGACCCCTCGCATGCGCGGACGACGCCGCCGGCGCCGTCGCATGAAATCTCGGCGGCGCTCGAGCGGGCTCTCGCTTTCGACGAGACGCGCTCGCGCTGCGCCTTCGATTATCTCGCCGCCGACCTCATGGCGCCCTGGATGGGCAAGCTCGGCGACGGGGCCGGCCGCCGCCTCAAGCCCGGCGAAAACGCCTGCGTCGCCGACGTGCTGGGCCCGCCGGTCGCGGCGCGCGGAGTCTGGTTCACCGATTCCTCGCACAATGCGCGCGCGCGCAAGGTGAGCGCGGTCGCCCTCTACGAGGACCTCGTCGATCCCGAGCGGCTCGTTTTCTCCCTGCACGGACGAATGCCTTCGCTGTCGGCCCCGGGCGGCGTCGTCAGCGCCGCCGCCGGCGACGGACGGCTCAACGCGCCGTTTCGCTCGATCAAGCCCGGCGAGACCTATTGCTATCAGGACCTGCGCGTCGGGCTTGAGGGTCCCGCCCTCGCCGGGGTGCTGGTCCTGCGGCTGGAGGCGGCGGCGGACGGACCGGGGCTTCTCCGGATGGAAGCGCGCGCCGACGTCCGCGAATGTTTCGACATGCCCGAGCCCTGGGGCTTCACGGGCGGAGAAACTTCATTCTATCCCTAATTCCGCCGAGCTTAGCTCGCCGGGCACCAGTCGGCGCCTGCTCCCCGCGCGGCAAGACCGCGGCGCAAGAGCGCCTCGCCAAGGTCGTCGCCGGCGACGTTCGCGACGCGGGCGACCACGCGGCCCGCAAATTTGTCGTGGCGGATGTCGGTGAGGATGGCGCGCCCCGCGAGAAAAGCCGCCGTGAAGGACTGCGCCTCTTCCGCCCGCGCCTTTTCCGCCGGGCAGGCCGCGCGCGCGAGTTCCGGGGTATCAACTTCCGCGAGCCGCACGGAAATAACAATCTCTTGGTCGATCCAGATCGCGGCGCGCGCCTTGAACGTGTCGCCGTCGATCACCCGCTCGACCGTCGCCGCGACTGGCCCCGCCAGCGCGGAGGCATGAGCCGGGGCGAACAAAGCCATTATCGCAAGGGGCCAGAGGCTCATGCTCTCGACCTGCCGCGTCTAGCGGCTGGTTTCCGCCAAAAGTTGCTATTGTAGATATCCTGCAATCAAGGAGCATTATAAGGGCTGCGGGTTTAGAGGAGGTTAGAAATCGACGGCGCGGCCGTTCCGCTCCCAATCGCCGTAGCGCGTCGGCTCAGGTCCCTTCGGCCCGCCGATCTCGCCCGGCGGCGCCGCGGGCCGTGCCGCCGCCCTGCGCCGAGCCTCGGCTTCGGCAAGCGCGCGCTTGGCCGCCTCGGGAAGATCGCGTTTGCCTTCGCTCATATTGAAGCTCCATCTGCCGCTTCACATATACGGACCGCGATCGGGATCGCAACGGAGCGAAGGAAAGATGACGCATCTTAGAACCTACATTCTACTTGCCGCGATGACCGCGCTGTTCGGCGTGGTCGGCGCGGCGATCGGCGGCCAGGGCGGCATGCTGATCGCGCTCCTCGTTGCGGCGGCGGGCAACGTCTTCGCTTACTGGAACGCCGACAAGATCGTGCTCCGGATGTATCGCGCCGAACCCGCGGACGAGACCCATGCGTCCGGCGCGGTGCGTCGTTACGTCGAGATCACGCGCGCGCTGGCCGAGCGCGCCGGCCTGCCCCAGCCGAAGGTCTACGTGATCGACAGCGACCAGCCCAACGCTTTCGCGACGGGGCGCAACCCCCAGAACGCCGCCGTCGCCGCGACGACGGGTCTCCTCCGCATGCTGAGCGAAGAGGAGATCGCCGGCGTCATGGCGCATGAACTCGCGCATGTGAAGAACCGCGACACGCTCACTATGACGTTGACCGCGACCATCGCCGGCGCCATCACGACGCTGGCCAATTTCGCGATGTTCTTCGGCGGCAATCGCGACAACAACGGCGGCGGCAATCTGATCGGCAGCCTCGCCATCATGCTCCTTGCCCCGCTGGCCGCCGCCATCGTGCAGATGGCGATCAGCCGCGGCCGCGAGTACGAGGCAGACGCTCTTGGCGCGGAGATCTGCGGCCGCCCCGATTGGCTCGCCTCGGCGCTCGCCAAGATCTCGAACGGCGCGGCGCGAATCCCGAACGAGTTCGCCGAGCGCCATCCCGAGACCGGGCAGATGATGATCGTGAACCCCTTGTCCGGGCGCGGCGCCGACAACCTGTTCTCGACCCACCCTTCGACCCAGAACCGGATCGACCGGCTGATGGCGATGGCGAGCGGCGCCGCCTCGGCCGCCTATGTCGCGCCGGCGGCGGCGGCGCGCGGGCCCTGGGGCTAGATTAGCGCGCACGCGCCGAAGGGGGCGGTCTTAACCACCTCTTCACGAAGCCTTGTTGAAGCCTCCGGCCTTACGGTCGGGGGCTTTTTAGCGGCGCGCGTAGGGCGGGCTTTACCAAAGGGGCCCTAGAACGCTTCCCGTTGGGTCGGCGAGGGCTTCTCCGTAAACCGCATGCGCATCGATTTCGCCACCATCGGCGGCATAATCGCCGGCTTGTTCGTGGTTGGCGTCGCCATCGCGCTTGGCGGCGCGATCAGCATCTTCTTCAATGTTCCCTCGCTGCTGATCGTCATTGGCGGCGTCGTGTCGGCCACCATCCTCCGCTTCCCGATCGGGGAAGTGAGGGCCGCTCTCAACGCTGGCGTGCGCAGCGCGTTCTTCGATCATCAGCGCGGCCCCGGCGAGCTTCTCGAGGAAGTGCGCTCTCTCGCAGCGCTCGCGCGCCGGCAAGGGCCGATGGCGCTCGAGCGCGCCGCCGCATCGGATCCCTTCCTCGCCCGAGGCAAGCAAATGATCGCCGACGGTTTGTCGCCCGACCAGTTGCGCGCGCAGCTGACGCGCGAACGCGATCTTGAGATCGAACGCCTGATCGCCGGCGAAAAGGTGTTTCGCGCCATCGGCGAGGCAGCGCCGTCATTCGGCCTCATCGGCACGGTCATCGGGCTTGTCAACATGCTCTCGGTGATGGACGATCCGTCAAAGATCGGACCCGCCATGGCGGTTGCGCTGCTGACGACGCTCTACGGGGCCCTCCTCGCCTATGTCATCGCACTTCCGATCGCCGACAAGCTCGCGGTCAAGCTCGAGGCGCAGGAGACAAATCTCTCGTTGATTATCGACGGCCTCGTACAGGTCGCGGAGCGGCGCTCGCCCGACGCCATAACCGACATGCTGATCGTCTATCTGCCGCAGAACGCCCGGGCGAACTTCCGAACGGCGGCGGCATGACCGCGGCGCAGCGACGGACCCAGCGCCGCAACGGCGTCTGGCTCGTGACCTATGCGGACCTCATGACGCTGCTCGTTTGCTTCTTCGCGCTGATCATTTCCTTTTCGGTGCAGGACAACGCCAAGATGCAAGTGGTCGCCGGCTCCATTCGCGATGCATTCGGGGTGACGGAAGAGCGCCGCTTCGCCGGCGAGGTCGATCTCGCCGGCGCGCCGGACCGGCGCCAGCCCGGCAACCTCAAGCCTTCCGTTACGCCGACTGCCGACGGGCTGAAGGAAACATTGAGCGCCCGCCCGACCTCCGGGGCGGCTGGCGTCGACGGGGCTTTCGCCAATCCGGCCGCCGACAGACGTCGCTACGAAGAGGCGAAAGGCGCGCTTGAGCGTGCGATCAAAGCCGACCCGCTGCTCAGGGGCGCCGATGCCGCGATCACAGTCGAGGCGAGCGAAGAAGGCATGCAGATCGTGCTGGTCGATTCGACCGGCGCTCCGATGTTCGAACTCGGGAGCGCCGAGCCGACCGCGAGGGCGCGGGCGCTGCTGGCCGATGTCGCCAAAGCGCTGAAACCGCTCCCCAACCGCATCTTCATCGATGGCCACGCCGACGCGACCGGCGCCGGCGCCTACTCGCCGTTCGAACTCACCGCGGCGCGCGCCAACGCCGCGCGCGAGGCTCTTGAGGTCGCGGGCTTTCCGGCGGACCGCATCGCCGGCGTCTCGGGCCGCGGCGCGGCTGAGCCGCTCTATCCGGAAGACCCCTTCCTTCCTGGCAATCGCCGCATCGAAATCAGGCTGGAGCCAGCCGCGCCGCTGCTCCCTGAGGATCGCTCGCTCTGACGGGAGCGACGGATCGCGGTAGGGTCGGCGTTCAAGGAAAGCGGCTGCAATGGCGGAGGCGGCATGCAGGGAAATACTTTAGGCGCGGCGATCGCCGTCAATCGCTTCGGCATGGGCGCGAGGCCGGGCGACCTTGCACGCATCGGCGCCGATCCGCGCGGCTGGCTCAAGGACCAGATTGGGCGGCGCGACGCTTTCGCTCTTGAGGACGACACGCTCCCGACCCGAGCCGAGGCGTCGGAAAGCCTTCGGAAGTTCATTAAGGGCGTCGCGGCGACGAAGCCGCCTCAGGATATGGGTGCGGAGGCGATCCCGGGCTTCAAGTCCTTCACGGAGGCGCTACGCGCCGAAATCGTCGCGCGCACCCGCCGGGCGCTGACGACGAGCGACGGATTCGCCGAACGGCTGGTGCGTTTCTGGTCCAATCATTTCACCGTGGCCGCGACCAAGGGCGGGCCGATTCCGTTCGCCGGGCTTTACGAACGCGAAGTCATCCGCGCCGGCATGACCGGCTCCTTCGCCGACCTGCATCTGGCGGTGATGCGCCATCCCGGCATGCTGATCTATCTCGACCAGGCGGTATCGGTCGGTCCGAACTCGCCGGCGGGCAAGCGGCTGAAACGCGGTCTTAACGAAAACCTCGCGCGCGAGGCGCTCGAACTGCACACGGTCGGCCCGCAAGGGGGCTACACGCAGGCGGATGTGACGGAGTTCGCGCGCGCGCTTACCGGCTGGACGATCGTCTCGGACCGCCTCCGCCGGTTCCTGCCCGACGCCGGGCTCGGCGATTTCGTTTTCGCCGCGCAGCTGCACGAGCCCGGCCCCCGCACCGTCATGGGCAAGCGCTACCCCGAGGCGGGCGAGGAGCAGGCGCATGCGATTCTCGCCGACCTCGCGCGCCACCCGGCGACGGCGAACCGTATCGCCGTCAAGCTCGCCCGGCATTTCATCGCCGACACGCCGCCGCTCAGCGCCGTCGCAAGGCTCGAAAAGGCGTTCCGCGACAGCGACGGCGATCTTCCGACGCTGCATCAATCCCTCGTCGATCTCCCTGAAGCGTTCGAGCCCGAGCAGCGCAAGTTCAAGACGCCGGACGAATTCATCCTCTCCGCCCTAAGGCTCGCGGGCCTCGAGACTGTCGAACCGCAGGGCGTTTTCGGCGCCTATGTCCTGCTCGGGCAGCAACCCTTCTCCGCGCCGTCGCCCAAAGGCTGGGCGGATGTCGCCGATGAATGGGCGACGCCGGACGCCGTCATGAAGCGCCTTCAATGGTCGCAGGAGTTTGCGCGGCGCCTGCCCCTGCGCACGTCGCCTGAACAGATCGCCGCCGCGGCGCTCGGCCCGTTCATGTCGTCGCGGACCTCCGAGGCCGTCCGTCGCGCGGAGAGCGGGGCTCAGGGTCTCGTTC
This sequence comes from Parvularculaceae bacterium, assembly GCA_013389105.1. GTDB lineage: Bacteria > Pseudomonadota > Alphaproteobacteria > Caulobacterales > Parvularculaceae > Amphiplicatus. The sequence continues at coordinate 7,827 of JACADZ010000092.1, read as the reverse complement.
TCGCCCTGATGAGCCCTGAATTCCAGCGGCGCTAGGAGACGCATATGAGAAACGACCTTCCCACACGCCGCGCCGCCTTATCCCTGGGCGGAGGGTTTGCTTTGTCGGTTGCGGGCGCCGGGGCGGCGCTGAGCGCGGTCGCCGGCGAGCGCAAATTCGTGCTCGTCATCCTGCGCGGCGCGCTCGACGGTCTCGCCGCGGTTCCGGCCTATGGCGATCCGCGATATGCGGCCCTGCGCGGGCGGCTGGCGCTGGCGCCGCCGGGCTCGGCCGGCGGCGTGCTGTTCCTTGACCGGACCTTCGGCCTCCACCCGAAGCTCTCCTTCCTGCATGAGGAGTGGAAGAACGGCGCGCTCGCCATTCTGCACGCCGCCGCGTCGCCCTATCGCGAGCGCTCGCATTTCGACGGGCAGGACGTCCTTGAAAGCGGCGCCGCAGCTGTATTCGCGTTGAACGACGGCTGGCTCAACCGGGCGCTCCTGCTCGCGCCGCCGGCCAAGGGCGTCGCGCTCTCGGGCTCGCTGCCGCTGGTGCTGCGCGGCCCCGGACCCGCCTCGAACTACGCGCCTACCTTCGTGCGCGCTGCGAACGAGGACACCCTCATACGCCTAATGGATCTCTATGCGGACGATCCTGTGCTCGGCCCCGCGCTCGCCAGCGCGATCGAAACCGAAGACGTCGCGTCCGGCGGCATGGCGGCGCGCGAGCGGCCGGACCGCGGTTACGGCCGCGGGAACGGACAGTGGCCGGTTCTCGCCGGCGCCGCCGCAAAACTTCTCGCCGCGCCCGGCGGACCCGCCGCGGCCGTCCTCTCCTTCGACGGGTGGGACAGTCACGCCAACCAGGGCGGCGCCGACGGCTACGTCGCCGTCCGCCTTGCGGGGCTCGATGCGAGCCTTAAGTCCCTGAAAGAGGGCCTCGGCGCCACGTGGGGCAAGACCCTCGTCATCGTCGCCACCGAGTTTGGGCGAACCGTCGCCCCCAACGGCACGCTCGGGACCGACCACGGCACGGGCGGCGCGGCCTTCGTCCTCGGCGGCGCGGCGCGAGGCGGCCGGATGATCGGCGACTGGCCGGGCCTCGGCTCGCTCTATCAGAACCGGGATCTTCAGCCAGCGAACGATCTGCGCGCGCTGTTCATGACGTCGCTCGAGGAGCACTGGGGAATCGCCCGCGCTGATCTGCGGAACAAAGTTTTTCCCGGCGCAGGCGCCTCGCCGTTCTCGGGGCTCGTTAAGATCTGACAGGAGCTATCCCCTGGCGTAGAACTCGCGCCGCGCGACGAGGAGGGCGTTCACCATCTCTCGCTCGGCCTCCGAAAGCAGCGGATTCCACACGTCGAAAATCAGGATCACGCGCAGCTTCTCGCTGCGGTTCCAGGCTTCGTGCTCGATCGAGTCGTCGAACACCCATGCCTTGCCGCGCTTCCAGTCCCGCGTGTCGTTGCCGACGCGGAAGGAGCACCCTTCAGGCACGATCAACGGCAGGTGACAGATGAGCCTTGCGTTGGTGGAGCCTGTGTGCGGCGGTATGTGGCCCCTAGGGGCCAGCGTCGAGAAGAAAGCGTTCGGCGAATAGCCCGGCGTCGCCGCCATCGGGACCCGCGCGAGCGCGGCCGCGGTCTTCGGGCAGCGGCGCGCGTTGGTCTCGTTCAGGGCGCCGTTCTCATAGAAGAAAAAGGCGCTCCACTTCGGCGAGTGGTTAAGTTCCGCCCACTGATTGACAGGGTCTCCGGGGCGGAACCGAACATACGGCACGAAGCCCTCGGCGTCTTCCTCGATGAGGCGCGCGAGTTCGGCGGCGATATCGTCGGTCGCCGCCTCAAGCTCTGGCATCCACGGGAAGTGCGAGTCGTCAAAGAACTGAATGGCCGGCAGGCGCGGATAGTGAAGGAGCGTCGGCTCATGGTGATAGATCTTCTTAAGGCCGACCGCGCCGTCCTTGCATTCGTCAAAGCGATCGAGCCGCTCGCCCGGAAACATCGCGCGCGTCGGCGCAAGCCGTTCGGCGAGGTAGGCGTCGAGCGCCCTCCGGCTTTCATCGAGGGTGCGCCGGGCATGATCGACGACCGCCTGCAGGCCGGGCGGAATCTTCTGCGGCAGGATTTTCAGCGCGTCGGCGTAAATTCGCGCGGCGTCGTGAGGCCGCCCCTGTCGCTCGAACCAGCCGCCTTTGAAGAGCAGCGCCGGGTAGCAATAGGGATCGACGGCGAGCGCCCTTTCCAAGGCGTCGATTTCGCCCTCAGCGTCGCCGACCAGCTTATGGGCGCCGGCGCGCTCGAGCGGGATCACCGCTTCTTTGGGCGCCAGCGCCTCGGCCCGCGCAAAATGCGCGATCGCCGCGGCGCCGTCGCCGCGCTTCAGCGCAATGCGGGCGAGATTGAGGGCCGCTTCGGGGTGCGGCCCCGCACGCTCGACCTCGCCCCACGCAAGCAGCGCCGCGTCTAGGCGGCCCGCGGCCGTCTCGGCCCGCGCTTTCGCGATGAGGCTCTCGTCCAATTTGCTCGACATTTCAGAATTCATGCTCGCGCGGACGAGGAAGATCAATCTCGCTAAACCGCATCCACTATGCCGCGGCGCCTCTACGGGGGCATAATTGCACGAATTTTATTTGCCACCAGGATTCGAAACGCCATAGAAAAATGCCAACAAACGGGAGTTGGAATGTTGCTTTTTCGAACCGTTCTGATTGCCATACTTTGCATGTCCAGCGTCGCGGTGAAGGCGGATAATTCGCCTGATGATTCTCCCGCACCCAGCTACTCACTTCAATTGACTTATCGCGTTGACGGCGAAGTGGTCGCCACGCCGAGCATTATCGTTCGCTATGGGCAAGAGGCCGAAGTAGAATCTGTTAGGGGCTATCCGTACAAACTACGGCTGCTACTTGGAGCGGCGCCGCCGGCAATGTCCTCTTCTAAGGCGTCTCTTGCGGTTGAAGTCTTCGTAAAGGATGATGCGGGAGCAAGACCGCGATGGAAAAAAATTGCGTCGCCCGTAATTGTGAAAAAACTGGACGACCAGCGTTTCAGCCATCGAGCCGATGTAAGCCGACATCATGTCCGCTCGATAGCGGATCCCCAACGATTTCTGGAATCAATTGAAATTGAGGCGGTAGTTACGAAGGCTGGATCAAAAGTGCTTGGCGACCCCAAAAAGTGCGATCGAGTCGTTACCTCCGCCGGTGATGCGCCTGGCGACAATCCGACTTCGTGCTGTTCCGACGGATGCCTGAAATGTTGCGGCGCCGGTACATGCTGTGCTGACTCCACCAATTGTCCGGGTGGCGGCTGCTGCACGGATTGATCGACGTTTCGGCGGCGCGCGGCGGTCCGGCGTTGCGGGGGCGTGCGCTGCGCCGTAAGAGGCTCGGACTTTCCGCCGCGGAGCCCTCATGTCCATCCTTATCGACAAGAATACGAAGGTGATCTGCCAGGGCCTGACCGGCGCGCAGGGGACCTTCCACACCGAGCAGGCGATCGCCTACGGCACGCGCATGGTCGGCGGGGTCGTCCCCGGGAGGGGCGGAACCGAATGGGTCGGCGGCGAGGCGGCCCAGGGCGCCGCCAAGGGCGCGAGGCTCCCCATCTTCGAGACCGTGGCCGAGGCGCGACACCAGACCGGCGCAGATGCGACCGTCATCTATGTGCCGCCGCCTTTCGCCGCCGACGCCATCCTCGAGGCGGTCGACGCGGAGATACCGCTGATCGTGACGATCACCGAGGGCATCCCTGTGCTCGACATGGTGCGCGTCAAGCGCGCGCTCGGCGGCTCGAAATCGCGCCTCGTCGGCCCGAACTGCCCCGGCGTCATCACGCCGGGCGAATGCAAGATCGGCATCATGCCGGGGCACATCCACCGAGACGGCCATGTCGGCATCGTCTCGCGCTCCGGCACGTTGACCTATGAGGCGGTGCACCAGACCAGCATGGCCGGGCTTGGCCAGTCGACCTGCGTCGGCATCGGCGGCGATCCGGTGAAGGGCATGGACTTCATCGACGTCCTCGACCTCTTCCTCGCCGACCCGGACACCGATTCGATCATTATGATCGGCGAGATCGGCGGCTCGGCTGAGGCGGAAGCCGCGCGCTTCCTCGCCTCGAACAAGGTGAAGAAGCCGACGGTCGGCTTCATCGCCGGCGTCACCGCCCCGCCAGGCCGGCGCATGGGCCACGCCGGCGCCCTCATCGCCGGCGCCGACGACACCGCGGCGGCCAAGATCGAAGCGATGAAATCGGCGGGGATTACCGTCTCGCCGACGCCCGCGGCGATGGGACAGACCCTTCTGGCGCTCCTTAATAATCGTTGACGCGCGCGCCTTAAGCCGCCGCTAGGCTATTTGCGCCATGACATCCGCCCGGTGGCGGGCATTTCGCGCCATTGAAACGGCGATCGTTTGGCGTATGTAACCGGCTGCAAATCAGCACGTTGAGTTGGAAAGAGCGTCATGGCCAAGAACGGGCGCGCCGCCGCCGGAGGGTCCGGCGGGGGCTTCGAGCCGACATTCCTGAGCGGCGCCAACGCCCGGTACCTTGAGGGGCTATACGGGCGTTATCTCGCTGATCCGCAGTCGGTCGGCGCCGATTGGCGGGCCTATTTCGAGGGGCTCGACCAGGGCGGGCGCCCCTTGGCGCCGAGCTGGGCGCGCCGGGACTGGCCGCCGCAAGTGAACGGCGAGGCGACCGCAGCCTTCGATTCCAACTGGGCCGAGCCGGAAGCCGTCAGAGCGAAGATCGAACAGCGCCAGCCCGCCGCCGCCCCCGCCGACGTCCTCAAAGCGACCCAGGACTCGATCCGTGCTCTGATGCTCATTCGCTCCTATCGCATTCGCGGGCACCTCATCGCCAATCTCGATCCGCTGGGGCAGACTGCGCGGCAAATCCATCCCGAACTAGATCCGCAGACCTACGGCTTCACCGAGGCCGATCTCGACAAGCCGATCTTCATCGACCAAGTGCTCGGGCTCGACTACGCGACACTGCGCGAAATCCTCGCCATCCTCAGGCGGACCTATTGCGGGACGTTCGCCGTCGAGTTCATGCATATCTCCGATCCCGACAAAAAGGCGTGGATCCAGCAGCGCATCGAGGGGAAGGACAAAGAGATCACCTTCACGCCCGAGGGCAAGCGCGCGATCCTGAAAAAGCTCATCGAGGCCGAAGGCTTCGAGAACTACCTGCATACGAAATATACCGGCACCAAGCGCTTCGGCCTCGACGGCGCCGAATCGACGGTGCCGGCGCTCGAACAGATCATCAAGCGCGGCGGCGCGCTCGGCGTGCAGGAGATCGTCATCGGCATGCCGCATCGCGGGCGCCTCAACGTCCTCGCGGCGGTGATGGGCAAACCCTACCATCACATCTTTCACGAGTTCGGGGGCGGCTCGGTGACGCCCGACGAAATCGAGGGCTCGGGCGACGTCAAATACCATCTCGGGGCGTCGTCCGACCGAGAGTTCGACGGAAACCGCGTTCATCTTTCGCTGACGGCGAACCCGTCGCATCTTGAAGCCGTCGATCCGGTCGTGCTCGGCAAGGCGCGCTCCAAGCAGGACCGCATCGCGCCGCCGGAAGGGCTTGAACAACCGCGCACGCATGTGCTGCCGCTGCTCCTCCACGGCGACGCCGCGTTCGCCGGCCAGGGCGTGGTCGCCGAGTGTTTCGGCCTTTCGGGTCTTCGCGGCTATCGCACCGGCGGTTGCATACACTTCATCGTCAACAATCAGATCGGCTTCACGACCAGCCCCAAATTCGCGCGCTCCTCGCCCTATCCGTCGGACGTCGCCAAGATGGTCGCGGCGCCGATCTTCCATGTGAACGGGGACGACCCGGAGGCGGTCGTCTACGCCGCCAAGGTCGCGACCGAGTACCGCCAGCGTTTCGGCGCCGACGTCGTCATCGACATGTTCTGCTATCGCCGCTTCGGCCACAACGAGGGCGACGAGCCGAGCTTCACCCAGCCGCTCATGTACAAAAAGATCCGCGGCATGAAGACGACCCGCGAGCTTTATGCGGCGCGCCTCGAGGCCGAAGGGGTGATTGACGCCGGCTGGTGCGACAAGGAGCGCGAAGCCTACCGGGCTTTTCTTGACTCCGAAATGGAGGCGTCGAAATCCTTCCGGCCCAACAAGGCGGACTGGCTCGACGGACAGTGGTCGGGCTTCGTCCCGCCGATGGACGACGACCGCCGCGGCGACACGGCCGTCGACATCGAAACGCTGAAAAAGATCGGAAAGACCATCTCGTCGCATCCGGCCGACTTCGCGGTCCACAAGACGCTCGCGCGCGTGCTGGAGCAACGACGCGCGACCGTCGACGCGGGCAAGGATATCGACTGGGCGACGGCGGAAGGGCTCGCCTTCGGCTCGCTGCTGCTCGAGGGCTTCGGCGTGCGTCTGTCGGGGCAGGATTCGCGGCGCGGCACGTTTTCCCAGCGGCACGCCGTCTTCATCGATCAGAACACGGAAAAGATCTATACTCCCTTGAAGCACCTCAAGGGCGCCAGGGGGACGTTTGAGGTTCACGACTCGAACCTGTCCGAGTTCGCGGTGATGGGCTTTGAGTACGGCTACTCGCTCGCCAACCCGAAATTCCTCGTCCTCTGGGAGGCTCAGTTCGGCGATTTCGCCAACGGCGCGCAGGTGATGATCGACCAGTTCATCACCTCTTCCGAACGCAAGTGGCTGCGCATTTCCGGCCTGGTGCTGCTCCTGCCGCATGGATATGAAGGTCAGGGACCGGAGCATTCCTCGGCGCGGCTTGAGCGGTTCCTGCAGATGTGCGCACAGGACAATATGCAGGTCGCCAACTGCACGACGCCTGCGAACTATTTCCACATCCTGCGGCGCCAGATGCGGCGGAACTTCAGGAAGCCCCTCGTCATCATGACGCCGAAATCGCTGCTGCGCCACAAGCGCTGCGTCTCGACCCTCGCCGACATGGGACCGGGCTCGTCTTTCCATCGCGTGCTATGGGACGACGCCGAGGCCCGGCCTGGCTCGACGTTGGAGCTATCGCCGGACCGGAACATCCGCCGCGTCGTCATGTGCTCGGGAAAGGTCTATTACGATCTGCTCGAGGAACGCGAGAAGCGCGGCGTGAACGACGTTTATCTCCTGAGGGTCGAGCAGTTCTATCCGTTCCCGGCGCATTCGCTGATGAACGAGTTGAAGCGCTTCCCCGGCGCGGAGATGGTCTGGTGCCAGGAAGAGCCGAAAAACATGGGCGCATGGTCGTTCATGGAACCCAATCTCGAATGGACGCTCCAGCACGTCGATGCGAGGCACAAGCGCGCGCGTTATGTGGGGCGCCCCGCCTCAGCCTCGACCGCGACGGGCCTCGCCAGCCGCCACAAGCGCGAGCTCGACGAGTTCCTGAATGAAGCGTTGAGTTGAAGCGTTGAGTTAGAGACGAATGGTCAATATTGAACGGCGGCAAGGCCGTTCCGACTGGTCATCTTCCGCCGTTCACCCCGGAGCCTGAAATGCCCACCGAAATTCGCGTCCCGACGCTCGGCGAGTCCGTCACCGAAGCGACCATCGCCAAATGGCTGAAGAAGCTCGGAGATACGGTCTCGGCCGACGAGCCGCTGGTCGAACTTGAGACCGACAAGGTGTCCGTTGAGGTGCCCGCTCCGTCGGCGGGCGTGCTCTCGGAAATCGCCGCCAAGGAAGGCGACACCGTCGGCGTCAACGCACTCCTCGGCGTCATCGGCGGGGGCGCCGTCGCGAAGCCGGAGGCGAAGAAGTCCACGCCCGCGAACGGAAAAACGACAGCCGCGCCGCCCGCCGCCGCGCCATTGTCGCCCGCGCCGCGGCGCGCGGCGGCCG
>JACADZ010000191.1 GCA_013389105.1 Parvularculaceae bacterium | reverse complement strand
GTACACCTCGGTGTACTCGCGCAGCATGCGGTTGGTCGAGAACCGCGGCGCGAGGTCCGCCATGCTCGCGCGCATGTGCGCCACCCAGCGCGTCGGGATGCCGCGCAGGTCGCGCTCGTAGAACGCCGGCACGATCTCCTCCTCGAGCCGCCGGTAGAGCGTCTCCGCGTCCGCCGCGTCGAAGGCCGGATCCTCGCCGTGCTCGCGCCCGTCGCCGATCGCCCAGCCCACCTCGGGCGTCCACGCCTCCGCCCACCAGCCGTCGAGCTCGGAGAGGTTCAGCCCGCCGTTCGCGAGCACCTTCATCCCGCTCGTGCCGCTCGCCTCCCACGGCCGCCGCGGGGTGTTGATCCACACGTCGACGCCCTGCACCAGCCGCTCGGCCAGCAGCATGTCGTAGTCCGACACGAAGACCGCGCGGCCGCGCAGCTCCGGCCGGCGCACGAAGGCGAGCCACGCGCAGATGAGCTGCTTGCCAGCCTCGTCGCGCGGGTGCGCCTTGCCCGCCACGACGAGCTGCACCGTCCGGTGCGGATCCGAGAGCAGCCGGGCCAGCCGCTCGGGGTCGCGCAGCAGCAGGTTCGGACGCTTGTACGTCGCGAAGCGGCGCGCGAAGCCGAGCGTGAGCGCGTCGGGATCGAGCGAGCGCGCGACCTCGTGCACGCAGGCCTCGGTCTCGCCGCTCTCCGCGCACTGGCGCGCGAGCCGCAGGCGCAGGAAGTCGACGAGCTCGCGGCGCTGGCGCCCGCGGAACTCCCAGAGGCGATCGTCGGGCAGTGCGCGCAGCGCGCGCTCGACCGGCTCGAGCTCGTCGAGCCAGCGGCGCGGGCCGCAGCTCTCCTCCAGGATCTCGCCGATCGCCGCGCCCTCCCAGCTCGGCGCGTGGACGCCGTTGGTGACATGACCGACGGGGATCTCGGCCTCGGGCCAGCGCGGGAAGAGCGGCGCGAGGAGGCGGCGGCTCACCTCGCCGTGCAGCCGGCTCACGCCGTTCACCACAGC
>JACADZ010000068.1 GCA_013389105.1 Parvularculaceae bacterium | reverse complement strand
GTCGGTGAAAGGCGTCGCGCCGCGCATCTGGGCCGAGCGCGCCGTCGCCGCCTGCCTTGAATTCGGGGCCGCGCGCATCGTGGTCGAGGCCAATCAGGGCGGCGACATGGCGAAGGCCGTCATCGCTGCGGTCGATCCGCAGGCGCCCGTCAAGACCGTGCACGCCCGGCTCGCCAAGCGCCTTCGCGCCGCGCCGGTCGCCGCGCTCTATGAGCAGGGCCTCGTGCGCCATGTCGGCGCCTTCAGCGCCCTCGAAGACGAGATGACGTCCTTCGTCGGCGCCGGCGACGCAAGCCCCGACCGCCTCGACGCTCTCGTCTGGGCGATCACCGATCTGTTGCTCTCGAAACGGAGCATTCCCGCCGTCCGCGCCTTGTAAGGAGTGAGTTGTGTTGTTGCGTAGCGTTCCCGAGTTCGCCGTCTCCCCCGACTTGTCGCCCTTCGCGCCGGCGCGCGGCAGGGGGCGCCCATGAGCATCCTTTCCCGTCTCCTCGGCGCGCCCGAGAAGAAAGACTCGCGCGCCCGCGCCCTCGTCGCCCTCAGCCACGCCGGCCGGGCGCAATGGACGCCGCGGGACTATGCGAGCCTCGCCCGCGCCGGCTTTGAGAAAAACGTCATCGCCTACCGCTAGATCCGCCTCGTGTCGGAGGCGGCCGCGGCCGTGCCGATGAAGGCGGTCGAGAACGGCGCGACCATGAGCGCGCATCCGCTGCTCGATCTCCTCGAACATCCGAATGCGGAGCAGTCGGGACGCGAGCTCCTCGAGTCGCTCTACGGCTTTCTCCTGGTCGCCGGCAACGCCTATCTCGAAGGCGTCGCGCTCGACGGCGAAGTCCGCGAGCTTTACGCGCTCCGCCCCGACCGCATGAAGGCGCGGCTCGGCTCGCGCGGTTGGGCGAGCGCCTATGAATACACGGTCGGCGGCCGCACCGCGGTCTTCGACATGGCCGCCGACCCGGCGCCGATCCTGCACCTCAAACTCTTCCATCCGACCAACGACCATTACGGCCTGTCGCCGCTCGAAGCGGCCGCGACCTCGGTCGACGTCCACAACGCCGCGCTCGCCTGGAACAAGGCGCTGCTCGACAATGCGGCGCGGCCTTCGGGCGCGCTCGTCTACAAGGGTCCGGACGGAGCCGACAGTCTGACCTCGGAGCAGTTCCAGCGCCTCAAGGCCGAGCTCGGCGAGATTTATTCCGGCCCCGCCAACGCCGGGCGCCCGCTGGTGCTCGACGGCGGCCTTGAATGGCGGCCGATGGCGTTCTCGCCGGCGGACATGGAGTTTCTGGAAACCAAGAACGCGGCGGCGCGCGAGATCGCGCTCGCCTTCGGCGTGCCGCCCATGCTGCTCGGCATCCCCGGCGACAACACCTACGCCAATTATCGCGAGGCCAATCTCGCCTTCTACAAGCAGACCGTGCTGCCGCTGGTGAAAAAGACCGCGGCGGCGCTCACCGGCTGGCTCGGCCGCCCGTCGGGCGCGCGCTTCGAGGCGGACATCGACGGCGTCGAGGCCCTGTCCGCCGACCGCGACGCGCTGTGGGCGCGGGTCACCGCCGCCGATTTCCTGTCCGAGCGCGAGAAGCGCCGGCTGCTCGGCCTCGATGCGGAGGACTTCGCATGAGCGCGCAGGCGATCCGTCAGGGGCGCGCCGACGAGGTGCGCGTCACCATCGCGGTCGGGGCCGCGCTCGTCGTGCAGACGGCGCTCGCTCTCGTGTGGGCCGGCGCCGCCGCCGAACGCCTCTCCCAGCTCGAGCGGCGCGCCGACGCCTCTCAGGAAATCATCGAGCGCGTGACCCGGCTTGAAGAGCAGACGGGCGCCATGCGCGCCTCGCTCGTCCGCATCGAGGCCAAGCTCGACCGTCAGAACAAGGATGACCTCAAATGACCGACGTCGCCCTCATCGGCGGCTACGCCTCCGTTTTCAACGCGCCGGATCAGAACGGCGACATCATCGCGCCCGGCGCCTTTCGCCGCGCCGTCCGCCCGCACCGCATCGGCGACGTGAAGATGCTCTATCAGCACGCGCCGGAGACGCCGATCGGCCGCTGGACGAAGCTCGAGGAAGACAGCCGCGGCTTGTGGGCCGAGGGCGAGATCCTCTTGGGCTCCAGCGCCGGCCGCGAGTGCTACGAACTCTTGAGAGGCCGCGCCATGGACGGCCTTTCCATCGGCTTTCGACTGATGCGCGCCGAGAAATTCGCGAAGAACCGCCGCATCGTCGAGGCCGATCTCTGGGAGGTGTCGATCGTGACCTTCCCCATGGCGCCCCATGCGCGCGTCGCCTTCGTCGGCGAGCCGCAACCCGCGATCGAACCCTCGGGCTTCGGCGAGTCTCTCGCCGGAGCGGGCCTTGTCCGCGCGCTGCGCGGCGCGGCCGAACTTCTATCAGCCTAAGGAGCAGTAAAGAGTATGACGACCGAATCCGACAGCCTCGTGACCAAGGCCCGCCGCGGCGACGGGCCGGAAACCCGCGCCGCCGTGCGCCATTTCCTCACCGCCTTCGAAAGCTTCAAGGAAGCCAACGACGCCCGCCTCGCCGCGCTTGAGAAAAAACGCGACGACGTGGTGCTGGTCGAGAAGATCGAGCGCCTCAACAAGGCGCTCGGCGCCCAGCAGCAGAAGATCGAGCGCCTCGCGCTTCAGGGACAGCGTCCGGCCAAGGGCGCCGCGGCGCCGATCATGGACGAACGCAAGGCGGCGTTCCGCAGCTATATGCGCGCGGGCGACGCCTCGGGCCTCCTCGAAACCAAGGCGCTCGTCGCCGGCGTCGATCAGGAAGGCGGCTACCTGGCGCCGGATGAAACCGAGCGCATGATCGCCGCGGCGCTGAAGGCGATCTCGCCCATCCGCTCGATCGCGACCGTGCGCGCCATCGGCGGCAACCTCTTCAGGAAGCCGGCGAGCCAGGGCGATACCGCGAGCGGCTGGGTCGGCGAGACCGCGGCGCGGCCGCAAACGGCGACGCCGACGCTGCAATCGCTCGATTTCCCGACCATGGAGCTCTACGCCATGCCGGCGGCGAGCCAGACCCTGCTCGACGACGCCGTCGTCGACATCGAAGCCTGGCTCGCGAGCGAGGTCGAGGCCGAGTTCGCCGCGCAGGAGAGCGCCGCCTTCGTCAACGGCGACGGCGTCGCGCGGCCGAAAGGCTTCCTCGCCTATCCGATCGTCGACAACGCGACGCAGGGCTTCGGCGAGATCGGCTATATCGCGACCGGCGTCGCCGGCGCCTTCCCCGCCGCCAATCCGGCCGACAAGCTGCTTGACCTCGTCTACGCCGGCAAGCAGGCCTATCGCGCCAACGGCCGCTTCGTCATGAACCGCCAGACCGTCGCGGCGATCTGCAAGTTCAAGGATGCGGACGGGAACTATATCTGGCAGCCCTCGACCGAAGCGGGAACGCCGGCGACGCTGCTCGGCTTCCCCGTGATCGAGGCCGAGGACATGCCGGCGATCGCCGCGAACGCGCCCGCCGTCGCCTTCGGCGATTTCGAGCGCGGCTATCTCGTGGTCGACCGCGCCGGGGTTCGCGTGCTGCGCGATCCCTACTCCGCCAAGCCCTACGTGCTCTTCTACACGACGAAGCGCGTCGGCGGCGGCGTGCAGAACTTCGACGCGATCAAAGTGCTGAAGTTCTCGGCTGCATAAGGAAAGGCGCGTCCTTCGCCTTCTCCCGCCGCCGCGGGAGAAGGCCGGCGCAAGACCCGTCGCTTCCCCCACGCGACGGCCCGCGCGCCCGACCCCCTCTCCCGCCGACGCCGGCGGGAGAGGGGAGACGCGACACCCGGCCATGTCTCTTGAACTCATCACACCGCCTGCGGAGGAACCGTTGAGCCTCGCCGACCTCAAGGCGCATCTGCGCGTCGCGCATTCGGAGGAGGACGCCCTCATCCTCTCCTTCGCGCGCGCCGCGCGCCACGCGATCGAGGCCCGCTATGGGCTTGCGGTCATCCTTCAGGAATGGCGCTGGCGTCTCGACCGCGCGCCGCTCGGCGCCATCGTGCTGCCGCGCTCGCCGCTCGTCGCCGTCAATTCGGTGAGCCTCGTTGCGCGCGACGGCTCGGCCGAGCCGGTCGATCCCGCGCTCTACGAAGTTGAGACCGGACGGCGCGGGCGCCTCTTCCTGCACGGGGCCGTGCCCTGGGCGGGGCGCGCGCTTGGCGCCCTGCAGATCGACTTCTCGGCCGGCGCGCCCGACGCCGCGGCGGCGCCGCCCGAAATCAAAACCGCGATCGCGCTCATCGTCGCGCATTTTTTCGAGAACCGCGAGGCGGGCGCCGTCGAGCGCATCTTCTCGACGACGCGCCATCTTGAATCGCTTCTCGGCGCCTATCGCGAGCCGCGCCTGTGATCGGCCAGCTTCGTCATCGCGTCGACATCCGCACGCGCGCCCTCGCGCCCGACGGCGTCGGCGGCGGAACGCCTTCGTGGACGACGCTCGAAACCGCCTGGGCGGGCCTCACCTATCTCGCCTCCTCGCGCAATACGGAAGGCGGCCGCGACAACCGCCTGCGCCGCATCGCCGCAACGCTCCGTTTCCGGAGCAATGTCCGCCCCGGCCAGCGCCTGCGCGTCGACGGGACCGACTACGACATCCTTTCGATGGAAACCACCGACGGCAAGGAACGCTTCATGATCCTCATCTGCGAGGAGACCCCCTCGTGACCCCCGCCAGCCTCCCGCTCCAGAAGGCCGTCTATGAGCGCCTTCTCGCAGACCTCGCCTCGTTTGAAGAACTCGGCGGCCCGCCGCGCATCTTCGACGCGCCGCCGGCCGGCGCGCCTTTCCCTTACGTCGTCATCGGCGAGGCCAGCGTCAGCAAACTCCCCGGCCATGACGCCGCCGCGCATGATTTCCGTATCGAGATCTTCTCGCGCCACGCCGGACGACGCGAGGTCAAGCTCATCCTCGACCGCGTCGTCGAGGCTCTGCACGACGCCGACTTCCCCGTCGACGGCGCGCGCCTCGTCAACTGCCGCTTCGTGTTCGGCGACATCTTCCGGCCCGACGGCGGCGAGACGTTCCGCGGCCTGCTGCGCTTTCGCTGCGTGACGGAGAGCCTGACGTGACCGTTTTCAACCATGAACAAGGATCCTCAACATGACCGCCCAACGCGGTAAAGACATGCTGCTGAAAATCGGCGACGGCGGCGCGCCCGAAGCCTTCACCTCGGTCGGGGGCCTGCGCGCCCGCACGCTCTCGCTCAACGCCGCCGCCGTCGACGTGACGCACGCCGAATCCGGCGGCTGGCGCGAACTGCTGGGCGAGGCCGGCGTGCGCCAGGCCTCGGTCGCGGGCGCCGGCGTCTTCCTCGCCGACGAAGCCGCGGCGCTGGTGCGGTCCGTGTTCTTCTCCGGCGCGGTCCGCACCTTCCGCATCGTCATCCCTGGTTTCGGCCAGATCACCGGCCCGTTCCTCATCGGCAATCTCGACTATGCCGGCGCGTCCGAGGGCGAGGTCGACTTCTCGATCGCGCTCGAGTCGGCGGGGCCGCTCTCGTTCGAGGCGCTGCCATGAGCGCGCGGCTTCCCGGCGACGCCGTCATCGTCATCGCCGGCAGGGAGCGGCGCCTGCGCCTCACCCTCGGCGCCCTCGCGCATATGGAGGCGCATATCGGCGGCGGCGACCTCAACCGCCTGTTCGAGCGCCTGAAGAGTCCCGGCGCGGGCGATCTTCTCCACCTGCTGCACGCGCTGCTGATCGGCGGCGGCGAGGACGCGACGCTCCACCTCCTCCAGACCTCCGACATCGACATCGCCGAGGCCGGGCGCGCCATCGCGAGGGCGCTTCAGGCGCTCGCCGGGGACAGAGACGACCCAGCGCCGCCGGACGCTTCTCCGCCGGGAAAGCCGCGGCCGCGCGCGGAGCCGAGCGCATCCCATGGGAGCGCTGGTTTTGCGACGCGGTGAGCCTTGGCGTCCAGCCGACGGAGTTCTGGCGCATGTCCGCGCTCGAATGGCGCTGGCTCGCGGGCGGCGGCGAGATCCCTTTGACCCGGCGCGAGGCCGAAGCCCTCGCCCGTCTTTACCCGGATGAAACCCCATGACCGACAATGTGAAAATCTCCATCGACGCTTCGTCCCTCTCGGCGAGCCTCGGGGCCGCCGGGGCGGAGATCGGCCGGGTGGCGCGCGAGGAGATCGCCCCCGCCGCCGCCCTCATCGAAACCGCCTTCGCCCGCGTCGCCGGCTCGATCGAAAAGGACCTCGCGCGCGCCGCCCGCTCAGGAGAGCTCTCCTTGAAGGGCCTCGCCCGCTCGATCGTGAACGATCTAAAGCGCATCGCCGTCGACGCGCTGGTGAGGAAGCCGCTCGAGAATCTGTTCTCGAGCCTTTTCGCCGCCCCGTTCGGCGGCGGGCGCGCCAATGGCGGCTTCGCCGCGCGCGGACAGTCCTATCTCGTCGGCGAGCGCGGGCCGGAACTCTTCACCCCGTCCGCCTCCGGACGGATCGGCGCGCCGGCAGGCCGCGGCGTTTCGGTCAACATCACCCTGCCGGGCGTGACCGACGCCGCCTCGTTCCGTCGCTCCGAGACCCAGATCGCCGCCGCGCTCCAGCGCGCGCTCAATCGCGGGGAGCGCAATCTGTGACCAGGCTCAAATCCCGCGCGCTCCATCTAGACGGACATGAATTATGACCTTCCATGACGACCTGTTCCCGCTCGACATCGCCTTCAATTCAGAGGGCGGACCGACGCGACGCACCGACATCGTGACGCTGGTCTCCGGCAAGGAGGAGCGCAACTCGCCGCACGCCGGCTCGCGGCGCGCCTTCAACGCCGGCTACGGCGTCAAGTCGCTCGCCGACATCGAGCGCGTCATCGCCTTCTTCGAGGCGCGGCTCGGGCGTCTCCATGCCTTCCGCTTCCGCGATCCGTTCGACTGGAAGTCGTGCGCGCTGGCGAGCGCGCCGCAGCCGACCGATCAGATCCTTGGAACCGGCGACGGCGCGCAGACGAGCTTCCAGCTGGTCAAGGCCTATGAAAGCGGCGGCGACCGCGCGGTGCGGATCATCACCAAGCCGGTCGCGGGCAGCGTCGTCGCCGCCCTCGACGGAGTCCCGACGCCGGCCGCGACCGATCACCTGACGGGGCTCGTCTCCTTCGCGAGCCCGCCCGCCGCCGGGGCCGTCGTCACCGCCGGCTTCCTGTTCGACACGCCGGTTCGTTTTGATACGGACAGTCTTCGGATCAATCTCGCCGCCTTCCGAGCCGGCGACATTCCGTCCATTCCGCTGATCGAGGTGCTCTAATGCGCGTCATCGACCCCGCTTTCGCCGCGCATCTTTCAAGCGGCGCGACGACGCTGGCGACCTGCTGGCGCATCGAGCGCGCCGACGGCGCCGTCTTCGCCTTCACCGATCACGATCGCGCGCTGTCGTTCGGCGGCGCGACCTATGAGCCCGAGACCGGGGCCGACGGCGCGGCGCTCGCGGCCCGCGCCGACTTTTCGGTCGACAACAGCGAGATCGACGGGCTTTTGTCCTCGGACCGCCTTTCCGCCGACGAACTCCTTTCGGGGCGCTTCGACGGTGCGACCGTCGAAATCTATCGCGTCAACTGGCGGGACCCTGCGCGGCGGCTGCTCCTGAAGCGCGCCGTCCTCGGCGAGGTGCGGCGCGAGGGCGCGCGCTTCACCGCCGAAATCCGCGGCGCGGCCCAGGCGCTCGACGAGACGCGCGGCCGGCTCTATCAGCGCCATTGCGACGCGCGCCTCGGCGACGCGCGCTGCGGCGTCGATCTTGAGGCGCCCGCC
>JACADZ010000090.1 GCA_013389105.1 Parvularculaceae bacterium | reverse complement strand
GTCCCGCGCCGTCAGGCGTCACGTCGCTCGCCTCCGCGGCGCCGAGGAAGGAGGGCGAGGCGCCCATCGCCGCGCCTGCGGTGAGGAAGCGCGCGGCGGACGCCGGCGTCGATCTGCGCTTCGTGCGCGGCTCGGGGCCGGGCGGGCGCATCACCCATGAAGATCTCGACAGCTTCATGAAGGGGGGCCCCGGCGCGGCGTTCAAAGGCGCGCGCGGCGCGGACCCGACGATCAAGGAGATTCCGGTCATCGGCCTCAGGCGCAAGATCGCCGAGAAGATGAAGACCTCGAAGTCGCGCATTCCGCACATCACCTATGTCGACGAAGTCGACGTGACCGCGCTCGAGGAGCTGCGCGCCAAGCTCAACGCCGAGAAGAAGAAGGAGCAGACCAAGCTGACGCTCCTGCCCTTCCTCATGCGCGCCATGGTGAAGGCGATCGCGGACTATCCGGCGGTCAACTCCTTGTTCGACGACGACAACGGGGTGATCCGGCAATATGGCGGCGTCCATATCGGCATCGCGGCGCAGACCGATCAGGGCCTCGTCGTGCCGGTCGTGCGCCATGTCGAAGCGCGCGGCCTCTGGGATTGCGCCGCCGAAGTCGCGCGCCTCGCCGACGCGGCGAAAGCCGGAACCGCGACCCGCGAGGAGCTCTCCGGTTCGACCATCACCATCACGTCCTTGGGCGCGCTCGGCGGCATCGTGACGACGCCGGTCATCAACCATCCGGAAGTCGCGATCGTCGGCGTCAACAAGATGCAGATCCTGCCGCGCTGGGACGGCGCGCAGTTCGCGCCGAGGAAGGTCATGAACCTCTCCTCGAGCTTCGACCACCGCGTCATCGACGGCTATGTCGCGGCGACCTTCGTGCAGAAGGTCAAAGGTCTGCTCGAGAACCCTGCCGCGATCTTCATCGAGGATTGAGAGCGATGACCGACCATACAGCCAAGCTCCTCGTCATCGGCGCCGGGCCCGCCGGCTATGTCTGCGCCATCCGCGCCGGCCAGCTCGGGCTCGATACGATCGTGGTCGAGAACAAGGCGCTCGGCGGGACCTGCCTCATTGTCGGGTGCATCCCGTCGAAAGCCGTCATCCACGCCGCCGACGAGTTCGAGAAGGCGCGGCATTGGGCTGAAAAATCCGCGATCGGCGTCAAGGTCGCAAAGCCCGAGATCGACCTTGCTGAAACCGTCAAGTGGAAGGACGGCATTGTGAAGCGCCTGACCGGCGGAGTCGGCGCGCTCCTGAAGAAATCCAAAGTCCGGGTGCTGAACGGAACGGCGCGCTTCCGCGACGGCAAGACGGTCGAGGTCGGCGCCGATAAGGGCGTCGAGATCGTCCGGGCCGAGAATATCGTCATCGCGACCGGCTCGGTTCCCGTCGAGCTCCCCTTCCTTCCGTTCGGCGGCGACGTCATCTCCTCGACCGAAGCGCTCGACTTGCGCGAGCCGCCGAAGAGCCTCGTCGTGGTCGGCGGCGGCTATATCGGCCTCGAGCTCGGGACCGCCTTTGCAAAGTTCGGGAGCAAGGTCGCCGTCGTCGAGGCGACGGAGCGCATCCTGCCGCTCTACGACGCCGAACTGACGCGCCCCGTGCTCAAGCGGCTGAAGTCGCTTGGCGTGCATCTTCATCTTTCGGCCAAGGCCAAGGGCCTCGCCAAGAAGGGCAAAGGCCTCGTCATCGAGAAGGCCGACGGCGAGGAGGAAATCCTGCCCGCTGACAAAATTCTCGTGACGGTCGGCCGCAGGCCGGCGACCGAAGGCTGGGGGCGGGAGGAACTGGCGCTCGATATGGCGGGACGCGCCATCCGCATCGACGACCAGTGCCGCACCTCCATGAGCGGCGTTTTCGCGATCGGCGACGTCGCCGGCGAACCGATGCTCGCCCATCGCGGCATGGCGCAGGGCGAGATGGTCGCGGAGATCGTCGCCGGCCGCCGCCGGCGCTGGGACAAGCGCGTCATCCCGGCGATCGTCTTCACCGATCCGGAAGTGGTCGTCGCCGGCCTCTCGCCTGAAGAGGCGAAGGCCGCGGGCCATGAGATCAAGACGGCGATGTTCCCCCTCTCGGCGAACGGCCGCGCCATGAGCATGGAAGGCGAGGACGGCTTCGTGCGCATCGTCGCGCGCGCCGACACCCATCTCGTGCTCGGCGTGCAGGCCGTCGGCCGCTCCGTGTCCGAACTGTCGACGGCGTTCGGCCTCGCCATCGAGATGGGCGCCTGCCTTGAGGACGTCGCCGGGACCGTCCACGCCCATCCGACGCTCGGCGAGGCTTTCCAGGAATCGGCGCTGCGCGCCCTCGGCCATGCCCTGCATATCTGACGGCGCGATTGACTGACCACCGGACCAGAACGAAAGCGGCGCCGCCGATCGCGATCGGCTGGCGCGAATGGGCGTCGCTGCCCGAGCTCGGCGTCAAGCGCATCAAGGCCAAGATCGACACCGGGGCCAAGACCAGCGCCCTTCACGCTTTCGACATTCGCGCAGTCGAGCGCGGCGGCGCGCTCTTCGTCGAGTTCGCGGTTCACCCGATCCAGAAAAAGAAGCGGCCCGAAGTGCGCTGCGCGGCGCCGGTGGTCGCGCGGCGGCGCATCAAAAGCTCCAACGGCGGAACCGAGGAGCGCTACGTGATCCGCACGAAGCTGAAGCTCGGCGTCAAGGCCTTTGTCATCGAACTGTCGCTCGCCAACCGCGACGCCATGGGATTTCGCTTGCTCCTCGGCCGCGACGCGCTGAAAAAGTCGTTCGTCGTCGAGCCGGGGCGCTCCTACCGCCTCGGCAGGTATCAGCGGATATCGCGATGAAGCTCGCCTTGATGTGCCAGAACCCCGGGCTCTATTCGCATTTGCGGCTGATCGAGGCCGCGCGCGCGCGCGGCCACGAGATCGACGTCGTCAACCACGTGAAATGCTACATCAACATCGCCTCGCACCGGCCTTCTATTTTCTATCAGGGTAAGGAGCTTTCGAACTACGACGCGGTGATCCCGCGCATCGGCGCCTCGGTCACTTTCTACGGCACGGCGGTTCTGCGCCAGTTCGAGATGATGGGCGTCTATCCCCTGAACGAGTCGGTCGCGATCTCGCGCTCGCGCGACAAGCTCCGGAGCCTGCAATTGCTGGCGAAGAAGGGCGTCGGCCTGCCCGTCACGGTGTTCGCGCACAAGACCTCCGACCCGGACGAGCTTCTGGAGCTTGTCGGCGGCGCGCCCGTGGTCATCAAGCTGCTCGAAGGCACGCAAGGGATCGGCGTCGTGCTCGGCGAGACGACTCGGGCGGCGGTGTCGATCATTCAGGCCTTCGGCGGCGTCGACAAGGACATCCTCGTCCAGGAGTTCATCAAGGAGGCGAACGGCGAGGACATCCGCTGCCTCGTCGTCGGCGGCAAGGTCGTCGCCGCCATGAAGCGCGCCGGCAAGGAAGG
This sequence comes from Parvularculaceae bacterium, assembly GCA_013389105.1. GTDB lineage: Bacteria > Pseudomonadota > Alphaproteobacteria > Caulobacterales > Parvularculaceae > Amphiplicatus. The sequence goes on along the minus strand of JACADZ010000090.1, from coordinate 4,028 downwards.
CGAGTTCCGCTCCAATCTTCACCGCGGCGGCAGCGCCGAGGAGATCAAGATCACGCCGGCCGAGCGCGAGACCGCGCTCGCCGCCGCCAAGGCCATGGGGCTCAATGTGTGCGGCGTCGACATGCTGCGCTCCAATCACGGGCCGGTGGTGATGGAGGTCAATTCCTCGCCCGGACTTGAAGGAGTCGAGAAAGCGACCGGCGTCGATGTCGCCGGGGCCGTGATCGAATTCCTCGAAAAACACGCCGTGCGCGGCAAGACGAAAACCAGGGGCAAGGGCTAGTCCATCTGCGCGGGCGTCGTCGTCCTGGCTTGCGCCGGGACAGGCAGGGTGGCGTCGCCGCCGGGGATGGGCGACAAAGGGGCGGCGACCGAAGGTGACCCGCTGACCCCGTCTATTTCGATCCGTCCTGCGACATTGGCCGACGCGCGCGCCGTGTCGGACGTGCTCGCCGCGTCCTATTCGCTTTTCTATCGCGGCTGGTACCGCGACGACATTCTCGACCGCGCGCTCCCGGCCATGACCCGCGCCAATCCCGCGCTGCTCGCGTCCGGAACCTACTACGTCGCCGAGACGGGCGGCCGCATCGTCTCCTGCGGCGGCTGGAGCCGCGAGAAGGTCGGCGGCGCGGCGACGCCCGGCCTCTTTCACATCCGCCATTTCGCGACGCATCCGGATTTTGTCCGCCGCGGCGCCGCCGGCGCCGTCATCGAACGCTGCCTGGCCGAAGCCGAAGCCGCCGGCGCGCACGAGATGGAGGCGCTGTCGAGCCTTCCCGCCGAGGCGTTCTACGCCGGCCATGGCTTCAGGACGCAGGCGGCCGTCCATGTGCCGATGGCGGGCGCGGCTTTCGCCTGCATGCTGATGCGGCGGCGCTTTTAGGCGGCGCGCCTCGGGGTTTCGGCCACGGCCGAATTCCCCTAAACAGCCCTATCGATCTGACCCTTGGACGCCATGTCGCTTTCCTCCATGACCGGTTTCGCCCGCGCCGAAGGCGAAGAGCGCGGGCGGCGCTTCGCCTTCGAGGTGAAGAGCGTCAACGGCCGCGGGCTCGAACTGCGCTTCCGTCTGCCGCCGGGCTTCGACCGGATTGAGGGCGAACTGCGCAAGCTCGCCGGCTAGACCTTCGCGCGCGGCTCGATCACGGTTCATCTCGATCTCGATGCGGCCGCCGGCGACGGGGCCTTGCGCGTCAACGCCGCCGCGCTCGACCAGGCCCTCGCCGCCGTCGAAATGATCCGTCAACGGATTGACTGCGAGAAGCCGCGCGCCGAAGGGATTCTGGCGCTGCGCGGCGTCACCGAGGCGGGCGACGACGCCGACGATAGCGAGGAATCGCGCGCGGCGCTCGACCGGGCGCTCGTCGACGGCTTCCGCTCGGCGCTCGCCGCCTTGAAGGCCGCCCGCGACGCCGAAGGACGCGCCCTCGCCGCGGGCCTCCTGGCGCTCGTCGACGAGATCGAACGGCTCGCGGGCCGCGCGCGCGGCGAGGCCGGCGCCAGCCTTCCCGCCATTCGCGCGCGCATCGCCGATCAACTCAAGGAGCTGATGGAAGGCGCGATCGCCGAGGAGCGGCTCGCGCAGGAGGCGGCGCTCCTCGCCATGAAGGCCGACATCCGCGAGGAACTCGATCGGCTCGACGCGCATGTCGGCCAGGCGCGCGCGCTCCTCACGGCGGGCGGCCCGGCGGGGCGCAAGCTCGACTTCCTGTCGCAGGAGTTCAATCGCGAGGCCAACACCCTCGCCGCCAAGGCGTCCGACATGGCGCTGAAGCGATTGGGGCTTGAACTGAAAACCGCGATCGACCAGTTTCGCGAGCAGGTCCAGAACATTGAGTGAGACGACGGCATGAGCGGCGGCCTCAGAATCGAGCGGCGCGGGGTGATGCTCATCCTTTCGAGCCCGTCCGGCGCCGGCAAGACGACGCTCGCCGAGCGCATCCTCGCAAAGGACGATCACGTCTTCCTGTCGATCTCGGCGACGACGCGCCCGCCGCGGCCGGGCGAGGTGCACGGCAAGGATTATTATTTCGTGAGTCAGGAGGAATTCTTCCGCATGCGCGATGCGGGGCAGTTCCTCGAATGGGCGTTCGTGTTCGGCAATTACTACGCGACGCCGCGCGCGGACGTGTTCGCGATGCTGCTCAAAGGCGAGGACGTCCTCTTCGACATCGACTGGCAGGGCGCGCAGCAGCTGGACGCGGTGGCGGGCGGCGACGTCGTCAAGGTGTTCATCCTGCCGCCGAGCCGGGCCGAGCTCGAGCGGCGCCTCAGGAACCGCGCGCAGGATCCCGAAGAAGTCGTCCGCGCCCGCATGGCCAAGGCCGACGCGGAAATGTCGCACTGGGCCGAATACGACTACGTCATCGTCAATTACGATCTCGACGAATCCGAAGAGATGATCCGCTCGATCCTGATGGCCGAGCGCCTCAGGCGCCGCCGGCAGACCGGCCTCGCCTCGATCGTCAAGGAGATGATGCGCGAGTGAGGCGCGTCATCCGTCGATATCATCTGTATACAGAGGAATAGCGAAATCGTCCTGAACGGGCCTCCTGCCGGCGCGGCGCGGGCCGCGCTTCGCGGCGAGTCCGGTTGGGCGAACGCAAAGCTCTGATTCAATTGGATAAATGCGCGTTTTTCCGCTTGCGGACGTATTTTTCAGGGTGGGCAACCGGAAGCTGCATAACTCGATCGTCCCTACATCCGAAACGATCCGCATGAACAGCCGATATTAACCAAGAAACGGGGATAGATATCCCCGCTTTATCCCCGTCGTTCCGGGCGGCCTTATTCTACGCCGCATGACGAACACGGATCAAAACCATCAGTTTCAGGACGAACTCTCGGAAGAGGCGCGCCGCGCCAGAAACGCGCAGCGCTACCGCAACGCCGAGAACTGCATCGCCGAGTTTCTCGAGCTGAAAGCGCGAGAACTCCTCGACGCCCAGCGCGTCGACCCAAAGAAGACCGCCAACGCCTCGCGGGAGGTCGGCGCCGCCGTCCTCTCCATTCAAAGGATCAAGGAGATGAATGACCACGACTCCAAACCAGACGCCGCGGACGACGCCGAATCCATCGAGCGCAAGCGCGCCGCCTTCATCCGCTACGCCGACGCGGTGCGGGCCGAGCTCGACCGTCAGCTTGCTGCCCGGCGAGACGCCGAGGGAAGCGGAAAGAAGGATTCTCCGCGATGACCCCGACGCGGCATGGGTCTGGGACAGGCTTCGCCATGACCATCAATGGCCGCCGGAGGATCGTCCGTGGACGACGTGGCTGCTCATGGGCGGCCGCGGCGCCGGCAAGACGCGCGCCGGCGCGGAGTGGATCCGCCATCTCGCCGAGACGCGCCTTGACCCCGGCGCGCCCGGCCGCTTCGGCGCGCGGTCGATCGCCCTGGTCGCCGAGTCCTATGCGGATGCGAGGGAGATCATGATCGAAGGACCTTCCGGAATTCTCGCCTGCTCCCACCCGAGCCGTCGGCCGGCCTTCTCGCCCTCGCGCCGGCGGCTGGACTGGCCGAACGGCGCCGTCGCCCGCCTGTTCTCCGCCGAGGACCCGGACGGCTTGCGCGGCTTCGAGTTCTATGCGGCGTGGTCTGACGAACTGTGCAAATGGCGCTATCCCGAGGAGACCTGGTCCAACCTGCAGCTCGCGCTGCGCCTCGGGCCGCGACCGCGCCAGGCGGTCACCACCACGCCGCGTCCGACCGCGCTCATCAAGCGGCTGCTGAAGTCGCCGGAGACGGCGACGACCCGGGCGTCGAGCCATGACAACGCCGCCAATCTCTCGCCGGCCTTCTTCGCCGAGATCGTGCAGCGCTATCACGGCACGCGCCTCGGACGCCAAGAGCTGATGGGCGAACTCATCGAGGACGTCGAGGGCGCGCTCTGGACCTGGAACATGATCGAGGCCGCGCGCGTCTCCGCTGCGCCGGAACTCGACGAGATCGTCGTCGCCGTCGACCCGCCCGCGAGCGCGGGGCCCGCCGGGGCCGCCTGCGGCCTGATCGTCGCCGGCCGGGCCGGCGC
>JACADZ010000200.1 GCA_013389105.1 Parvularculaceae bacterium | reverse complement strand
TCGACATGTTGTTCATTCACAACGACGTGGTCGAAAGACTCCTCTCGATGCGCGAGTGCATCGATTGGATGGAACACGCTTTCCGCCAAATCCCTTCCGGCGGAGCAATCCATCGTCCGCGTATCGACATGTACGTTCCCTGCGAACGCTCCGATGGCTACTACCGATGGGGCACGATGGAAGGGGCGAATGACGGCATTTTTGCCATTCGCATGAAATCCGACATCGTCACTTGGCCGAAAACGGCAACAGGCACATGGACGGAAGAAAAATATTGCGTGCGGCCGGGGACCTATTGCGGCCTCATCATGCTTTTCAGCACCAGGAACGGCGAGCCGCTCGCCTTGATAAACGACGGGGTGTTGCAACACCTGCGTGTAGGCGCTGGAGCAGGGATCGGGGTTAAGTATCTGGCGCGCCGAGATGCGAATTCCGTAGGAATGCTGGGCTCAGGCGGCATGGCCCGCGCCTTCCTCGAAGCGTTTTGTGCGGTGCGATCGATCCGCGCCGTGAAGGTCTACAGCCCCACCCGCGAGAATCGGGAAAAGTACGCGATAGAAATGACGGCCAAGCTCGGAATCGAAGTCACCCCCGTCGATACGGCGCGAGAGGCCGTGCGCGGTGTCGACATTCTCTCCACCTGCACGGATAGCATGAGTCCGACATTCGATGCACAATGGCTCGAACCGGGTATGCACGTCGCCATGCTCGGCCCGCGGGAACTCAGCAGAGAGGCGCTCAACCGCATCGATGTTAAGTTTCGGCAGGGCACCGGTGGGATCAGCATGCCAGAGAGCGAAAGGGTGCAGTCCGAGATCGGCATGAGTCCGATAGCTTACATTGCCGGGTCGGATGACGAGAGGAAACGGCTTCCCCCCAAGACGGTCGTCGGCGGCTTCGGTGGCGATTTTCCTGATTATTGCGATCTCGTGTTTGGAAATGTACCCGGTCGCGTTCGCGATGATCAGATCACCTTCTATCACAACATGGGCAATCAAGGGCTTCAGTTCTCAGCGGTCGGCGGCCCGCTGTA
>JACADZ010000183.1 GCA_013389105.1 Parvularculaceae bacterium | reverse complement strand
CGAAATCGCCCTCGTCCAGGGGGCGGATCAGACCGTGAGTCCAGGTCGAGGCCCCGACGGTGGCGCCGTTGAGGGTGACGGCAAAGAGTTTCGAGGCATGCGCCCGAAGCAGAGGCTGCCAGTCCTCTCCGGCATGGACCTTGAGCCAGTGGCAGAGGTTGAAATTGAAACCAACCCGCGGATGGTTGACCTCGCGCACCAGTTCGACGATGAAAGGCAGGCTCTCCGTCCAGTCGCCAACGTGGTTGTAGATCGAAAGACGCAGCCCGGCCCGGTCAGCGACATCGCCCAGTTCGCGGAGGGCCCGGAGTGCCGTCGCGCGGCCCCGCGGGTCGGCAGGCGGCAAACCGCGCAGGAGAAGGCTCACGGTGATGGAGCGCCCCTGCAACCGGCGCAGCGCCCCAGGCAGGCGTGGATCATGAACCGGCCCGCTCCCGGGATTGACATTCAACGAGGTCCAGACCAGGCAGACCTCGAGGCCCGCCCGGTCGAAAGCCAGGAGGTTGGCCTCCAGCGTGTCGTCGAACGAAAGCTCGAACCCGCCGCCGTCATAGCCGAGTTGCCGGAGCAGAGCCGCCTGTTCCTCCCAGGGTCGGGGATGGACCCCGGGCACGCCCACCTCGATGCAGTAGGCGTAGAATTTGGGCGGAGCCAGGGCGGGGATGCTCCCGGCGAGGGCGATTCCCAGCAGCAGAAACAGGGCTGGAGACATGCGGGGGATCAACCGGTGTGGGGGGCCAACCGGGTTGACCGACGCGGCCATGGCCCCGCAGGCGCCGGGTGCAGGGTTCGGCCCGCCGTCCTCCGCGGGCCGCCGGGCGACGCGTCGCGGGGCCGTGAACCGCAGCCGCCGACGTAACGAGGCGGAACGCAGCGCGAGCGTCATCGTGTCTCGGGGATGCCCAGTTCCTTGAGGGTGTCGCGCAGCCAGGCGAGGGATCGTTCAATGAGGGGACCGGCGGCGCCTTCGCATTCCATGCTCAGCACGCCGGAATACCCGGCGTCGCGCAAGAGTGCGAGGCACTGTTTGATGTTCCCGGCATTGACGCCATCGCCGAGGGCGCAATGGCTCACCGCGATGCCCGTCATGCCGCCGCGCAGGGCCTTGGCGAGGGACTCGGAGACGTCCTTGATGTGCACGTGACTGACGCGGGGGAGGAACCGCTTGAGGAAGGCCACCGGATCCCGGCCGGCGATGTAGGTGTTGCCCGTATCCAGGTTCATGCGGAGGCAGGGGCTTTCGGAGAAGGCGAGCATTTCCTCCATGAAGTCAGGGTTGGTGGTGAAATAGCCGTGGGGTTCGATGTTGACGATGACCTGGTGGGCCTCGGCGACCTCGAGGATTTGCTGGTAGCTCCGTTTCATCAGCGCTATGGCCTCCTTGTCGGCGAGACCTTCGGGGGCATGGAGGCCGTCGGTGGTATCCACGCAGGGACAGCCGATCTGGGCGGCCCAGGCGATGGATTTCATCACGTAGGGGACGCCGCGGAGGGGGCCGTCGTCCTGGGAGAGGGGATAGGCGGCGTCCACCTGGGAGAAGCGGACACCGTACCGGTCCATCTTGCGGCGGAGGAGGGCGGGGTCCTCGTAGAGGGCGACGTGGGGCTGGTAGCCGAGGCCATGGATCCAGCTCACGCCGTCGATCAGACCGCATTCGATGGCGGGGACCTGGTGGCGCTGCGCCCAGTCCAGGCATTTTTCGAAGGACCAGTAGGCCGAGTTGAAGGCGTCAGTGTGGAATCCGATCTTCATGGAGGTCGTGGAGGTTGGGGGAGTGACGGAGGGGGGGGTCGGTCCCGGTCGCCGGGGGCCCGGGTGGCCAGGACCGGCCAACCGGTGGCCGCCATGGTCGTCCCCAGAAACGTGCGTCGGCTGGTGCCAGAAGGGCCGTGCATGGCACGCGCGGTCCACGGCCAGGAAGTCCCCGCCCGGTGGACGGGTCCCCCTGGACGCGGACCGTTGGTTACTGCTTCACCCGGAAGAACTGGCTGGCGCCGGCGGGCGTCAGTTCGAGGCCGGAGACGGCCCCCGGCACGGGGGCCCATACACCGGTGACTGCCGGCGCGCTTTCCAAAGTTCCGCCGCCGGTCCAGGAGATCCGCACCTGGTCCCCGGTCCGGCTGATGGCCAGCACCGGCGGCTCGCTCACGGGCTCGAAGTAGAAGGTCCCGGCAGCATAGCGATTGGCGGGACCGCCATCGGGTGCGTCGGGAAACTCGCCGGGCGTGGTGGAGTAGGCGCTGGTCCCCACAAAGAGCAGCGAACTTCCGTCGAAGGTGGCGAGCCGGGCGACATCCTCCGGCCGGCCGCCGGTATTGAACAGGCGCTCGCCCTCGCCGTATCCATGGGCCGCGATGGTGCCCTGGAAACCGGCGGGAAGCACCAGCGGTGTGGACAGGGTCTTGAAGCGGCTGCCCCCGATCAGTTCGCCCGGGTCTTCCGG
>JACADZ010000210.1 GCA_013389105.1 Parvularculaceae bacterium | reverse complement strand
CTCCATGCCGCCCCGCTTCCTGCTTCCCTGCCTGCTGGTTCTGGGCGCCTGCTCCAGCACTCCCGATGTCACTTCCTGGCTGTCGCCCTACCGCATCGACGTGCGGCAGGGCAACTACGTCACCCAGGAGATGGTGGCCCGCCTCAAGCCGGGCATGAGCAAGGACCAGGTGCGCTTCGCGCTGGGTACGCCGCTGGTATCCGACATCTTCCACGCCGACCGCTGGGACTACGTCTACCGTCTCCAGCCGGGCAAGGGCGAGGTGCAGCAGCGCCGCCTGATCATCTACTTCGCCGCCGGCAAACTGGCGCGCGTCGGCGGCGACGTCGTTGCCGCCGCGGCCGATGCGCCGGCCGCCGATACCGCCGCTCCGGCGGCCCGCGTGATCGACGTTCCGGCCGAACCCAGGAAAGACTGACCATGAGCAAGATCCGCTATGCCATCGCCGGCGCAGGGGGACGGATGGGCAAGACCCTGATCGAGGCCGTGCAGGCCGCGCCCGATGCCGAATTGGCTGCCGCCTTCGACCTCGGCGACGACGTCGAGGCCGCGCTGGCGCAGGCCGACTGCCTGATCGACTTCACCCGTCCCGAGGGCACGCTCACGCATCTGGAGATCTGCCGGCGTCTAGGCGTGCGCATGGTGATCGGCACCACCGGCTTCAGCACCGAGCAGAAACGGCTGATCGAGACCGCGGCCAAAGACATCCCTATCGTCTTCGCGCCCAACATGGCCGTGGGCGTCAATGCGGTGTTCAAGCTGCTCGATGTCGCGGCGCGCATCCTCGCCGAGGGCTACGACGTCGAGGTCATCGAGGCCCACCACCGCATGAAGGTCGACGCCCCCTCGGGCACCGCTCTGCGCATGGGCGAAGTGGTCGCCGCGGCGCTCGGTCGCAGCCTGGAAGAGTGCGCGATCTACGGCCGCGAGGGCCATACCGGCGAGCGACCGGCCACCCAGATCGGTTTTTCCACCATTCGCGGCGGCGACATCGTCGGCGACCACACGGTGCTGTTCGCCGGCACCGGCGAGCGCATCGAGATCACCCACAAGTCGGCCAGCCGCATGTCCTACGCG
>JACADZ010000039.1 GCA_013389105.1 Parvularculaceae bacterium | reverse complement strand
GCCCCGCAAGGGCCGCGGCCCGTCTCTCGCGTTCCGCGACAAGCGCCGCGTCGCGGCGATCGGCTTCGAGCTGGAACCGGCCCATCACGCCGCCGGTGCCGGCGGGAATGAGTCGGCCGACGATCACGTTTTCCTTGAGGCCGTCGAGCGTATCGATCTTTCCGTTGACCGCCGCATCCGTAAGGACGCGGGTCGTCTCCTGGAACGAAGCCGCCGAGATGAAGGAGCGGGTTTGCAGCGACGCCTTGGTGATGCCGAGCAGCACGGGCGCGCCTTTGGCGGGCGTCTTGCCTTCGGCCTCGAGCTTGGCGTTCGTCTCTTCGAACTCCTGTTTGTCGACGTGCTCCTCCTTGAGGAAGAGCGAATCTCCGGGCTCGGAGATTTCGATCTTCTGGAGCATCTGGCGGACGATCACTTCGATGTGCTTGTCGTTGATCGGCACGCCCTGCAGGCGGTAGACCTCCTGGATCTCGTTGATCAGATAGTTCGCCAGCGCCTCGATGCCGAGGATCTGGAGAATATCGTGCGGCGCCGGATTGCCGTCCATCAGGTACTCGCCCTTGGCGATCATGTCGCCGTCCTGCACGGCGATGTGCTTGCCCTTGGGCACGAGGTAATCGACCGGCTCGAGCTTCTTGTCGGTCGGGACGATGCGGATGCGGCGCTTGTTCTTGTAGTCGCGTCCGAATTCGACGCGGCCGTCGATGTCGGCGATGATTGCGTGATCCTTCGGGCGACGCGCCTCGAAGAGTTCGGCGACCCGCGGGAGACCGCCGGTGATGTCGCGCGTCTTGGCGCCTTCGGTCGGAATCCGCGCCAGGGCGTCGCCGACGCGAACTTCGTCGCCGTCCTCGACGGAGAGAATGGCGTCGACCGCGAGCTGATAGCGCGCTTCGCCGCCTGAGTTCGGCGACTTGACCGGCTTGCCCTTGCTGTCGACGATGACGATCGAGGGCTTGAGGCTCGACGCGCGCGGATTTGAGCGCCAGTCGATGACGACGCGGCTGGCGATGCCCGTCGCTTCGTCGGCGACGACCTGCATCGAGAAGCCCTCGGTCAGGTCCTCATATTTGACCTTGCCCGCAACGTCGGTCAGCACCGGGATGGTGTAGGGGTCCCAGTCCGCGAGACGCTGGCCGCGCGTGACCTTGGCCCCGACGTCGACTCGAAGCTTGGCGCCGTGCGAGATCTTGTAGGAGGCGTGCTCTTTCCCGTTCTCGTCGATGATCTTCACGAGCGTATTGCGGCCCATGACGATGAGATCGCCGCTCGAGTCCTTGACGACGCTGCGGTTCTCCACTTGGACGATGCCGTCATGGCTCGCTTCGATGAACGACGTGTCGCCGACCTGGGCGGCGCCGCCGATGTGGAACGTGCGCATGGTGAGCTGGGTGCCTGGCTCGCCGATCGACTGCGCGGCGATGACGCCGACAGCCTCGCCGACATTGACTGGGGAGCCGCGCGCCAGATCGCGGCCGTAGCATTTGGCGCAAACTCCGACCTTCGACTCGCAGGTCAGCACCGAGCGAACGCGGACATGGATGATGCCGGCGCCTTCGATCGACTCGGCCTGAGCCTCGTCGATCTCGTCGTTCTTCTTCGCATATACGACGCCGGTCGCCGGATGCTTCACGTCGACGAGAGCCGTGCGGCCTAGAATGCGCTGCGAGAGCGGAACCACGATTTCGCCGCCGTGGATGACCGCCTCGATGGTGATGCCGGCCTTCGTGCCGCAGTCCTGCTCGCGGATGATGCAGTCCTGCGCCACGTCGACCAGGCGTCGCGTAAGATATCCGGAGTTCGCCGTCTTCAGCGCGGTGTCGGCAAGGCCCTTGCGGGCGCCGTGCGTCGAGTTGAAGTATTCAAGGACGGTCAGCCCCTCCTTGAAGTTCGAGATGATCGGCGTCTCGATGATCTCGCCCGACGGCTTGGCCATGAGGCCGCGCATGCCCGCGAGCTGCTTCATCTGGGTCGGGGAGCCCCGGGCGCCTGAGTGCGACATCATGTAGATCGAGTTGATGTCAAGCTCCCGGCCGGACTTGTCGGTCCGACGCGCGGAGATTTCCTTCATCATCTCATCGGCGATCTTGTCCGTGCACTTGGCCCAGGCGTCGATCACCTTGTTGTATTTCTCGCCGCGCGTGATGAAACCATCAGCGTACTGCTGTTCATAGTCGCGGACCAGGGCGCGCGTCTCGCTGACCAGTTTCTCCTTGGCTTTCGGAATGACCATGTCGTCCTTGCCGAAGGAGATGCCCGCCTTGCAGGCCTCCCTGAAGCCGAGCTCCATGATCTTGTCGGCGAAGATGACGGTCTGCTTCTGTCCGCAGTGCCGGTAGACGATGTCGATGAGACCCTGAATCGTCTTCTTGGTGAGCTGCTGGTTGACGACCTGGAACGGCACGTTGCCGTCCTTCGGCAGGACCTGCGCCACCTTCATGCGGCCCGCGGTCGTGTTGACGATCTCGCGGATCGGCTTGCCGTTCTTGTCGACGGATTCCCAGCGCGCCCGGATCTTCGAGTGCAGCGTGATGACGCCAGCCTCGAGGGCGTGCTCAATCTCGGCGATCGTGCCGAACACCTTGCCCTCGCCCGGCTCGTTGTTCTTCTCGATCGTGATGTAATAGAGCCCGAGCACGATGTCCTGGCTCGGCACGATGATCGGCTTGCCGTTCGCCGGCGAGAGGATGTTGTTGGTCGACATCATCAGCACGCGCGCTTCAAGCTGCGCCTCGAGCGACAGCGGAACGTGCACGGCCATCTGGTCGCCGTCGAAGTCGGCGTTGAACGCGGTGCAGACCAGCGGATGCAGCTGGATCGCCTTGCCTTCGATCAGCTTCGGTTCGAACGCCTGAATGCCGAGGCGGTGCAGCGTCGGCGCCCGGTTCAGGAGGACCGGATGCTCGCGGATCACTTCATCGAGGATGTCCCAGACTTCGGGGCGCTCCTTCTCGACCAGCTTCTTCGCCTGCTTGACCGTCGCGGAGAGACCCTTGGCGTCGAGGCGCGAGTAGATGAACGGCTTGAACAGCTCGAGCGCCATCTTCTTCGGCAGGCCGCATTCATGCAGTTTCAGTTCGGGACCGACGACGATGACCGAACGGCCTGAATAGTCGACGCGTTTGCCGAGCAGGTTCTGGCGGAAGCGGCCTTGCTTGCCCTTCAGCATGTCGGAAAGGGATTTCAGCGGCCGCTTGTTCGTGCCGGTGATGACCCGGCCGCGGCGGCCGTTGTCGAACAGGGCGTCCACGGCCTCCTGAAGCATGCGCTTTTCGTTGCGCACGATGATGTCCGGCGCGCGAAGCTCGATCAGCCGCTTCAGACGGTTATTGCGGTTGATGACCCGGCGATAGAGGTCGTTGAGGTCCGATGTCGCAAAGCGGCCGCCGTCGAGCGGCACAAGCGGGCGCAGCTCCGGCGGAATGACCGGAATGACCGTCATGATCATCCATTCCGGCTTGTTGCCGGACTCGATGAAAGAATTGATGAGCTTCAGCCGCTTGGCGAGCTTCTTCGGCTTCAGTTCGCTTGTCGACTCGGCGATCTCGACGCGCAGCTGCTCGGCGACGGCTTCGAGGTCGATGGAAATCAGAATCTCGCGGATCGCCTCGGCGCCGATGCCGGCTGTGAAACTGTCCTCGCCGTATTCTTCCTGGGCCTTGAGATACTCTTCTTCCGTCAGCAGCTGGTGCTGTTCGAGCGGCGTCAGGCCCGGCTCGATGACGATGTACTGCTCGAAATAGAGAACGCGCTCGACATCCTTCAGCGTCATGTCGAGCATCAGCGCGATGCGGCTCGGCAGCGACTTCAGGAACCAGATATGCGCGACGGGCGCGGCGAGCTCGATGTGGCCCATGCGATCGCGGCGCACCTTGGCCAAGGTCACCTCGACCCCGCACTTCTCGCAGGTGATGCCCTTGTACTTCATGCGCTTGTACTTGCCGCACAGGCACTCATAGTCCTTCACGGGGCCGAAAATCCGCGCGCAGAAGAGACCGTCCCGCTCCGGCTTGAAGGTGCGGTAGTTGATGGTCTCGGGTTTCTTGATCTCGCCATAGGACCAGGAGAGAATCTTCTCCGGGGAGGCGATCGAAATCCTGATCTGGTTGAACGTCGGCGCCGCGACGGCGGTCTGATTGAAGACGTTCAGGATTTCCTGCGACATTTGAACCTCTCAGTTGCGGCGCGGAGCCGCGGAATTTTCAGTCCTTGAGGCCGAGGCCTCCGCAACCGCCGGAAACGAAAGCCGCTTCCGGCAGCCTCGATCACCCGCCCTGCAGGTCGACGTTCAATCCGAGCGAGCGCATCTCTTTCACGAGCACGTTGAAGCTCTCGGGAATGCCCGCCTCGAAGGCGTCGTCGCCGCGGACGATCGCTTCGTAGACTTTGGTGCGGCCGGCGACGTCGTCTGACTTGACCGTCAGCATTTCCTGCAAGGTGTAGGCGGCGCCGTAGGCCTCAAGCGCCCAGACTTCCATTTCACCGAAGCGCTGGCCGCCGAACTGCGCCTTGCCGCCGAGAGGCTGCTGCGTCACGAGCGAATAGGGACCGATCGAGCGCGCGTGGATCTTGTCGTCCACAAGGTGGTGCAGCTTCAGCAGGTATTTGTAGCCGACGGTCACCGGGCGTCCAAACTTCTCGCCGGTGCGTCCGTCGTAAAGGTCGACCTGACCGGTTTCCTTCAGGCCGGCCGCCTTCAGCATGTCGACGATGTCGGCTTCGCGCGCGCCGTCGAACACCGGCGTCGCGACCGGCACGCCGCGCGAAAGATTGCCGGCGAGTTCCTTCAGCTCCTCGTTGAGGCGCGGCAATTGCTGGTCCTCGCCGTAGATCTCGCGGATCTTGCCGACGACGTCTTCACGCGACGCCTGGCCTGCGTTCCACTTCTCCAGGATCTCGCCGATCTGACGGCCGAGGCCGCGGCAGGCCCAGCCGAGGTGAGTTTCGAGGATCTGGCCGACATTCATGCGCGAGGGCACGCCCAGCGGATTGAGGACGATGTCCACTGATGTTCCGTCTTCGAGGAACGGCATGTCCTCGATCGGCGAGATCTTCGAGATCACGCCCTTGTTGCCGTGCCGGCCGGCCATCTTGTCGCCCGGCTGGAGCTTGCGCTTCACCGCGACGAAGACCTTGACCATCTTCATGACGCCCGGCGGGAGTTCGTCGCCGCGCTTCAGCTTGTCGACCTTGTCGTCGAACCGCGCTTCGAGACGGGCGCGGCTTTCGTCATACTGCTTCTTCAGCGCCTCGATTTCCCGGTTGGAGGCATCGTCCTTGAGGCCGATCTTCCACCACTGGCCGCGCGTCAGCTCGCCGAGCGCTTCTTCGGTGATCTTGCCTTTTTCGAGACCCTTTGGCCCCGAGGCGGCGTCGCGCCCGACAAGGATGGACTTCAGGCGGCCGAAAATATTGCGTTCGAGAATCGCCAGTTCGTCGTCGCGGTCCTTGGCGAGGCGCTCGACTTCCTCGCGTTCGATGGCGATCGCCCGCTCATCCTTGTCGACGCCGTGGCGGTTGAATACGCGCACCTCGACGACCGTTCCCTGAACGCCGGGCGGCAGTTTGAGGGAGGTGTCGCGGACGTCTGACGCCTTCTCGCCGAAGATGGCGCGCAGGAGCTTCTCCTCCGGCGTCATCGGGCTCTCGCCCTTGGGCGTGATCTTGCCGACGAGAATGTCGCCGGGATTGACCTCGGCGCCGATGGCGACGATGCCCGCCTCGTCGAGATTGCGAAGCGCCTCCTCCGAGACGTTCGGAATATCGCGGGTGATCTCCTCGGGCCCGAGCTTGGTGTCGCGCGCCATGACCTCGAATTCCTCGATATGGATCGAGGTGAACACGTCGTCGCGCACGATGCGCTCGGAAATGAGGATCGAGTCCTCGAAATTGTAGCCGTTCCACGGCATGAACGCGACCAAGACGTTCTTGCCGAGAGCCAGTTCGCCGAGATCCGTAGACGGACCGTCCGCGATGATGTCGCCTTCACGGACCACGTCGCCGATCTTAACGAGCGGCTTCTGATTGATGCAGGTCGACTGGTTCGAACGCTGGAACTTCCTCAGGTTGAAGATGTCGACGCCGGGTTTCGTCGGATCCTTCTCCTCGGTCGCGCGGATGACGATGCGCTGAGCGTCGACCTGTTCGACCACGCCGGGACGGCGGGCCGTGACCGCGGCCCCCGAGTCGCGCGCGACGATCGCCTCCATGCCGGTGCCGACGAACGGGGCCTCAGCCTGAAGCAGCGGCACGGCCTGGCGCTGCATGTTGGAGCCCATCAGCGCGCGGTTGGCGTCGTCGTTCTCGAGGAAGGGCACGAGCGCCGCCGCGACCGACACGAGCTGCTTCGGGGACACGTCGATATAGGCGACTTCGCTGCGCGGCACGAGCGTCGCGTCCCCGCCGACCCGGCAGTTGACGAACTCGTTCTTGAGCTTGCCGTTGCTGTCCAGCTCGGCGTTGGCTTGCGCGATCGCTAAGCGCTGCTCCTCCATCGCCGAGAGATAGACGACTTCGTCGGTCACCTTGCCGTTTTCGACCTTCCGGTAGGGGCTCTCGATGAAGCCGTATTTGTTGACCTGGGCGTGCGTCGCGAGGCTGTTGATAAGGCCGATGTTCGGGCCTTCGGGAGTCTCGATCGGGCAGATGCGGCCGTAATGCGTCGGATGCACGTCGCGCACTTCGAAGCCGGCGCGCTCGCGCGTGAGGCCGCCCGGCCCGAGCGCCGACAGCCGCCGCTTGTGCGTGATCTCGGACAAGGGATTGGTCTGGTCCATAAACTGCGAGAGCTGCGACGAGCCGAAAAACTCGCGCACCGCCGCGGCCACCGGCTTTGCGTTGATGAGATCGTGCGGCATCAGCGTTTCAAGCTCCGCCGACGACATCCGTTCCTTGATCGCGCGTTCCATCCTGAGGAGGCCGACGCGGTATTGATTCTCCATGAGCTCGCCGACCGAGCGCACGCGCCGGTTGCCGAGATTGTCGATGTCGTCGATCTCGCCCTTGCCGTCGCGCAGCGCGACCAGAGTCTTCAGGATCGCAATGATGTCTTCCTTGCGCAGGATGCGCACGGTGTCTTCGGTCTTGAACCCCAGCCGCAAATTCATCTTGACCCGGCCGACCGCGGAGAGGTCGTACCGCTCGGGGTCGAAGAAAAGTCCGTAGAAAAGTCCCTCAGCCGTCTCAAGCGTCGGCGGCTCGCCCGGGCGCATGACGCGGTAAATGTCGATAAGCGCCTGTTCGCGGTTGGAATTCTTGTCCGCGTGCAGCGTATTGCGAAGATAAGCGCCGATGGTGACGTGATCGACGTCGATCGTGTCGAAGGCGTCGATGCCGATCTCCTCAAGGAGGGTCAGCGTCTTGGCCGTGATCTCGTTGCCGGCCTCGGCGTAGATTTCCCCGGTCTCGAAATTGACGAGGTCGGAGGCGAAGTAGCGCCCGATCATCTGATCGTCGGTGATGAGGAGCTGCTTCAGCCCCTCTTCCTGCAGCTTCTTGGCCTGGCGGGCGGAGAGCTTCTCGCCGGCTTCGAGCGCGACCTCGCCGGTCTTGGCGTTGACGAGAGGCGCCTCGAGTTTGACGCCCTTCATGCGCTCCGGATTGAACGGCATGGTCCAGCCGCCTTCGACGCGCTTGTGGGGGACGCGGCTGAAAAACTCGTCGAGGATCTCTTCCTGATCCATGCCGAGCGCATAGAGGAGCGACGTTGCGGGGAGCTTCCGGCGGCGGTCGATCCGGACGTGGACGATGTCCTTGGCGTCGAATTCGAAATCGAGCCATGAGCCGCGATAGGGAATGACGCGGGCGGCGAACAGCAGCTTGCCGGACGAGTGCGTCTTGCCGCGATCATGATCGAAAAACACGCCGGGCGAGCGGTGCATCTGGCTGACGATCACCCGCTCGGTGCCGTTGATGATGAAGGTGCCGTTGTCGGTCATGAGCGGGATGTCGCCCATGTAGACTTCCTGCTCCTTCACATCGCGGATGGATTTCGCGCCCGTCTCTTCATCGACCTCGAAGACGGCGAGCCGCAGCGTCACCTTCAGCGGCGCGGCGTAGGTCATGTCGCGCTGCTGGCACTCCTCGACGTCGAACTTCGGATCCTCAAACTCGTATGAGACGTATTCGAGAACCGCCGTCTCGGTGAAATCCATGATCGGGAAGACCGAGCGGAAGACGGCCTCAAGTCCCTCGTTCACCCGTTTGGGCGCCTTCGTGAAGCGCTGCAGGAACTGCTCGTAGGAGTCCTTCTGGACCTGGATGAGGTTCGGCATCGGCGCGGCGTCGCCGATCTTGCCGAAGCTGGACCGGATGCGTTTCTTTTCAACAAAGGATTGGACCATCTTTTCCTCATCATCGGACCGAAGACTCCGCTTTCCGCGCGCGGGGCCAGCCCGCGGCGTTTACGCGAAAACGCCCGCAGCGCGATCCCTGATCGAGACCGCAGCGGGCTCAGGTCCTCAATTTTTCGACTCGTCTGCCGGGTTCAACGAAATGCGCCGCTTCTTGGCCGCCAAAGCCAGTCGCCTCCGGCGGCGGACCGCCGGGGCGAGCGTCGTTAATAGGCGCGTCGCCGGGGGCATTGCAACCCCCTGAGACAAGATTCTCTCTCGGCGACGCGCGGAGTTTCCGCCTTTCCTTGGGGAAAAGCAAGCCTACTTGAGTTCGACCTTGGCGCCGGCCGCCTCGAGCTTCTTCTTGATATCCTCGGCTTCGGCCTTGGACACCGCTTCCTTGACGTTCTTGCCGCCGGCTTCGACGAGATCCTTGGCTTCCTTGAGGCCGAGCCCCGTGATCGCCCGGACCTCTTTGATGACTTCGATCTTCTTGGCGCCCGCATCGACGAGAACGACGTTGAACTCCGTCTTCTCCTCGGCGGCGGCCGCGGCGCCGCCGGCCCCGGGCATGGCGCCGGCGGCCGCGCCGGCCGCCGGCTCAATGCCGTATTTGTCTTTGAGGATGCCCTTCAGCTCGGCGGCCTGCAGGAGGGTGAGGCCGACGATCTGTTCGGCAAGCTTGTTGAGGTCAGTCATTTTTTTCTCCGTAGAATTAGATGATTAGGCAGCTTTTTTCTCAATTGCCTCGATGCATCCGGCGAGATTGGCGGCGGGCGCGCCGATCGCGGAAGCAAGGTTCGAGGCCGGTGCGCCGATCGTCGCCGCGATCGAGGCCAGAAGCTCCTCCCGGGACGGCATGGAGGCGAGCGCCTTGACGCCCTTGGCGTCGAAGGTTTCCGCGCCCATGGCGCCGCCGAGAATAACCAGCTTCTCGTTCTTCTTGGCGTATTTTTCGATGACCTTGGCCGGCGAGACCGGGTCCTCGGCGTAGGCGATGGCGGTCGGCCCTTTGAACAGGCTGGCGACTTTCTCGCCGGGCTTGCCCTTGAGCGCGATCTTGGCGAGGCGGTTCTTGACGACCTTCATCTTGGCGCCCGCCTGGCGGAGCTCGGCCCGGAGCTCCGTCATCTGGGCGACCGTGAGGCCGCCGTTGCCGACAACGACAAAGGCGTTCGAGGCGAACACCTTGTCGAGCCAGCCAACCGCTTCCGCCTTCTGGGTTCTGTCCATCGGACATCCCTCACATATTGGAGTCCGGACCATCCGGACCCTGGCTGCGACGGCGCTTTTCGAGGTGCGGAACCAAAAAGGCTCCGCGCGAAAAACGCTGGAGCCTGTCCCAGAAGGTCAAAGGACGCCTCGCCGGCGCACCGGCGCGAAATCCGTTTTCCCGCTGTCTAGTGCAGGAGATTAAGTGCGGGGCAGCCCCGAACGCCTGCAGTCTCGGACAGGTCGCCCGGCCCCACGCCAAAGGCGGTCGTGGCCGGGCGGCTGGGCAATACATGCTTTTTTCGGGAATGCAAGTGCTGGCGGAACCCGCCCCAACCGGGCATTCGTTTTCTCGAAAGACACGGCTAGAGGCGACATGATTGACGGAGAGCCAAGCCGAACGGCGATGATGACGGCGCTCGCGAGAGGCCTGCACCGGCTCTTCGACGATCGGCCATGGCTTGTCGACGATCCCTTCGGCCTGTTGCTCATCGGACCAGACTGGCGGTCGGCGGGCGGAGCCGCGGCCGCTGCCTATGACGAGACGGAGCGGGCGCGATTGCGGGCCTTTATCGTCGCCCGCCAGAAGTTCGCCGAAGACCGGCTCATCGCCGGGCGCTATCCGCAATACGTGATGCTTGGGGCCGGTCTCGATTCCTTTGTCTGGCGCCGTCCGGACGTCGCCCGCCATACGCGCATATTTGAGATCGATCACCCCGCGACGCAGAATTTCAAAAGGACCCGCGCCGACGCGCTGGGCCTGACCCTGCCGCGCACGCACTCCTATACGGCCGTGGACTTCGAAAGGGAAACGGTTCAGCAGGCGCTCGACCGGGCCGGTTTCGACTGGTCTTTGCCCGCCTTTTTCACCTGGATCGGCGTGACGATGTATATTTCCCGCGCCGCGAGCCGCGCGGTCTTTTCAACCGTCGCGAACTGCGCCGAGGGGTCGGAGATTGTCTTCACCTACGCGCCGTCGGCCAATGAACTTGACGCTGACGATCGCAAGCTTCGCGACATCTTTGTCGGGATCGCCGCCGCCGCCGGCGAAAGCGCGATATCGGAGTTCAGCCAATTTGAACTCGCCGAGCTTGTCGCCGAGACCGGCCTGACGCTGGCCGCCAATCCGACCCGTCAAGATGTCGCGCAAGCCTACTTCGTGGATCGAAACGATGGGCTCGCGCCTCACGGAATGGAACGAGTCGCGGCGGCGCGGACCGTCAAGCGAGCGCATTAGGCGGTCCGCGCCCCCAAAGGGGAGCCGGTCAGGCGGTCGGTAATCCGCTTACGGATCACCTTGAGCGCGGGACCGCGGACGATACAACTCCGACGGCCGACATGACCGTCGGGACAACCGCGGCATTCAGCCGGCAAAGGAAGCCGTCTCTCGCGCTGATCTACCGCCGGCAGGTCGGGCTCAACGACGCCCTGGCGGTCGGCCGCAACATCTGGATGCGCAACTGATCGGTTTTATCGAACTTGCGCTTAGAAGTTATCTATTTTTAAGATAATGCCGGCCGCCCTACATCATTGCTGTCCGAGGCGGTCAAACCGCTTTCGGCCGGAGGGTGGGTGTCTCTCCCCCCACCTGCCTCCGGTTCCCTGAGGCGGACGCGGCGACTTGGCCCGTCCGCCTCTTTCTCAATGTTCACGTCGCATAAACCCGATGACGGAATAGGTTTGGATCAGACCGGCCGAAACAGGCGATGGTTTACGAGACGGCCCGCGAGAGGCCGCCGACAGGGAGAGAAAGAAATGCCTGCCCGAGAACAAAAGCCTGAAGAACGAAAGATCGGACTGCGCGCCGTGGCCGCCGCCGCCAGGTTCGCGCGTCCAGGGCCGCGCCGCGAGATCGCGCAATGGCCGCCGCCCGAGCCCAAGCCGCTCGCCGCGATGGACATGTTCCCCGCGGCGCCGGGCCTCAAGGGCCGGCACTGAGGAGACCCGCCGCCGCCCTTTCAATCCCGGATTGCATCCCCGCGGCCGCACGCTTACTGACCGCGGCGCAGCCGAAGGCGACGAGACATGCCGAAGACCCGCACCGAAACCGACAGCTTCGGCCCGATCGAGGTCGACGCTTCGCGCTACTGGGGCGCGCAGGCGGAGCGCAGCCGGAACAACTTCAAAATCGGGTGGGAGCGCCAGCCTGCGCCGATCGTGCGCGCGCTTGGGATCGTCAAGCGCGCGAGCGCCGAGACCAACATGGCGCTCGGCCGGCTCGACCCCAATCTCGGCGCGGTCATCGTCAAAGCGGCGCAGGAGGTGATCGAGGGCAAGCTCGACGATCATTTCCCGCTCTCGGTCTGGCAGACGGGCTCGGGCACGCAGTCCAACATGAACGCCAACGAGGTGATCTCGAACCGCGCCATCGAGATGCTCGGCGGCGAGATGGGCTCGAAGAAGCCCGTGCACCCTAACGATCACGTCAACATGAGTCAGTCGTCGAACGACTGTTTCCCGACCGCGATGCACATCGCCTGCGCCGAGGAGATCCATCACCGCCTCCTGCCGGCGCTCCGGTTGCTGAGGAACTCGCTGAACGACAAGGCGAAGGCGTGGGCGGACATCATCAAAATCGGCCGCACGCATACGCAGGATGCGACGCCGATCACGCTCGGCCAGGAATTCTCGGGCTACGCCCGGCAGGTCGAGAACGGCGTCGCGCGCATCGAACAAACCATGCCGGCGCTCATGGAGCTCGCGCAAGGCGGCACCGCCGTCGGCACCGGGCTCAATGCGCCGAAGGGCTTCGCCGAAATGGTCGCCGACCGGATCGCGGCGATCACGCAATTGAAATTCACCTCGGCCCCCAACAAGTTCGAAGCGCTCGCCGCCCATGACGCCATGGTCATGAGCCATGGCGCGATCGCGACGGTCGCGGCGTCGCTGTTCAAGATCGCCAACGACATCCGCTTCCTCGGATCCGGTCCGCGCGCCGGCCTCGGCGAACTCGCGCTCCCCGAAAACGAGCCGGGCTCGTCGATCATGCCGGGCAAGGTCAACCCGACCCAGTGCGAGGCCCTCACCCAGGTCTGCGCCCACGTCATGGGCAACAACGCCGCCATCATGTTCGCGGGAAGCCAGGGGCATTTCGAGCTCAACGTCTACAACCCGATGATGGCCTACAATTTCCTCCAGTCCGTGCGCCTTCTCGCCGACGCATCCCGTTCGTTTACGGAGCATTGCGTCGCCGGAATCGAGCCGCGCCGCGACAACATCAAAGCCAATCTGGAGCGCTCGCTCATGCTCGTGACCGCGCTCGCTCCGAAATTCGGCTATGACCGCGCGGCGAAGATCGCCAAGGCCGCCCACAAGAACGGCACGACTTTGCGCGAGGAGGCGATCAAGGACGGCATCCCCGCCGACGATTACGATGCGATCGTCCGCCCCGAGCGGATGATCGGGCCGGAATAGGATGAACCGCCGGCCCCTGGCCTGCGTAGTCCGATCATGAAATTCATCATCGCCTGGTTCGCGACCGCCGCCGCCTTCGCCGTCGCCGACGCCGTGTGGCTCAGCCAGGCGGGGCCGCGACTCTATCGGCCGCTTATCGGCGAGATCCTGCGGCCGGACATCTATTTCCCTGCCGCCATAGCCTTCTATCTTCTTTACGTGACCGGCCTCGTCTATTTCGCCGTTGCGCCCGGGCTCTCAAGGCAAAGCCTGCTCACCGTCGTCGTCAGCGCGGCGCTGCTCGGCCTGGTGGCTTATGGCGCCTACGACCTCACCAACCAGGCGACGCTCAAGGTCTGGGACGGGCGGATCACGGCGATCGACATGGCCTGGGGCGCCTTCGCCAGCGCGCTCGCGGCTTGCGCCGGCTATCTCGCAGCGCAGCGATGGGGCGGATAGCTCCTCGAGTCCCGAGAGAGGTTTCGCCGCCTCGGCTCTGGACTCATTCTTGCTTTTGGCTTCACGGATAGCGTTTGCGGCTTTTCAGCGCCGCCCGTTTCGTGAGGTTCAGAGGGTATCCCATGTCCGACTCCAAATCGCCGAGCCAGGTGCGCCTGCTGCTGGCGCAGTTCATGTTTCAGCACAATGTCGATGTCGAAGCGCTCTACAAGGCGCTGGGCGCCGATCTCGCCAGTTCCGACAACGAGGCCGTCTCGCACATGGCCGGCATCATCGACGGGGTGACGCTCGCGACCTCGAAAATCCGCGCCCACGGCCTAGACAACTGGTCCAAGTCGTAACGCCCGACCGGGGTTGGGTTTCGGGGAGCAAGGCCGTATCCCGGGTCCGGGATACCGACCCATGCGCAAACGCTCGATCGCCCTCGCCGGCCACCGCACCTCCATCGCGCTGGAAGTCCCGTTCTGGGACGCGCTGGAGCGGATCGCGACGGCTGAGGGACGCTCCCTCCCGCAACTCATCGCCGAAATCGACGAGGCTCGTCTGAAAGAAACGCCGCGGCCGGGGCTCGCCTCGGCCTTGCGCGTGTTTGTTCTAGATCGCGCCCGGAACCAATGGCCCAGGTGAGCCCCCAGTTCTGGCGGCATTGCTCGTCCAGCTCGCCCAATTATACGTTGCCGAACCGTCAAGCGGAGAGTTTCACTATGAAGCATCTGCCAAATCTTGTTGGTTCTGGTCGCCTTGAGCCGCCGCCTTCCGATCAGTTCAGCCTCGTATTGCTCAAGCGCGAAGGTTGGTTCGGAACGGCCTATTTCCTTGAGCGAAGGGAGAAGCGAGAAGGTTACGCCTACGCCGGCCGCATTGGGCTTTATGGCGGGCACTGCAATCCCGACGAGACTCGCCGCGACGCGGCCATTCGCGAAATCCGGGAGGAAATGGGGCTGCAGTCAGGCGCAACCACTATCGTCAGCCTGCTGAGAATGAACGGCGACAATGATCATCAGGCGGCGACCGAGGGCGAGATTTTCACGCATGCCTGGGAGAGCAAATGGGGCTCGCCATCCGTCTCGGCGTTGAAGCGGGGCCTGCTGGTCCATCGAAATAGCCTTAACGGCCATCCGCATCAGCCTGGCCGACCGGTCGTGCTCCGGCGGTGGTTCAATCTATTCTTCCTGCCGTTCGGATGGACCAAGCTCACGCCGCAGGCGGCCTACGCCATCATCGCCGATATTGATCGCGAACACGCGCAGCACGAACGCGATCGAGCAATCGGGAAGCCGCGTCTTCGTCAGACGGCCGCCGCCAGCACGGGTCGTCCGAGCACGAGCTGGGCGTAGAGACGGCTGATCTCGTCCGCGTAGCCGCGCATGAGCGGGCGCACGAGCGCGTAGCGATCGACCTCGGCGGCCCTCGCGAGCAGAGCGGCGAAACGATTGCGGACCGGTTCGCGCTGCGGATCGCTCCAGCGCGCCAGCGCGCGCGCCGTTGCGAGGCGCCGCCAGAAGGCGCGCGCGGATTTCAGCGTCTCCGCCGCCGACGACGCCAGGAAACCGCTGCGGGCGAGCGCGTCGAGCGCGTCGTCGACGGCGAGTTCCTGCAGCGCCGGCAGCGCCGCCGCATGCTTGTAGATGAGCGTGCCGATGATGAGATCGACATCGGCGAGGCCGCCCTCGATCTGCATCAGGTCCCAATCGGACCCCGATTTGTCGCGGCGCAGCCGCTGGGCGCGGGCCCGATCGAGATCGCGCAGCACGATGTCGGCGCGGAGGGCGACGGCGTTGACGCGAAGCGCCTTGCGCGCCGATTCCTCGGCCTCGGGCGCGCCGGCGATCACCCGCGCGCGGGCGATGGCGACCTGATCGAAAGCGACGGCTTCGGATTGCACATAGGACTTGAATGCGCCCGACGTCGGCGCGAGCGGCGCCGCCGGTCCCCCCGGACGCCGCGACACATCCGGCGACAACGCAAAGAAGCCGCCGCCGAGGCTTTCGGCGGCGGTCGTGAAATCTCGGGCGAATTGCTCATTCTCTTCCGGGGACCCGCCTTCCGCAATGAAGCCGAAAACCGTCGGCGCGCCCGGCAGCCCCGTGATCGACGCCTGATGCAGGTAGAGCGCGAGTCCCGCTCCCGTCTTCGTCGCCGACTGCATGGCCTCGAAGGTCGCCTTGAGCGACGCTGCGGCGATCGAGGCGAGAGCTTCGGCTGCGGCGTCGAAACCGACGGCGCCGGATGCGGCGCACAGCGCCACCCGGGCGATGTTCTCCTCGCGCCAGCGCGCGACGGCGCCGACGCCCGCCGTCCCCTTCGGCGGCGCATAACGCGAAAGCCATTCCTCGCCCGAGGCCGGCGTCTCGCCGCCCCGCTCTTCGAGAAACTCGCCGATCAATTCCGTGGATTTGGTCAGCGGCGCCGTCGCCTCGCCGAAACAGCCGAGCGCGTCGACCACCGCGCTGCGCACTTTCCCGTCAGACTTCAACGACTGAACCAGGGCCTTGGCGTCACCGAGGCGCAGCATGTCGTCGAGCAGGCGCACGGCCTGGTCCGGCCGCTGCGTTTCACCGAAAGCGGTCAGCAGGCCGGGCGCCACCGCGGCGAAGCGTTCGCCTTTCGCCGCGCCGGCGAGGCCCGCCCAGCTTTCGGCCAGACCCGAAAGCTGCGCGCCGTCCGTGAAGCCGAGGTCCTCCAGCTTGTCGACGTCGTCCGGATTGCCGGCCGGCTTGTAGCGCTCGAACTCGGCGAGCGGCCCTTCGCAAATGAGCGAAAGCGTGTTCTGGGCGTCCGCCGCAAATCCGGCGACGGCGGCCGAGAGCGCCTTGCCTGAACCGAACCCGAAGAGACGCGCCAGCGCTTCCTCTTCGTCGGCCCGGAGCGCCGAAAGGCTTGCCGTTCCCCTCATCATCTGCATGCGAGCGACGAGACCTTGCGCGAACTCCTCGCCGGCGGCCAGCCGCGCGGCGAGATCGCGCGGAAAATTGCCGGAGGCGGCGGCGGTTTCGAAAACCGCTCTGGCGGAAGCCGTGCGGAAGACAGGCCGCGTCGCGCCGAAGGCGAAGCGGAAGACGTCCGCGACGGCGCGGAAGGCGCTCCGCGGATCATCCTCGGCGCCGCTCATCTCGGGGCGCGCATGCGTCGCGCCCCAGACGACCGGCTCGGCCTCCTCAAGGAAGGCCCCGCCGGCGCTGCGATCGCCCGCCACAACGCGTGACGTTGCGACCCACGCCCGGAGGGCGCCCTGCTGCGGATCGGCAAGCCGGTGCAGCGCGCGCGCGCGCGATTCCATGAAGCCGACGCCGCCGACGCCTGCGCCGAAGGGGGTCTTTAACTGGAACAGCGCATGATCGCCGGTCTTGCCCTCGATTGCATCTTTGATCTCGGCGCCGATGCGCATGAAGGCGCGCTCCGCCATGCGGGCCTGCGGGCCATTGTATAGCCGCTCGTCGAAGATCACCACGAACTCGAGCGGCCCGGTCGGCGCCAGATCCTCATGCGCGAAATCGCCGCCGGCGATCACGAAGACGCCCTTGAGGGCGCCGTCGTCCGACGACGGCGCAAGTTCGCCGCGATTTATCGCCCCGCGCACGAGCCAGGCGAGCACGGTCTCAATGAGGCGCTCGGCGAAATCGGCGCGCGCCGCCGTCGCCTCCGCCGCCGTCCAGGCTCCGGAGAGCTCGGCGACGGCGACCGCGATATCGGCGCGCGCCTTCAGCGCGGCGAAGGCCGCATAGACAGCTTCAGGCCCCCCGACCCCGCCCGAGAGCGCGGCGATGTCGCGCGCGGTCTGTGCGAGCACGCTCGACGCGCCCTCGACCATGGCGTCAGCGGCCGTCGCCGGGTGCTTGAGGCACAGTTCGGCGAGGCGCCGGGTCGATCCGAAAATGCGCAGCATGGTGAGCTTGCGGTCCGGCCGGTCAAGGCGGGCGCCCGGATCCTCGCCGAGCGCCTCGGCGAGGGCGCGCCGCCATCGCGCAAATCCCGCCGCCGCTCGACTCGGGTCGATGGTCTCGCCCTGGACCGCTCCCCGGTCGGCGAGCGCCGGCACGGCCGGACCCGGTTGATGCGCTGCGCTCATGACATCCCCGCTGATCGAAATTGAGCGGCGATTTTTGCCATCTCGTCATGAACTCCCGCTGAAGGCGGTCGAGACAATTTATTTCAAGTGAAACAGGCCTTTCCCCGCGGCGGCGTTCTTCTTAAGTTCCGCAGATGCCCAAACGTCCCCGCAAAGCCGCGATCCAGCCGACGACGCCGCGGGCCGACGTGACGCCAGGGGGTTTTTCCGAGTCGATCGCCCAATATCACGACCGGCTCATGCTGGAGCGCGGCGAATGGACTCCGCACCGCCCCGAACGGCCGGTGGTCAAGGGGCTGTCGAGGCCGCTGCGCGTCGTCTCCCAATACCAGCCGGCGGGCGACCAGCCCCAGGCGATCGCCGAGCTCAGCGCCGGAATCGCGGCAGGCGAGTTCGATCAGGTGCTGCTCGGCGCCACCGGCACCGGCAAGACCTTCACCATGGCGAAGGTGATCGAGAAGCTGCAGCGCCCGGCGCTCATCCTCGCCCCCAACAAGACCCTCGCCGCCCAGCTCTACGGCGAGTTCAAAGCCTTCTTTCCGGACAACGCCGTCGAGTATTTCGTGTCTTACTACGACTATTACCAGCCCGAAGCCTATGTGCCGCGGACGGACACCTATATCGAGAAGGAATCCTCCGTCAACGAACAGATCGACCGCATGCGGCATGCCGCGACGCGCGCGATCCTCGAGCGCGACGACGTGATCATCGTCGCCTCGGTCTCGTGCATTTACGGCATCGGCTCGGTCGAAACCTATACGGCGATGACCTTCTCGCTGAAGGTCGGCGACGCCGTGCCGCGCGCAAAGCTCCTCGCCGATCTTGTCGCCCTGCAGTACCGCCGCGCCGACGCCGCTTTCGCCCGCGGCTCGTTCCGAGCCCGCGGCGACGTCATCGAGATCTTCCCGGCGCACTATGAGGACCGCGCCTGGCGCGTCTCCATGTTCGGCGACGAAGTCGAGTCCATCGGCGAGTTCGACCCGCTCACAGGGCGGAAGACCGACGATCTCGAGGAAATCTCCGTCTACGCCAATTCACACTATGTGACGCCGCGCCCGACGCTCAACCAGGCGATCGTCAACATCAAGCGCGAACTCGCAGAGGTGCTCCCGGTCATGCGCGCCGAAGGGCGCCTGCTCGAAGCGCAGCGCCTCGAGCAGCGCGTGCAGTTCGATCTCGAAATGCTGGCCGCCACCGGCTCGTGCGCCGGCATCGAGAACTATTCGCGCTATCTGACGGGCCGAAAGCCTGGCGAGCCGCCGCCGACGCTCTTTGAATATCTCCCCGACAACGCGCTGCTCTTCTGCGACGAGAGCCACGTCACCGTGCCGCAGATCGGCGCCATGTTCCGCGGCGACTTCAATCGCAAGAAGACGCTCGCCGAATACGGCTTCCGCCTCCCCTCCTGCATGGACAACCGCCCGCTGAAATTCGAGGAGTGGGAGAAGATGCGTCCGCCCACGGTGCATGTCTCGGCGACTCCGGGGCCGTGGGAGTTGAACCGGACGGGCGGCGTCTTCGTCGAGCAGGTGATCCGCCCGACCGGCCTGATCGACCCGCCGGTCGACGTCCGCCCGGCCCGCACCCAGGTCGACGACCTCGTCGGCGAATTGCGTCAGGTCGCCGCGCGCGGCTATCGCGCGCTCGTCACCGTGCTCACCAAGCGCATGGCCGAGGATCTGACCGAGTACCTGCACGAGCAGGGCATCCGCGTGCGCTACATGCACTCCGACATCGATACGCTCGAGCGCATCGAGATCATCCGCGATCTGCGCCTCGGCGTCTTTGACGTGCTGGTCGGCATCAACCTGCTGCGCGAGGGCCTGGACATCCCGGAATGCGCCCTGGTCGCGATCCTGGACGCCGACAAAGAG
>JACADZ010000209.1 GCA_013389105.1 Parvularculaceae bacterium | reverse complement strand
TGCCGGTGTGCCAGTGCTCGAGCACGCGGCCGGTGCACAGCCACAGGTCGTACTCGGCGTCCGGCTGCTCGGCGGCGGGCTGGTAGGGCAGAGCGAAGATCTTCGCCTTGCCGTCCGGGTAGCCGTAGAAGCGCACGCCCTCGCCTTTCTTGACGTACGGATCGTAGCCTTCGCGGAAGCGCCACAGCGTCTCCTTGCCATCGACCACCGGCCAGCGCATGCCGCGCACCTTGTGATAGGTGTCGAACGGCGCGAGATCGTGCGCATGGCCGCGGCCGAACTCGGCATACTCCTCGAACAGGCCCTTCTGCACGTAGTAGCCGAAGTGGTCGGACTCGTCGTTGGTGTAACCGGTCCAGGCGTGAGCGTTGACCTTGGCGCACTCATCCTTCGGGAACTTGTTGACCTGGCCATTGGCGTACAGCACGTCGTAGAGGGTCTTGCCCTTGTACTCGGGCATCTTGGCGACCAGCTCGGCCGGCCAGACCTCCTCGACCTTGAAACGTTTCGAGAACTCCAGGTACTGCCACAGGTCGGACTTGCACTCGCCCGGTGCCTTCACCTGCTGGCGCCACATCTGGCCGCGCCGCTCCGCATTGCCGTACATGCCCTCCTTCTCCACCCACATCGCGCAGGGCAGGATCAGGTCGGCCGACATCGCGGAGACGGTCGGATAGACGTCGGATACGACGGTGAAGCACTTCGGATTGCGCCAGCCCGGATAGATTTCGCCATTGACGTTCGGGCCGGCCTGCATGTTGTTGGTGGTCGAGGTCCACAGGAAACCGACCTTGCCGTCCTTGGCCATCCGCGATTGCAGCACGGCGTGATAGCCGACCCAATCGGGAATCGTGCCGGGCGGCAGCTTCCAGATCTTTTCGGCGATCTCGCGGTGCTTCGGGTTCATCACTACCATGTCGGCCGGCAGGCGGTGGGCGAAGGTGCCGACCTCGCGCGCCGTGCCGCAGGCGGACGGCTGACCGGTCAGCGAGAAGGGACCGTTGCCCGGCTCGGAGATCTTGCCCATCAGCAGATGCACGTTGTAGATCATGTTGTTGACCCAGGTGCCGCGCGTATGCTGGTTGAAACCCATGGTCCAGTAGGAGGTGACCTTGGTCTTCGGATCGGCGTAGGCCTTGGCGAGCGCCTCGAGCTTCTCCTTTGGCACGCCGGAAAGCTGGTGCGTCTTGTCGAGCGTGTATTCGGAGACGAACTGGGCGAACTCCTCGAAACTGATCGGCGTGTGCTTGTTCGGATCGCCCTTCGGCTTGCCGTCCGGGCCGGGATAACCGTTGTTGCCGGCGGCCTGCTCGAGCGGATGAGTGGGCCGCAGCCCATAGCCGATGTCGGTGACGCCCTTGAAGAACCCGACATGCTTGGCGACGAAGTCCTTGTTGAC
>JACADZ010000208.1 GCA_013389105.1 Parvularculaceae bacterium | reverse complement strand
GCTGGCTGGCGGGACGAATCTCCTCGGCGATGGCTTCGCAATCGACCGCGACCGGATCGGCACCGAACTGCGGATCGGCAATGGGTGGGTAGTACAGCGCCCACTGCACCGCATCGACCGGCTTGACCAGAACCTGCACCGCCGGGGGCTGGTCGGGGCCCACTGTGGTGGTCTGCCCCGACTCGAGCAACACCCGGCTGGCCTGGGCGATGCGCTGCTCCACCGACACCTTCCCCTCGAACACTGACACCGTGGCCGAGCTGCAAGTCATCGCCACCAGGAACTCGGTGCCTTCCACCGCGGCGTAGCTGAACGGAGTGTGGATCTTGAACTTCCGGGGGAAGCGCGAGATCGCATACCCGGCGCCGCAGGCGTTGCCCTGCGAGCCCGCGTCGATGAAGAACTCCACGATGGTTTCGTCGGCATCGATGTGCACCGACACCGTGGTGTTCTGATCGACCCGCAGCAGGTTCTCGGGCGGGATGAACAGGGCCGCGCGGCTATTGGCGCCGGTGCGCAGGCGATCGCCGCGGCACAGTGGAGTGTCGAGACGGCGCACCGGCTGCCACTGCTCCTGGGCGGCGCTGCGCAGCGCGATGGTGCCTTGCAGCGAAACCACGCGGGCGGTGACGGGAGTGCAGGGCTGCGCCTGCGCGTGGGCAGCAAGAGGGACAGCCGCGAAGGCAGCCGCCAGCGCGAGGAGGCCCGCGGCCATACGGCCAGCTCGAGTGAAACCTGTCTTCCACTCCATCGGCATGCGGACCCAACCCCTCCCGTGGTCAAGAACGACGCCTGAAGGTCTATACCATAGACCGTCGTTCGGTCTCGCGCAAGGACAAGATACTCCAGGCCACATGGCATAGACATGCTTCTCTGACCGCGGCAATCGGGCGTCGTACAGAGGTGAACCGGAGCACACTTTACGTCGCGACGACTTACAGATGAGTTACGGATCGAACCGGCGGGGTCGAGGCCTTCCCCCTCACCCTATCCCTCTCCCGCGAGGGGAGAGGGGATCTTGCCGCTTCGCGCCCCGATTCTTTCACAGCCTCTCACGCGTCGATTACCGCGCCCACCGGTGTCCCTTTGCGCAGCAGCCCCGCGTAGAACGCCGACGGCCCATCGTTGGGAAAGTCGTTCACGAGCCGGTCGAAACGTGCAAGCGCCTGGTTAAGGTCGTCGCCACCCAGTGCCTCGAGCGCGTCCCTGAACTCCAGACATAGGCGCAGGTCGTTCTGAGAGGCGTCCTTGCGCCGGCACACGATCTCGTAGATGCGCATGGCAGTGCGCTTGCCCTTCAGCCGGAACAGGCCGATCTCGCGCAGCAGCAGCTCGTCCAGGCCCTTGACGGCCGAGTCGGATGCCAGCACCCGGGTGCCCAGGCGCTTGTTCAGCCCCTGGACCCGGTTCGCGGTGTTCACCGTGTCGCCCACCGCACGGTATTCGTAATGGGTGAGGGCGCCCACCAGGCCGAGAGTGACCCCACCGAAGTGCACGCCGAAGCGCGTGGGCAGCTTGGCGATCGGCGAGATGCTGTTGAAGCGTTCCACCGCATCGGCGGCGTCCAGGCAGGCCTCGCAGACGCGCAGCCGCCCCTGGCGCCCGGCGCCGCGGTCGGGCCACAGCGCCAGCATGCTGTCGCCGATCACGTCCGAGACATAGCCGCCGAGATCGAGCACCGGGCGGAACAGGTTCTCGAAGTACTGGTTCAGCAGCGCAGCCAGCTGCTGGGACTGGAGGGTCTCCGACAAGGTGGTGTAGTCGGCCGCGTCGGTCACCAGGCAGGAGCACTCCAGTGATTCCCGCGTCGACTCGAAGGCGCCGGGCTTGCGCACCAGCTGCTCCACGACGTGCGGCGGAACGAACAGACCGAGGCTGCGCGCCAGCCGCCGTTTGTCGCGCACCACGTCGAGGTATTGCCAGCCCGCCGCGAACAGGGCCCCGGCCGGTGCGATCAG
>JACADZ010000186.1 GCA_013389105.1 Parvularculaceae bacterium | reverse complement strand
CGCCCCGCAATTCGCGGGCGAGCGCGAGCGCTGGTCGGACCAGATCCTCCGGCACGTCGGCTTCGTCAGAGAAATCGATGCGCGCCTCGATGAGCGCCATCGCTTCGATCAGGCGCTTACGCCACGATTCTGCGCGCTCGCCCAGGGCCCCGGTGAGCTGGCGCAACGCCTGGCGCCGCTGTGCCTCGCTGTCGGCCGCGATCAGGTCGGCGAGTCCTTCCACCCGCGTCAGATCGAGCTTGCCGTTGGCGAATGCGCGACGGGTGAATTCGCCGGCTTCGGCCATGCGACAGCCGGGAACCGTGCCGAGCGCCCGCAGGATCGCGGCGATCACGGCGCGTCCGCCGTGCAGCTGGAGCTCGGCCACGTCCTCGCCGGTCTCGCTGCGCGGTCCCGGAAACCATAGGGCGAGCGCTTCATCAATCGGGTCGCCGGTCTGCGGATCACGCACCCGCGCGAGCGCCGCCTTGCGCGGCTCGGGAACACGGCCGGTCAGCTCCTGCAGCGCCCTCCCCGCCTGGGGCCCCGAAATGCGCACCACGGCGATCGCCGCCGCCGGCCGGCCGGAAGACAGAGCGAAGATGGTGTCCGGATTCGTCATCGTATTTTTCAAGTGGATCGCCGGTCGAAGGTAAAGCCGAAGCCCGCGCGCGTCACCCCGCTTGTATTGCATGCCTGCCAAATACGTAATACGTTCCGCCATGAAAATCCTTACCGTTCGCCTCCCCGATGACATCGTTGCGCAGATCGAGGCCGAATCGCGCGCTCGCAAGCTGTCGAAGTCCGACGTCGTGCGCGATCGCCTGACCCGCGCGGCGAAAACCGGGAGCACGCGACCGCCAAGTCTCGATGCGATCAGCGACCTGATCGGCGCGGTGGATGGCCTGCCGATCGACCTGAGCGCTGAAAAGAAAGCGCATCTTGGGGCAGCCGGATATGCCCGCAAACATCCTCGTTGATGCCGGATTCCTCATCGCCCTGCTGAGTCGGCGCGACGCCAATCATCGCTGGGCGGTCGAACAAGCCGCACGCTCGCCGCCGCCATGGCAGACCTGCCAGGCTGTCTTGTCCGAAGCGTTTTTTCTGCTCGGCAAGACCGGACTGCCGGCGCTCGGCGCCCTGCTCGCGCGCCGCGCCGTCCTGTGTTCATTTCCGCTCGACGACGGGATCGCCGATATCCTGACCCTGATGCGAAAATACGACGACATCCCGATGAACTTCGCGGACGCCTGTCT
>JACADZ010000108.1 GCA_013389105.1 Parvularculaceae bacterium | reverse complement strand
AGTTGCGGCCGGCGTGCATGTTTGCGCGCACCGTCATGATTCCATATGGATCCTCGACGATGCGGTCGGGCCGCCGGATCCACTGGCGCAGGTTCTCCGTCAAAGGAGACAAAATACAGCACGCCAGGCGTTTGCAGGACCGGAAGGCGGCGCCGCACGTCCAGACTGGAAAAGACATAGCCCGGAAACAGCGGCAAATCCACCAACTTGACCCGATCCGACCATCGCCGCCGCTCTTTGTAACTCGGAAGAAAGGACGAGAATCCCTTCGAGGCCAGACTTTGCGCCACCACCCTTTCAAACTTGGGCTTCACCCGAATGGCGTACCAAGGCCACTGCTCTTGAATCGGCGGCTCTACAGTTGCAGCTTCGGGTGACGACTCCACGCCGGTGCTCAACTTCCCGTCTCCTTTGCCCTTGATTGTAACTCTCGATGATCGCCGCGTTTGCCAGGCAGCCGGATTTTCGCCTCCGCAGTCCTTCCTCCCGGTACTATGAAGAAACCGTGTGGAAATACATCGTCCGTGTCATCAACTGGCTCTTGCTGGCAGCCGCGGTTGCGCTGGTTGCCGCAGCCTGGTGGATCGTTTACCGGCCTGGCGCCGGGCTCCCGGGCGAGGTGGCGGCCCCTGTCAGCGCCGAGGTTCGTGTGGACCGGGACCGCCTCGGCGTTCCTCACATCCAGGCCCGGTCCGTGGAGGACGCCCTCTTCGCTCAAGGCTACGTCACCGCCCAGGATCGCCTGTGGCAGATGGACAGTCTGCGCCGGCTGGCAGCGGGCGAACTGGCGGAGATTGCGGGGAAAGCTGTGCTGCCCCTGGACATCCGTGCACGGCAACTGCGGATGCGATGGCTCGCGGAACGCTGGGCCGCCTCGCTGCCTGAGGCGCAGCGCGCGCAACTGGCCGCCTACGCGCGGGGCGTGAATCACTTCCTCGAAGGGAACCTCCGCCGCCTGCCGCCCGAATTCACGCTGCTGGGCTATGCTCCGCGCCCGTGGCGGGTGGCCGACACGCTGCTTTGCGCGCTGGAGATGAACCGCACGCTCTCGGGCGCCTGGGAGCACGACCTGATGAAGTTCCGCATGGCCCGCAGCGGTGACAGGAACCTCGTGGATCAGCTGTTCCCGCCAAGGCTGGGCACAGAGCCCCTGCCGGGGTCCAATGCCTGGGCCGTGGCCGGCTCCCGGACCTCGACCGGCCGTCCGAGCTGATGGTCTCGGACAAGCGACCCTTGCTGATCGATCGTTACTTGACGGATGCCGTCGAGGTCGACGTCGACTGCCTGAGCGACGGCCGCGAGACATTCATCGCGGGGATCATGGAGCACATCGAGGAAGCCGGCATCCATTCGGGCGATTCGGCCTGCTCACTGCCGCCCCATTCGTTGCCAGCCGATCTCGTCCGCCAGCTCGAGGGTCAGGCCCG
Source organism: Parvularculaceae bacterium (assembly GCA_013389105.1). GTDB lineage: Bacteria > Pseudomonadota > Alphaproteobacteria > Caulobacterales > Parvularculaceae > Amphiplicatus. The sequence continues at coordinate 1,443 of JACADZ010000108.1, read as the reverse complement.
CGACCTGGCGCTGGCGCTCGGCGTCGTCGGTCTCATGAACGTGCAGTTCGCGATCAAGGACGACGCCATCTACATTCTCGAGGTCAATCCGCGCGCGTCGCGCACGGTGCCCTTCGTCGCCAAGGTGATCGGCCGACCGGTAGCGGGGATCGCGGCCCGCATCATGGCCGGCGCCCCACTGGCGAGCTTCGATCTCAAGCCATTGAAGCTCGGCCATATTGCCGTCAAAGAGGCCGTCTTTCCTTTCGCTCGGTTCCCGGGCGTTGACCCCATTCTGGGGCCGGAGATGCGATCGACCGGCGAAGTCATGGGAATCGATACGGACTTTGCGCTGGCCTTCTCCAAGAGCCAGCTCGGGGGTAACATCAAGCTGCCCACCTCGGGCACCGTCTTCGTCAGCGTCAAGCACTCGGACCGGCACCGGATCCTCAGTGCGGTGCGAGAGCTGGCCGAGATCGGGTTCAGCGTCCTGGCGACGCGTGGCACGGGCCGCTACATCGCCGAGCAGGGCGTCAAATGCGCGATCGTCAACAAGGTCTTGGAGGGACGGCCGCACATCGTCGATGCGATGAAGAACGGCGAGGTGCAACTCGTCTTCAATACGACGGAAGGGACGCAGGCCTTGTACGATAGTCGGGATATCAGACGTACCGCCCTGTTGAATAACATACCCTACTATACCACATTGGCGGGGGCGCAGGCGGTGACCCGGGCCATCCGCGCGTTACGATCGGGCAGTCTGCGCGTGGCGCCGCTGCAATCGTACATGAAGGGGACGGCGTGATCGGAGGGTACCTCGTGCAAAAGCGAGGAAAACGCGTATAGAATGCCGGGGCGGGAAGCCGGCAAGAGGGGCTGTCGCGGTCGCCGCGACCGACCCAATGGGGCAGGACCGCTGCAATCCGGAGCGCCGAATGGACGATCGTGCCCTTGTACGACGGGGCACGAAAAGGAGGTTTGAAGTCATGGCCATGGAAAAGGTGCCGATGACCATCGAAGGCTACAAGAAGCTCGAGGACGAGCTTCAGCGCCTGAAGTCGGTGGAGCGTCCGCGCATCATTCAGGCAATCTCGGAAGCCCGCGCCCATGGCGATCTCTCGGAGAATGCCGAGTACCATGCTGCCAAAGAGGCACAGGGGCTGAACGAGGCCAAGGTCGCCGAGCTCGAGGACAAGTTGTCGCGCGCCGATGTCATCGACGTTTCGCGCCTGTCGGGCGACACGATCAAATTCGGCGCCACCGTGACGCTGGTCGACGAGGACACCGACGAGAAGGTGACCTACCAGATCGTCGGCGCCGACGAGGGCGACATCGCGAAGGGCCTGCTCTCGATCACGGCGCCGCTCGCGCGCGCCCTCATCGGCAAGACCAAGGGCGACAGCGTGGAAGTGAGCACGCCCGGCGGCTCGAAGGCCTACGAGATCACCCGCGTCGTCTACAAGT
>JACADZ010000185.1 GCA_013389105.1 Parvularculaceae bacterium | reverse complement strand
TTCTCGGTGTAGGCGGTCACCGCACCGGCGGTCACCACCGGCGCATCGTTGACCGGGTTGACGGTGATGGTGGCCGTAGCAATGCCCCCACCGAGCCCGCCGTCGTTGCCGCCGGTGCTGGCCTGCACGTCGAAGCTGCCGGCCGCGGTGCTGTTCGGGCTGGGGGTGAACTTCAGCCCCGCATTGCCTTGTGCGAAGGTGATGAAGTCCCCGTCGTTGATCGGCGTGATGCCGTCATTGTGGTACAGCGTGCCGTTGCTGATCCCGGTGATCTTGAAGTGGGTGACTTCCGCTGTGTCGACCGCGTTGCGGCTGATCACCAGCCCGGACGTAGTCTGGGTGTCCTCATTGGTGGTCGCGTTGGTCACCGCCGGCGTGTCGGCCACCGGGCCGACCGTGATGGTGAAGGTCTGGCTGGGCGAGGTATCGTCCCCACCCCCGGCGGTTCCGCCGCTGTCGGTCACGAACACCGTCACCGTGGCAGTGCCGAAGGCGTTGGCCGCCGCGGTGTAGGTGAGGTTGCCGCTGGCATCGATGATCGGTTGCACCGAGAACAGCGCGTTGTTGTCGTTGCTCACCGTGTAGCTGAAGGTCTGCCCGGCCTCGTCCGCCCCGCCGCCGGCCGAGGGGGTGGCAAAGCCTGCCACCGTCTGCGCCCCGGCGTCTTCGTTCACCGCCTGGTTGCCCGCAAGCGTGAAGCTGGGCTCGTCGTTGACCGGCGTGACATCGATGGTCAATGTGTTGACACCCCCCGACAGAACCGTGCCGTCGCTCACCCGGAAGGTGAAGCTCGTGTAGCCGGCGCCGTTCTCGTGGGCATCGGGGCTGAAGGTGAGCAGGCCGGCCGCCAGGTTCGCCTCGCTGATGATCTGTCCGGCTGTCACTGCGATACCAGACAGTCTCAGCGTGCCCTGACCCGGGAGGCTGACGATCGTGACCGACTGCAAGGTGTCGGCGGCGTCGGCATCGGCGAAGCCGAAGTCGGTCGGGTCGAACACGTAGGCGGTGTCCTCCGCAGTGCTCACGGTCGCATTGGCGGCCGTGGGCACGTCGTTCACCCCGTTCAGCGTGATGGTGACCGTCGCTACCGCCGTGCCGCCGTTGCCGTCGCCCACGGTGTAGTCGAAGGTGTCGA
>JACADZ010000087.1 GCA_013389105.1 Parvularculaceae bacterium | reverse complement strand
GAGGGCCAAGTTATCCCACACCCTTCGGCCGCCCCTATTATCGTGCCCTAGCTGAATGCAGGCTGAAAGGAGCCATGGCGAGCAGACATGATGGACGAAGGATGTCAAAGACCGGCGGCCGGGCTGCGCGAGCGCCCGCGTCGCGTAGGCGTCGGCGCGGCGACCTTGGCCCGGCCTCCCCGGTCGGTTCCTATGACCGAGTTGTCGCGGGCCGGCTCTGTTGCAGCGCAACATCCTTCTTGGCGGATCGCGGCGCCTCGACTAAGCAGGGCCCCCAAGTCTGGCGCGCCTGCTGCGGCGGGCGCCGGGCGACCGGCCAAGTCTCAAGTCTGACGGGATCCGAATGCGATGACGGCGACGGCGAAAAAACCGAACAAGCAGAAATGGGTCTACAGCTTCGGGGCCGGGGCCGCCGAGGGCGACGCCTCGTTGAAGAATCTTCTCGGCGGCAAGGGCGCCAATCTCGCCGAGATGTCCAATCTCGGCCTGCCCGTTCCGCCGGGGTTCACGATCACCACGGAAGTCTGCACCGCCTTTTATGAAAGCGGGCGCAATTATCCTGCGGGCCTTGAGGAGGAAGTCGCCGGCGCGCTCGCCGAAGTCGGCCGCCTGGTCGGGCGCAAGTTCGGCGATCCCAAAGCGCCGCTCCTCGTCTCGGTGCGCTCGGGCGCGCGCGCGTCGATGCCGGGCATGATGGACACCGTCCTCAATCTCGGTCTCAACGACGCCACTGCCGAAGGCCTTGCCGCGCTCTCGGGGGACGAGCGCTTCGCCTATGACAGCTATCGCCGTTTCATCCAGATGTATTCCGATGTCGTCCTCGGCCTCGATCACCACGTCTTCGAGGACATTCTCGAGACGTACAAGGAAGAGCAAGACTACTTCCTCGACACCGACATGAAGGCGCAGGACTGGCGCCTCGTCATCGACAAATACAAGCGCGCCGTCGAGGAAAAGCTCAAGCGTCCGTTCCCGCAGGATCCCAAGGAGCAGCTCTGGGGCGCGATCGGCGCGGTGTTCGGCTCCTGGCGCAACGACCGCGCGGAAACCTATCGCCGCCTTCACAACATTCCTGAAAGCTGGGGCACCGCGGTCAACATCCAGGCCATGGTCTTCGGCAACATGGGCGAGAAGTCCGCCACGGGGGTCGCTTTCACGCGCGATCCGTCAACCGGCGAGAACGCCTATTACGGCGAGTTCCTCATCAACGCGCAAGGCGAGGACGTGGTGGCGGGCATCCGGACGCCCCAGCCCCTGACGCGGCGCGCCCGCGAGAAGATGGGCGAGACCGCGCCGTCGATGGAAGAAGCGATGCCGGACGCCTTCAAGGAGCTGGTTGCGATCTTCGACAGGCTCGAAAAGCACTACCGGGACATGCAGGACATCGAGTTCACCGTTCAGGACGGCAAGCTCTGGATGCTGCAAACGCGCAACGGCAAGCGCACCGCCAGGGCCGCGCTGAGGATCGCGGTCGACCTGAAGCGCGAGGGCCTCATTACCGAGGAGGAAGCGGTGCTGCGCGTCGACGCGCACTCGCTCGACCAGCTGTTGCACCCCCAGCTTGATCCGAACGCCAAGCGCGACCTTCTGCTCACCGGCCTTCCCGCGTCGCCAGGCGCCGCCTCGGGAGAGGTCGTCTTTTCCGCCGACGAAGCCGAGCGGCTCGCGCAGGAAGGCCGAAAAGTCGTCCTCGTGCGCGTCGAGACCTCGCCCGAGGACATTCACGGCATGCACGCCGCGGTCGGGATCGTCACGGCGCGCGGCGGCATGACCAGCCATGCCGCCGTCGTCGCCCGCGGCATGGGACGTCCGTGCGTCTGCGGCGCGGGCGACGTGAAGATCGCCGCCGACGGCTCCCACTTCTCCGTCGCCGGACGAAAAGTGAAGAAGGGCGACATGGTCACCATCGACGGCGCGGCGGGGGCCGTCTATGCGGGCGCGGTCGCGACGGTCGAGCCCGAGCTTTCCGGCGACTTCGCCGAGCTCATGGCTTTCGCCGACAAGCACCGCCGTATGAAAGTGCGCGCCAACGCCGAGACCCCGCTCGACGCAAGGACGGCCCGGGGCTTCGGCGCCGAGGGCATCGGCCTTTGCCGGACCGAGCACATGTTCTTCGACCTCGAGCGCATCGTCGCGGTGCGCGAAATGATTCTCGCCGACTCGCTCGAAGGGCGAAAAGCGGCGCTGGCCAAGCTGCTGCCCATGCAGCGCGGCGATTTCGAGGAGCTGTTCACCGTGATGCGCGGGCTGCCGGTCACCGTGCGGCTGCTCGACCCGCCGCTGCACGAATTCCTCCCGCACTCGGACGCCGAGATCGACGAGGTGGCGAAGTCGTCGGGGATGGACGCGGCCAAGCTGAAGGACCGGGCCCACAAACTGCATGAGTTCAACCCGATGCTCGGCCATCGCGGCTGCCGGCTCGGCGTCTCCTTTCCGGAGATCTATGAGATGCAGGCGCGGGCCATCATGGAGGCGGCGGTCGCGGTCGCCAAACAGACCGGCGACAGGGTGACGCCCGAGATCATGATCCCGCTGGTCGCGTCGCGCGAAGAGCTGAAACTGCTCAAGGCCAAGGTCGACGCCGTGGCCCGGGAGGTGCTGAGCGCGGCCAAGATCGACCTCGACTACCTCGTCGGGACCATGATCGAGCTGCCGCGGGCCGCGCTGACCGCCGACCGGATCGCCGAGGAGGCGCTGTTCTTCTCGTTCGGCACCAACGACCTCACCCAGACGACATTCGGCCTCTCGCGGGACGACTCGGCGTCGTTCCTGCCCGACTATCTCCGCCAGAACCTCATGGAGCGGGATCCGTTCGTGACCCTCGACCGTGAGGGCGTCGGGGCGCTGATCGAGATCGCCGCGCGGAAGGGGCGCTCGACCCGGCCGAACCTCAAGCTCGGCATCTGCGGCGAACATGGCGGCGATCCGGATTCAATCGACTTCGTGGAGGGCGTCGGCCTCGATTACGTCTCCTGCTCGCCCTATCGCACCCCCATCGCTCGGCTTGCTGCAGCGCAATCAAGCCTTAGGCGCAAATCGCGCTCGGACGGAAAGCCGGGCTGATAGAGACGCGCGTCTGTTTTAAAATATGATTTTTTTCAAAGAGTTACGTTGGAATTTACGAATCTTAACAAATGCTTAACGCCTGAAATTTTAATTTGCGGCAACGATTTCGGGCTGCCATAGTTCCCGGCAGACGCGCGGTTCAAGAGGCTTTGACGGCGCGTCTTTTGCTTCCTGGAGGGTGACCTCCCGGAAGGGTGGAGGGAGTGGCGTCAGGGCGCGTGGTTTCGCGTCCGTTACACTTGGAACCGCAAAGGCGGGTTTGGGGTTAAGCGTCGGGTAACCGGGGCCGGCCTCAAATGAACTGGAGATGGAACGAGCGTAACGCATGGCTGGAAAGCGATCTTCCCTCTTGGCGTCTTCGACCGGAGACGGCTGGCACAAGGTCAATTGGACCGCGCGCAGCCTGATCGCCGCCGGCTGCGTCTCGGTCTGCCTGATGATGTCGGCCTTGAGCGCGACGGCGTCGATCGACCGCGCGGCTGAGAAGGACGCCGAGGCGGCCGCTCTCGCTGAAGAAGCCGAACTGGTCGCCGGGCTCGCGGATTACCTTGCCGCGGAAACCGCCAACGCTCGCGCCGCGTTTGAAGCCCCCAAACTCAAGGATGCCCGCTCGACGACCGAGATCGTGACCCGCGAGGGCGCCATCGCCGACTTCGTCGACTTCGACTTCACGCAGCTGGTCGAGGCGCGGGTCGACGCCGAGGAGCGCAAATGCCTCGCGCAGGCGATCTATTACGAAGCCGGAACCGAAAGCCGGATCGGCCAGATGGCGGTCGCCGACGTCGTCCTCAACCGGGTCAAGCACCCCGCCTACCCGGACACAATCTGCGGCGTCGTCTACGAGGGCTCCCACCGCAAGACCGGGTGCCAGTTCACTTTCACCTGCGACGGGGCGCTCAATCGTCCGGTCAACAAGCGGCGATACGAGGCGGCCGAAGAACTCGCCGGGGCGATCCTTGCCGGGATGCGCGTGCCGGCGAGCCGCAACGCGACCCACTATCACGCTGATTACGTCGAGCCGTCATGGGCGCACACGCTCACCCCGACCGCGACCATCGGCGCTCATAAGTTCTACCGCTTCCCGAGGCGGGTCGAGATCGCGGAAGCCCCGGCGACGATGTAGGGTCCTGGTTCCCAGCTGTCGGCGTGCCGCGCTCGCGACGCCCCGGGTGCCGACGGAGCGCAGCGAAAGGTTCGGGACGCTTGGCCCTGAAGATCTCCGCCTGTTCAGCGATGGCGTGCGCCGCAGCCGGCCTCTTTGCCGCGTTCGGGCCGCTTCAAGCGATGGAGAAAACGGAACCGCTGCCGTTCGTCGAGTTCGACGTCGGCGATGAGGCGTTCGAGGCTCTGCCGGGCGCCGACGGCGCCATCGAGGCCCTGCGTGAGATGACGTCGGGCCGACGCATCGAGATGCCGCCCGATATTGTGCCGCTGGAAATCCTTGAACTCGGCGATCGGCAACTTCTCGTGCTCGGCCGGACAACGCCGCTCGGTCACCTTTCCGCATCCATTGTTTCGGACGACGGCCGCGTCCGAACGCTGGAGATCGCAATCGACCAGCGGCTCTCGTTCTACCTCCACGCTGCATTCCAATCTGGCGGCCGGCTTTTCGCATTGGTCTACGATGTCACCGCCAATCTCCCATCGGGACGAAGGGTTGACCGCGTCGCTTCAGAGGCGCTCGACCTTTACGAGATGAAGATCGCCGACGGGAAACTGAGTTTCCTCGACGTCGCGCGCGGGATCCCGTTGGGAGGCATAGACGTCGCCGCGCGCATTTTGCCGTTCGGCGGCGGCGCGCTGGCGTGCACGCAGGCCGGGTGCGTGAAACTGTCGGCGGTCGGAAGGCCCGCCATTGGGCCGATTCTCACCCCGCCGGACGGCCACCCGCATCGCCAGCTCGTCGAAGCGGCGAGCGACGGCGCACGCGCCTACGCCATCTACCAGGGCGAATATGACGACCGATTTTCGCCGCCGCCGGCCGAAAACTCGCCGGCCTTTTCCATCTGCGAGATATCGGAAAAGCCGTCGTGTAATTTTCTGCCTACGGAGGAAATTCCCTACGGCCTGTCCGTCGTCGCCGGCGCGCCGCGTTATGAGACTGTGCGCACGCGCGGCGATCTCGCGCGTCTGATCGAGCACGATCTGCGCCGCATGCCGCATCACGGCATCGCCGCCTTCGCCGAGAACAATCTCGAAGGCAGGCTCGCCTGGAGCGCCGTTTATTATCTGAACGGGGTGCTGGAGCTGGCGGAGCAATCGTGGCGCGAGACTTTTGGAGGATCGGCGGACCTGTTGCGCCGCAAAGCGCGCGACCGGGCGCTCGCCGAGACTCTGGCGATCGCACGCCTCGGCAGGACGGCGTATCCATGGTACTTCGCCAAGCGTTACAGCCTCCAGCGCGAGCCGATCGCTTCGCTTGTCCATCTCGGCCGCTTCGCAGCCCTGTTCGCAAGGGCCGAGCGGCTCGGCGGCCAGCGGGAGGTGCATGAAGCCCTGCTTGAAGTCTCCGCGGAGCTGACGGCGCCGACGCGCGTGATCGAGGAATTCCGAACGCCGCCGCTCAGCCCGCATCCGCAGCTCGGCGTCAGGCGTTTCGCGCCCTTCTGGGCGGACGGGAGCAGCGCGCCATGGAACTATATGTCGGCGTGGATCGAGGGCGGCGCAAGCGGCGGAGGCTTCGCACGCAATAAGCGCGTCCTGCGCTTCGCGGAGGCGTGCGCACGGTCATTTCAGGAGATCGAGAAGTTGGACCTGTCGCCGAAACAATGGAACTATTCCGCCGGCTCGATCCTCGAAGGGTGGTCGCCCGAAAGCGGCGTCTCCGCCAATACCCCGGAATGGCGCGGCGACAAGACCCAGACTACGACGGCCCATATTTCCTACCGCAGCATGGACGCGATGGCCCTCGCCGCGCTCAGGCGCGCAGGGTCGGACGCGGTCCCCGCCGAACGTCTCGCCTATCTTGCACGACTCGTCGAAGAGGGGCTGCTATATCCCTTCGTCGCTCGGGGCCTGGAGGCGGCGGGCCAGCCCGTGAATATTCCCCCGCATATCGCCCGGCTCTATGCGCGCAGCGCTTTGCCCTGGCAAATTCAAAATCAGGCGACGGCGCTCGAGCGCCTCGCGCGACGCCTTCCGCCATAGTCGGAACGGCGCATCACTGCTCGCGCAGCGCCTTGTCTTTCACGTCCGCGATCGGGTTGAGCAGGTAGGACAGCACGGTGCGCTTGCCGTTGAGGATGTCGACTTCCGCCGCCATGCCCGGGAGGATTCGCAAGTCCGCGCCCTTGGTGCGGATCGCGTCGGCGTCGGTGCGGACCTTGATCAGGTAGTGGCGCTCGCGCGTCTCTTCGTTCTTGATGGCGTCGGGGCTGATCTGCTCGATGCGGCCCTGAAGCGCGCCGTAGACGGACGAGTCAAATGCGGTTATGCGCACGCGGGCCGTCTGTCCGACGCGCAGAAAGCCGATGTCCGCGGGCTTGATTTCGGCTTCGACGAGCAGCGTGTCCTCGCTCGGCACGACCTCGAGAATGGTCTCGCCCGGCTGCACGACGCCGCCGATGGTGGAAACCAGGACCCGGTTGACGACGCCGTCGATCGGCGCCTTTACCTCGGTGCGCGCGACCTTGTCTTCGAGCGCGGGCAGATCGCCGGCGATGGCCGCCATTTCCGACTTGGCCTTGGCGAGCTCGTCGCCAATGCTGGCGAGGAATGACGTCTCGGCCTGCGCCAGCTCGCCCTCGGCGCCCTCGACCGCGATCCGCGCCGACTGCGCGTCGCCCTCGGCCGCGACTTCGCGCTGGCGCACGCGGACAAGCTCGATGCGGGGCTCGATGCCCTTTTCGACCAGCGGGCGGATGATGCGCATCTCCTCCTGCGCCAGCACGAGGGCTTCCTCGGCGTTGGCGAGACGCGCCCTGGCGTCGGCGAGTTTGGCGCGGGCGACGCTGGTCGCCGCCTCGTATTCGGCGAGGCGCGAGTCGTAGAGCCGGCGCTCGTCGGCGACGATCTGGGGCGCGACCCGCATCAGCGATTCGGGAAAGGCGAGCGGCTTGCGCTCCGCCAGCGCCGACAGGCGGAGAATTCGCGCCGAAAGCAGCTGGTAGGAGTCCTTGCCCTGCGCGAACTCGGCGCTCATGCGCGTCGGATCGAGGCGCACGAGCACCTGTCCCGCCTTCACGGTCTCGCCGGCGGAAACGAGAATCTCTTTCACGATGCCGCCTTCAAGATATTGCACTTCCTGCAGCTGGTTCGACGGCACGACCCGCCCTACCCCGCGCGTGACCTTGTCGAGCCGCGCGGTCGCGGCCCATACCAGCGCGGCCGCGAAAAGACCGGCGATGACGTAAAGCAGCCACTGCGCCGCGCGCGCCGGCTCGACCGGCAGCGCATCCTCGATTTCGATGACGTCGCGGTTGTTCATGTGACGGCCCTCAGGGCGGGGCGCGCCTCTGGCG
>JACADZ010000182.1 GCA_013389105.1 Parvularculaceae bacterium | reverse complement strand
CTGATCGCCCACCCGCACCCGCTGTTCGGCGGCACCGCCGACAACAAGGTGGTGACCACGCTGGCCAGGGCCTTGCGCGAACTCGGCTGCGTCACGCTGCGGCCGAGTTTCCGCGGCGTCGGCGGCAGCGAAGGCGAGCACGACCACGGCATCGCCGAGACCGACGACCTGCTCGCCGTGCACGCCTATGCCCGCGGCCGCTTCGGTGCAGAAGTGCCCGTGTTCCTCGCCGGTTTCTCCTTCGGTGCCTACGTGATCACCCGCCTTGCCTCGCGGCTGGCCGAGCAAAATGACCCGGCGCGGCGGCTGGTGCTGGTCGGGACCGCCTCCGGCTTCATCGAAGGGCTGCGGCGCTACGAGACCGCCGCCGTGCCCGCCGACACCATCGTGATCCACGGCGCGAAGGACGAAACGGTACCGCTCGACAACGTGCTGGCCTGGGCCGAGCCGATGGATTTGCCGGTGACCGTGATCGCCGGCGCCGACCACTTCTTCCACCGCCGCCTGCACCTGATCCGCGACATCATCCATCGCCAGTGGCGGCAATGACTACAATGCCCCACCATGCCAGGGTGGTGAAATTGGTAGACACAAGGGACTTAAAATCTGTTGTAGGTGTATGATTGACAGCGTTTAGCAGCATCGTGCGTAATTCATGCGTAGCGAGGTCAATCATGGGCAGCATCGTTGAGCACAAGAAAGTCGGCAAGGACGGTAAAGAGGTAATCCAGTTTCGTGCGCACGTCCGGCGCAAGGGGTTCGCGCCCAAGTCGAAGGTATGTCGCACGCTGAAGGAAGCCAAGGAATGGCTTCGAAACAATGAGGCCGACTCAACGCTGAAGAAGGCATCACAGGGAAAGACGTTCAGCGACCTGCTTGACGACTTCACCGCCCTGGGTGACTGCCGCTATGCAGCCATGCCGCACCTCGATTTTTGGCTGGATCAGTTCGGCCCGCGCAAAGTCATCGACATTACGCACGGCGACATTGCCGGGGCCGTACTGGTGCTTCGGCAGAAGACCGCGATCCGCAGCTCGCCCGGAGGCAACCTGACCACGGAACGGAAATTGTCCCCGGCCACGGTGAACCGTTATCTGGCCACACTGTCGGCGGTTTTCTCGTTTGCGATTGACCACTGCGTCATCGATACGCATCCGATGAAGGGCGGCAGGGTCAAGAAGCTGAAGGAAGGAAACGGCCGGCAACGCATCTTGAGCGCTGATGAGGAAACCCGGCTGCTCGATGCCGCGAAGCAAAGCGAATGGCCGATGATGTGGCTATTCCTTCGCATGCTGCTGACCACTAGCGCGCGCCGATCAGAGGTCAATAACCT
>JACADZ010000214.1 GCA_013389105.1 Parvularculaceae bacterium | reverse complement strand
GAGCTGACCACACGCGACCAGCGCTGGGCGGCAGGCCCCATACGCTCGTAGATCACGGTGATCGTGATGTGCTGCTGGCGCTGGTGGACCAGCGGGCCGCCGACCACGAAGCAAGTCGCCGCCAGCGCGACCGCCAGCTCGTGTACCCAGATGGTCGGCGCATTGAACAGATAGCGCATCACGACTTCGTACGCGGTGATGGCCACCACGATGACGAACAGATAGCTGGTCCAGCTGCCGACCCGATCGACCAGCCGGGCGATCCGACCTTCCTGCATGCTCCTCCCCGGGCAGCAAAAAGGGGCCGGCGGCGGCCCCTGTGCCCACGCGAACCGGGCGCGACCAGTCTTGTCGATCAGCGACGAAGGTCGGCGCACTCAGCTCCTTGCACCCCTCGCCCCCTCCCCAGCCCTCCCCCGCGCCCTGCGGGCGCAAGGGAGGGAGGCGCGCCTCGACCGCGCTCCCGGCAGCCACGGCGGCGAGCCTCGCCGATACCCGCTATTCCTTCAGCAGCCCGAGACGCTTCAGGAAGGCGATCTGCGAGTCGTAGACCTTCTGCGCCGTGGGGCTGCGTGCAGCATAGTCCTTCCACACCCCGCGGGCGATCTCCCGGAACTTCTGCCGTTCGGCCGGCGGCAGATCGATCGGCTCGAAGCCGCGCTGCGGCGCCTCCACCGCGATCTGCTGGTCGGCGAGATAGTTGCGCTGGATCATCGCCAGGGAGTACTCCTGAGCTGCGGCGTCGATGACCGCCCGCAGATCGGCCGGCAGCGCGTCCCACTTCGTCTTGTTCACCGAGATCTCGCCCATGGGCATGGAGTGGAAGCCGGGGTAGGTCGGGTATTTCGCCAGCTTGTGATAGCCCAGGTCGTCGTTCATCGACAGCGTGCCCCAGTCGCTCGCGTCGACCACCCCGCGCTCCAGCGCGGTGTACACCTCACTGCCGGGCAGCTGCACCGGGGCGGCGCCCAGCAGAGTGAAGATTTCCCCGTTCATGCCCTGCGGCGCGCGGATCTTCAGGCCCCGGAAGTCGGCCAGCGTGCGCAGCGGACGCTTCGACACGATCGACTCGACGCCGTACCACACCCCGCCGACGAAGTGCACGCCGTACTTGGCGTACAGCTCCCGCGCGAGGTCGTTGCCCCCGCCGTAGGCCATCCACATCTGCATCTGGTAGGGGTTGTCGAAGGCGCCCTGCGGATCGCCGATCAGCGCGAAGGCCGCGTCCTTCCCGGTGAAGTAGGCCGGACCGCCGTTGTGCCCGTCGAGGACACCCGAGCCCACGGCGTCCAGGCTCTCGGTGGGCGCCACGACGGCATTCACCGCCAGCGCCTCGATTGTCAGCCGCCCGCCGGACAGCTCCTCGACCCGCTTGGCGAAGTCCTCGAACAGTTGCTGCGGAAGCGTCCCCCCCTGCCAGTACGACTGCATCTTCCACTGCAGGGCGGGCTGGCTCGATTGCGCCTGCTGCGTGGGCGTTTGGCTCGTCTGCTGGCCGCAGCCGGCGGCGAGCAGCAGGG
>JACADZ010000204.1 GCA_013389105.1 Parvularculaceae bacterium | reverse complement strand
CGGCCAGTGTGACGCGCTGCTCGGAGAGCGCGCGCAGCACCGCGAGCGCGGCGATGATGGCATCGCCCGTCGTGTGCTTGTCGAGGCAGATGATGTGGCCGGAGTTCTCGCCGCCGAGCATCCAGCCCTGTTCCTGCATCAGTTCGAGCACGTAGCGATCGCCGACCCTGGCGCGCACGAAGCCGATACCCAGCCGGCCGAGGGCCTGTTCGAAGCCGAGATTGCTCATCAGGGTACCGACCACGCCGGTCAGACCGGGGCGGTTGCGCGCGATCACGTAGAGCAGCTCATCGCCGTCGAACAACCGGCCGCTGGCATCGACCATCAGCAACCGGTCGGCATCGCCGTCGAGGGCCAGACCGAGGTCGGCCTGCTGTTGCAGCACCTGTTCCTGCAGGAATTTCGGCCGGGTCGCCCCGACGCCGGCATTGATGTTGATTCCGTCAGGTGCCGCACCGATGGCGACGACCTCCGCTCCCAGTTCGTGGAACACCTTGGGCGCGACGTGGTAGGCCGCGCCGTGCGCGCAGTCGACGACGAGCCGCAGCCCGCGCAGGTCGAGGTCGTTGGGGAAGGTGCTCTTGCAGAACTCGATGTAGCGACCGGCGGCGTCATCGACGCGACGCGCCTTGCCGAGTTCGGCCGAGGGCCGGCAGCCGATCGGCTGTTCCAGCCGTGCCTCGATCTCCGCCTCGATCGCATCGGGCAGCTTGTAGCCGCCGGCGGCGAAGAATTTGATGCCGTTGTCGTCGTAGGGATTGTGCGAGGCCGAGATCACCACGCCGGCAGCCAGTCGCAGCGCACGCGTCAGGTAGGCCACGGCCGGCGTCGGCAGCGGTCCGCACAGCATCACATCCACGCCGGCCGCGGCGAAACCGGACTCGAGCGCCGCTTCGAGCATGTAGCCGGAGATGCGCGTGTCCTTGCCGATCAGCACCGCGGGACGATCCCCCTCCTTCGCGTGCCCCTGGGCGCGGGCATGGGCGACCAGCGTCTCGCCGGCAGCGAAACCGAGACGCAGCGCGAAGTCCGGCGTGATCGGAAACTGCCCGACGCGGCCGCGCACCCCGTCGGTGCCGAAATATTTCCTGCTCATTGCCCTGCTCCCCTTTCCAGCGCCGCCAGCACGGCCAGCGCATCCCTGGTCGCCGCGACATCATGCACGCGCAGGACCTTCGCCCCGCGCTCCGCCGCCAGCACCGCCGCGGCCACGCTCGCCGGCAGCCGCGCCACACCGTTCTCGCGGCCGGTCACCGCGCCGAGCATCGACTTGCGCGACAGTCCCGCCAGCAGCGGCACGCCCAGCTCCGTAAAACGCCGCAACTCGCGCAGCAGCGTGTAATTGTGCGCCACCGTCTTGCCGAAGCCGAAGCCGGGGTCGACCAGCAGCCGCTGCCGCGCGATGCCGGCCTGCTCGCAGGCGGCGATGCGCCGGGCGAGAAATTCGCGCACCTCGGCCACCACGTCGGCATAGTGCGGGTTCGCCTGCATGGTGCGCGGCTCGCCCTGCATGTGCAT
>JACADZ010000177.1 GCA_013389105.1 Parvularculaceae bacterium | reverse complement strand
TACCACCCCAATCGCCAGCAGCAGCAGCATGATCGTGACAGAAGCATAGATAAGACGCCCGCGGGCGGTGCGGACTTCCAGATCAGATAGAACCGCGCGCTCGGATGTGGCCATCTTACATATCCTCAACTCTCCGCAGCGCGGGTCGCGCGCAGATAGACAATCGAAAGCGCGCCCAGTACGATCATCAGCAGGACGCTCCACGCAGCGGCAAGCCCATAATCCCCGTTTAGGAATCCTTTGCGATACAGCGTGAATACCGGCGTCATTGTCGATTGGCCTGGCCCGCCTTCCGTAAGAACCAGTGGTTCCATGAATATCTGCACGATGCCAAGCACTTGTACGATCAGCAGCACCACCATGGTTGGTCGCAGATAAGGTATGGTGATGAAGCGAACACGGCTCCAGGGAGTCGCGCCATCGATCTCAGCGGCTTCGTACAGCTCGACCGGTAAATCTTGCAGCGCTGCCAGGTAGATCAACATGGTTGCGCCAAAACCTCCCCAGGTCATGATGACGAGGATGGAAGGCTTGACGAGGGCAGTGTCTTGCAGCCACCCATGCCGCGTCCCGCCCAATCCGATCACCAATTGGTTGAGCAGACCGCCCGGTTGAGGATTGTAGATCAACTGCCAGACGAGAATTCCGATTAGCGGCGGAATCACGCTGGGAAGAAAATACACAATCCGAAAGAAGCCCTTTGCGACGCGCATCTCGTTGACGAGCACCGCTACGATGACGGGCACAAAGAATCCGATAATGACGCTGAGTCCGGCAAACTCGAAGCTGTTTCGCCAGGATGCGACAAATGTCGGGTCAGAAAGCATCCGCTCGAAATTGCGAAACCCCACCCATGTCGAGGATGCGGCGTCCATCAGGTCAACTTCCTGGAAGCTCATCACCACACTATTGAGGATGGGCCACCAAGCGAACACCACAAAAGCCAGCAGTGCGGGCAGCAGGAACAAGTAGGCGACGATTTGTTCTCGCCATTTGATCCGACGCAGCGAATGACGACTTGTTCGTGCCTCAGCACTGTGCGTATTGGTCAGAGATGCATTCATCAGGAGTTCTCCCTGGATAACGCCTGCGGCCTGTTGCATACCAGCATATAGAACGGGTCAGGCGGTACCCGATGGATACCGCCTGACACTACATCTCATAATAGACTGATGCTTGTGATGGGTCTAACTGCCGGCTGCCGGATCAAGAATACCACTCTGGAATGCTTCCGCGTTCGCTGCCATCAGCGCGCCAACATCGGCAGCTTCGTCGGTCAGAACCGTTGTCATCACCTCGGCAACTGCCACGTAGAAGTCCTGCGCGAAGGGCGGTTCCGGTACCAGGACGATCTCTCCCGCATTGAGGGCATCATAGAAGCCCTGGTAATTCTCCACAGGCATCGTGATAAACTGTTGATCGAAGGCATCCACTGCCGCTTGCAGTTCACCGGCAAAGATTGGCAGTACAGGTGTCCCCGCGCCAGCCTGCGTGCTGTGGAAGATGG
>JACADZ010000199.1 GCA_013389105.1 Parvularculaceae bacterium | reverse complement strand
GGCGCGCGACTCCTCGAGCGCGTCGGCGATCCGCTCGAGCATCGCCCGGTCCGCGGCGTCCATCAGGCCCAGCGCCGCGCGCCACACGATCGAGCCCGCGACGTACGCGAGGTGCGCTGCGACCGCGATCGCCGTCAGAGGATCGAGCCAGAGCCAGCCGCTGGCGCGCGCAGCGCCCAGACCCAGGAGCACGCCGGCGCTGGTCCAGACGTCGGAGAGCACGTGGCGTCCGTCCGCGACCAGGGCCACCGACTCGGTGCGCCGCCCGACCGCGACCAGGTAGAGACCGAGCGCGGCATTGAGCGCGCTGGCCGTCAGCACCATCCCCAGGCCCAGATCGATCTTCCGCAGCACCGGTCCCGCCCAGAGCGCGTGGCCCGCCTCGAGCAGGATCATGACCGCGGCGAGGGCGATCATCGCCCCCTCGGCGGCGGCCGAGAACAGCTCCGCCTTGCCGTGTCCGTAGGGATGGGTCGAATCCGCGGGGCGAGCGGCCAGCGAGATGCTCCACAGCAGCAGCCCGGCGGCGATCACGTTCACCGTCGACTCGAGCGCGTCGGAAAGGATGGCGCTGGAACCGGTCGCGAAGTAGGCGCCCGCCTTGATCGCGAGCACCGCGACGCCGCCAGCCAGCGACACACACGCCGCGAGCCGCTTCTCGGCCCGTTCTCCGGATTCTCTGGGCGACGCGCGCATGTGCCGAGTCTATCGGCCGGTTTCCGGACCGCCTGCTGCCGCGGGCGATTCTGAAACTCGTTCTCAGGCCGTGTAGGCTGCGCGCGCATGCCGGAACAGGGTCGGCACGACGTGATCGATCGGCTCAGCCGGGGGTTCGAGCGCCTCGCGGGTTTCTCGTACGACCTTCGCTGGCTGGTCGCCGCGTTTGCGCTTCTGCTGGCGCTGGGCGGCGCCTGGGTGCTGTTCTTCCGCCTCGGCTACGACAACAGCTTCGAGGCGTACTTCGATAGCAGCGATCCGGCCTACGCCGCGTATCTGCAGTACCGCGAGGACTTCGGCTCGGACGAGATCTCCTATCTGATGTACGAGGCGCCCGGGCGCGAGCACGGGGTATTCGATCTCGAGGTGATGCGCCAGATCGCCGCGCTCACCGAGGCGCTCGAGAGCGAGGTGCCGTTCGTCGAGGAGGTCACGAGCCTCTCGAACGTCGAGTACGTCGAGGCCGTGCCCGACGGCATCCGCGTGTACGACCTGCTCGACGACTTCCCCCGGACCCAGGCCGAGCTGCTGGAGATCCGGCGCAAGGTGCTGGCCAAGCCGCTGTACGTGGGCGGGATCGTCAGCGCCGACGGGCGCTACGGCGCGATCTCGATCGAGATGGAGAAGTCGAGCATCGACCCGCCGGACGAGATCATCCTCGATCCCGAGAAGGGCCACGCCGAGCTCGCCAATCTCTACCCGCAGGCGAGCGATCTCGCGATCCAGGCGATCCTCGCGCGGCCCGAGTACGCGGGCCTGCGGTTCTGGCATTCGGGCGACGTGCCGCTGAACTCCGCGTACAACTGGATCGCGACGCAGGAAGGCGGGCTGTTCGGGAAGCTCACCGTGCGCGCCTTCCTCGTGATCGGTCTGCTGCTGCTGGTCTTCTTCTGGAGCCCGATCGGCGTGATCGGTCCGCTCGCCGTCGCCGCGGTCAGCGTGATCTGCTCGCTCGCCTCGATCCACCTGTTCGGCTGGAAGGCCGACATTTTGTCCTCGATCGTGCCCACCATGGTGATCGCGATCGGCGTGGCCGAGTCGGTCCACATCCTCTCGGACTTCCGCGCCGGGCGCCTGGAGCTGGGCGATCGGCGCGAGGCGCTGCGCCGCACCATGTTCCTGGTCGGTCCCCCGTGCCTGATGACCACGCTCACCAACGGCGGCGGCTTTGCCTCGATGGTGGTCTCGCCGATCGTCGCGATCTCGCACATGGCGATCTACAGCGCGGTCGGCGTGCTCGCCGCGTTCCTGTTCTCGGTCACGCTGCTGATCGCGTTCCTGTCGTTCGGCCGGCGCTTCTCGCCGGTAGCCAGGCAGGCGGCCGAGGCGGAGCTGGCGCGCGCCAGGGGCGGCGAGCGCTTCCGCCGCGCGCTCGAACGGGTCGCGGCATTCGACCTGCGCCACTCGCGCGCCATCCTGATCGGAGCGCTCGGCGCGTGCGTTCTGGCGTTCGTGGGGATCGCGCGGCTGACGGTCGACTCGAACT
>JACADZ010000003.1 GCA_013389105.1 Parvularculaceae bacterium | reverse complement strand
GGGGTAAGGAACCGCCCGCGCCGGAGCGCTCCTCCGGCGCAAGGCCGACGTCACCGCCGGTCGCCGCCTTAGCTCAGCTGGTAGAGCATCGCATTCGTAATGCGAGGGTCGCGTGTTCAAGTCACGCAGGCGGCACCATATTCAGTCGCCAGAACCTCGCTATCGAATGGGAGGCGAAAGAAGTCGGTCGCATCCGGACGGCGCTGCGCTATCCTCCGGACATGACCGCCCCCATGCGCCTCTACCTCGTCGACGGCTCCGGCTACATCTTTAGGGCCTATCACGCGCTGCCGGCCCTCACGCGCAAATCGGACGGTCTGCCGACCGGCGCGGTCGCGGGCTATTGCAACATGCTTTTCAAGCTGCTCGCCGACATGCACGACGAGCACGAGCCGACGCATTTCGCCGTCGTCTTCGATCACTCGGAAATAACCTTCCGTAACGAGATCTATCCCGATTACAAGGCGAACCGGCCCGATCCGCCGGAAGACCTGAGGCCGCAATTTCCGCTGGTCCGCGAGGCGACGCGCGCCTTCAACGCGCCATGCATCGAAGTCGCGGGCTTCGAGGCGGACGACATCATCGCTTCCTATGCGCGCGCGGCGGCCGGCATGGGCGGCGAGGTCGTCATCATTTCTTCCGACAAGGACCTGATGCAGCTCGTCGGCGACCGGGTGTCGATGCTCGATACCATGAAAAACCGGAAAATCGGGCGGAATGAGGTCATCGAGAAGTTCGGCGTGCCGCCCGAAAAGGTGGTCGACGTGCAGGCGCTCGCCGGCGATTCCGTCGATAACGTTCCGGGCGTTCCCGGCATCGGCGTCAAGACGGCGGCGCAGCTCATCCTCGAATATGGCGATCTCGACACGCTTCTCGCGCGGGCCGGCGAGATCCGTCAGGAGAAACGCCGGCAAGCGCTGATCTAGCACGCTGACGCGGCCCGCATTTCAAGAAAACTGGTCGAGCTCAAAGCCGACATGAAGCTGCCCGTTCCGTTCGACGACATCGTCATGCCGCAGATCGTTCCGGAAAAGCTTATCCCCTTCCTCCGCAAGATGGAATTCAGCACACTGACCAAAAGGGTTGAGGAGAAGTTCAAAGTCAAAGTTGCGGACGGCGCGGCCCCGGCGGCGGGCGAGGCCGCGCGCTCCGCCGCGGCGGCTTCGCCGGCGGCGGCGCCTTTCGATCGTGCGCGATACCTGACGATTTACGAGCCGGACCGGCTCGCCGACTTTCTTGCAAAAGCCTATGAGCGGGGCGCGCTCGCCATTCAGGCGCTGGCGGATCAACCGGAAGCCATGCGCGCGCGGGTCGTCGGTTTCGCGCTTTGCGTCGCCCCGGGCGCGGCGGCCTACGTCCCCCTTGCGCACGGCGCGGAAGGGCTGACTCTCGAAGGCGCCGGCGCCGCCGGGCAGATGTCGCTTGAGGCGGCGCTCGAGCGCCTCAAGCCCGTCCTCGCTGATCCCTCGATCCTGAAGATCGGGCACAACATCAAGGCCGACGCCCTCGTTCTCGAAAGACTCGGCGCGCGGATCGCGTCGTTCGACGACGTGATGCTGATCTCCTATGCGCTCGATTGCGGGAAAGCGGGTCACGGCCTTGAGGAACTCTCCACGCGCTCGCTCGGGTACGAAAAACTCAAGCTCACGGACATCTGCGGCAGCGGCCGCGCCCAGTTGCCTTTGAGCGAGATCGACGTCGCGCGCGCGGCGGAATACGCCGCCGAGACCGCCGAGGTGATTTTCCGGCTTCATGGCGCCCTTAAGCCGCGTCTTGCCGCAGAAGGGCTCGCCGCGGTCTATGAGACCCTCGAACGGCCGATGCCGCCGGTCGTGGCGGCGATGGAGCGGGAGGGGATAAAGATCGACCCGGCCGTCTTGGCGCGCCTCTCGGCGGACTTCGCGCGGCGCATGCGGATCCATGAGGAAGAAGCCTATCGGCTGGCCGGCGGACCGTTCAACATGGGGTCTGCGAAGCAGGTGTCGGACATTCTCTTCGGCAAGCTGCAGCTTCCGGGCGCGCGCAAGACCCCGACCGGCGCGTGGTCGACCAAAGCGGATATTCTTGAGGAACTCGCGGCCGAGGGCCATGCTTTGCCGCGCGCCCTCCTGAACTGGCGCGGGCTGTCAAAACTCAAAAGCACGTATACGGATTCGTTGCCGCTCGCGGTCAACGCCGAGACGGGGCGCATCCACACGTCCTTCGCGCTCGCTGCGACGACGACCGGGCGGCTCTCCTCCAACGATCCCAATCTTCAGAACATCCCGATCCGCACTGAAGACGGGGCCAAAATCCGCGACGCCTTCGTCGCGGAGAAGGGCAACGTCCTGATCTCCGCCGATTACAGCCAGATCGAGCTGCGGCTCCTCGCGCATATCGCCGATCTGAAATCCATGAAGAAGGCTTTCGCCGACGGCGTCGACATCCACGCCATGACGGCGTCGGAGATGTTCGGCGTGCCCGTCGCGGGCATGGACCCGATGGTGCGCCGCCGCGCCAAGGCCATCAATTTCGGAATCATCTACGGCATTTCGGCCTTCGGCCTCGCCAACCAGCTCGGCATCAGCCGCGGCGAAGCCAAGGACTGCATATCGAGCTATTTTCAGAAGTTTCCGGGCATCAAGGCCTATATGGACGAGACCGTGCGCGGCGCGCGCGAACGCGGTTATGTCGAAACGATTTTCGGCCGGCGCACCCATGTCGGCGCGATCAACGACAAGAACCCGGCGCTGCGCGGCTATGCCGAGCGCCAGGCGATCAACGCGCCGATCCAGGGCGCGGCCGCCGACATCATCCGCCGCGCGATGATCCGCATTCCCGTGGCGCTGGCGGAGAACGGCCTGAAAGCCCGCATGCTGCTGCAGGTGCATGACGAGCTCATTTTCGAAGCGCCCGAGGCGGAGGCGGCCGCGACCATCGCGGTTGTTACGAGGCTCATGGCGAAGGCGCCCCTGCCCGCGGTGTCGCTTTCGGTTCCGCTCGTCGTCGAGGCGCGCGCCGGCAAGAACTGGGGCGAGGCGCATTAGCAATCCGGAAACCAATCGCCTTGAATCGGCGCGGCGCGAACATTCCGCCGGGTCGGTAAAACTTGATCCAGTCCGGAAGGCCGGCGGCAACTTCTCCCAATTATCAATTGAGGCGAAAACATGGCGAGAGTGCTTTTGGTGGCGGCGTGCGCCCTGGTCGATGCGGATGGCCGCGTGCTGCTGAGCAAACGCCCTGAAGGGAAGGCCCTTGGCGGCCTCTGGGAGTTTCCCGGCGGCAAGGTCAAGGATGGCGAGACGCCGGAGGAGGCGCTTGTGCGTGAACTGAAGGAAGAGCTCGGACTCGACGTCGAGGCGTCGTGCCTCGCGCCCTTCGCCTTCGCCTCCGAGAATTCAGGGGACTTTCACCTTTTGATGCCACTCTTTGTGTGCCGAAAGTGGAAGGGAACGGCGCGGCCGTTGGAAGGTCAGGACCTCGCATGGGCCCGCCCGAACGACTTCAGCAGATTCGAAATGCCGCCGGCCGATCGTCCGTTGGCTGCGCAGTTGAGAGATCTCCTATGACGACAGCGGCTCGAACTTTTGGTCTTCAACGAGCCGCCGCCGAGCTTCGGCGCTTTTCGGACGATGAACGCGGCGCGACGGCGATCGAATACAGCCTGATTGTCGGCCTCATCTTCCTGGCGATCGTGAGCGCGGTCAAAGGCTTCACGAGCGAAACCTCCTCGATGTACGAGGAAGTCCAGAGCGAGCTCATCAACGCGCGCTCCTAATCCGCCGCACCGGGGCCGCCGGCCTCTCTGACCGCTTTCTCGAGCGAGTATCGCGCGGAGCCGGGCTTTTGCGGCTTCTGCTGATCGGGATGCGGCGCCCAGCCTGTCAGGAACGCGATGTCGAAGCGCTCGACGCCGCCCCTCGTCGAGAATTCTTCGAGCGCCCTCGCAAGGACCTCGCGGCCGAGAGGGCGCCTGGGAGGGGCGAAGAATCCTGTCTCGCCCATGCCCTTGAGATCGTCGAGCAGGCGCTTTGGATCGGCATAGCGGACCTCAATGCGGTCGAGGTCGGCGACGGGCAGGGCGAAGCCTGCGCGCTGGAGGAGTCCGCCGAGGTCTTTCAGCGTCGCGAACGGCGCAATGCGCGGACTGACGCCGCCGTACAGCTCCGTCTCCGCCGCATAAAGGCTCCGGCGCAGATTGCCGAGCGTCTCCTCGGCGAACAGCGCCGCAATGAAGAGCCCGTCCGGCTTCAACGCGGCGCGATGCTGCGCGAGCGCGGCTGCGAGATCGTTCGCCGCATGGAGCGTCAGTAAACTGACGATAAGGTCGAAGCGTCGCGGCGCAAGCGCTGAGCGTTCTTCGTCGAAGACGAGTCTCCCCGCGCCAAGCCGCTCAGACGCAATGTCCGCCGCGACCCGCCGCCCGACTCCGGCTTTCGGCGTAAGCATGGAGGCGAGCGGTCCGACGCCATAGAGCAGGGCCGTGTCGAAGCGGCGGGTCGTCGATTCGAGGCGCTCGACGATGTCGCCGAACACGCGCCGGTGCAGGAAGTCATGCGCCGCGAAGTCTCGCGCGGCGCGGCTTCGTGTCCGGCGGCGCCGGACTGGGTCGAACAGGCGCGACGGGTCCTTGGTCATTGAAGGTCAGCGGCCGGCGGCCCCCCCAATAAAGGTGGTTGCACAAATGCCAGCAGGCACGAAGCATCAGGCATGTCCGCATTGTCCGCATATATCGTCGCAGATAAGCTGAGTTTGTTGCGTCGCCTTTTCCAGCCCTGATGAAACAGGAGGGATGAGATGGGCGCGTTGCCATGGTCCGAGAGTTTGGGTCCTGCTGCGGCGGGATTCGCTGCGGGGTTTTTGCTCGCGATATTCGCCATCACCATGCTCGGCCGCGTTCCCTTGTTGATAGCGCGGCCGGTTCTGAGACTCTTCGGGTTCCTGTTCAAGCCGTTCGTCTGGGTCCTGAGGCTGACGCGGATCCTGCCGAAAGCGGCCGCGCGAACCCGTCCTGCGCGCAATGCTCTGATGAGCGCGACCACCGTCATCGAGCACGGACGCCACGCCACGGAGACCGAAAAAGCATTTTGTCAGCCGGATGAACCCGCCGAGGGGCAGGTCGACGAAGACGGTCTGCCGGCTTCCTATGACTGCAAGGAAGAAAGGCGGATGCTCGCCGCGCGAGGCGCCCTGTTCCGCACGGTCCGTGTTCCAAGCGAGTATTTTCAGGCGTCGCTGACCGATCCCCTGAGCGAGAGCATCGCCGATGGATATTTCGCGGGGGCGAAGCGCTTCTTCAACCGCCGGGTGATCATCGAATCGAATGAGAAGGCCTTGTTCGAGGACGTTGACGGCGCCGTCAGCATCGGCCTGTTCCGGAGCCACGACCGGCGATGCTATTTTGCGCTGAACGAGATGCGCAAGATCATCAACAACAACGCCTTGCGGCTGGTGGCGACTCTCGCGACCT
This sequence comes from Parvularculaceae bacterium, assembly GCA_013389105.1. Classification (GTDB taxonomy): domain Bacteria; phylum Pseudomonadota; class Alphaproteobacteria; order Caulobacterales; family Parvularculaceae; genus Amphiplicatus. The sequence continues at coordinate 6,524 of JACADZ010000003.1, read as the reverse complement.
GTGTTGCCGCCTATGCAGCGCTCGCCGTCTATCTGTTCGGCTACGGACTAGTGGAGCCGGCTCGTCTCGATCCGCAGATCAAGGCCGCGGTTCTTCCGGCGTCGCTGATTGCGACGGCGCTGGCGATGTTCGCTTTTCAGCATCTCGGTTACGCCCAGCAGCAGCGCCACAATACGCGCGAGCTGGTTTCGTTTCTCACCCGGTATCTCGGCCGCCTGAGCGACCGTTACCGCGAATCGACGGCGTTCGCCCGGGGCGTCACGGTCGGCGACGAGACCGACTCAAAGAAGCTATCGGCCAGCGCGAGGAAGTGGCACAAGATCATGGTGTGGATGCCGTTTCGCGCGTTTTTCATCGAGTCGTTCGTTCGGAACATCTACTTCCAGATCCATCGCAACTGTCACTATTACGGAGTGCTGGCCAACTTTCTTGCGATCCTCGCGGTCGGCGCGATAGCGGCGGCCTTTGTAAGCGCGCGAGGCGCAGGGTCGTTGAATGCGCTCTCGACGATCGGCCTTGCCGCTTCATTCGGTCTGGTCGTTTTCTATCTTCACCTCGTGAACAAGGTCGTGATACGGGACGAACTGAACCAGATCGACTGGCTGGGCTTCGACAATCTGAACGTCAGTCAGCAGATGGACGACGTGGTCGGCAAATACGCCGAGGACGTCGGCTTCTGGAAGGGCCGGTTCGAGCGCTAGGCGGCCGCGCTTTCGCTGAGCGCGGGGGAAAACCTAGGCGGGCCCCCGCACGCCCAAGCATTTGTTAACCATGGCGCACGAGCATCGGGCTGGGAAGCGGAGTCGGAGGCCGAGGATGCGCAGACTAGCGTCGTTGTCAGCAGCGCTGGCTCTGGTCCCCCTTGGGCGTCCCGCGGCCGGTCCGATTGAGGAGGTGCGCGGGGGCGTGCTTCTTCAGGGCGTCGGGCCGTTTTCGCCCGACAAGGAAGACGGCGTCGGGATCAACGCCGAGGTCCTGTTCAAGCGCCTCGAGGCGCTGAAGTTTATCGGCAGCCCGCGCCCGCAGGTCGGCGTGCATGCCGCAACCGGCAAGCATGCGACGAGCAGCGTCTATGCCGGCTTCAACTGGGATGTCGAGATCACCCCTTGGCTCTTCATCGACGGCGGCGTCGCGCTCGCGGCTCATGACGGGGAGGTGTCGTTCGATCCGGCCGATCCGCTGATCGGCGAACGCAACTTCCTCGGCTGCCGCGTGCTCGCCCGCCTCTCGGCCGACCTTGGCGTTGAGATCGCCCCGCGCGTAACCGTGTCGCTCCATGCCGACCACATGTCGAATGCGGGCCTTTGCTCCGAGAATGAGGGTCTCGACAGCGTGGGCGTACGCCTCGGGGTCAAGCTCTGAACCGCAACGCCGGCTTCACGGCGCGCCGGCGCCGATGTGTCTGTCGATAAAGTCAATCGACGCACGAAGCATCTCGATGCGAGAGGGCGCGCGCGACAGCCAGTGGTCCTCGCCGGCGAGCTCGAGATACTCGACAGGCTTTTTCGCCCGCTTCAGCGCATCGCGCATCTTGCGGCTCTGGCTGACCGGCACGACGGTGTCATCCTTGCCGTGAATGAGGAGGATCGGCGCGCGGACCTTGTCCGCCTGTTTCGCGGGGCTCACCGCGTTCAACTCGTCGGTGTCCTTGAATCGCGACGCCCCCATGCGGCTCTCCCAGAAATCCTCAACGCCTTTGCCGGCGCGTTCCTTGCTCCAGCCGAGCATGGCGGGGAGGTCCGAGACCCCCGCCACAGAGACGGCGCACGCATAGAGCTCGGGAGTGAGCGTAGCGCCGGCGAGGGCGGCGTACCCGCCATAGCTCGCGCCGACAATGCAGATCCGCTCCGGATCGGCGGCGCCGTCGGCGATGAGGTTCATGACCCCTTCGGTGATGTCGCTCTGCATCTTGCGGCCCCACTCGCCAAAGCCGGCTTTTCGGTGCGCATATCCGTAGCCGGATGAGCCGCGGAAGTTCGGCTGATAGACGAGGTACCCGCGCGCCGCGTAGAAACCCGCCCACCAGTCGAATGCAAGGTTGTCGCGCGCTTCCGGTCCGCCATGAGGCAGGACGATCAGCGGAAGGCTCTTTTTCTCCTTGTCCGCCGGGATGGTCAGATAACCCGACACCCGCGTTCCATCGGAGGCCCCATAATCATATTTCACCCGTCGGACGAGGGCCCTGCCGTCGAGCGCGCGATAGGAAGGCGCAATGCGCGAAATCTTGCCGGTCTCGGCCGAGTAAAGAAGGAAATCGGCAGGTTTGTTGGGATAGATCGCACGGATGACGACTCGGCGGCCGTCGTCCGAACGCGACACGATCACCGGCGCCGCGTTCGGAATCGCTTTCTCAAGGCCTTCCTGAAAGGCGCGCTCCCGGGAGTCAAACGGGATGACGCGCACAAAGTCATCCGTATAGCGAAGGTCTGTCGTGCGCGCACGCCGGGCGTCGTAGCCGAAGCCGTCTAGGTCATAGGCTCCATGCTGGAAAATCGTCTCGCCGACGGCCCCGGACTGAAGATCGAACGGTGCGACCGCTCGCGTATCGCCGGCCAGAACGCTGGCCGCGATGGTCTGGCCGTCGTCAATCAGGTCGCCGAGCGACAATTGCGACGGCTTCAGAGGTTCGGAGACGTACTTCTTGACGACGCGCCAGCCCCCGTCTGGTTCGCGGGCGCTGACGGAGACTTCGTTTGCGCCGTAATCGAGCCGGGCGACCGCCCTTCCGGCGCGGTCCACGACCCAGTCGAAAGTCGAGTCGCGGTTCTTTTCGATGAATCGTTCCGACCCGCTGTCGAGATCGACTTCGACAAGTCCGGCGCCGTTGGCGCCTCGCGACGCATGGAACAACGCCCGGCCCGGCGTTTGGGGCGGAATTGCGAGGAGTTCGCCGGCGGCCTGAATGATATAGCCGCCCCGGCTTTCCAGGATGATGCGTGCGGTCTTTCTCGTCCGGGATATCGAAACCCAGCGCCAGAACTCCCAGGTCTCCTTGCCGCCGCTCGTGTTGAACGTATCGGTGACGGAGGCGAGCAGCAGCAGGCGCTCGTCATCCGCCCAGATGAGATCGCGCGCCTTGACGGACCCCGCCCGAACGCCGACGGGCCGCTGGCTTGGGTCGTCGAGGTCGTAGATTACGACGGCCGCGCCCTCGGCCTTGTTTTCAAGCATGGCAAGATGACGCCCGTTCGGCGAAATCTGAGCTTCCTGGATGTCCGGCAAAGCGCCGAATACTTCCGGCGCGATCGGCTGCGCGGCGCCGGGAGCGCATGCAAGGGCGACGCACGCGGCGAGCGCCAACGCTTTAATCGAGCACATCGCTTCCCCTCCCTTAGTCCCTTAGGTCGCGCGCGCCGACCAGCCTGTCGATGCGATGAACACGCGCGGCGATTTCGCTGATGTCGCGACGCAACAGAGCCAGCGGTCCTGGCTCTCAAACGGCGCGATACAACTGCACGTCCCGGGGCCGTCGCCGCGCCCAGCTAAGCTAGTTTGACGCCACCAATTCAAGCCGCTTCGCCGCTTTGTCGTAGAGAAAGTATTCCTCCGGCTTGTCGGCGTAATCGGCCCGCGCGATCATGCGCCCGCCGTCAAGCGATTTGGAAACAATCGCGATCGCCGCGCCCGGAACCGCTTTCTCGAGAGCGGCCTGCGTCTTGCGGTCGGCTTCGTCGAGATGGAAGGCGCGCTCGCGATCCGTGCGATAATAGACCAGACGCGCGCGCGCCTCGCGGGGATCGTAGACGGCGCGCGTGACGGGGCCCGGGGTCTGCGGGCCGTCGCTGATCGCGCCCGTGTCCAGGTTGAACAGCGCCAGGCGCCGCACGCCGTCGCGCTCGACGAGCAGCGTCAATTCGCGCGGCGCGTCGGCTCCGGCGAGCCCGAAGATGACCGTCTTCTCGCGTTCAACGACCTCGCCGGGAATCACGCCGACTTCCTTGAGTCCGCCGCCGCCGGGCGGCGCTGCAAGAATTCTGATCTCCTTGGATTTCGCATTCTGATCAATGCGGGCGACGACGGCGCCGTCGGCGTCCGCCACCCAATCCGCCGTGTTGCGGTCGGCGTCGGCGATCAGTTTTGAGGCCCCGCTGGAGAGATCGACGCGTTGGACCGCGAGAAGGAACTCGTCCTCGCCCTCTTTCAGGCGGGTCGGTCCCGAGGGCTTAACGGCCACATAGCCGCGCGCAAAAAGGGCGTTCTCGTTGTCGGCCGGCAGGGCCGAAAGCAGAAAACCGGCGTCGGGAAGATAGTAATAATAGTCAACGCCGCGTTCGTTGCCGAACAGCGTCTTTGACTCGCCGGTCGTGCTTGAAATCGACAGCCAGCGCGCGACGCTCAGCGTCTTGAGGCCCTTATTGGTCCGGACGCCGCCTTTCTCTCCGGCGACCTTCAGAAGCAGGCGATCATTTCCGCCCCATTCGAAGTCCTCGATCCCGATTGAGCCGACGCCGATTCCGACCGGCTTGGCCGAGACATCGTCCACGCTATAGACCGCGAAGGCGCGCTGGTCGCCCGCGTCCTGGAGAACTGCGTAATGCCGGCCGTCCGGCGAAATCTCGACGCCGTAAACTGCGCCGGCGACCGCGGGACCCGTAGAGACAAGACTGGCCAGCAGAACAATGGAAGCAAGGAGATACGACTGCATTTGGCACACTGACGACCTGTTTTTTTTAAAACGCAAGCCAGTATAACAATAACAACGCCATGACGCGAGGCGCGGCCGATGCGTGGCGATTCGCGACGCGTGTCTCCGCCATTCCGCCGCATCCCGGCTTATTGCGTTGCAGCGGCCGCTCATGCTAGACGCGCCCGACCATCGGTCAGGGGCCATGGGCGCGCCGCTCTAAGCCTCTGAAATTGCAGTAAATTCAATGTGCTAGGCGTCGTATCGCGACGCTGTCCGGCTTAAGGAGCTGTCCCCCTCATGTCTTCAACCGCCGCGACCGCTGACGCGCCGGCGATGGGCCCCGGCGCCGTGTCCGCTATCGCGCAGCGCTATGCCGACGCGCTTTTTGACCTCGCCCTGGACACCGGAGAGCTGGAATCCGTCGAGCGCGACATGGCCGCGCTCCGGCGAGCGATCGCCGCGAGCGCCGATCTCCGGAAAATGTTGAGGAGCCCGGTCTACGATCGCGACGCTCAGGCGCGCGCCGTTTCGGCGATCGCCGACAAGGCGGGCTTCAGCCAGCTCGTCCGCAATTTCCTGGGGCTCGTCGCGAAGAACCGCCGCCTGTTCGCGCTCGAAAGCATTACCGCCGCCTTCGCCGCCCGAATGGCCGCCCATCGCGGCGAGGTGACGGCGGAGGCGATTTCGGCCGCGCCCCTGAACGACGACCAGACGAGACGCCTGCGGGGCGAAATCGAGCTGCACCTCGGCAAGGCGGTCAATCTGAACATCCGCGTCGACCCCGACCTGCTTGGCGGCCTAGTCGTAAAGGTCGGCTCCAAGATGATCGACTCGTCGCTGCGGACGAAGCTTTCCCGACTGAAATCCGTGATGAAAGAGGCTTGAGGCCATGGAACTGAACGCAGCGGAAATCTCCGCGATCCTGAAGAGCCAGATCAAGGACTTCGGCAAGGACGCCGAAGTCTCGGAGATCGGCCAGGTGCTCTCGGTCGGCGACGGCATCGCGCGCATCTACGGCCTTGATAACGTCCAGGCGGGCGAGATGGTCGAGTTCGCCAACGGCGTCAAAGGCATGGCGCTGAACCTTGAGAGCGATAATGTCGGCGTGGTCATTTTCGGCGAAGACCGCGAGATCAAGGAAGGCGACACCGTCAAGCGCACCAAGGCGATCGTCGACGTGCCGGTCGGCAAAGGGCTCTTGGGCCGCGTCGTCGATCCGCTCGGCAATCCGATCGACGGCAAGGGTCCGATCGTCGCGACGGAGCGCCGCGTCGTCGACGTGAAGGCGCCCGGCATCCTGCCGAGAAAGTCCGTGAACGAACCGGTGCAGACGGGCATCAAGGCGATCGACGCCATGATCCCGGTCGGCCGCGGCCAGCGCGAGCTCGTCATCGGCGACCGCCAGACCGGCAAGACCGCGATCTGCATCGACACGATCCTGAACCAGAAGGCGATCAACGCGAGCGGCGACGAGAAGAAGAAGCTCTATTGCGTCTACGTCGCCATCGGCCAAAAGCGCTCGACCGTCGCGCAGATCGTTAAGACGCTCGAAGACAACGGCGCGATGGAATACTCGATCGTCGTGGCCGCGACCGCGTCCGAGCCTGCGCCGCTGCAGTTCCTCGCGCCCTTCTCCGGCTGCGCCATGGGCGAGTATTTCCGCGACAACGGCATGCATGCCCTGCTGGTCTATGACGACCTCTCCAAGCAGGCCGTCGCCTATCGCCAAATGTCGCTGCTGCTGCGCCGCCCGCCGGGCCGCGAGGCCTATCCGGGCGACGTCTTCTATCTCCACTCGCGCTTACTCGAACGGGCGGCCCGCGTCAACGCCGACTTCGTCGAGAAGGTTACCAACGGCGCGGTCAAGGGCAAGACCGGCTCCCTCACGGCCCTGCCC
>JACADZ010000190.1 GCA_013389105.1 Parvularculaceae bacterium | reverse complement strand
CCCCGGTGGCCACCAGCTGCACGCCGATCAGCACCAGCAGCGCACCCAGCAGCAGCAGCGGGCGCCCGCCGATGGAGTGACCCAGCACCAGCTTGTCGAAGGCGAGATAGGCGAGGATCAGCCCGCCGCCCAGCCCGAGGGCCACGCCGACGCCGCCGAACGCGTGCATCGGCCGGTGCAGGAAGCGCATCAGGAACTTGATCCACAGCAGATCGAGCACCACGCGCACGGTGCGATCGATGCCGTACTTGGATTGACCGCGGGTACGCGGGTGATGCCGCACCGGCACTTCGAGGACCTTCGCGCCCACGTCCGCGGCGAGCGCGGGGATGAAGCGGTGCAGTTCGCCGTACAGGCGCAGATCGCCGATCACCTGGGCGCGGTACAGCTTGAGTGCGCAGCCGTAGTCGTGCAGGCCGACGCCGGTTACGCGGGAGATGATCCGGTTGGCGAGCATCGATGGGATCTTGCGCGAGAGCGTGCGATCCTGGCGGTCCTTGCGCCAGCCCGAGATCATGTCGACATCCGGGCGCTCCTCCATCAGCTGCAGCAGCGCGGGCACGTCGTCGGGATCGTTCTGCAGATCGCCGTCGAGCGTGACGATGTACTCGCCGCGCGCCGCGTCGAAGCCCGCCTGCAGGGCCGCGGACTGGCCGTAGTTGCGGATCAGATACAGGGGCTTGAACCAGGAACGGGTCTCGGCCAGCTCCGCCATCAGCTGCGCCGACCCGTCGCGCGAGCCGTCGTCGATGCAGATCAGCTCGAAGCTGCGGCCGCTGCGCGCCATCGCCGTTCCCACGCGCTCCACCAGATCGAGCAGGTTCTCTTCCTCGTTGTAGATCGGGATGACGACTGATACCTGGGGCTCGGTGCTCATCGCTGCAATTCTAGCCTGCATTTCATGCTTACCCATGACCGCAAAGGCGCGAAGACGCAAAGGATACGCAAACAACAGATGTGAAGGACATCCGCGTCCTGGATCGTCCAGCCAGAACCGGTCGACGGGCATCGCCCGAACT
>JACADZ010000216.1 GCA_013389105.1 Parvularculaceae bacterium | reverse complement strand
GCCGGGCAGCGACATGCCGAGCGCCTCGGCGAGAGAGTTCATGGTCGAGGCCGTGCCCATGGTGTTGCAGTGGCCGGCCGATGGCGCGGAGGAGGCGATCAGGTCGACCATGCCGGGGTAGTCGATCTCGCCCGCGGCGTAGAGCTCTCGCGCCTTCCAGGCGATGGTGCCCGAGCCGGAGCGCTCGCCGCGGAACCAGCCGTTGAGCATCGGCCCGCCCGACAGCACGATTGCCGGGATGTCGACGGTTGCCGCCGCCATGAGCTGCGAGGGCGTGGTCTTGTCGCATCCGGTCGTGAGCACGACGCCGTCAAGCGGGTAGCCGTACAGCACCTCGACGAGGCCGAGATAGGCGAGATTGCGGTCGAGGCTTGCCGTCGGCCGCTTGCCGGTTTCCTGGATCGGATGCACCGGGAATTCGAAGGCGATGCCGCCGGCCTCGCGGATACCCTCCCGCACGCGCTCGGCGAGCACGAGGTGATGCCGGTTGCATGGCGACAGGTCGGACCCTGACTGGGCGATGCCGATGATCGGCTTGCCGGCCTGCAGTTCCTCCCGCTTCAGGCCCCAATTCATGTACCGCTCGAGGTAGAGCGCGGTCATATCGGGGTTATCGGGATTGTTGAACCAGGCCTGCGAGCGCAGCACGCGCCCCTTTCCGTTCTTCGACCCATTCTTCGGCGTCGGCGTCTTGGCCATGGCGATCTCCTCAGCGTACCCGGCCGATCCCTGCGACGATCGGCGTCCACTCAAGCGAGCCTGCATGCTGGTCCGACCGCCCCGCCATGGCAAGTGGATCGTGGAGCCGGTCGCTTTGCCTGGCGACACTCCTTGACAGCTCAGCCGCACCGCCGGACCTTGCTTGGCGACCCACCCGATAGGAATAGACCCCATGTCCCTCGACCCAGCGCGCACGCCCGTGATCGTCGGCGCCGCTCAGATCACCGATACGACCTAGAAGCCGCAGGACGACCGCACGCCGCTCGGCCTGATGGTCGATACGGTCAAGAAGGCCGGTACCGACAGCGGCGACGGCGATGCTCTGCTGCGTGCGCTCGACTCGATCACCGTGATCCGCTTGTTCATGGACTCGACGCCGCGCTTCAAATCGCCGTTCGGCCGCATGGCCAACCCGCCGTGGTCGGTCGCTCAAGCCATCGGCGCGCAG
>JACADZ010000082.1 GCA_013389105.1 Parvularculaceae bacterium | reverse complement strand
GTCGCCGAGCAGCGCGTCGAGGCCGCGGCCGAGACCTGAAGGGCGGCTCATGCGGCCTTCCTTCGCGCCCGCTCGCGCTGCAGGATTTCGCTGGCGAGCGCGACATAGGCCTGGCTGCCCGGACATTTGAGGTCGTAAAGAAGCGCCGGCTTGCCGAAGCTCGGCGCCTCCGAGAGGCGCACATTGCGCGGGATGACCGTCCGGTAGACCCGCTCCTTGAGGTTGGCGCGCACGTCGGCCTCGACCTCGACCGAGAGGCGGTTGCGCCGGTCGTGCATGGTGAGGACGACGCCTTCGAGCTCGAGCGCGGGATTGATCCGTGCGCGGACTGTCTCGATGGTGCGGATGATCTGGCTTAAGCCTTCAAGCGCGAAGAACTCGCATTGCAGCGGGATGATGACGCTCTGCGCGGCGGCGAGCGCGTTCAACGTCAGCAGCGAGAGGGCCGGCGGGCAGTCGATCACGACATAGGAGGCGGCGCCTGCGAGCGTCAGATACTCGGCGAGCGCGTCGGCGAGGCGGTGATGCCGGCGCTCCGCGTCGATGAGCTCGACCTCGGCCCCCGCGAGATCGACGCCGGCCGCCGCAAGCTTGAGGCCCGGTATGCTCGTGTCGGCGGCGGCGGCTTCGAGGCGGTATTCCCCCATGAGGACGTCGTAGGTCGTGACCTTGCGGGCGGCGGCGGCGACCCCGAGCCCGGTCGAGGCGTTGCCCTGCGGGTCCATGTCGATGAGCAGGACGGTCTCGCCGATGGCGGCGAGCGCGGTCGAGAGATTGATCGCGGTCGTGGTCTTCCCGACCCCGCCCTTCTGGTTGGCGATGGCGATGACGCGGGCGGATCTAGCGAGCGTGGACACGGCCTTTGGCGTTCCTTTGCCCCGGCTTGGGCGAAAACTGTCGGACAAGGAGAAGGCGGGCGTCGGGCGCGGTCAGGGACGGCCGCTGCTCAACCGTCATTCTCCAATATCTAGAGGCTTCGGTCAATTCGGCCTCAACATCTTGTCCCTTCAGAAAATAGCAGATGGTCTTTTCTCCGGCGATTTCATGGGCGTAGGCAAGGAGCTTTGCGAGCGGCGCGAGGGCCCGCGCGGTGATCGCGTCCGGCGGCGAAAGCCGCACCGATTCAATGCGTTCGGGGACGACGTCGACATTCGACAGGCCCATCGCCGCCGCCGCTGTTGATAAAAAAGCCGCCTTCTTGGCCCTCGCCTCGACGAGTTTCACGTGAAACCGGCCCTCCCCCATTGCCGCGAGGACGAGACCGGGGAAGCCCGCACCCGAGCCGAGATCGACAAGCGTTCGCATCTCCGGGGCGAGCGCCGCGAAGATCTGCGCGGAGTCGAGGTAATGCCGGCGCCAGCGATCGGCGAGCGTCGAGCGCGCGACGAGATTGTGCATGGCGCTCGCCGCCAGCAGGAGGTCGTCGAAAGTCGTCAGCTTTCGCAGCGTCTCGGCCGAGACCCCGGCGGCGGCGGCAAACTGCTCGGGGGAAAACGCCGGCGCGACCGGACGATCCCTGTCGCCGGCCGCCCTCCCCCCGAATGGCGCCGCGCCTTCCCCGCCGTCGCCCGGACCGGCTGTTTCACGTGAAACAGCAATCTTTTCAGAAGGATAGCTCGAAACTTCCTCGATTTTGCCCGCCGCCGGCCGGAGCGCCTCGCGACCGCTCGCCGGTCCGGCGCCGGGATGCGCCCGTGCGCGCCGAATGGTTCTTCGCGACCTCATGGCCCGCCCCCGCGACCCGCGACAGGGGGGCGGATCCTGCGCCTCCGGACCGCTGTTTCACGTGAAACAGCAATCTTTTCAATGAGATAGGTCTGGCCGCCAGGGGGCGCGGCCAGTCCGGTCCCGCGCTTTATCGGATGACTACCCAACCGCACGTCCCTTTTTCACATGCGCGAGGAGGAGGGTCAGCGCCGCGGGGGTCATCCCTTCGATTCGACTCGCCTGGCCGAGGGTCAGGGGCCGCGTCGCCGCCAGTTTGCCGCGGATCTCCACGCTCAGGCCCGTCATCTCGGCATAGGGAAGGTCCGCCGGGAGCCTCAGCTGCTCCTCCTTGCGGAAGGCGAGGATGTCGGCCTCCTGGCGGTCGAGATAGCCGGAATAAAGCGCCTTGTTCTCGAGCTGCTCGATCACCGCGCGCGGAAGGTCGGCGAGCCGCGGGAAAACCGCCGAAAGGCGCGCCGCGCTCATGCCCGGCAGGGCGAGAAGGTCGAGAACGGTGCGCCGCCGTCCGTCCTGATTCACCTGAATGCCGTGGCGTGCGGCTTCGTTCGGCGTCAGGGTCGTCGCCCGGGCCCAGGCGAGCGCCTCCTCGCGCGCCGCCCGTTTCACGTGAAACGCGCGCGCCCGCTCGGCCCCGACCAGGCCGAAATCGACGCCGCGGCCGGTCAGACGCAGATCGGCGTTGTCGGCGCGCAAGGTCAGCCGGTATTCGGCCCGGCTGGTGAACATCCGATAGGGCTCGGTGACGCCTTTGGTGACGAGGTCGTCGACCAGGACGCCGATATAGGCCTCCGCCCTGTCGAAGAGGATGGGCCCGCCGCCGCCGGCCGCCGCCGCCGCATTGGCCCCGGCGACCACCCCCTGCGCCGCCGCCTCCTCATAGCCGGTGGTGCCGTTGATCTGGCCGGCGAGGAAAAGGCCTTTCAGGCGCTTCACCTCCAGCGTCGGCAGGAGCTCGCGCGGGTCTACATAGTCGTATTCGATGGCGTAGCCGTAGCGGAGGACGCGCGCCGCCTCGAGACCGGGCACGGTCCTGAGGAAGGCGGCCTGCACCTCCTCGGGCAGCGAGGTCGAGAGGCCGTTCGGATAGACGGTCGGGTCGTCGAGGCCCTCGGGCTCGAGAAATATCTGGTGGCGCTCCTTCTCGGCGAAACGCACCACCTTGTCCTCGATCGAGGGGCAGTAGCGGGGCCCGCGCCCCGAAATGCTCCCCGAATAGACCGCCGATCGGCCGATATTCTCTTCGATCAGCCGGTGCGTTTCACGTGACGTGTAGGTGATGCCGCAGGCGATCTGCGGAACCTCGATCCGCTCGGTCAGGAATGAGAACGGGACGGGCGCGTCGTCGGCCGGCTGCATCTCGAGCCGGGCCCAGTCGATGGTCCGGCCGTCGAGGCGGGCGGGCGTGCCGGTCTTGAGCCGGCCCATTCGAAGGCCGAGCCCATAGAGGCGGTCCGAGAGCCCCACCGCCGGGGCCTCGCCGACCCTCCCGGCGGGAATGCGTTTCGCGCCGATATGGATGACGCCCTTGAGGAAGGTGCCGGTGGTGAGGACCACCGCCGCGGCCCGGTATTCGGCGCCGTCGGCGTCGCGAATCCCAACAACCGCGCTTTGCCCCGGGCCGACTGTTTCACGTGAAACAGCAATATTTTCAGAGGGATAGGGCCGCGCGTCCCGGTCCAGCCGACCCACGAGCAGGTCCTCGACCGCCATTTCCCGGACCTTAAGATTGGGAATGGCGGCGATCGCGGCCTGCATGTGGCGGCGATAGAGCGCCCGATCGGCCTGCGACCGCGGCCCCCGGACCGCCGGACCCTTCGACCGGTTCAGCATGCGGAACTGGATGCCGGCCCTGTCGATGACCCGGCCCATGAGGCCGTCGAGGGCGTCGATCTCGCGCACGAGGTGCCCTTTGCCGAGCCCGCCGATCGCCGGGTTGCACGACATCTCGCCGATGGTCGCGGCCTTGTGGGTCGCGAGGAGGACGCGCGCGCCCATGCGCGCCGCCGCCGCCGCCGCTTCGCAGCCGGCATGCCCTCCGCCGATGACGATGACGTCGTAGGTCTTCAACTGACGCTCCAACTTCCGGCCGGCCGCCGGATCGCGGCCCGGCCCTCTAGCCGCCCAATATAAGCCGGCCCGAGGGGGTGTGGGATAAGTTCGACCTCTTTCCCCTCACGGTTGAAAATTCGAAGTAAAACCACCAAGTTTATAGTTTTATATCGAATTGATAAAACAATGCGATTTTCATGTTAAATCGTTCTTTTTATACGATGAATTAAGACATAGCATCACTTTCTTATATGCTTCAAACACTTCTTGAAAAAGCGATACGCTCTTTACACGGATCATCTCGGCCCCGGGAGCCGGCGCCTCGGGACCCTATTTCCCGATGCAGAAGCTCGCAAAAATCTCGCCGAGCACGTCCTCGACATCGACGGCCCCGGTGATGCTCGCGAGCGCGCGCGCGGCGAGGCGGACGTCCTCGGCCGCGAGTTCGGCCGCCTGGTCGAGCCGTCCCCGCGCGCGGCGCAGCGCGTCGCCGGCCCTTCGAGCCGCCTCCACATGGCGCAAGCGCGTGAACGCCGCTCCCTCCCCGCCCGCCGCGAGGTCGTGCGCCCGCGCTTCGAGCGCCTTCAGGAACTCGGCCATGCCGGCGCCGGTCTTCGCCGAGACATGGAAGGCGGCGCCGCCCTCGGGCGCGCCGCCCGCCGCGCCGCCGAGATCGCGTTTGGAATAGAGGAGAAGGTCGCCGGGACGGAGCAGCTCGGGCGCCTCTCCCCCGCCGCCGCCCCTCATTTCCGTCGCAACCGAGGCGGAAGAGAACAGCGGCGGATTTTCATTCGCCAACGGATCAATCACCAGGATGCGGAGATCGGCGGTCCCGGCCCGCGCCAGCGCCCGGCGCATGCCTTCGGCCTCGACGGCGTCTCCGGCGGCGGCGGCGAGGCCGGCGGTGTCGGCGAGGAGCACCGCGACGCCGCCGAGGTCGAGCCGCGTCTCGATGACGTCGCGGGTGGTGCCGGCGACGGGCGAGACGATGGCGACGTCGGCCCCGGCGAGGGCGTTCATGAGGGAGGACTTGCCGGCGTTCGGCGCGCCGAGGATCACCGCCTCGACCCCTTCGCGCAGGCGCCGCGCCCCTTCCGCGCCGGCGAGCCGCGCCTCGATCTCGCCGACAAGGGCGTCGATTTTCGGTCCCGCCCCGGCCGCGACCGAGGCCGGGACGCCCTCCTCGTCGGGGAAGTCGATCTCGGCCTCGAGCGCGGCGAGAATGGCGACGAGGCGGCCTTTCCAGTCCTCCGCGAGGGCCGACAGCCGCCCGCCGAATTGGCCCAGAGCCTGTTTGCGCTGGAGGCTCGTTTCGGCGTCGATAAGATCGGCGAGGGCCTCGACCTCGGCGAGATCGAGCCTGCCGTTGAGGAACGCCCGGCGGGCATACTCGCCCGGCTCGGCGAGCCGCGCCCCGGCGGCGAGGACCGCCTGCCCGATCGCCGCCTCGACCGCGCGCGCGCCGTGGAGGTGGAATTCCACGACGTCCTCGCCGGTGAAGCTTTTCGGGGCGCGGAAGGCGAGGACGAGCCCCTCGTCGACGAGATCGTCCGTTAACGGATCATAAAGGCGCATAAGCCGCGGCGCCCGCCCGGCGATCTTCCCTCTGCTGAGTTTCTCCGCGATCTCGAAGGCGCGCGGCCCGGAGAGTCGGTAGACGGCGACGCCCGCCTTCCCTGCCCCGGAGGCGCGGGCGAAGATTGCGTCTCCCGCCGCCGGAACCTCCGGGGGCGAGGGGGGAGCGTCCCGCTCGCCCGGTCCGCCGGACCGTCTCACTTCTTCTTCGCCGGCGGGCCCCCGGCCATGGGACCGCCCGCGAGCGCCGCGCCCATCAGCTGCTGGAAGCCCTCAAGCCCCTTGCCGCCGACCGCGATCATCTGCGCCATGAAGCGCTCGGGATCGGCGAGGGTGTCGATGTTGTCCTTGGCGCGCCGCGTCATCTCGTCGACCACCATTTTGTTGAGGGGGCCGACATCAGGCATGCCGAAGAAGGCGCGGGCTTCTTCGGGCGTGCAGTCGATATTGATGGTGAGGCGCATGAGCTTCTTTCGCTGGTTGATTTCGGTCGGTTCTGAGCCTGCTTGCAGTCACTCGAGATTATCTCTTCTTGAACAGCACAAATGTGCAAAAGGCGGTTCTGTCCTTGATTGGCGCTCCGTCAAAAGCTGTCATTGCCGCCTCCGCCGACTGGATGTCGGTCAGCACTTCCGACAAGGTCAGCTTGCCATCGGGCGCATAATCCGCGACGTGCCGCTTTTCCTGCAGCTGCCGGAAGGTGTCGGCGAAGTCCTGAATCTCGGCCGGAAATTTCTTGATCACACCGTCGACGCAGGCGTTCTTCGCCGCACCATGCTCAAGCGCCCGGTAGACCTGATTCCAAGCATGCTTGCTGCGATTTCTCTTGACTGAACCAACCATCAGGTCGGCGCAGCTTCTCGCAAGGTGGTGGAAGATCGCGTAATAACTTGAACTGACCGCCCGTCTGAGGTCGGATTGTCTCGGTTTTCCGCGGCCGCGCCGCGTCTTCGCCAGCAACCGCGCAGTGTTCAGCAACTCACTGGAGAGCACCCGCGATCTCCGCGTCCTTCTTGCTCATGAACGAAAAGACCGGAAACGCATCGACTTCATTTTCGCGAAGCGCCGGTCGGATACGCCGCACGATCCCCGCAGCCCGCTTCGGATCGAACCCGTGAGTCGTTTGAAAAATTACTGTGATTCTGAGGATCGGATCACCGTCGAATCCTTCATCCTCCTTGATTTTGACAGCGAGGAGCTTGGCGTCCGGAAAGTCCTCGCGAATCACCTTTTCGATTGCGGCTTCCAGCTGTTTGCCCATGTTCCCGCGACCAAAATTCGGGGGCCGATCTGACGCCGACATAGGAACAACCTCCCCCATCAGCGAATCACTAGCGCGTTAAGCCCGGTTTAACAAATGAGCCCCGCCTCCGTACCGCGCGCCTATGGCCCTACCCCCGCCGGTAGGTGAGTTCGAGGAAGACGTCTTCGAGGTCGGCCTCGACGGTCGAGAGGTCCTTGACCTTCATCCCCGCCGCCGAAAGGCGTTCGAGGATATCGGCGACCTGCGCCTTGCTCGGGCGGTAGGGGATGGCGAGGCGGCCGTCCTTGCGCAGTTCCGCAGCGTAAGGGTCGAGCGCGGGCGCGGCGCTGACGGGCTCCAGCGGCGTCACCAGCAGGGTCTTCATGTCGAGCGAGCCGATGAGCTTTTCGGTCGGCTCGCAGGCGACGACCTCGCCCTTGTCGATGATGGCGATGCGGTCGCAGAGCTCCTGCGCCTCCTCGAGGTAGTGCGTCGTCAGCACGATGGTGACGCCCTTGGCGTTAAGCCCCAGCACATAGTCCCAGAGCTGCTTTCGAAGCTCGATGTCGACGCCCGCCGTCGGCTCGTCGAGAATGAGGATGGGCGGCGAATGAACCATGGCCTTGGCGACCAGGAGGCGCCGCTTCATGCCGCCCGAGAGCATGCGCACATAGGCGTCGGCCTTGTCGGCGAGCCCGAGCGCGGTGAGGATTTCCACGGTCCGCCGCTCGCCCTTCGGCACGCCGTAGAGCCCCGCCTGGATCTCGAGCGCCTCCTTCGGCGTGAAGAAGACGTCCATGTTGATTTCCTGCGGCACGACCCCGATGGCGGCGCGCGCGTCGCGCGGGTTCGCGTCGATGTCGAAGCCCCAGACATTCACTGTCCCGCCGGTCTTGTTCACGAGCCCGGCGAGAATGTTGATGAAGGTCGACTTGCCGGCCCCGTTCGGGCCGAGAAGCCCGAAGATCGAGCCCTGCGGCACGTCGAGGTCGATCCCTTTGAGAGCCTCCTTGGCCGGCGCTTTCTTGGTGGCGGCGTAGGTTTTCTGAAGGCCGCGCGCGGAGATGGCCGGCGGCGGCGCAGGCAGGGGCGAGGCGTCGTTCACGGGAGTTGTCGTCTGCTGAGCGTCGGTTGTATGGGGTATCGGGCCCGATCGGCCTACTCCCGACCGGGCGCGCCGACAACGTCCGCCCGCCCCAACCTAACGCCAAGCGCCATGAAGCACGCCGCCGAAGCCCCGCCGCCGCCGGAAATCGTCTACGTCAAGGAGAAGCGCGTCGCCTGCAACGGCAATGGCGGCGCCCTCGGCCACCCGATCGTCTGGTATTCTCTCGAGAGCGGCTCGGCCGAATGCGGCTATTGCGACCGCAAATTCGTCTACGACCCGGACAAGGCGAAGGGGTGACGCCGGCTGGGCGCTTGGCCTCGGCCCGAGCTGTTCGAATACCCCGTTCGCTGGCCAATCCGATCTATTGATCGTCAGGGGCCGATATCGAGTTTCCCCTGACGGTTGTGCTGGATGAGCCATCACCTTTACGTATGATTCGTTTTTTTCGTTTATTTCGAATAGCGCCAGATGATATGACAAAAAGTCGTCATGGGAGGCTAGGCGACCATGCTGGCGCTGCTCGACCAACGCGAACCGTTTGTTGCTGACGACGCCGAGGCGGCGATGGCCAAAACGGCTGCAGCAAAGCTGCGCGCCGTCGCCGCCGCCGGCCAGGATATCAAGATCAGCGTCGCGGGCGGGACGGGGGTCGTCGCGCCTCTTCCAGCTCGGGCGGTGAAATTGATTTGCGACATCCTTGAGGCGATGTCCGAGCAAATCCCGATGTCGATAATCCCGCACGACGCTGAATTGACGACGCAGCAGGCCGCCGATTTTCTCAACGTCTCGCGGCCGTTCCTTACCCGCCAGCTTGAGGCTGGCGCCATGCGCTACCGCAAGGTCGGCAGCCACCGCAGGATTCGTTTCGCCGATCTCATCGAATACCAGCGCCGATCGCAAAAAGAGCAGGAGACGTCTTTGAACCAGCTAGCAGCGGAGGCGATCCGACTCGGTCTAGACTGAGTCATGATTTCGACATTCACCGCGTTCTTTGATGCGAATGTTTTCTTTGGCGCGCGCCCTCGAAGCTTGATCCTGTCGCTTGCATAAACGGGCCTATTCAGGGCTCGCTGGAGCGAGGACGTCCATCGGGAATGGATGGAGGCCGTCGTCAAGCTGCGACCGGGACTCCGACTAGACGATCTAGAACCGACGCGACAGGCGATGGACGGCGCCGTCCGCGATTGTCTGGTCGCCGGCTATAAGCCGCTGATAGACAAGCTGCACCTGCCTGACCCCGGCGACCGCCACATCCTCGCTGGTGCGATCCTCGGGCGGGCCGACGTCATCGTGACTTTCAACGAGGCTGATTTTCCGCCGGAAAAAATTAAACCTTACGGCCTCCATACGCGCCACCCGGACCATTTCATCCTCGATGTCATCGATATTGATCCCGAGGCCTGCGTCGAGCGCATCCGCTGGGATCTCGGCCATTACCGCAATCCGCCCCTGCAGCTCGCCGATTATGTCGGAGCGCTGCGCGCCGCAGGTTTGACCAAGACGGCGGACCGAGTGTCCGGTCTTGAAACCCTGTTGACGTAACGGCTACCCGGCCTCGGTCGGCCCGCCCCTCAGAACCCGCCCCTGATGAGGCGCCAGACCTCGCCGGCGCGGGCGGGGGCCGGGTTCAGGATGGTGTCGCGGAAGATTCGGCCCATGGCGCGCGCCAGCACGAAGGCGAAGACAAGCATCAGCGCCGTCGCGCCGGCGATCTCCCAAAGCGGCGGGTCGGAGGCGGCGCGCATCATCACCGCATAGGGCGTGTAGAGCGGGATCCAGGTGAAGATCGAACCGATGATCCCGTTGGGATTGTGATAGACGAAGGGCGCGAACGGGATCGGCAGCAACACCAGCATCATGATCGGCCCCTGGAAGGACTGCGCGTCCTGCATGGAGTTCGAGACCGCGCCGATGGCGAGGAAGATCATCGCGAAGATCGCGTAGGCGCAGAAGAAGTAGAAAAGATACACGAAGACGAGCCCGGACTCGCCGAGGGTCGCAAGCGCGCGCAGCGTCTCCTCGCCGCCGCCAAGGCCGATGGCCGCAACGAGGCTGACGATCGCGAAAATGGTCGGCATGGTGAGACCGACGGCGGCGACGCCGATCAGCTTGCCCATCATGAGTTGGCCGGCGGTCACGGACGACAGCAAGATCTCGACGATCTTGTTGGAACGCTCCTCGATGGTGTTGGTGAGGAGGAGCTGGCCGGCGGCGAAAATCACCATGAGCAGCACATAGGTCATCAGCGCCGGCAGCGTGCTCTCGAACCGGTCGCGCTGGTCGATCGCCTCGTCCTCCGCCCCGCGGTCGGGTCTGTAGTCCTCGATCGGCGCCTTGATGCCGGCGACTTCTTCATAGGCGCCGGCGGCGAGGCCGCGGGCCTCGGCGGCCTCGCGGCGCAGCGCCGTGTTGAGCGCGCGGCTCATGGTCTCCTTCAGCGCGAGGTCGGTGACGTTGCGGCTCCAGAACTCGGCCGGGGCGTCGCCGCCGACGCCGAAATCGGGCGGAATGAGGATCGCGGCGAAGAGCGGCCCGTCAGCGCCGGACGCAGTTTTCTCGCCGAGGAGGTAGGGCTTGAGCCGCTCGCGCGCCTCATCGAGGCTCGCCGCAGCGGCGACCTCCGGCGGCGGCGTCAGCAGGCGGAACGGCCAGCGCGGCGGCTCGAAGGCGGGCGCGCCCTTGCGCAGGTGCGGCGCAACCGCCGCCCTGGCCGCGTCGATTCCGGCGGCGAAAAACGCGTTGGGGCGCGCCGTATCCGCGGGCCCCGGCGCAAATGGCGCCGGAATGCGGTTCTCCTCGAGCGCGGCAGGTTCGACGGCGGCGCGCACATAGGCGTCGAAGCTCGTCACCACGTCGCGCAGGCGCCGCCGCTCGAACTCGGCCTCGAGGGCCTGCTGGTAGCGGCCGCTCGCGTCGTAGGCGACGAAGGCGCGCACCGGTTGGGCGCGCTCGGCGAACCCCAGCATGGCGGCCACCGCAATCACCCCGACCGGCATCAGCACGAGAAAAAGAAAGAAGCCGCGCGAAAACACGTATTGCCGGAATTCCCGCCAGGCGATGAGGAGCACGGGTTTCATGCGGCCTCGGCGCGTTCGGGCGCGGCCTCGGCCGCCGCCGTGTCGCCGGCGAGGGCGACGAAGATGTCGTGCAGGCTCGCCCCGGCGAGTTCAAACCGTGAGAGGCGCAGCCCCGCGTCGAAAGCGGCCTTGAGCACGCCCTGCGGATCGGCCCCCGGCGCCAGGGTCAGCTCGTAGGCCTGCTCGCCCCCTTCCGGCGCGCCCCTGGCGACGACCGCGGCGACCCCCTCCTTACGGGACAGCCGCTCGGCCGCGTCGCGCGTGCGCAAGATGAGCTTCGGCGGATAGGCGGCGCGGGCCTGGCGGATGTCGCCGACGAAGCGCCTTTTGCCTTTCGCCATGATGAGGAAGCGGTCGCACAGGCGCTCGGCGTGCTGCATCACATGCGTCGAGAAGATGATGGTCTTGCCCTCGGCCCGGAGCTCGCGGACGAGGTCTTCGAGCCTATGCTGATTGATGGGATCGAGGCCGGAAAAGGGCTCGTCGAGGATGAGGAGTTCGGGATCGTGGGCGATCGCGCAGAGGAACTGCACCTTCTGCGCCATGCCCTTGGACAGCTGATCGTTGCGGGCGCGGGCGAAGGCGCCAAGCCCGAAGCGCTCGAGGAGCGCGGCCGCCTTGCGCTTCGCCTCCCGGCCGGGAACGCCGCGCAGCTGCGCGAAATAGGCGATCGAATCGGCGGCGCGCATCTTGCGGTAAAGCCCGCGCTCTTCAGGCAGGTAGCCGATCCGCCGGCGCACCTCGACCGCAGAGCCGGCGCCGAGGATCTCGATGCGGCCGCTGGTCGGGCGGATGATGTCGAGCATCATGCGCAGCGTCGTCGTCTTTCCGGCGCCGTTCGGCCCCAGAAAGCCGAAGATCTCGCCCCGCGCGACCTCGAAGGAAAGTCCGTCCACGGCGGAAAAGTCGCCATAGCGCTTCACGACGTTGTCGAGCTTCAGGACGGGAGCGGTCATGCGCGGACTGGCGTCCCCGATCGGCATGAAAAAAGCGTTAGGGCGCAAAGGCGGATCATGCCGGCGGCTTGCGGCGCAGGAGGATTTCGTCGCGCAGATGCCCCGGGCGGCGCTGGTGATAACGGCGCATGTAGAACCACAAGACCAGCACCCACGAGGCGATCACGCCGAAGAAGAAATAAAAGCCCGACACGTCGTCGATCCAAAAGGCGGCGGCCTCCGGCGGCGCGCTGCGGATGACGCGCATCTTTCCGTCTTCGACAAGATACTGGTCGGCGAGCGCGACGGCGTCGGGCGCGACGCCGAACCGGTCCATCAGCAGCGCCCCGGCCGACAGGAGAGCGAGCGTCGCCGGCAGGCTCGCCACGAAGGTCGCCGCGGCGGCGAGCATATAGCCGGGGTAGCGCGGGAAATTCACGCGGGCGTAGATGGCGTCGAAACCGCTCCGGTCGAGCCCGGCGAGAAGCTCTGGATCATTGGCGGAGAGTTTTTCCCAAGCGTGCGCCGCCCCTTCGGCGATTTCGGCGCGGACGCGCCGCGACCACGCCCAGTAGGCGAGGCCGCACAGCGACAGGAGCGCAAGCGCGCCGGCGAAAAACCAGGCCATGGCCTCAACCGCGCTGCATCGCCAGCGCGCGCTCGAGCGCCTCGGCGAACTCGCCGCGCTCCTTGGGCGACAGGAATGATCCGAGGATGAGGGTCCGGCCTTTGGAGGTGACGCGCACGAGGCTTTCATGCCGGACCGGACGATCGATGTGAACCCGCGTCCAGAAGGGGGAGAGTCGCCAGCGCAGCTCGTGGCCTGACGGGAGGACCCGCGACACCAGGAACTCGTCGGCGGTCAGGCGCACGCGCTCATGCAGCCGGCCCTGCCGGTAGCTGAGGCGAAAGGCCAGCCACACGAGGAAGACATCAAGCCCGCAGAAGGGGAGCACGGGCCAGGCCCCGATCGCCGAGAAGGCGACGCCCAGCGTCGCGTTCACGGCGATGACAATCGCCATCACCGCCATGAAGCCGGCGTTCGGCAGGGAGCGGTTCGGATAGAGGAGGGCGTCGAAAGCCGCGTCCCCGCCCGGCGCGGCGACGGGGGCAAGCTCCGCCGCGCGTCCCGTCTCGTCGGGAGCCATGGTCTCGAATGCGGCGGCGCTGGTCATCGGCCGCCAGCATAGGCGCAGAGTTCGTCGTCGCCAATCGCCGCCGCGCCGCTTGCGCTTCGCCGCGGGCGCCTTATCCCGTGCGAGCCCCGATGCCAAAGCGTCTCACCCGCGATCAAGCCGCCGCGCTCTATGCGCGGCTTGCGGCCGCCGAACCCGCGCCGAAGACGGAACTCGTCTGGCGCGATCCCTTCACCCTCCTTGTCGCCGTCGTCCTGTCGGCGCAGGCGACCGACGTCTCGGTCAACAAGGCGACAGGTCCTTTGTTCGCCGTCGCCGACACGCCCGAAAAAATGGCCGCGCTCGGCGAGGAGAGGCTCGGCCGCTACATCAAGACCATCGGGCTCTGGCGGGCCAAGGCGAAGAACGTCGTCGCGCTGTCGCGGGCCCTGATCGAGCGCCATGGCGGCGTCGTGCCGCAGACCCGCGAGGCGCTCGAAGCGCTGCCGGGGGTCGGGCGCAAGACCGCGAACGTCGTCCTCAACGCCGCCTTCGGCCAACCGACGCTCGCGGTCGACACCCATGTCTTCCGCGTCGCCAACCGCTCCGGCCTCGCGCCCGGCACGACGCCGCTCGCGGTCGAGGAGGCGCTGATGAAGGTCACGCCGCCGGAATATCTTCAGCATGCGCATCATTGGCTGATCCTGCTGGGGCGCTACACGTGCCTGGCGCGCGCGCCGAAATGCGCCGCCTGCGCGATCGCGGACCTTTGCCTCTTCAAGGAGAAGACGCCGGGGGTTCAGACCGCGAAAATCGGCCCGCGCTCCCTCCCCCCTTCGCTCGAGGGGCGGGGGCGGGGGCGGGGGACGAGGCGGCCGAACGCAGGAAAATCCCCATGACGCCGCGCGAGCGCCTCATCGTCGCGCTGGACCTGCCGACGGTCGAGGCGGCGGAAGGCGTCGTCGCACGCATCGGCGGCGCGGCCTCGTTCTACAAGATCGGCTACCAGCTGATCCCGGTCGGCGGGCTCGATCTCGCGCGGCGCCTCTCCGCCGCCGGAAACAAGGTCTTTCTCGACTTCAAGTTCCACGACATCGGCGCGACGGTCGAACGCGGGACGGCGTCGGTCGCGCGCCTTGGCGCCGACTTCCTCACCGTCCACGCCGAGCCGGACGTCCTGAAGGGCGCGGTCGCCGGCCGCGGGCGCGATCCGCGGCTCAAGATCCTCGCGGTCACCGTGCTGACGAGCCTCGATCAAACGGCGCTCGCGCGCATCGGCCTGACGACGCCGATCGAAGACCTGGTGCTGCGCCGGGCGGAGATGGCGGCGGAGGCGGGGGCCGACGGCGTCGTCGCCTCGGCGCGGGAGGCGGCGGCGATCCGCGCCCGCTTCGGCGGGGCCCTTCTCATCGTCACGCCCGGCGTCCGGCCGAAAGGCGCCGGCGTCGACGACCAGAAGCGCGTGGCGACGCCGGCCGAGGCGATCGGCGCGGGCGCCGACTATCTGGTCGTCGGCCGGCCCGTTGTGGAAGCTGCAGATCCTCAAGCCGCCGCTAAGGCCATCGTTGCGGACATCGCCGGCGTCCGCGGGGATGGTGCCGGTTGAGGGGATTGAACCCCCGACCTTCGGTTTACAAAACCGCTGCTCTACCGCTGAGCTAAACCGGCCCTTGCCTTTGGATAGTGGATCGGCCTTCCTGAGAAAAGCGGCGCAGCCGCGCGTCACCGGAGATTTCCACATGCGTCACGTTCGTTACGCGCTTGCCGCCGCCGCGCTCGCGCTTGCGGCCTGCGGCGGGGCCTCCGATGAGGCCGCGACCCGGCCGTCGGCCGCCGCCTCGGGCGAGCGCGTCTTCAGCCAGTGCGCGGTCTGCCACACCGCCGCCCCGCCCGACCAGCCGGCGGCGAAGATGCGCCTCATCGGACCGCCGCTCTTCGGCGTCGTCGGGCGGCCGGCGGCGAGCGTTCCCGGATTCAAGTATTCGCGGGCGATGCAGGCGTCGGGCCTCGTCTGGGACGAGGCGACGCTCGACGCCTTTCTCGAAAACCCCCACAAGCTCGTGCCGGGGACGACCATGAGCTTTGCGGGCGAGGCGGACGCCGCGCGACGCGCGGCGCTGATCGCGCATCTAAAGACGCTCAAATAGGGTCCGGCGGCCCCGCGCCTGTCGATCAAGGCGCAGGCGCCGCAAGCCGTCAGGCGACCCCTGCCCGCCGCGCGGCCGCCCTCAGGCGTCGTAACCGGGGTTGTCCCTGTTCAGCTTACGGAGCAATCCCGGCCAGGCGAGATTGTCGCCAAGGCCCTTGACGAAGGCCGGCGCGCCCTGCTGGAGCACCTTCGCGGCCATGGCGGGCGGCTCCTCGCGCGGTTCCTCGGCGTCCGACTGGGCGAGAATCTGCGCCCGGCAGGCCTGTTCGAGGAAATACATGCGCAAAAACGCGGTGGCGCAGTTGGCGCCGACGGTCAGCGTGCCGTGGTTCCTCAGGATGAGGAAGTTGTGGCCGCCAATGTCCTTCACGAGCCGCTCGCGCTCGTCGAGGTCGGTCGCGATGCCCTCATAGTCGTGATAGGCGATGTCGTCGTGCACGATCATCGAGAACTGCGTGTAGCGCCTCAGCCCTTTTTTCTGCGCCGAAACCGCGACGCCGTAGGGCGTGTGAAGATGCAGGACGCAATGCGCGTCCTCGCGCGCCATATGCAGCGCGCTGTGGATGGTGAAGCCGGCGGGATTGGAGAAATAGGGCGACTCCTGGACGACCTGGCCGTCGGTATCGACCTTCAATAGCGCGCTCGCGGTCATCTCCTCGAACATGAGGCCGTAGGGGTTGAGCAGGAACCGCGGCTTTCCGCCCTCGTCCGGGCAGCGCACGGAGATATGCGTGAAGATCATGTCGTCCCAGCCGTAGAGCGCGACAAGCCGATAGGTGGCGGCGAGATCGCAGCGCAGGCGCCATTCCTCCCAGCTGACCGTTCCCCGCAGCGACGGGAGCGTTTTCGGATCGGGAAGCGTAAAGCCCGGTTGGGCGTCGATCGACTTCATCGCGGTCTGCATGGGGCGCCTCGTGCATGTTCTTCGGCTGGATAGCATCGCGCCGGCGCCGGCGCATCCTCGACCGGCAGCGGAATTTGCGCCGATCGGCGACGACAGGCATGATCCTGCAATGGCTTGCGCAACCCCCGCCGCTTTCTCCCGCGCCCCTTCCCGCGCGGAAGGCGCCCCATGACCGCCCGGCGCAAGCTCTCCTTCCTCGCCTCCGAGAAGCCCAAGGCGGCCGAGGCGGCCCTTGCCTTCAAGAGCCGCTACGGCGACGCGCCCGTCGCCGAGGCCGACGTCATCGTCGCCATCGGCGGCGACGGTTTCATGCTGGAGACGCTGCGCGCCGCCATGGAGAGCGGCAAGCCGGTCTACGGCGTCAATTACGGCACCGTCGGCTTCCTCATGAACGACTTCTCGCTCGACGGTCTCGACCGGCGCATCGCCGAGGCCGAGCCCGCAACCATCCATCCCCTCGTCATGCACGCGACGACCATGGCCGGGGACCAGTCGGAGGCGCTCGCCATCAACGAGGTCTCTTTATTCCGCCAGACGCGCCAGAGCGCGCGCATCCGCATCCTGGTGAACGGCAAGGCGCGCATGGAATCCCTGACCTGCGACGGCGTCCTGCTCGCGACCCCCGCGGGCTCGACCGCCTATAACCTCTCCGCGCATGGGCCCATTCTTCCCCTCGACGCGCAGCTCCTCGCGCTCACCCCGATCAGCGCCTTCCGGCCGCGGCGCTGGCGCGGCGCGCTCCTGCCTCGCGACGCGCGCGTGCGCTTCGAGGCGCTCGAGCCCGACCAACGCCCCGTCTCGGCCGTCGCCGACAACCTGGAAGTCCGCAACGTCGCCGCCGTCGATGTCCGCGAGGATCGCTCCCACCGCATGACCCTCCTGTTCGACAAGGGACAGTCGCTGGAGGAGCGGGTGCTGCGCGAGCAGTTCGATCACTAAAAATTAGCTTCCCGCCCGGCCGCGTTGCGTTTACCTCGCTGCCGGAATCGCCTCATGCTGTCCGGCGACGCAGGTTTTGTCTCCGTTCAACAAGATTTAACCCGCCCTGCGGACAGTGTCGCCGGGCTTGCAGGAAAGCGCCCCCATTGGGACCCAATGGGGACCGTTGGCGCAGGGAATTGCGAAAGGACTTGGGATGGGCGCGCAAGCGGTTCGACTGTCGAACGTCGACATCGACAATGCCCTGAAAAACCAGGACTTCGAGGTCCTCTTCCAGCCGATTTTCGATCTCGGCAATGGCGCGCTCGCGCGCATGGAGACGTTCGTCCGCTGGCGCCACGCGTCGCTCGGGCTCCTGCCGCCGGGGGCCTTCATCTCGTTCTTCGAGTCGCAGGGCCGGATGAGCGAGCTGACGCGCTACGTGCTCGGCGCGGCGCTGAAGGAATATCGCGACTGGCGCGGCGCGAACGCGCCGGGCTTCTCGATCAACCTCGCCTTGAGCGATCTCGCCGATGATAGCTTCGCCTCGCATTTCGAGGTGCTCTTGCGCGACTGCGGCTTCCCGCCCGAACTCATCACCCTTGAATGTCCGATGCCGCCGGTCGACCAGCCGATCGATTCAGCGCTCGCCCTGTTCGACCGCATCGCCGACACCGGCGCGCGCCTCGCCATCGAGGTGCGGGGCCGCGCCAATGACTTCCTGCGCACCGCCGATCCGTTCCCGTTCGACGAGATCAAGACCGGCGGCGCGGCCATCCTGCGTTTCGCGCGGACGGTCCGGGGGCCGGGCCTTAGCGCCATTTCCGAACTCCTCGACATCGCGGCCAGGACCAATGCGGCGATCACCGCGGTCGGCGTCGAGGACCAGGCCTCGCTCGCCGCCCTGCGCGGCATGGGCTTTGCGGCGGCCCAGGGCAATCATCTCGCCAAGGTCGGAGACCTCAAATCCTTCAGCCCTGGCCGCGTCAACGAAGTGCGCGCCCTGCTCGGCCTCGATCCGCTGGCGCCAGCCGATCTCCACGCCCTGTTCCGGACCGCCGCGCCGGCGCTCCAGCCGGCCGCTGCGCCGGCCGGCGAGAAGCTCAAGCCGAAAGCCGATGGCGGCGACGCCCTCGTGGAGCGTCTCGCCGC
>JACADZ010000105.1 GCA_013389105.1 Parvularculaceae bacterium | reverse complement strand
CTCCAGGACAAAGGGCTGACCGATGTGCCCGTGTACCCGCAGCACGGGGACCCCGTCCCTGCAGCCCTCGATGCGCACCAGCGGGAGTACGGAGTTGGGCAGGAGGAAATTCACGCTCACCACGTCGCCAATCATCCCGCCTGTCCGTTTGCCCTCGGTGTTGTCGAACTGGAAATGAATGCCGCCGTAGATCCGGCTCATGCCGACTTCATCCGCGCACGCCTGCAGGCTGTGGAAGACACGGAAAACACCGGGCACCGAGTCCGACTGCGTGGTGAACGTCAGCGCGTCGGTGCCGAAAAAATGCTTCAGCACCTGCGCGCTGGTCTGCGAAAAAGTGCTGTGGCCGCTGGTGTAGGCCGGGAACGGCGGGGCGTCCAGATAATGGTCCCAGTCCGGATCCGCCTGGGTGAGCGGGTTCCCGTCTTCATCCGCCCGGCGGATGGCGGTGACCGGACGCCAGAGGTTACAGCGGTATTTGGCTTCCCAGCAGAGGATGGCGGCGTCGGCCTGGGCCAGGCCCAGCAGGGCCAGCAGGCGCGCGGAGTCGGGAATCGAGAGGCCGTGGCTCTGGCAGATGTTGGCGGCGATTTCGTGCCAGTGCCCGGGAGGCATGGCCGTGTAGCTGAAGTCCGACCAATAAACCGCGATCAGGCTCTGTTCCGCCGTGCGCAGCGGGCTGTTCTTCCCCCCCAGCGCCCGGACTTGCTCGAAGTCCCGCGCGTATTCCTCGCTGTCCAGGGGCGGCGGGGGTTTGGGGAGGAACGGCGTCAGGTCCGGGATACAGAAGGGGTCCACATAACGCCATTGCGGCGTCAGGGGCGGACGAGAGAATGGCGGGGTCCGCTGCCACTGTCCGGGAAGTGAACTCGGGATGTAGGGCACGCTGGTGCTCGAACCGTCGGCGCGGCGCAGGGCCAGGACCCGCACGGCCATCTCACGCCCCAGGGCCAGTCCCTTGGTGGTGCCCGGAGTGGCCGGCAGCATGGCAAGCTGCTCCAGGTAAAGCTCCTCCGTGCGCGCCCGAAAGGGCGGGTACAGGGCCAGCATCACCTCCCGGCCCGCCGCAATCACCGCGGCCTCCATCGAGGTGTCCGGCTCGGTGGGGATCTGGAAACGATACGGCTGATGGGTGCGGGTGATGGAGTTCACCGCGTCGTATGTGGCCACGTTCAGGATGGCCAGGTTCCGGGTGCTCAAGGTCGGGCCGGTGTTGTCGGCCCGGATGGCGCTCATCATGATCGCGCTCCAGTCCAGCACGGGGTTGCTCGCCGCCAGCAGCGGCACTCCCAGACAGGCGCTCCCGCAAAGAAGCGCGAGCCACCGTTCAAAGCAATTCATACTTTGCCTTAGCCAAGCAGGAAGGACCGCCCCCGGCAAGACCCATCCCGGAGACCCCGACACCCAAGCCGCGGTGCTCGGCAAACCGCAGGCTCTTTTTGATGCCGCTTTGCCTGGAAGGCAGGGCGCGCAGTCCGCTGCGGGCCGGGCGCGATATGCTCATCGAGCAGATCCAGTCTGCCGATTCGCGCCAGGGAAATGAGCGGCGAGGAGCTGGAGACAACGATCACGGCTTGAGGCGTGCTGCGGTCCCACGATTTTCCTCAAGGTCTTCCGGCGTGTAATGCAAGGGCACCTGGCGATGTGCCGCAAACTCCATGAATTCCTCGACGCTCAGACCGGCCAGCTCGGCGGCGCGACCGAGGGAAACGCGGCCCTCCCGGAAGAGCTCCAAAGCCAGCAAGCGACGCGGTCCCTCCGCGGCAGGCTGGTCATCCAAGCCGGCCAGCGCCAGGGCTTCCTCTGGGATCCGCACTCAGCGAGGACTGCTTCGCAGACCCACGAGCCGGCGACGATGTGCGGGAACTCGCGGCGCACCCGGGCGTGGTGTTCGTCTCGCGGGCAAAGCCAGGCCACCAGCGGACCGGTATCGAGAATGACCCGCCTCATCGGCCGAAGTCGTCCAGGTGCGCCTTGTTGGTGGACAGCCTGACGTGGACCCCAACCTTTGGACCAAGGAACGCGGAGAATAAGTCAGTTTGCCGGCTCCGCTGGAATTAGGGTATGTTGTTTTGCTCTTTCTGCGTTCGAAGCTTCCATACGCCCGAGGCTCCGCCGTCCAGTCCAAAGGGAGCCCTGGACGACTGGACGGCGACGGCGCCTCGGTGACTCCCTCCAACTCCACGAGGCCGGCTTGGCCACCTTCTGAACACCCGGACTTCCGGGATGGTTCTTGGCTTTGGGCGGCCTTTGCAGTAAGCCCGCGGCCATGATGACGCGGGGAACATTGTCGGCGCGCCGGTCGCAGATTCTTGAACTGGCGGAGCGTGACCATGTCGTCGATGTGCGGGTGTTCGGCTCGGTCGCCCGGGGCAATGCCACGGAGGACAGTGACGTGGATTTGTTGATCAAGCCCCGGCGCGGCTGTTCTCTGTTCGATCTCGGTGGGTTGCTCGAAGAGCTGCAACAACTCCTCGGCTGCCGCGTGGACTTGGTCACGGAAGACGGACTCAAGCCGCGGCTGCGCGAGCAGGTGCTCACGGAGGCAATTCCGCTGCCGCTGAAGACGGAGAGTCAAGGGATACTCGGTTCGCTGCTGCAGAGTTGACGGCCAGCCTCCAGCCCCACGGCAGGGCCAGAATGTCGTTGTCCAGCGGGCCTGACTGCCGCGCTGCAAGACCGAAGCGCGGCGCAGGCAGACGGTCCTGGCCGGCGGGCCACAGGACCCCTCGCACCCGGTGTTGGTTCTTCTTGGTTGAATCGCGAAAGGCCCGGAGGCCGCTGGCCTCCCAACCGATCAAGGTGCGGCACGATCCGCGCCTTTGTTCTCTCGACCTGCCTTCACTTGAAGGACCCCCGGCCCTACGTGACCGGCCGGCTCACGGCCGCCGCCATCTTCGTCGCCCCGATCCGCCGGCCCGCTACAGCAGGAGTTTGACGTGGCAGCGTTGCGCTGCTTTGCGGAGAGCTTCATCGCGGGAGGCCAACGGGAGCTTCCGCCGCACCGCCAGTTCGAGGTAAGTGGCGTCATACACCGACAGGCCATGTTCCGCCGCCAGTTCGGAGATTGTCCCCAAGGCGAGGCGGGGTCCGTCGTCGTCCACCACCAGCGGCAGACGGGCCAGGGCCGCGATGGCCCGGTCGCGTTCCGCGGCGAGAAGTTTCTTTCGTCGGAGCAAGACCAGGAGGGAGTTGGCCACTTCAAAGGGCCACAGCGCCGGCACGACCAACGGGGTGCCGGCCGCCATTCGGTCGAGCAGTTCGTCCGCGGCAGCGCTGGCTTGGGCAGGCACCGCCCAGGCCACGCCGACCGAGGAGTCCGCGACGAAACCCTCGCTCACGGGCGTCCTTCCTCGATGGAATGCTTGATCTCCCGGTCGGTCAAGGGAGCGACCCCGCGGCGTTTGGCCATCAGCGAGCGCCCCGCCCGGAGTTCCGCCACCGCCTGCCGGGTGCGTTCCAGGTTTGCCCCGCTTTCCGGGATCAGCCGGGCCACGGCCTTTTCGTGCCGGGTGATGACGATTTCCTCGCCGCGAACCACCCGGTCGAGCAGTTCACCGAACCGGGTCTT
>JACADZ010000086.1 GCA_013389105.1 Parvularculaceae bacterium | reverse complement strand
CTCGTCCCCCTCCCAGGTTTCCCCCCCCGCCCCCCCGCCGCTGCCCCCAGGGACCCCTGGTCGGCCCGCGGCCATTGCCGCCATTGCCGGAGCTTCCTGAATTGTCTGTCCAGGGCATGCGTTTTCCCTTGAAACCTGCGAGAGATCGCCACGACGCGCCACGTGCGCGTATATATGTCACTGGATTCTTAAGGCGCAATGCCAACGCCTTGTTTATTCGACGGATTTATGAGCGCCGAGTCGACATTGACGCAGCTTCGAAGGTCCCTGGCGACCATACGCGAGCCCAAGGGGTCGCGCGACATCATCGCCGCCGGAGTGCTGGTCGATATTTCCTTGAGCCCGCAAGGCGTGGCGAAGGCGACCCTCGCGACCGCCGATCCGGCG
Source organism: Parvularculaceae bacterium (assembly GCA_013389105.1). Taxonomy (GTDB): domain Bacteria; phylum Pseudomonadota; class Alphaproteobacteria; order Caulobacterales; family Parvularculaceae; genus Amphiplicatus. The sequence goes on along the minus strand of JACADZ010000086.1, from coordinate 3,333 downwards.
ATTCTTGAGGCGGCAAGACGTGCGCTCGAAAGCGCGCCGGGCGTCGCCCGCGCGGTTATCGTCAGCACCAAGAGCAGCGGTCACGACAATCCGCTAGGTCTCGCGAAAACGCCGCAGATCGCCGCCGCCGCAGCGACGCTGAAGGCGGTTCGCCATGTCGTCGCCGTCGCATCAGGCAAGGGGGGAGTAGGGAAATCGACGGTCGCCGCCAATCTCGCCGTGGCGTTGGCGCGGCGCGACTTGGCGGTTGGAGTTCTCGACGCAGATATCTACGGCCCGTCTCTGCCGACGCTGTTCGGCCTCAACGAGAAGGCGAGGCTGAGCGACGGCAAAATCGTTCCCGCCGAAGCGTTCGGCGTCAAGGCGATGTCGATCGGACTGCTGGTCGACGAGGGCAAGGCGCTCGCCTGGCGAGGGCCCATGGTGATGGGCGCCTTGCGCCAACTGATGGCCGATGTCGATTGGGGCGCGCTCGACATTCTGCTAGTCGATACGCCGCCCGGAACCGGCGACGCCCACCTGTCGCTGGTGCAGTCGAAGCGCCTCACGGGAGCCATCGTGGTGTCGACCCCGCAGGAGATGGCGCTCGCCGACGTGCGTCGGGGCATTGAGCTCTTCCGCCAGACGGGCGTCCCCCTTCTCGGCATCGTCGAAAACATGGCCTTTCTCGACATCGGCGGCACGCGTCACTATCTCTTCGGCCAGGGCGGGGCCGAGCGGGCTGCCGCAGACGCAGGCGCGCCGTTTCTTGGCGCACTTCCAATCTATCCCGACCTGCGCGAGGCTTGCGACGCCGGGAAGCCGCTCACAGCCCGCGATCCGCGGAGCCCTGCCGCTCAGGCGTTCAGCGAACTTGCGGGAAAGGTCGCTTCGGCGCTCGGCTTTTGACCGGCGACTGGCTGCGATCCTATTCATCCGTTTGTGGATTGATCGGCAGATCATCAAGTCCGGGCGGCGGAGCCTGATCGTCCGGCGGCTGCGAAACTTCAGCTCTCGCCGGTTCCGCCGGGAGCGGATTTTTGTATTCCCAGTAGTCCGACGCCGCGCGCGCGCGCGCCACGCCCGCCTGAATGGTCGCGGCTTCAGCATGCCCGTCTAGGGCGAATAGGCGGTCAAGCGCCGCCTCGCCATGGGCGCCGAGACGGAAGCGCAGATAGCCGTAGTCGAACGCCGCAGCCGAAACCTTTCCCTCTGCGAGTCGCCGTTCCTGACTCCTCGCGCTGAGATCCCACTGATTGATCAGCGGCGACGCCAGCCCGCACAGCACGACTACCCAAATGACGGCCATCAAGGTGTTCAGGGGCGCAACCGGCGGCATCCAGCGCTTGCCGCCCCAGTTGATTTCGCTGACGAGCCCCGCCAGCGCGACGACGCTGTAAAGGGCCGCAAGTCCCGTCATGGCGAGGCCGATAATGCGCGGCGGCGTGAGACCGTAATCTTCAATCCGGAGCCAGAAGGCCTGGGCGGCGAGGCCCGCATAGACAGGAAACGCCAGCAAAGCGAGGATTGTGGAGAGACGAAGCCAGGCGGCGGGGGGCTCGCCGGCCCCGTTCTGGTAAACGCCGTTGAAAATCAGCATGCTGCCGAAAGCCAGCCCCAGCATCACGGCGCTGGGGTAAGGCGCCGCGAAAATCGGCTCCGAGCCTTTCAGCGCCAGCACAGCGAGAAAGGTCAACGAAAAGGCGGCGGTAATCGGCATCAGGATGCGCGCCAGCAACAGAAGCAGGAACCGAAAGCCGCCGAGGGTCGCCTGAAGGCCGCGCATCAGCGCGATGGCCAGTCCGCCGACCCCGCCGATGAACGGGAGCAGGAACCACGGCTCCTGAAAGAGCTTGTGAAAGAAATCGACCTCGAGGGCCTTCAACAATCCTGACCAGGCAAACAGCAGCACGACGGCGAGCAAGGCGATGAACCCCGCTCCCGCGCTAATGATCGGCTGGGTCAGGCCGTGAAAGAAGACGTCCGAGTAATCTGGCGGAGTCTTTCCGCGCAGCATGGCCTTGGCGAGCGTCGCCATCAGGTAGCCCGAAAGGGGAAGTCCCATGAGAAGCCAGAACGCGTAGGGCCACTCAGTGTAATTGGGTTCGTTCACGCGCCCGACCAGCACCGAATAGGTTGCGCCGCCGAGAATCGCAGCGATGGCCGCCGACGGCAGGATCGGCCGCAACACCGCGCCCCGTTCCGCGAGCAAGAGCAGCGCAGCTGAAAACGAACCAAGGGCGACCAACGCCGCGAGCGCCGCGGCGTCAGGCTTTGATCCCGCCCAATATTCTATGATGGCGTAGCCGGCGAAGCCGGTCGCGAGGCCGATCAACAGCCCGGTGAGGGCAAAGGCGCGGCCAAGCCTCGATTCAGCGTCACTCATACCTTTACCCCTCCCGCCGATCATAACACGACCGGGCCGCCGGGTCAGGCGGGGTCGAGCGCCGCAATCCGCCGGGCGAGCCGAGTGTTGAGCTCATGGCCGGTCTTGTGGGCGGTCACCGCGCCCTCTACACGGGCCCCGACCAGGGCGAGGTCGCCGATGAGGTCGGCCGTCTTGTGCAGCGCAAACTCCTCCGCATCGCGGAGGGGCGCCTCGTTAATGATCCGACCGCCATCGACCACGATGGCGTTGTCCAGCGAACCGCCAAGCGCAAACCCGCGCGCGCGCATGCCCTCGATATCGCTCAGCGTACAGAATGTCCGAGCATTAATGATGCGCTTCCGCTGAGTCGGATCATCAGGATCAAGCGTGACCCGCCGCCAGCCGATCGCCGCAGCCGGATAATCGATCGTCATATCGATCCGGCGCTGCGATGAAGGCGCAATCTCAACGAAACGATCGCCATCCTCGACACGCAAGGCCTCGCGGACGGCGATCGTACGCCGGGCGACGTTTTGAACGGCAAGCCCGGCCTCATCGATCATCTGTGCGAATTGACAAAGACTTCCGTCGAAAATCGGCAGCTCGGCCGCGTCGATATCGACGAGAACGTTGTCGAGCCCGAGGAGCGACGCGGCGGCGAGAAAATGCTCAACCGTCATCGCCTCGGCTCCGGCTTCATTGCGCAAACGCACGCCCAGCCTGGCGTCGACCACGTTCCCCGGCCGCGCCTCGATCATGTTCGAGTCAGCAAGATCCACCCGGCGAAAGCGCACCCCCGACCCGGGGTCGGCGGGATGCAGCGCGATGCTTACGCGCCTGCCGGAATGGAGGGCGACGCCCTCGGCATGGACGCTCTTCAGGACGGTCGACTGCAACATCGACGTTGGCTCTTCCACGCACGGCCCCTGTGCGCGAATAAAGCTTTGTTTCCAGCAATTTCAAAAACAGAAATGCGCCCCGCATGT
>JACADZ010000088.1 GCA_013389105.1 Parvularculaceae bacterium | reverse complement strand
GCGCGGCCGCGGCTCGCGCCGCGTCGATGTTGTTGTCGTTGAGGGCGATCCGTGCACGGAAGAGCCATGCCTCGGCCAGCGACTCCCCGCCCGTCCGGATGGCCGCGCCGAGTTCGCCGCTCGCCCGTTCGAAATCGCCAAGGCCGTAGGCGATGCGCGCCGCCAGGAGCCGCGCGCGTCCGTCGGCGGCGGAACTCGCGGCGAGAAGCGAAGCTTCCTTGGCCGCCGCCTCGTAGCGTCGGGCTCGAACCAGCGCCTCGGCGTAGAGGTGCCGACGCGAAAACTCGAAAGACGATTCGGTGGCGTGGCCTTTCAGGAGCTCAAGCGCCGCGTAGTTGTCGCCGGCCACCAGCAGCGCCCGAGCCGCCTCGAGCCGCAGCTGTTCGCTGGGGTCGGCCCTATATGCGGCGCGGAGGACGTTCGCGGCGTTCTGATAGTCGCCGCTCTTGGCAAACTCCGCTGAGAGAGCGCGCGGATCGGAAGGCCCGCCGCGGCGCTCGCTCTCGATCTTGAGAGCGGCGAGAACAGCGGCGACGCCGATGATCGCCGCGGCAAGAAAGGGCAGATATGTCCGAAGCCGCACCGCCCGGCGCTTCGCGGAAGCGCCGCTGGCGGATGCGTCCTCGCTCATGGCTAGCGGCTGCCGATGCCGAAGAGCGCGACCCGCACCGTCATCAGGAGGATCAGGAAGTCCCGCCACAGGCTGAAATGCTCAAGATAATATATGTCGTATTGCATCTTAATTCGAGCATCTTCAACCGACGCGCCATACTCATATTTGACTTGGGCCCAGCCGGTGATCCCGGGACGCACGACGTGGCGAAGATGATAGTTTGGAATCTCGCGCTCAAGGAGACGCACGAATTCGGGGCGCTCAGGACGCGGGCCGACAAAGCTCATGTCGCCGCGGATAACGTTTATCGCCTGCGGAAATTCGTCAATGCGCAACTTGCGGATAAATCGGCCGACGCGGGTTACGCGGCGGTCGTCCTTGGCCGCCCATGCGGCGACGCCGTCCTTTTCAGCATCGACCGTCATCGAACGGAACTTCAAGATCTCGAACGGCCGGCCGCCCCTGCCGATCCGCTGTTGGCGGTAGAGCACCGGCCCGGGGGAATCGAGCTTGATCGCAAGCGCAACCAGCAGGATCAGCGGCGCCAGGAAGACCAGGAGCGCCGTCGCAGCCAGGATGTCGAATACGCGCTTGCCTGCGCCGCCAGCGGCATGCCTCGCTTTTTCGATCCGGGAAGACACCTCGCTGGTGCCGACGAGGCTAAGGTCGGCTCGGTCGGCGGCAGTGTCCCGGAACAAGGCGAGGCTCTTGCGAATTCCCCTGAATCTTGCGTCGGCCTCAACCTTGGCCAAGCGAACCAGCGGCGACTTAAGCAGCGCGATCAGGATTACGACAGGTAACGCCGCCAACAATGGCGTCGCTGCATACAAGTCCACGATCGAATCCCCCATAGAATACGAGTACGCAACCAAGGCCGCCGCTCCAGACCGACCGTCCCCAAATGAAACGGTCTGAGGCGTTAGGAGCAGAACGCATGCCTCACAAAAAGTTAATGCCGCAAGGCAGCATTAATTCAACCGTAATCGTAATGTGGCGCTGATAATTTTCCACGGTCTGTCGATAGGACGACTTCCGGCCCAGCGCGGAAACACGCGCCAGTTGCGCCTTCACGAAATCAAAGTCAGACGAAGGGAAAAATGACGAGGGCCCACAGCCCGAGGGCGGCGCTGATCCAGAAGGCCCAGCAAACAGCCAGCGGAAACGGCGAATCATCGGCCGTTTCAGGCTTCAGGGAGGCCGCGCTCAACTCGATTTCGCTCAAGGCCCAACCGCGTTTGCCGATGTTTCACCCTTGCACGCAATCCTGAGCGAATGCTTAAGGGGCTGACGCCCCACGCCCGCTGAAGGGAAATGGCGCGCCGCACGGGGACGCATGCGTATTCTGACGATGACCACGCTCTACCCGAACGCCGCGACGCCGGCCCATGGCGTATTCGTGGAGAACCGTCTCGCCGCGTACCGCGACCGGCATGGCGGCGAGTTTCGGGTGATCGCGCCGGCCCCCTGGTTTCCCGTTTCCGCCTCCTGGGCGGGCCGCTACGGCGCCTACGCCCGGATCCCCAAGGAAGAGGTCCGGCGCGGCGTGAGGGTCATCCATCCCCGCTACGCGATCCCGCCCAAAATCGGAATGACCTACGCCGCCGCCGCGCTCGAACGCTGCTTCCTCAAGGCGGCGCGCGAGCAGCTCGCCGAGGGCTTCGATTTCGATCTCATCGACGCGCACTACCTCTATCCCGACGGCGTCGCCGCGACGCGGGTTGCGCGGCGCCTCAACAAGCCGGTCGTCCTCACGGCGCGCGGGACGGACGTCAACCTGCTTCCGACCTATCCGCGCCAGCGCCGCATGATCCTCGGCGCGGTGCGCGACGCCGACGCCGTCATCTGCGTCGCAGCCGCCCTCCGGGACGAACTCATCCGCCTCGGCGCGCCGGCCGAAAAGATCAGCGTCCTGCGCAACGGCGTCGATCTCGATGTGTTCCGTCCGCTCGATCGCGAGTCGGTGCGGCAGTCTCTCGGCCTTCAGGGCGACGTCATCGCCAGCGTCGGACACCTCACGGAGCGCAAGGGGCACCACATCGTCATCGACGCCGTCGCAGAAATGCCGGACGCGACGCTGCTCATCGCCGGCGCCGGGGAGGAGCGCGCTGCGCTCGAGCGTCGCGCCGCCGAGCGCAGCATCGCCGATCGCGTGCGTTTCCTCGGCGCGATCGCCCACGAAAAGCTGGTCGAGATCTACAACGCCGCCGATGCGCTCGCCCTCGCCTCCTCGCGCGAGGGCTGGCCCAATGTCCTTCTTGAGGCGATGGCGTGCGGCACGCCCGCCGTCGCGAGTCCCGTCTGGGGCTCAGGAGAAGTCATCCGGGAGAAAGCCGCGGGGAGGCTTGCGGCCGCGCGCACCGCGCCGGCGCTCAAGGAGGCGATCGGCGGGGTCCTCGCCGAGCGGCCGCAACGCGCGGATACGCGCCGTTACGCCGAACAGTTCAGCTGGGACGAAACCTCCGACGGCCTGAAGGCCGTGTTCGAAAGCGCGGTGCGAAAGCACGAGTCGGCGCGGCGGGTCACGTTCACGCCGCTGCAGGTTCGGCCCGGCCGGCCGCGTCTCATCATCACGGCGGACACGGAGGAAAGTTTCGACTGGGAGGCGTTCAGTCCGGAGCGCCATCGCGTCTGCCCGCCGGAGGACCTCGACCGCTTCCAGAAATTGGCCGAGGCTTTCGGCGCCGCGCCCATTTATTTCCTGACCTATCCGGTCATCGCCGACGGGCCGTCCGCCGCTTATTTCAGAGAGCTCATGCGCGCAAGCAGAGCCGATCTTGGCCTTCACCTTCACCAATGGGTGACGCCGCCCCTCGGCGGATTTGACGGCGCCTACTATTCCTTCCAGTGCAACCTGCCGCCCGCGACGCATCGCTTGAAACTGAACGCCCTCGCCGAAAGGTTCGAGAGCGCGTTCGGCCGACGCGCCCGCGCCCATCGCGCGGGCCGCTACGGTATCGATCGCCGGTGCTACCTCGATCTGGCTGAAGCCGGCGTCTCGATGGACTTCAGCCCGAGCGTCGGCTTCGACTTCTCCGCCCAGGGCGGCCCGGACTTCAGCACGGCCGCCAATCAGCCGCAGCTCGCTGACGCGGACGGACGTCGCATCGCCGTGACTCCGGTCTGCGGCGGCCTCGCGCTGCGCGGCGCGCGGCTGTTCCTGAAACGATCGCCTCGTGACCCGGGTTCCGTTTTGGGACGGCGCGGCGGCTCCGCATTCCTCACAGCTCCCGCGCGCCTCACATGCGAAAATCTGCAGATTGACGACGTCAAGGCGTTGACTCGGCGCCTCGTCGCCGACGAGACGCCGGTGCTGACCTTCAGCTTTCACTCGACGACCTTCACGCCGGGGGGCAATCCGTATACGGAGACTCCCGCCGACGTCGAACGGCATTTGGAATTTTGCAACCGCTATTTCGACTTCTTTAAAACCGAACTCGGCGGCGAAATCCTGTCGCTGTCCGCGCTTGAGGCGCTTTACGTCTCATCAGGCTTAACCTCGGCTTAACGCCCCCTCCTCTAGCCTCGCCCGGCAAGAATTGCCGAGCGAGGGGTTATGGATCTGGTGCAGATGGCGCGCATGGTGTTCGCGCTCATGGCCGTGCTCGCCTTGATCGGACTCCTCGGACTTGCTGCAAGGAAGGCCGGCCTCCACGCGGGGATCTCGCCGCTCAGCCGCAAGCGCCGCCTCGCGGTCGTCGAAAGCCTCGCGCTCGACAACAAGCGCCGCGCCGCCATCTTGCGCTGCGACGGGCGCGATCATCTGATCATCCTCGGCCCTTCGTCTGAAACTCTCATCGAGTCTCAACCAGCGCCGGCCGACGGCGCTGCGGCTCCGCTTTCGGTCGTCGCATTCGCCCAGAAGGGCCCGGTCCAGGCAGCGGGCGCCGCGTGACCGGCGACCAAACCTGATGTCGAACGCCGTGCGGCAAGCCCTTCTCTCCTGCTCCGCCAAGACGCCGCCGCCGCGACGCCGCGCAGGACGCGCGCGTGCGGCTGGTTTCGGAGGACTCCTGGCGCTCCTGCCCGTTGCGGCGGGCGCCCAGACCCTGACGCTCGAGGTGGGAACCGGCGGGCTCTCGGCGCAAATCGTGCAGCTCGTCCTTCTGCTGACGGTTCTCTCCATCGCGCCGTCCGTCCTCATCATGATGACGAGCTTCGTCAGGATCGTCGTCGTCCTGTCGCTTCTCCGGACGGCGATCGGCGTGCAGGCGAGCCCGCCCAATCCGGTCATCATCTCGCTCGCGCTGTTCCTCACGGCTTTCGTGATGGCGCCGACCTTCAACGAGGCCTGGAAGGCGGGCGTTCAGCCCTTCATGGCGGAGGAGATGCCGATCGAGGCGGCCTTCCCGAAGGCGATCGCGCCGGTGAAAGACTTCATGCTCTCGCAGACGCGCGAGAAGGACCTTGAGCTCTTCTTCTCGCTCGCCAAGGTCGAACCGACGACGCTCGAGGCGACGCCGCTCCACATCGCGACGCCCGCCTTCATGATTTCCGAGCTTAGGCGGGCGTTTGAAATCGGCTTCCTCATCTTCATTCCCTTCCTCATCATCGACATGGCCATCTCGGCGATCCTCATGGCCATGGGCATGATGATGCTGCCGCCGATCGTGATCTCGCTGCCGTTCAAGCTCATCTTCTTTGTCCTGATCGACGGCTGGCGCCTGCTCGCCGGCTCGCTGGTGCAGAGTTTCGGGACGTGACAGCGGCGCGCGCCCAGCTTTATGCTCGGCGTCATGGACGGATCCGATCCCCGCAAGGCGCCGGTCGGCGGCGGCGTCAAGAAAGTGCTCTACACGCTCGCAACCGTGCGGCGCATCGGCGTCGCCAATACCGCGAAGGCGCTGACGTCGAAGAACGCCTGCAAGGCCTGCGGGCTCGGCATGGGCGGGCAGAAGGGCGGCATGACCGACGAACTCGGCGAGTTTCCTTCCGTCTGCAACAAATCGGTGCAGGCGCAATCTACCGACATCCAGCCGGCGATCCCGCCGGAAGTTTTCTCGCACACGCTTGCCGAACTTAACGAGCTCTCGGGCCGCGAGCTCGAGCATCTGGGGCGCCTCGGCAGCCCAATATTCAAGGAAGCGGGCGAGGACAGCTACCGCCCCATGTCATGGGAGGAGGCGTTCGACATCGCCGCGATGCGCCTCAAGGCCGTCGCGCCCGACCGCTCGTTCTTCTATTCTTCAGGACGCTCGTCGAATGAGGCCGGCTTCCTGTTCCAGCTTCTCGCGCGGGCGTGGGGCACAAACAACGTCAACAACTGCTCCTATTACTGCCATCAGGCGACGTCCGTGGCGCTCGAGTCGACCATCGGCGCCGGCACCTCGACCGTCGAACTCGAAGACCTATCGGGCTGCGATCTCATCTTCGTCATCGGCGCCAACCCCGCCTCAAACCACCCGCGCTTCATCTACAAGCTCAAAGCCTGCCGCGACCGCGGCGGCGAGGTGATCGTCGTCAATCCCGCCAAGGAGCCGGGTCTTGTCAAATTCGCCATGCCGAAGAGCGCGCGGTCGATGCTCAAAGGCGGCGACGACATCGCCACGGATTATCTCCAGCCGCGCATCGGCGGCGACATCGCGCTCCTCAAAGGACTCGCCAAAGCGGTGATCGAGCTCGGCGGGGCGGACGACGCGTTCATCGCGCGCCATACGGAGGGCTTCGCCGCCTTTCGCGCCGACCTCGATCAATCGTCCTGGAGCGACCTCGCCGAGCGCTCCGGCGTTTCACGCGAAGCCATGTCGCGCGTCGGCCGAAAATATTCGAACGCGCGGAGCGCGGTCTTCGCCTGGGGCATGGGCGTCACGCATCATCTGCACGGCGTCGAGAACGTCGAGTACATCGCCAATCTTGCGCTTCTGCGCGGCATGGCCGGCAGGCGCTTCGCCGGCCTGCTCCCATTGCGCGGCCATTCCAACGTGCAGGGGGTCGGCACCATCGGCGTCAAACCCGTACTGGCCGAAGAGGTTCTCGATCGCATGGAGAAGACCCTCGGCTTCACGGCGCCGAAGGGCGTTGGCCTCGACACCATGGCCGCGGTAAGGGCCGCGAGCGAAGGCCGGATCGACGCCGCAGTCGTGATGGGCGGCAACCTCTTCTCCGCGACGCCGGACAGCGCCTTTGCGCGGGCGGCGCTCGACAGGATCGGCTTCAAGCTCTTCCTGACCACGACCTTGAACCGCGGCCATGTCGAGGGCGTCGCGTCGGGCGCCTCGCTCGTTCTCCCGGTCACCGCGCGAGATGAGGAATGGGAGCCCACCACGCAGGAGTCGATGTTCAACTATGTCCGCCTCTCGGACGGCGGAATCAGGCGTCTCGACAATGTTCGTCCCGAGACCTTCATCCTCGCCGAACTCGGCCGGCGGCTGGTTCCCGACTGCGGAATCGATTTCTTGGCCTTCAAGCGCCACCGCCGCATCCGCGAGGCCATCTCCGAGATCGTGCCGGGCATGGAGGCGCTGGCCGATATCGACGTCGCGCGGCGCGAGTTTCATGTCGGCCGGCGCATCCTGCATGAGCCGCATTTCCTGACGCCTTCGGGCCGCGCCCAGTTCCGCCAGCGCGTCACGCCGGCGCCTCGGAGCGTCCATGCGCCGTTCATGCTGACGACGTTGCGCAGCGAGGGCCAGTTCAATTCGATCATCTATGAGGAGAAGGACGCCTACCGCCGCACTGACACGCGCTGGGCGCTGATGATGAACGCCGACGACATGTCCGCGCTTGGGCTCTCGCCCGGCGCCTGCGCCGACATCCGCTCCGCCCAGGGAGAAATGAAAGGCGTGACGCTCTTCGCCTTCGATCTGCCGCGGGGCGACGTCGCCGCCTACTTTCCCGAAGCGAACGTCTTGACCGCGGCGGCCGTCGATCCGCGGTCGAAGACGCCGGCGTTCAAGGCGACGCCCGTTTGGATCGCCCCGGCGGCTTCCGCCGCTTCCTCTTGACCTTCGCCGCGCGCCGCGCCGAGTCCAGCGCGAGCAGCGTCCAGCGCCGCGCCTCGTCCGGGTCGTCGTAGAAATCGGCCGGCGCGGCGTAATAGGACATTGAGACCCTGGCGTTTTCCTTCGACTCAAATGTGAAGGGGAGAGCTCCAGCGCGCTCGAATTCGGCGCGGTTCTCATCGTCCGCCTTGAGATAGACGACATCTTCGTCCAGTACGGCGAAGAAAAGGCTGTCGCAATAAACGCCGGCGGCGCCGAACATGCGGCGGACGACGATCTCCCCGAACGGTCCGAAGAGATCCTTCGCATAGTCGATGAAGGATTGCGAAACCGCCACGACTAACGCTTGCCCGGGTCGTCGCGGAACCAGCCGGTGATCGAGAAGCGCCCGGCGCCGGCAAAGCTCGACACCTGCGTGACGGTATGCAGGAACTTCACGTCGAAGATGGTGAGCGCGTTAAACCTCGGCAGATAGCCCTCGCTCACATCCTGCTTCTCGTTGAGAAACAGGAGAAGGCCGCCCCAGTCCGGCTGCCAGCCGCGCGTCAACCCGAGAACATAGGCGGCGCGCCGTTCGTGATCGTCCCCGGTGTCGAGATGACGCGTCAGGAAGTCGCCGGGGCCGTAGAACGTCGCATGGGCGTCGGCCTTGGTGATTTCCGTTACGCCGGTGACGGTGCGGCCGAGGCCGAGAAAATCGGCGCTGTTGATGAACTCCGTCAGCTGATGAATAGGGTGGCCCGGGTCCCAACCCTTAAGATAGGCCTCGATCATTGGATAGGTCTTGTAGAAATAGCCCCGGTTCTGGCGGGCCCGGGCCGTCACGTCGGCGATCGTCGCCTTCCAGCGTTCCTGGCCCTGCGCCTGGAGTTCCTCGCGGGAATAGTGCACCGGCTTGTCGTCCGGAGTCGTGAATACGATCCGCCAGGGTACGCCCCTTTGGAGCAGATCGGCGATCGCGCCGGCGGTGCGTTCCTCGAATAGCTGCGGAATCTGGACGATGCCGCGCTCGGCGTAGGCGCGCGCAAAGGGCGCAAGATCGAGCGCCGGATTGAGCCGGATCGTGACGGTTTCCATCGGCGGCGACTTTCCTCCGATGCGGGGGCGATGTCCACAACGTCGCGCCGGATGGCCACGCGGGGCCGATGCTCACTATATAGGCGCAGGACATCCAAGGAATCCCGATGAAACCCCAAGTCGCCGCCTTTTTCGACGAGCCGACCAACACGGCGAGCTATGTGGTCGCCGATCCTGCCGGACGCAAATGCGCGGTGATCGACAGCGTCCGGGACTTCGACCCGGCCTCGGGCCGCACGTCGACTTCAGGCGCCGACAAGATCATTGCGTTCATTCGCGAGAGGCGCCTTGAGGTCGAGTGGATCCTCGAGACCCACGTGCACGCGGATCACCTGTCGGCCGCGCCCTATATCAAGGGGCGGCTCGGCGGCAAGATCGGCATCGGGGCCGAAGTCGCGACGGTCCAGCGCGTCTTTGGCGAGGCGTTCAACGCCGGCGCGGATTTCGCGCGCGACGGCAGTCAATTCGACGCGCTCTTCCACGACGGCGACGCGTTCCATGTCGGCGACGTGCCGGCGCGCGCCATCGCGACGCCGGGTCACACGCCGGCCTGCATGACCTACCTCATCGGCGACGCCGCCTTCGTCGGCGACACGCTGTTCATGCCCGACTACGGCACGGCGCGCTGCGACTTTCCGGGCGGCGATGCGAGGACGCTTTACCGCTCGATCCAGCGGCTTTTCGCCCTTTCCCCCGCGACGCGCGTATTCCTTTGCCACGACTACAAGGCCCCGGGACGCGACGAGTTTCGCTGGGAGACGACGGTCGCCGAAGAGCGCGCCTCAAATATTCACATTCACGAAGGCGTCAGCGAAGACGCCTTCGTCGCCATGCGCACGGCGCGCGACAGGACCCTCGCCATGCCGCGGCTGCTGCTTCCCTCCGTGCAGGTCAACATGCGCGCCGGCCATTTTCCGAAGGCGGAGGACAACGGCGTCTCCTACCTGAAGCTGCCCCTCGATCGGTTCTGACCTTACTCAGGTATGTGCGAGAAGCCGGAATAGGCGACGCCGCCGTCGACGGCGATCGTGTCGCCGACCACGTAGTCCCCCGCCTTCGAGGCGAGAAAGATAGCGGCGCCCGCCATGTCTTCGGTCCGCCCGATGCGTCGCGCCGGGATGCGTTTGGCGACTTCATCGCCATGGTCGCGTGCGGCCCTGTTCATTTCGGACGCAAAGGCGCCGGGCGCGATCCCGGAAACGCAGATGTCGTCCTTTATGAGCCGCTCGGCCAATTTGCGGGTCAGATGGATCACTGCCGCCTTCGAGGCCTGATAAGCGTAGGTCTCCCACGGATTGATCCTGATGCCGTCGATGGAGGCGATGTTGATGACCTTGGCGGGACGCTCATGACTTGCCGCCTTCTTCAGGGGGCCGTGCAGCGCCTGCGTCAGGAAGAACAGCGACTTGACGTTGAGGTTCATGGTCTTGTCCCAGCCGCTTTCCGGGAACTCGTCGAATGGCGCGCCCCACGCCGCGCCCGCGTTGTTGACGAGAATGTCGAGCGACTTCTCGTGCTTCAAATACTTGGCGGCGAGCTCCTGACAACCGGCGACCGTCGACACATCCTGCGGGATCGAGACGCATTTCCCGTATTTTGACAGCTCCTCGGCGGTCTTGTCGCAATCGGCCGCCTTGCGCGAGGCGATATAGACGGTTGCGCCATATTCAAGGAATCCTTGCGCGATCATCTTGCCGATGTTGCGCGAGCCGCCGGTGACGAGGGCGGTGCGGCCCTTGAGGGAAAACAGGCCTTTCATCAGGTGCTCCTTTCAAACGCACGCCAAGCGCGCCGAGGCGTCAGCCGTTTAGCTCGCCGGGCCCCGATAGGGGTGCGTACATGACGTCGCCCTACGCTCGACGCCGCGACATCCGCAACAATTATTGGCGCCTTGCCTCGGCCGACGGCCCCGCCGGGGCAAGACCCCGGAGTTCGGTCAACGGCGAGGAGACGCGGCGAGCGCCCGTCCGCGCCTCCAAACTGACGAACTCGTCGCCATCACGCCGCCCCGAACCGCTCCCGCCACGCCGCGACCTCCGTCTCCTCGATCTTGCGGAACAGGGGGTCCGTCGCGGTGAAGGAGTGTCCCGGCTTCAGGCGCGCCAGCGCCGCCTTGGCCGACGACGGCCAGCGCGCCTCCTGCGCCGCGTCCAGCCTCAGCAGCTCGAACATCTTTTGCGCTGTATACGGAATAACCGGCGCCGAGAGCGCGGCGAAGAGCGCGATGAGGTTCAGCCCGGCCCGCACCGAGGCGGCGGCGCGCGCCGGATCCGTCTTGAACGCCGTCCACGGCGCGGCGATTTGGAGATATTCGTTGCCGGCGACCCAGATCGACCGCAGTTCGGCGCAGGCCTTGCGGAACTCCATCACCTCGAGCGCCGCGGTATAGAGGGCGATCTTGGCGTCTAGATCGGCAATCAGCTTCTCCTCGACGGCGCCGTAGGCGCCCCCTTCCGGAACCTTTTCTCCGAATTTCGAGGCGCAGAATTTCGTCACGCGGTTGACGAAATTGCCGAGCACGTCGTTCAAATCCTTGTTCACGACGCCGGCGAACTGTTCCAGCGTGAACGAGGCGTCGTCGCTTTCCGGCGCGTTCGCCATCAGCGCCCAGCGCCAGTAGTCCGCTGGCAGAAGTTCGAGCGCCTGATCCATAAACACGCCGCGGTTCTGGCTGGTCGAGAACTTGCCGCCATACCAGGTGAGCCAGTTCAGGGATTTCAGCGTGTCGACGGTCTTCCACGGCTCCTCGCTCCCCAGCAGGGTCGCCGGGAATGAGACCGTGTGAAAGGCGACATTGTCCTTGCCCATGAACTGAACGTAGCGCACGTCCGCAGCGCCCTTGTCGGCACGCCACCAGCGCTCCCAGCCCTGACCTGTCTTCTCAGCCCATTCGACGGTCGCGGCGATGTAGCCGATCGGCGCGTCGAACCAGACGTAGAAGACCTTATCCTCGAAGCCCGGGCGCGGCTTGCCCTCCTTCAGGACTTTGATCCCCCAATAGAGGTCTCGGGTGATCGAGCGGTCCTGCAGGCCTTCCTTCAGCCATTTCTGCGCGATCGATTTGGTCAGCTGCGGCCAGCCGGGGCGCGCCGCGACCCAGTCGGCGATGCGCGCCTGCAGCTTCGATTGCAGGAGATAGAGGTGCGCCGTGTCGCGCAGTTCGATCCTGCGCGAGCCTGAAATCGCCGAATACGGATTTTTGAGCTCGGTCGGGTCGAGCAGGCGTCCGCAGTTGTCGCACTGGTCGCCGCGGGCCTTCTCATAGGCGCAGTTCGGGCACGTCCCCTCCACATAACGGTCTGGAAGGAAGCGGGCGTCGTCGACGGAGTAGACCTGCTTCGTCGTCCGCTCCTCGATGAGGCCGTTCTTCTCCAGCACCGCTGCGAAATGCTGCGTCAGGCGATGGTTGGGCAGGCGCGAGGTGCGGCCGAAATGATCGAAGGAGAGACCGAACTCGGCGCAGGCCCTCTTCTGGATCTCGTGCTGCTCCTCGCAATAGCGCTCGACGCTCTGCCCCGCGGCCCGGGCGGCGAGTTCGGCCGGCGTGCCGTGCTCGTCCGTGGCGCAGATGAATAGAACGTCGTTGCCCCGGGCCCGCTGGAAACGCGCATAGACGTCGGCCGGCAGCATCGAGCCCACGAGATTGCCGAGATGCTTGATGCCGTTGATGTAGGGAAGCGCCGAGGTGATGAGGATGCGGGGCATGGGCCGGGAGTCTTCTGTGAAGCCGACCCCTATAACGTTTCCAAGACGCGGGCGACAGGCTGGAGCGCCGAGTTGTCAGCCGACGGCGTCCAGGGCGGCCGCGCGAGCAAGGAGAAAGGCTTTTTCCCGCGCATTACGAGTCAGATCGGCGGCCGCCCGGAATTGCGACTGCGCCTCGGCGCGGCGACCCGCCCGCATCATGAAGTCGCCCCTCGCCGCCGGAAGCGGCGCATAGGCTCGAAGGGCAGGGTCGGCCGCGATGGCGTCGATCAGCCTCAACCCCGCTTCGGGTCCGAATACCATGCTGTGGGCGATCGCCCGATTGAGTTCGACGACGGGCGACGGCGTGACTTCGCGCAACCGGTCGTAGAGCGCGGCGATGCGCGCCCAGTCAGTCTCCTCGGCGCGGCTGGCCCGGGCGTGACAGGCGGCGATCTCCGCCTGTAGCAGATACGGGCCAAAGCCCCCCTCCCCGGCGACCCCTGATTTTTCGGCGGCGAGGCGTTCGGCGCGGACGAGCGATTGCAGGCCTCCCTCAATCAGCAGCCGGTCCCATCGCGCGCGATCCTGATTGGTGATCGGTATGGGGTTCCCGTCCGGCGCTGTGCGCGCCATGAGGCGCGACGCCTGCAGCTCCATGAGAGCGAGGAGGCCGTGCACTTCGGACTCGCCCGGCATCAGCGCGGCCAGGAGTCGGCCAAGCCGCTGCGCCTCGCCGGCGACAATCGGCCGGGTGAGCTCCTCGCCCGACGTCGCCGCATAGCCCTCGTTGAAGATGAGGTAGATGACCTCGAGCACCGATGGCAGCCGTGCGGTCCGCTGGGCCCCGCGGGGCGGCTCGAAAGTCAGACCGGCCTTGGCGATGGCCTTCTTGGCGCGAACGAGGCGTTGCGCGATCGTCGCCTCGCTCGTCAGGAAGGCGCGCGCAATCTCGTGGGTCGTAAGGCCCGCAACCAAGCGCAAAGTGAGCGCCGCGCGGGCAGCTGCCGCCAGCATAGGATCGCAGGCGGTGAAGATGAGGCCGAGGAGATCATCGCCGATATCGTCGTCGAGGAACGCTTCGATTTCCAGCGCGCCGTCGGCGGCCTCGTTCTGCGTGAGCGCGATTTCGGCATGCTTGCGGTCGCGCATGGCCCTACGGCGGAGCGCGTCGATGGCGCGGCGTTTGGCGACCGCCATCAGCCAGGCGCCCGGCTTTGACGGGACGCCCGTCTTCGGCCATTCGACAAGGGCCGCGAGCAATGCGTCCTGCGCCAGCTCCTCCGCCAGGTCGATGCTTCGCGTCAGTCGGGCGAGGCCGGCGACGAGCCGCGCCCGTTCAATGCGGAAGGTCGCTTCGATCGCCTGGTGCGTCTCGCTTTCGGTCACGCCGCATGTTCGGTCAAACCAGCGGACCGGACAAGGCTCCGCCCGATCGCGACGCGAATCGGTCGAGCCGCCGACCCCTCGCTACGCGGCCGCCTTTGTCGAGACTCCGACGCGACATCGTAGGCGCGCCCTAAGCGACGCCGAGCTTTCCGCGCTCCCCGCTGCGGGGCGCTGAGAGCTCCTCGGGCGTGACAAAGCCGGCGAGGTCCGCGGCCTCAAAAAACGGACGGATCTCGATCTCGCTGCGCCCCGGCATGGGATTCGGGCAGCGTTTGGCCCAGGCCACGGCTTCATCCATATCCTTAACCTCCCAGATTGAGAATCCAGCGACCAGTTCGCGAGCCTCGGCGAATGGCCCATCGACGACAGTTCGCTTCGCGTCCTCAAATACGATCCGCTTGGCCTCGATGCTTGGCTTGAGGCCGGCGGCCGCCACGAATACGCCGGCTTTAACCAGTTCCTCGTTAAACGCGTCCATCGCTGCAAAGGCCGCCAGCGCTTCCGGCGTCGGCGTAAGGCCCTTTTCGCTCCCTTCAGTCGCCTTCACAAAAACCATGACGCGCATCCGCTATTCTCCTCTTCTTCGGGCCCATGATTGGCGCCTCATCCTGACGACGAACCGGTCCTCCGAAAATCGACATGCTTGTGCCAATTTTTTCGGCGGCTCAAACTTGCGGGCAAATGAGCCGCGTTCCGGCCTGGCGTCCGAGCGCCCCTTTTGGGGCTTTACCCTTTTTTTCCGCCGCCCGGGACATACTGTCGCCCGGGGGACAGAGACATGGGCATCTTTTCGCGGCGGCTCACGCAGGCCGGTCTGAACGCAGTCGAGGCGGAGCTCGCCGCGCGGCTGCGCGCCGAGGATTTTGAAGGCGCCCGCGCCCTGGTCACGGCGAATACGGCGAAGTACGGGGGGGCCTACGAGCCGCTCTGTCACAAACTCGAGCAGCGCTTTGTCGCGATCGACGGCTGGGACGACGCGCTCGCCGATTTCGAGGAGCTTTCGCGAAAGGGCAAAGCGCCCGCCGCGTTCGAGATCACGATTCCGGGCGCCAGCCGCGGAGCGGCCATGCTCGACTGCAGCTGGCGCGACAACTCCGCCTACGAATTTTCCGGCGCGTCGCGGGAGTCCCTGCTCGGCGAGCTTGGCGCCGGCGCGCCGAAATGGGCGGGCCGCACTTCGGTCGGGACGCCGCTTGCCATCTCAAACCTCGCTCCCCTGCACAAGACCATCATGGCCGATCCCTCACGGGGCGCGCAGAGCGAAGGAAGCGCTGAATATGTCGCGCGGCGCCTCGCGGTCTGGACGCTTTACGCCCGCGTCCACATGGCGGTGAAGCAGCAGGTGGAGAAATGCGGCCTTCCCCGCGCCATGCCGGTTTTCGTCGGCGATCGCGATATCGGCCCGCCCTCCTTTTCGTCCGTCTATATGGCCCCGGCGCGCGGCGGTCATGAGCGGGCGGTCGAGAAAATACTGGCGGCGCGCCGGAAGAGCGCATTGACCCCGCACGATCACGACACCGAAAAGATGATCGAAGAGCTGGCGATGCGCCGGCAGTCGGTCAGGTCCTGGCCCGAGGATCAGAACCCGGAAAAGCGCGCAGCGTTCGTCGAGCAGGTGCGCGCCTATGACGCCCTGATCCTTGGCGCGCTCGGCCTCTCCCTGCGGTCCTCGACGGCTGACATGGCCGATGCGGAGTTCGCGGATCTCACGCGCGCCGTCCGCCGCGCCCGCATTCGCGCCGCCTGACGCTTCTCCCCCGGCGCAGGCCATGCTACCCGCCGCCGGCCATGAAAGACGCCCCTCACCTCTCCCGCCGCACCTTTGCGATCATCGCGCACCCGGACGCGGGCAAGACGACGCTGACCGAAAAGCTCCTGCTCGCCTCCGGCGCCATCCGCATCGCCGGCGAGGTGAAGGCGCGCGGCGAGCGGCGGCGCGCGCGCTCGGACTGGCTCGCCATCGAACAGCAGCGCGGCATTTCGGTGACGACCTCGGCCATGACTTTCGAGAAGGACGGCGTCACCTACAACCTCCTCGACACGCCGGGCCACGAGGATTTCTCGGAAGACACCTACCGCACGCTGACCGCCGTCGACTCGGCGGTCATGGTGATCGACGCGGCGAAAGGCATCGAATCCCAAACTTTGAAGCTCTTTGAAGTCTGCCGCCTGCGCGACATCCCGATCCTCACTTTCGTCAACAAGATTGACCGCGAAGGGAAGGATCCGTTCGAGCTTCTCGACGAGGTCGCCTCGCGCCTCGCGCTCGATGTGGCGCCCATGGTGTGGCCGATGGGCTCGGGCGCGAATTTCCGCGGCTGCTACGACATTGTCGGCAAGCGCGTCCTGCTGGAGACGAGTTCGACGGACCGCACCTATGGGCGGGCCGAGGGGGTCGACGGCCTCGACGATCCGCGCTTCGAGGCTTATGCGGGCGCGGACGCCGCCGCGACGGCGCGCAGCGAGATAGCGCTGGCCGAGGCCGGCTATCCTGCGTTCGATCTTGACGCATTTCGCGCCGGCGCCCAGACGCCGGTTTATTTCGGCTCGGCCTTGCGCGAGTTTGCGGTCGGCGAGCTCCTGCGGGACATCGGCCGCTACGCGCCGCCGCCCAAGTCCGTCGCCGCCGCCGGCCGCGAGGTGAAGCCGTCCGATCCGACCGTCTCAGGATTCGTCTTCAAGGTTCAGGCGAACATGGATCCGAACCATCGCGACCGCGTGGCTTTCGTGCGGCTGTGTTCGGGGAGGTTCAAGCGCGGCATGAAGCTCAAGAACACCCGTACGGACAAACTGCTCGCCGTCAACAACCCGATCTTCTTCTTCGCGCAGGACCGCCAGATACTGGAGGAAGCGGTCGCCGGCGACATCATTGGCGTTCCCAATCACGGCGTGCTGGCCGTCGGCGACACGCTCTCGGAGATCGAGGGCCTGAGGTTCACCGGTCTCCCGGACTTCGCGCCGGAGATCATCCGCCGCGTGCGCCTCGCCGATCCGCTGAAATCAAAGCAGATGAAGAAGGCGATCATGGGCCTCGCCGAGGAGGGCGCGAGCCAGGTGTTCACGCCGATGCTCGGCGCCGACACCTATGTCGGCGTCGTCGGTGCGCTCCAGCTTGACGTCATCGAGGCGCGCATGGCGGCCGAATACGGCGTCGCGGCGAAGCTTGAAACCTGCGGCTTCGACGCCGCACGCTGGCTCGTCTCCGAAGACCGCGCCGCGCTCGACGCCTTCATCAACTCGCACAAATCCTCGATCGCCCACGACCGCTTCGGCGACCCGGTGTTTCTCGCGCGCTCGGCCTGGGAGGCGAAATACGAGGAGGAGCGCACGAAGGGCGTGAAGTTTTTGAAGACCCGGGAGAGGCTGCGGGAGGCGGCGTAAATCCCGGACCCTCGACAATCGAACCGGGCGGCGCCGGACTGGAGCGACAGCCGTCACCGGAGGACCCATGCTTATCCGCGCCGCCACCGCCAAGACCAATGCGCCCCGCGCATACACGCGCATCAAGGTCGCGCCGATCGCCGGGACCATGGGAGCGGAGATTTCGGGCGTCGATGTCGAGGACCTCTCCGACGAAACCTTCGCCGAGATCAACACCGCGCTCGCCGATCATCTCGCGGTCTTCATCCTTGGTCGGACGTTGAGCGTCGAGGCGCTGGAGCGTTTCGCGGCGCGATTCGGCGCCTTCGGCGACGACCCGTTCATCGAGGGACTTCCCGGCCGGCCGCATGTGCTCCATGTGCGCAAAGAGGCGACCGAGATGCTGCCCGTCGTGTTCGGCGGGCTGTGGCACTCAGACTGGAGCTTCCTCGAAACGCCGCCGGCCTACACCATTCTGCACGCCCGAGAGATTCCGCCTTACGGCGGCGATACGCTGTATGCGAACGGCTATCTCGCCTATGAGACGCTGTCGGAAGAGTTTCGCCGCCTCCTTGAGGGCATGACAGCTCTGCATTCAGCCGAACGCGGCTACGGCGAGGGCATGAAGCGCGTCCAATCGTTCATCGAGAACATGACGATCAAGACCGGCGGGGACGCCTCGACGCGCATCCAGGAGCACCCGCTCGTGCGCACCCACCCGGTCACCGGCCGGCGCGCGCTTTACGTCAATCCCGTCTACACGGTCGGCATAAAGGGCCTCGACGAGGAGGAATCCGCCCCGATCCTCCAGTTTCTCAGCCGCCACATGACGCACGAGAACTTCACCGCGCGATTCCGCTGGAAAGAGGGGGCCATAGCCATCTGGGACAATCGCTGCTGCCTTCACCTGCCGATCAGCGACTATCTTGGCCATCGCCGGGAAATGTTCCGCATCACCATCGCCGGCGAGCGGCCATATCTTTGAGCGGTAGACCCCGCCCGGGCTTCCGAATTTCCCGATGACGCTCTATTGCTCGCGGCCCCGGGATGGGTGGCCGAGCGGTTGAAGGCACCGGTCTTGAAAACCGGCAGACCCGCAAGGGTCTCGTGGGTTCGAATCCCACCCCATCCGCCAGCATTTGGTCGCCGCCGGCCAAACCGGATCGTGCTAGGATGGCGGCGATCGGCGCGCTCGCCGCCAAAACGGCGGAGCGGCTTGCGACACCCTGTTCGCGCTGTAAGACGCCCGGTTGGGGCCGGGTCGCGGTCGAGGCGGGGCTGGGCTGCGAGTTCTGTGGATGCGAAACCGGCCTGATTGCGCATGAAGTCCATGGCTGCGTGCGGCGCCCCCACACGGAAAGAGAGCCGCGGCCGGACGGTCTTGTTTTCGCGCCAAAGATGCTCTGCGAAGCCTGCAATCCGTAACCGGCGCCGTCGGCTTGTACGATTTCCCCCCCGTGCGCGCGCCGAATCCCGGTAATCGCGCGCGCATGATCGAACGTTTCATCGAGAAAATTCTTTTCGCGGCGCGCTGGCTGATGGCTCCCTTCTATCTCGGGCTCATCGTCGCGCTCGCCGTGCTGTTCGCCGAGTTTGCGGCGATCCTCATCGCCTATGTTTCGAGCGCGGCCACGGTCTTCTCCGGCGGCTCAGCTTTCGGCGAAGAGGAAGCGATCCTCGGCGCCCTGTCTCTCATCGACCTCGCGCTGATGGGCAGCCTCATCCTGATCGTCGTCTATTCGGGCTACGAGAATTTCGTCTCGCGCATCAGATCGGGCGAGCACGAAGACTGGCCGGACTGGATGACGAAGGTCGATTTCGCCCAGCTGAAGCAGAAGCTCCTCGCCTCTATCGTTCTCATTTCCGGCGTTCAGGTTCTGAAGGCGTTCATGTCGGTCGAGAAAACCACTGACCGCGACCTCATGTGGCTGGTCGGGATTCACCTGACCCTCGTCGTCTCCGCCATCGCTTTCTCGGTCTCGGACTGGCTTCAGTCCCGGGGCGACAAGTCGGAGTGATCGCAGACCCTTCCTTTAATCCGTGGCGATCCCGGCAGGACTCGAACCTGCGACATCCCGCTTAGAAGGCGGGTGCTCTATCCAGCTGAGCTACGGGACCGCGTGTGGGGAGGGATATAGGAAGAGCCGTGACCGGGAAACGGGCCTCGGGATTGGCCTGCTCGCGGCGAACAATCGCCTAATGCGTCCAGGGCATGCGGCGGCGGTAGGCGAAATTGTCAGAATACGCCTTGGAAACCGGGACCGGCGCATGGCTTTCGAACAGCTGATAGGGAATTGAATGCCGCTCGGCGTAAGCGATCGCCGCTTCTTTGGTCTCGAACTCCAGCATCACCTGGTTCGACCGCATGTCCGCCGCCGAGGTCCAGCCCATGAGCGGATCGATCCGGCGCGCGGCCTCCGCCTCGAATTCAAGCCGCCAGGCGCCGCTCTTGGCCCGGCCCGATTGCATGGCCGTCTTCGACGGCTGGTAGATGCGCGCCAGCATGCGTCCTCCAAAACCCTTTCCCGCGTGGTCGGGGCGGCAAGATTCGAACTTGCGACCCTCTGCTCCCAAAGCAGATGCGCTACCAGACTGCGCTACGCCCCGACGGCGGATCGTGGCGACGACCCGTGGCTGACCCGCCGCCGCCGGGCGTGAAATTGGATAAATTGGCGCGATTGTAAAGGACGACCCCGCGCCGGCGAGGTCTACGCGGTCAGTTCTCGGGATCCGGCCGGACGTCGATGGCGAGAAGCCCTTTCGCCCCGGCGGCGAAAGAGACCTGCAGGCGCTGGCCCTGCATGAGCTCGCCCATGCCGCAACGGCGCAGCGTCTCCATATGGACGAAGATGTCCTCGGTCCCCTCCCCGCGCGTCAGGAACCCAAAGCCTTTCGCCCGGTTGAACCACTTGACCCCGGCGCGGACGAAATCCCCCGCCGGCGTTTGCGACACAATCGCCGCCACGGTGGTCGCCGTGCTCTCGTCGATCGCAAGGATTTTGGTCGCCTGGAGTCCCTTGGGACGCCGCACCGCCCGGCAATCGACGGTCGCCCCCTCGCGGGCGGTGACGCGACCCGCGTCGCGCAGACACGAGGAGTGGATGAGAATGTCGCCTTCGCCGCTGGTCGAAACAATAAACCCGTAGCCTTTGGTCGGGTCGAACCATTTGACGATGCCGCGCAAGGTCAGGACTTCTTCCTTGCCGTCGTCGCCGCCGCCGCGGTCCAGATTTTCTGCCATGACTTCCGCCGGCTGCCCCCAGCGCGCGCCGCCCCTCGAACTTGGTCCTGCGACGGCGCCCGTTCCCTCTGATCTGTTGTTCTTAACTATACCGAGGCGCCGCCGCGCCTCCAACCCAACCGCGCTTCATTACGAGAGCGTAGTCTTCCGCGATTCACCGTTCGGTTGCAACGTAAAAAACGAATCGCGCCCTGCGGGGCACGCAGGGCGCGAATGTTATCACAGATCAGGCCGTGGCGCGGTTCTCGACGTCCGAAAGGAACTTCGACGCGAGCAGCACGAACACGTCGAAATCGGACTTGATGTTCTCGATCGAAACGCCCCCCGCGGAATTTCTATCCATCTGGATCGCGATGTCGCCGTCGCCGTCCACATAGGCGCGGCCGAACTTCACCTCGCTGTTCCACTTGGTCAGAAACTCGTGTCCCAGTTGATGAATCGAGAGGCTCGGGAACCACGTAAAATAGGAAACGTCTGCGTCCGGACCATCGACCACCACGACGATCGTGTAGTCGCCGACCTTTACAGCGATCTTGTCGGCCTGCAGGTCCTGAACCGAATAGCCCTCGCTCGCGAGCGCCCGCGCGATCTCCGCCTTCGTGACTCCGCCCGCCAGGGCGTCGCCCAAAGGCGCGGCGGATAAAAGCGCCGCCGCGGCGACGCCTAACCAAATTTTCATCTTACCCCTCCACGCCAGACAGCCAGTTTAACATTCTATTAGTACGTCAACTCCGGGGGCAAGACAATCGGCCGGCAGGACCCTCGCGGTTAACCAAATACCCGCTTCAGATTGGTCTCTGGAACTCAAGAGACTGTTTCGGTTTGGAAATCAGCGAACTTATGCGGGGCCCGGCTTGGGGGTGAAGCGCTTGCGCAGCGCGAGCGCCGGGCGCTCGATCAGGCGCCAGGAGAAGACGGCGAAGAGGGCGGCGGCGAGCGTGCTCAGCGCCGCGTTCGCGAGCGCCGATTGCCCGGGGCCCAGGGCGTAGACCATCTGCTGGATCGGGAAGGCGTAAAGATAGACGCCGTAGGAATAATCGCCGGACAGGACGAGCTTGTGCCGCGGCGGATTGAGGAGACCCAAATAGACCGTCGCATAGGCGATCGGCAGCGGCGCAAATCCGTAAAGGAACGGCGAAGTCAGCAGGGCGAGGCCGAGGACGACGGCCAGCGCCGCATACAAGGGATTGAGCGTCAGCCGCTCGCGGAAGAGATAGACCACGGCGCCGGCGAGGAACGAGAGCACGAGAATGCGGCGCGGCTGAACGCTCGCGTCAAGGGCGTTCTGGTAGTTGAAGGGATTAGCGCCCTCGGCGCCCAGCGCCGAGATCGCCGGCATGAACGACATGGCGCCGACGACAAAGCCGCCGGCAAGCGTCGCGCCGAGGAGAAAATACGGCCGGCGCATGAACGACAGCAAATAGAGAACCGTCAGCGCGATATAGCATTCAAGCTCGTATGGGACGGTCCACAGGCCGCCATTGACCGCCGTCACCGGATGATCGGCGAAGACGCCCGGCAGCTCGTAGTTCACAATGCCGACGGCGTTGGTGAAATATCTGAAGAAGTCCGGCGCGGTGAAATAGGTTCCAAGCGCAAGCGTCGTAAACAGAGGGCCGAGCAGCAGCGCCGAGAGCGCGACCTCGACCGCGAGCGCCGGCCCGATCCGCAGAGCTCGAAACAGCAGGAACACGCGGATCGACGGCGTGCGAAAGAGGCTCGCCGTAACGAGGAAACCGGAGAGCGCGAAGAACATCGGCAAAATGAGGCGAACCGGCGGCCCCAGGAGCCCGTCGAGCAGCGCGTCCGCCGCCTCCCGTCCCTGCGTGATCGGAACCGCGTGCCAGGACAGCACCGCCAGCGCGAGGCAGATGCGCATATAGTCGAAGCCAGAAGTCGCGCCGCAGGCGGACATTCTGCCGCCAATGGTCTCGCGGGCGAAGGCGGCGGCGTTGGCGGCGGACATGCGTTCTCGCGTCGCACTCGTTGACGCGGCACTCTCGCCTCAAGGGCGCAAATCATCCGTTAACGCTGCGCGCGAAATGCGACGCCGCCGGCTCACGAGCCGACATCGCGCTCTTCTTCTACGCCGTCGACCTCGATTTTCTTCTCGATGAACATGGTGCGGTCAACGCAAGAAAGACCGCCGGTTCGGTCGCCAGCGGCGGCGAGGAAAAATTCGAGATCTTGTCAGGCGCCCGCGCAAGAGCCGACGCGGCGCCGAGCGCCAGCGCCGCAAGAGCCAAGGCGGCGAGCAATTTAGTCATCCCCGAGCGCGGGCGCGGCCTCAATGAAAAGGGCGGCCGCAGCCGCCCCTTCCAGGAATCTGACGGCGTTGCGACCCGGCGCGCGCCGGATGCGACGCGGCTATCAGGAGGCGGACGCCGCCGTCGTATCGATCTTTACGCCCGGTCCCATGGTCGAGGAGATCGAGATCTTCTTGATGAAGGTCCCCTTGGCGCCTGGAGGCTTGGCTTTCGCGACCGCCGAGATGAACGCCTGCACGTTTTCGGCGATCGCCTGCTCGTTGAAGCTCGCCTTGCCGACGCCGGCGTGAACAATGCCGGCCTTTTCGACGCGGAACTCGACGGCGCCTCCTTTGGAGTCTTTCACCGCCTGCGCGACGTTCGGCGTGACGGTGCCGACTTTCGGGTTCGGCATGAGGCCCTTCGGCCCCAGCACTTTGCCGAGGCGTCCGACAAGACCCATCATGTCGGGCGTTGCGATCACACGGTCGAAATCGACGAACCCGTCCTGAACTTTCTGCACCAGGTCTTCGGCGCCGACGATGTCGGCCCCCGCGGCCTTGGCCTCCTCCGCTTTCTTGTCCTTGGCGAAGACTGCGACGCGGACCGTACGGCCCGTGCCGTTCGGCAGCGAGACGACGCCGCGGACCTGTTGATCCGCATGCCGCGGATCGACGCCGAGGTTCATGGCGACTTCGATCGTCTCGTCGAACTTCGCGGTGGCGTTCGCTTTCACGACTTTCACCGCCTCGGCGACGGAATAGGCCTTGGCGCGATCTACATTCGCGCGCGCCTTGTTGATGCGTTTGTTGTGCGCCATCGCGTCAATCTCCCTGAACCTGGAGGCCCATCGACCGAGCCGAGCCCATGATGATCTTGGTCGCCTGTTCGATGTCGGTGGCGTTGAGGTCTTTGAGTTTCTGCTTGGCGATCTCGCGGCACTGCGCTTTGGTCACCGTGCCGGAAGACGCCCGGCCGGGTGTCGCCCCGCCCTTCTCGATCTTCGCCGCCTTCTTCAGGAAGTAGGACGCCGGCGGCGTCTTCATCTGATAGGTGAACGATTTGTCGGAGTAGATGGTGATGACGACCGGAACCGGCATGCCCTTCTCCATCGCCTGCGAGGCGGCGTTGAAGGACTTGCAGAATTCCATGATGTTCAATCCGCGCTGACCAAGCGCGGGGCCGATCGGCGGCGAGGGATTCGCCGCGCCGGCCGGCACCTCGAGCTTGAGGAAGCCGGTCACTTTCTTCGCCATATGTATCCTTTCGCGTGCGCGCGCGCCGAGGCGAATCGGTGGCGCGGGTTGAAAAGGGTCGCGGTCACGGATCGGGCCCTGGACTTCGGCCCTCCCCTCCCGCGCCGGGGTTCGCCCTGAGACGAGGCCTCCGGTCGCGCATTTCTCCGGAGGATCAACACGCGAGCGCGGGTCTGTAGCGAAGGCCCGCGCCGGCGGCAATGGGCGGCGCCGTCACAGCGGACATTGTCCGCTGGCTGGCGGCGAAGCACTCAGTTTTTAGGGCCGGAGATGGTCAGTCGGCGGGTCGACAAGACGAACGAGTGCGGACGGCCTCTATGGGGGACTTGAGACCGTCCGCGCCCTTTACGCAACTAAACTCGAGGCTACGCAACAAAACCGATTTCTTGACCCACCTTGCGGGGAAGAGCGCGAAAACGCTGGCCCGCTACAGTGATGTTATAAACTTACATTCCGATTATGGCAATAGTTGGGCAACCATGGTTTATTTTCCCCTAACAGGCGAGTCCCTAGCCCCTTCTCGCGCCAGTCTACCCCGGAATTAGAACGGGTTGCCAAATCAAAAAACACTGCAGTTTCCGCAGGATGATGAAAAATCCGAAAGGTCCGACCCCGGAGCAATCTCCTTCGACGGGCATCGGTTCCTTATGATTGCCCGATTGTCTCGGTGGCGGAATTTCTCTTTGAAACGGGCCAGCTGGGTCGCCGGGCGGCGAGCCCGTAAGGCAGCGGGGCGGCTCTCGCGCGCTGGGGAGAGAGGATCGCGCATCCGAAAACCGCCCCGCCATGTCCTGGGGTAACGCCCCTCAGACAGTGCTCTATTCGAGGCTAAGGGTGTCCGCGCGGCGGCGCGATTAAGGCCGGAATGTGATATCGTATCACGAAATATTGCGAACCCGGGCGGCGGGGGCGCATCGCCGAAGAAGCCCTGCCATGACGGCGCCTGGAAATGGGGAGAAGGAAAATGGGCGGCCTTCGCGGTTCTCGCCATTGCTTGGCTTGTCTCGCTCATCCGGGAACGGAAGAAATTAGGACTGCGCGCCTATGTCGGCCTCACGGCGACGCCATGGTCCGCTGCGCTTCCGGGCGCGCTGGTCGGTGCGGCCGGTTTGGCGGCTCTACTGAATATTCCTTCAGCGAGGACCCTCGCCGCCGGAGAAAACAGCGTCATCCGGTCCGTGGAGGGGCTCAACGACGGGGCGGCGCTGCCGGCCATCTTGGTCCTCATGTCGTTCAGCCGCGCGCGCTGGTTGAGGCGTGAGAGCTGGCCTGCCGCCGCGGCTACGCCTCGCGCCGGCGCCGCAACCCCTCCCTCGACACGTGGCCGACCGGAAATTGGCGAGACGAACCCCTTTGCGCTGGGGAGAGAACCGTAGGGTCCGCCTCGCCGTCGTCTTTGGAACAACGCTCCGCCGACGCCTGACATATTAGGGGCGCTTGTGTCGGGAACGGGCCGCGATTGGGGCCTCAATGTGATCTTGTATCACAACTGGGTGAAGCCTAAGTCGAATTCATCCGTATAAGGAGTAGCTGCGCGCGGCGCGCGCCGTCAGTCGGGACGGACCGCCGCGCAGGCGACGCGGTCGCCGGCGCCGCCGATCGGCTGCGTGGCCTGGTCGTCTTCGTTGGCGTGGATAATCACGGCGAAGCCGTCGGCGTCGCGAAGACCGCCCTCACCGTCGAGCCGGGCGCCGGCGCGGAAAATTTCGGCTCGCACCCGCCCGTCCGCGCCCGCATAGATGTTCGGCAGGTCGCCTTCTTCCGGCCCAGCCTCGTGGAGAAGTCCGTGCTCGCGTGCGCCCGGATCGACATGCGCGCCGGACTTCTTGAACCCGGCGGGGCCGTCGCTGCAGTCGGCGACCTGATGGAAATGAATGCCGTGCCAGCCGCGCGCGAGTCCGCGCACATCAAGACGAAAGAGGACGCCCGCCGGCGCGGTTTTCACCTTGGCTTCGCCGACGGTTGCGCCGGCGTTGTCGATGAAGTCGGCGCTGGCGTCCGCCCAGCCTTCCGGCGCGAGCGGTCCCCCCTCGGGCGCTTTTTCAGCCGGGTCGCTTCGGCCGCCGGAGCAGGCGGCGAGCGCGGCGGCGAGGATCGCGGCGATGAGGGTTCGCATGGGTTGCTCCGGTTTCGGCTTGCGACTGTCACACTCCTAGCCGGGGGGACGACCGATCCACAACCGGCGGGACAGCGCGACGGCCTGCGCGTGCCGGCGGCAAGGCTTGACCCGGCCGTCGCGCCTATGCCTCATGCGCCCCCGGGCAGGGTGGCGTGCTTTGTGAAGATTGCCGACGTTATCGCAGGAGTCTTGCATCAGGGCGAAAATGTCCTGTGGATCGGGCAGCCTGGCTTTTCCCTGGCGCCCTCCCCGTCCGAGCGCATCAAGCTGCTTGCTCTATTCTTCCTCACCGCCGCGCTGATCGTCACGATCGCAGCCCACCGCCGCTTCGAGGGAAGCCCCTATGTGCTTGCGTTCGTCGTGGCGCTTCTCGGCGTCGCCGCGCTCTCCCATCTGTTCGCCCTCCGCCGTTCGATCAGACGGCGTTCGAACATGGTCTACTGCCTCACCAATGAGCGCGCGCTGATCGTCGAAGGGGCCGAGCCCAATTCGCGCGCCTGGCTCCGCCTCTCCTACGACACGCCGGTCGCGGTAACCCGGACGCGCGGCGGACGCGGGCATATCGCTTTCGGCCGCAAATATGACTTCGATACCGAGGAATGGCCGATCTTTCGCGGCTTCGCGTTCTACGACATCCGCGATGTCGAGCGCGTCGCCCATCTCGTCGAGCGCCTGCAGGACGGCATGGTCCCGCCCCATGTCATTCCGGGAGTCCAGGCGATGGCCCGCGGCGAGCGCTGAATCCGGAGATAAGTCCGTAGGCGCATCAAAATGCCTGTCGCAGCGACGACATCGCGGCCGAAATATTTCGTGATACACAATCACATTGCGGCCGCAATCGCGCCTAGCCTCGGTCACCCTTAGGCTCGATATGAGCATTGTCTGAGGGGCGTGCCTCGAGGACTGGCGGGGCCCGGAGCGCTCACCTCTCTCCCCAAGCGCGACGTCGCTCCGCCGTAGAACTCTGTGGGACCGGGCCCGGCCCGTTCCCCGAAAGCGCCACCCCTGAGGGGTGGCGAGTCAACGCGTTGCGTAACAGGCGTCGAAGCGCCCGTCGGTTATCTCCCCCCGGCGGGCGCTTTGCTTTTAAAAAGATGCTGACGCCGGAAGAGGCGGCGCAATCGCCGCGGCGCGGCGAGGGATGGCAGGCCCTAGGGGAATCGAACCCCTCTTTTCAGGTTGAAAACCTGACGTCCTAACCGATAGACGAAGGGCCCGCGCTTACGGCAAGGCGGCGACGTATAGGCGCCCCGGCGGGGGGGCGCAAGCCCTTATCAGGCCGCCTCGGCGGCGTCCACGATCTGAAATTGAGCCGCCTCGCCGCCGCGGAAATCATCGGCCCGGATCTTCCCGGCGACATGAAGCCGCCGGCCGCTCCTTAGCATTTCGCCCAGCCTCTCGGTGCAGCGGAACGCCACGGCTCGGAGCGTCTCGCCGACCATCGACGACAACGTGACCGCGAGATGGCCCTCGCCGATCGTCCGGGCGCCGGTCGCGCGCATGTCGGCGAGCGCGAAAAGCGGCTCGGGATTGCCTCGGCCGAACGGCCCGGCGCGGGCGAGGAGATCGGCGAAGCGGCGCGAGACCGCTAACGGCGCAATCACGGCGTCGATCTCGGTGCGGCGGGCCATGAGCGCGCTGTTGACGGCCCCTTCGAGGCGGCGGTCGAGGTAATCCGCAAGCTGATCGATCCTGTTTTCGGCGACCGATAGCCCCGCCGCCATGGGGTGGCCGCCGCCAGCGAGCAGAAGGCCGTCGGCCCGGGCGGCGTTGACGGCGGCGCCGAGATCGACGCCGTCGATCGACCGACCCGATCCTTTCCCGACGCCGCCTTCGACGCTGATGACGACGACCGGCCTTCCCAGCATTTCCTTGAGCCGCCCCGCGACGATTCCGATGACGCCCTGATGCCAGTTCGCCCCGGCGATGGTGACGACGCTTTCCTGCCGGCCCCTCGCCTTTTCCAGCGCGGCTTCAAGAACGCGCGCTTCGATCTCTTGGCGCTCGGCGTTGAGACGATTGAGCTGATCGGCGAGCACGGCGCGCCGGCCGGCATCGCCCGTGGTCAGGAGTTCGAGCGCGAGGCGCGCGTGACCCACCCGCCCGGCGGCGTTGAGGCGGGGCCCCAGCAGGAAGCCGAGATGATAGGTCGACGGCGGACCGGCGACGCCG
The DNA here is from genome assembly GCA_013389105.1 of Parvularculaceae bacterium. Lineage (GTDB taxonomy): Bacteria > Pseudomonadota > Alphaproteobacteria > Caulobacterales > Parvularculaceae > Amphiplicatus. The sequence goes on along the minus strand of JACADZ010000088.1, from coordinate 4,952 downwards.
GCGCGCTCGGCGAGGACCGCGAGGCCGGGATTCGTCCGGGCGCCGAGCACCTTGAGACCTTGCGCCGTCATGGCCCGCACGAGGCCTTTGAGCTCCATCACGTCGCAGACCAGCCCGAGCGCGACGAGATCAAGGCGGCGCTTCAAGTCCGGCTCCGGGGCGTGCGTGAAATGTCCCGCCTGGCGCAGGCGGCGGTTCAACGCGACCATCGCCATGAAAGCGACCCCGGCGGCCGAGAGGTTCCTGAGGCCCGACACGTCATCCGGCCGGTTCGGATTGACGACGGCGACGGCGCCTTTGGGCGGCGGTCCGGACATCTGGTGATGGTCGAACACCACGACATCGAGGCCTTCGGCGGCGGCTTCCTCGATCACGGCCTCCGCCGCTGCGCCGCAGTCGACGGTGACGATAACCCGCGCGCCCTCGGCGGCGAGGGCCCGGAAGGCGGTGATGCTCGGTCCGTAGCCTTCGGCGATGCGATCCGGAAGATAGACGGAAACCGGCGCGCCGACTTCTTCCAGGTGGAGCTTCAGCAGCGCCGCCGCCGTCGTGCCGTCGACGTCGTAATCGCCAAACACGCCGATGCGCTCGCCCTCGAGAACGGCGCGGGCGAGGCGCGCCGTCGCCCGCTCCATGTCGGCGAGCACGTAAGGGTCCGGCATCTCCTGACGAAGCGAGGGCGAGAGGTGAGCGCGGGCGCTCTGCGCCCTGACGCCTCGTGCGGCGAGGACGCGCGCCGCCGTCAGCTCGACCCCGGCCGTCTGCGCGATGGCGAGCGCCTCGCGGGCGTCGAACTCCTTCAACCGCCAGAGCGTTCCGGTCGCCGTCGGTCCCATCGCCGGCAGCGGCAGGCGCCAGGCCGCATCGACATCGGCGATCGTTGGAACTGCATGGGCGTTCATGGCCCGAGACTGAAAGCGATTCGCGACCATGGGGAGGTAAGGATTTCCCCATTTGCACAATGGGGCAGCCTGTGCCAACGCCCGGCGCGGAGGTCGTCATGAGCGTCATCAAGGTCGGCGTGGGGGCGGTCGTCTTTCGCGACCAGACGGCGCTGCTGATCAAACGCGGCAAGCCGCCTTTCCTCGGACAGTGGTCGATCCCCGGCGGCAGCCTGAACTATGGAGAGACCATCGAGGCGGCGATCATCCGCGAGGTTCGGGAGGAGACCGCAATCGAGATCCGGCTCCTCGGTCTCGTCGGCGTCTTCGAGGCCATGCCGGATGCCACGGGCGCGCACACGGTCATCATTGATCATGTCGCGGAATGGATGTCGGGGGAGCCGGTCGCCGGCGATGACGCGGCGGCGGCCGAATTCGTCCCCCTAGAGGACGCCATCGCCCGCGTTTCCTGGGACGAGACCCGGACGGCGCTGCGACAAGCCGCCGAGTTTCGTCAAAGGGCCGCAAATCGGCTATAGTGCCGCGTCAGGTCAGGTCCATGCCGTTACGCGCTACTCTTGCTGTCGCCTTCCTCGCTGTTGTCGCCGCCGCACCGGCGTCGGCCCAGCGGATCGATTATGTCCAGCGCGCGCAGGACCTTGAGACCCTGTCGCGCGCCTTCGGCGAACTCCACCTCATCCGCCGGATGTGCGAACCGCGTCGCGAGTCCGAGGTCTGGCGCAACCGCATGCGCCAGCTCGTCGAACTGGAGCAGCCGCAGCCGGCGCTCCGGGATCGCATGGTCGCCGCCTTCAATGCCGGCTTCCGCGGCGCCGAGGAGCGCTTCGCCTATTGCGACGAGGACGCCCGCGATTTCGCCGCCGCATCGGCCGCCGAGGCCGACGCCGTCGTCAACCGCCTCATGTAGCCGCTCTACGGCTCCCTGTCGCAGACGGGCGAGCTCCCCGACGTTTACGGCGACCGCGACGATTTCTGATGGACCTCGTCGGCCCTACGTCGCATCGCTTTGTCTCGCAGCGGCTCAATCTCCATTATGCGGATTGGGGCAACCGCGACGCGCCGCCGCTCATCCTCGTGCATGGCGGTCGCGATCATTGCCGAAGCTGGGACTGGGTCGCGCAGGAGCTCAGAAAGGACTTTCACGTCATCGCCCCGGATCTTCGCGGCCATGGCGACAGCGACTGGTCTCCCGACGGCAACTACGCCTCGCCCTTCTTCATCTACGACCTGGCGCAGCTCATCCATCACCTGAAGCTTGCGCCGGTGTCGATCGTCGCGCATTCGCTCGGCGGCAATATCGCGATCCGCTACGCCGGCCTCTACCCGAAAAATGTGAGGCGCCTCGTCGCGATCGAAGGACTGGGCCCCTCGCCCAAGATGCAGGCCGAGTTCGACAAGATCGGCCTCGCCCAGCGCATGCGCGACTGGATCGACAACAGGCGCGCCGCCGCAGGCAGGACGCGCAGGAAATATGCGACGTTCGAGGAAGCCTTCACCCGCATGAAGGACGAGAACAAGTTCCTGACCGACGAGCAGGCGCGGCGCCTGACCGAGCACGGCGCCGTGCGCAACGAGGACGGGACCTGGAGCTGGAAGTTCGACGACTATCTGCGGATATTTCCGGCCTATGATTTTCCGGTAGCGGACGATCATGCGCTATGGGCGGCGATCGAATGTCCGACTCTCCTCGTCTACGGCGAGAAGAGCTGGGCGTCGAACCCGCTGGCGGACGGCCGCGCCGCGCATTTCAGAAATGCTGAAGTGAAGGTGTTTGCCGACGCCGGCCACTGGGTTCACCACGACAGGTTTGACGAATTCGTGGCTGAGCTACGACGCTTCCTCTAGGCCATTGCCCCGCCGCCGCGAGGCGCCTATAGTCCGCGCGCCCGAAGGCGGCCCCAACCGGCTTTCGGATCCTTGCCTGATCGGAGCGTGGCGCAGCCTGGTAGCGCACCAGCATGGGGCGCTGGGGGTCGTGGGTTCGAATCCCGCCGCTCCGACCATTTCCCGGCGCAAGTCAGGCCGCGGCGCGTCCGAGATTGAAACCCGCAAGATAGGCCGAGAGCCACGGCGCAAAGCGCGAGGCTATGTCAAACATGCGGTCGTCGATGCGCTTGATGTTGTCGTCGATATTCAAGCCGAAAAAATAGTCCGAGATCATCGCGGCCGTGAAAAGCGCGATCAGCAAATGCGAGTAAAGGAAGTGAACTGAACGGGCCAAGAATTTCGCGAACCATGACGAGCGCACGTCCTCGGCCGTCTCATAGCGCCAGCGACCGGCGAAAAATCCAAAAAGCGGCATGACGGTCAGGTAGAAGACGGTCGCCACGGGAAGCCTCAGCCCGAGAAGCTCCGTCATCGCGTAGTATGGGTCCTCACGCACCACGAACGCCCAGAGCGCCGTGATGCCGGCGAAGATGAGCGCGCTCGACAGATACCCGCCGGCGACTCCGGCGCCCTGCTTCGGCGACGCCATGCTCACGCCTCCTCGATGTCGCTTTCGCGGTAGAGCCGGCCGAGGAGACCCGCAAAGACGCCGTAAGAGAGGAACGACAGGAACATATGGAATAAGATCTTGAAGATGTTCCAGGACCACAGGAACACCGGCAGCACCCAGCTTCCCTCCTCGCCGCTGTTCGCGAGGCGCGTCGCGCTCAAGGTCGCCGAAAACAGGACGTTGATCGCCAACCAGGCCTGCTGGAACAGGAAGTTGAGAGCGACGAACGCGGCGCCGAGCATGCCGAGGATGAGCGCCACCGCCGCAACGACCCACAAAAGGCGCCACCCGCGCGTGACGCGCCCATTGGTCCTGAAGCTCAGGGAACGCCGGCAAACCGCAATGCCCGAATAGGGAAGGAAGCGGATGTTGCCGTAAAGCACGATGACGACGACGAGAGCGAGGATGGCGACAATATGTTCGACGCCGGCTCGGAGCGGCGCCGGAACAACGTCCATGAGAGCCAACCAGAAGACCGCCACGACCCCGCCGCCGGCGATCAGCGTGCCGATGGCGCGCCGCAGGGCGGCGCCGGCGCCGTCCGACGCGCCGCGCGGCCTGAAATGCAGGAACAGCCCGAGCCAGGCGAGGAGGCCGAAGGGCGCCGCTGCGGCCACGGGAACGCCGAGGGAATAGATCCACAGACGCCCCTGCTCGGCGAGGCGGTCGGACGCAGAGATGATTTCATACGTATGCAGACTGGTTGAATCCGGGAACGACGCATAATAATGCGACATCACCTCGGAGAGAAAGTTGATGACCTGAAAGGCCGTAACCGCCATGGGCGCAAGCAGCGCCGCAGGCAGCAACAGGAAGCTGAAGAGGTAGGCGACGATGAACCGGGCCTGATCCGGCCCGAACGCCAGGCGCAGGGCCCCGGCCGTCGGCCGTTCGCCAAGACCCGCATAGCGGATGAGCGGGGCCATGAACGAGGAGATGAGGATCAACTGGAGCGCGACGCTGCCGAGCAGAACCTGCACGGTCAGCGCCCCGTTGTTCATATAGGCGGTGCTCCAAAGCGCTGAGAGCGCCTGCTGCGCCTCCCCATAGCTTGCGACGTCGGCGAAACTGACGAACCGGCCTACGGCGATCGACAGGATCGTGAACACGGTCGCCATGTCGAGCACGAGGAGGAGCGTCAGCGGCAGCCACGCGACGCGCAGGATCGTCTCCATGCGCATAAGGCCGAAGCTGAGCGAGAAGCCGGCGATGGAGAGAATTCTCCGGATGACGGTTGCCGGCCCCATGCGATGCCCCTCCACCCCGGACCGGCTTTTGCCCCGCGGTCCTCTCCGCCGTTGTTACATGATCACCACCGGGCGGAAAAGCGTGCGGGGGGCAGGGCCGCTTGAAAACCCCGGGGCGAGCGGCCATCAGACATCCGATCGCCGAGATTTACGATCGCGTGATGCAAATGAGCGACTCCATCCACATCGTCGGCGGGGGGGGGGGCTCATACGAGGGGGTGACGGCGGACTGGTTGGCTGCCAGTGACCACCCGGCGGTGGCGGCGGTGCTGCCGGCGTACAGTTATTGCGACGTGTTTCTGGATG
>JACADZ010000081.1 GCA_013389105.1 Parvularculaceae bacterium | reverse complement strand
CTCTCGCCGCCCTCCCGGCCGGGCGCCGGCGCGAACAGGGCGTCAAGGCGGCGCCCCATGTCCTCGCCATAGGCGCGGCGTACGTCCGGATCGACGATAAGGGCGACAAGCTGGCGCAGGGCCGACTTCAACGCCGCGCGCCGCTCCGGCGTGTCGAGCGGCCGCGAGTCGACTTCGCGCCGCCACAGCGCCTCCGCAAGCGGCACAGCGGCGTCCAGCGCCTTCTGGAAGGCCTCGGCCCCGCCGGCGCGCACGACATCATCCGGGTCCTGACCATCCGGAAGGAAAACGTAGTTCAGCGATTTTCCCGGCCTCAGCAAGGGCAGCGCCCGATCGAGCGAGCGGTAGGCGGCCGCGATTCCGGCCTTATCGCCGTCGAAGCACAAGGCCGGCTCGTCGCAATGGCGCCAGAGCATCGCGAGCTGCGCCTCGCCGAGCGCCGTGCCGAGCGGCGCGACGGCCTGCTCGAAGCCCGCGCCGAACAGGGCGATCACGTCCATGTAGCCTTCGCAGACGATAAGCGGCTTCTTCGCGGACGTCGCCGCCGTGCGGGCCCGGCCGAAACTGTAGAGAACGTCGCCTTTGTGGAAGAGCGCCGTCTCGGGGGAATTGAGATATTTCGCGCGCGCATTCGGATCAAGCGCGCGCCCGCCGAAGGCGATGACTTCGCCCCGGCCTCCAAGGATCGGAAACATGACGCGGTGGCGGAAGCGATCGTAGGAGTCGCGTCCTCCGTCCTCGGACCTGGCGATCAGGCCGGCGTCGAGAAGCACCTCCTCCGTATACCCCTTGTTGACAAGGTAGTCCTTGAGGACGCGCCCCCCGTCCGGCGCGTAGCCGAGGCGGAATTCCTTGATCAGCGCGTCGGAGACGCCGCGGCCCTTCAGATAATCGGCGGCGGCGCGCCCCGGGGCCCGGCGGAGCATCGCCTCGTAGAAGTCGGCGGCCGCCTCGCAGGCCTCAAGGAGGCCTTTTTTGCGCTGGATGCGTTCCGCCTCCCCCGGATCGCTCTGCGGCGGTTCGAGCCCCGCCTCCCGGGCGAGGCGCTCGACCGCTTCAGGGAAGGAGAGACGCTCCGTCTCCATCAGGAAGTCGAAGATGTTGCCGTGCTTTTGCGTGGCGAAGCAGTGATAGGTGCCGCGCCGGTCGGAGACGGTGAAGGACGGGGTCTTTTCCTCCTTGAACGGAGAAAGCCCCCACCACGTGTCGCCGCGGCGCTTCAGCTTCACCTTGCGCCCGATCACGTCGGAGGGCTTGAGGCGGTTTCTGATCTCGTCGAGAAATTCCGGGCTGAAGCGGGGCATCCCTCATGGGGTACCGATTCGGCCCGCCGGGCGCAAAACCCGGTTTTCCAGACCCCGGGGTCAATCGTTCGGGCGGCCAGGCTCGCGCGAGAGGCCGCGGCCGGCCTCAAGAATCGGGATGCCGCCTTCGGTCGGGATGTAGATGACGTCCTGGCCGTTTTCGCCGAGCTTGTTGATCCAGAGATAGCGCAGATATCCCTCAGGCCCGCCGAGCCCGGCGGCGACGATCTCGTTGGCCTTGGCGACGCCCTTGGCGCGTTCGACCTCGGCTTCGGCGTAATATCGCGCCGACTCGAGGCGGGCCTTGGCCTCCTCGATCTGCACCTTGCGGGCGTTCTCGGCCTCGGCGAGGGCGGCGCGCCCGGCCAGCTCGGCCCGCCAGACGTTCCATTGTGGCAGCACGTACATGGCGACGGCGCCGACGACCAACAGGACGATCAACATGAAAAAAGAGCCTACTGCGCGCATACCCGCGTCTCCTCTGCCGCGCGATGTCCTCACTGGCTTTGTCCGGCTACGGATAACCTGGGGTCAGCGTCGCCGCAGGCGTCCGCGCAGCAGCGCCGAGGGTTCGATGGCGGCGCGCTTCGCCAATTCAAGATGCTCGTCGGCGCGGCCGCTCTCGGCCCGGTCGCGGTCGGTCAGCTCGATTGAAGGTTGAGGCGCGTAATCCTGCGCCGCGTCATGATCGGGCGCAGGCGAACGCGGCCGCGCCGCCAGTTCGACCTGCGCCGTCAGGTGACGCATCTCCGAAGCTAGGTGGCGAGCCTCGCTCAGCGCCCGGTGCGACGCCGCCGCCGAGCGGAACGCCAGGACGGAAACGACAAGCGAACTCAAAAACAGAAGCGCCGTCGCGCCAAGAACGCCGATTTGCGTGACGAACAAGTCTCCCGACAGAATGCCGCCGAGAGAAGCCAGAAGCCCCTCAAAAGACATCACCCACGAACCCCTCGACTACCGCCTCGAAAAATAGCCTCAACCATCAATCCGGTCCATGGGGAGCGCGCGTAGCATTTCTATGACCTTGCCGCCTGTCATTTTTCTGTTTCGTCGGGACCTGCGGCTCGCCGACAACCGGGCGCTGTCGCGGGCGGTCGCGGAAAAGCGGCCTCTCATTCCGCTTTACGTCCTCGACGAGACCGATCCTTACCCGATCCGAGGGGCGCGGCGCTGGTGGCTGCATCACTCGCTCGCCCAGCTCGGCGCCGATCTCGCCGCAAAAGGATCTCCGCTTGTGTTGCGGCGCGACAACACGGCCGACGCCGTGCGCAGTATCGCCGAAGCGACCGGCGCCGACACGGTCTACTGGACGCGGCGCGACCTGCCCGCCGAATCCGCGGTCGATGACCACGCCGCTGCAGACCTGCAAAGGGCCGGGCTGGCCGTTCATGACATCTTCGGAGGGCTGTTACGGGCGCCCTCCGACCTGCGCACGCCATCGACCGGCGAGCCCTACCGGGTGTTCACGCCCTTCTTCAAACGCCTGCATGCCCTGGGTCCCGACGGCGAACCGGCCGATGCGCCGCGCCGCCTGACCCCGCCGGCCGCGCCGGCCAAAAGCCTTCGACTCGAGGATCTTGCACTCCTCCCCACCAGGCCAAACTGGGCGGCCGAGTTCGGCGAATGGTGGCGACCGGGCGAGGCCGGGGCCGAAGCCGCCCTCGACAGCCTCATCGCCGACCGCCTCGATCGCTACGCCGACCGCCGAGACTTTCCGGGCGAGGATTCCACGTCCCGCCTGTCGCCGCACCTCGCATTCGGCGAGCTGTCGCCGGCGCGGCTGTGGCGGCGCGTGGCGGCGGCGGACGCGCCGGGCCGGGACAAGTTCCTGTCCGAACTGGGATGGCGCGAATTCTGCCATCACCTGCTCAATGCGTTTCCCGCCATGGGCGAGGGGCCGCTGCAGCCGAAATTCAGGAATTTTCCGTACCGGGACGATGAGGCGGCGTTCCGGCTCTGGTCGCAGGGCCGGACCGGCTATCCGATCGTCGACGCCGGCATGCGCCAGCTGTGGCGCACGGGCTGGATGCACAACCGGGTGCGCATGATCGTCGCGAGCTTCCTCACAAAGCACCTGCTGATAGACTGGAGGCGCGGCGAGGAATGGTTCGCCGACACGCTCGTCGACTATGATCCCGCGAGCAACATCGCAAGCTGGCAGTGGGTCGCCGGATGCGGCGCCGATGCGGCGCCCTATTTCCGCATCTTCAATCCGACCCTGCAGAGCGCGAAGTTCGACCCCGACGGCGCCTATGTGCGGCGCTTCGTCCCCGAACTCTCGCCCCTCGCCGCCGACGCCGTCCATGAACCGTCGGCCGCCGCGCGGCGCGAAACCGGCTATCCCTTCCCGATGGTCGATCACGCCGAGGCGCGCCGGCGCGCGCTCGAAGCGCTTGAGGCGGCCGCCTGATCCCTTGTTCCCCTAACCCACGGATCCTATGCTCGACCATATGACGCTGGCGGCATCATCACGCCTCCCGGAGCCGCTCCGGCTCGAGCGGGCGCCGTTGTTCTTCCGCATCGCGTGCGCCATTGCTTCGAAGCTTCGCTACGGCGCGCTGTCCTTTCACCTGCCTGACGGCCGCACCCTCAATTTCTCCGGCAAGGAGGAGACCGACGCGCATGGCTCGATCATCGTGCGCGATTTCCGCTTCGCCAAGCGCTCCGTTCTCGGCGGCGACATCGGGTTCTTCGAGAGCTACGCCGACGGGCAGTGGGACTCGCCGGACATCGCCGAGGTGCTCTACGTCTTCGCGCGCAACGCCGACTACGTGAAGGAGGCTTTCTCCAAGGCGCGGCTCGTCAAGTGGGCCGCCAATATCCGGCACGCGCTCAACAAGAACACCAAATCCGGCGCGCGCCGAAACATCATGGCCCATTACGACCTCGGCAACCGCTTCTACGAGCAGTGGCTCGACCCGACCATGACCTATTCCTCCGCCGTGTTCCCCGAGAATTGCGGCGACCTTTGCGAGGCGCAGATCAACAAGTATCGACGCCTCGCTCAGGCTGCCGGGATCAGGCCCGGCGACCGCGTGCTCGAGATCGGCTCCGGCTGGGGCGGCTTCGCCGAAGTCGCGGCGAAAGAGTACGGCGCAACCGTCACGGGACTGACGATTTCACCGTCGCAGCTTGACTACGCCCGCAAGCGGCTCTTCGATCAGGGTCTCGCCGATCGCGCCGAATTCCGACTTCAGGACTATCGCGACGTCGAAGGCCGATTCGACAAGGTCGTTTCGATCGAGATGTTCGAGGCGGTTGGCCGCCAGTACTGGCCGGCCTATTTTGCGAAAGTTCGCGACGTCTTGAAGCCCGGCGGCGCGGCGGCGCTCCAGATCATCACCATTCAGGACCGCTTTTTCGACGCTTACAGCCGGTCGACCGACTTCATCCAGCGCTACGTTTTCCCCGGCGGCATGCTCCCGTGCCTCTCGGCGCTCCGGGCGGAGATGACCCGGGCGGGCCTCGTCTGGCGCGACGCAGCCAATTTCGGCCGCGACTATGCAAGGACGCTGAACGCCTGGAGTTCCCGCTTCCTTTCGGCATGGGACCGGATCGAGCCGCTCGGCTTCGACGAGCGCTTCAAGAAGCTTTGGCGGTTCTACCTCGCCTACTGCGAAGCGGGATTCCGCGCGCAAACGACCGACGTCTACCAGATCGCCGCGACGCGGGCCTGAAGCGTCAGCGCAGGTTCACGACGTTCGCGGCGAGCCCGAGCGCGCTCTTGGCGCGCTCCACGATATGCGGCGCGTTGAGCCGCGCGGCGTCGTACATCTTCGCCGGGCTGTCCTGGTCCTGATAGACGTCGGGCAGCGTCATGGTGCGGACCTTGAGGCGCCCGCCGTCGAGCAGACCCTCGCCGGAGAGGTAATGGAGCACGAAGGCGCCGAAGCCGCCGACCGAGCCCTCCTCGATCGTGACGAGGACCTCGTGATGGCGCGCAAGGCGCTTTACAAGATCGTGGTCAAGGGGCTTGGCGAAGCGCGCATCGGCGACCGTCGTCGAGATCCCCTGCGCCTCAAGAACCTCGGCCGCCTTCAGGGCCTCGGCGAGGCGCGTGCCGTAGGAGAGGATCGCAACTTTCGTCCCTTCGCGGACGATCCGCCCCTTGCCGATCTCGAGGACCCTCCCGACCGGGGGCATGTCGACGCCGACGCCTTCGCCGCGGGGATAGCGGTAGGCGATGGGGCCTTCGTCATAGGCCGCCGCCGTCGCCGTCATGTGGACGAGTTCGGCTTCGTCCGAGCACGCCATCAGCACCATGTTCGGCAGGCAGCCGAGATAGGCGATGTCGAACGAGCCCGCATGGGTCGCGCCGTCGGCGCCGACGAGGCCGGCGCGGTCCATCGGGAACCGGACAGGCAGGTTCTGCAGCGCGATGTCGTGCACGACCGAATCGTAGGCGCGTTGCAGGAAGGTCGAGTAGATGGCGCAGAACGGCTTCATGCCGTCGGCGGCGAGACCGCCGGCGAACGTCACCGCATGCTGTTCGGCGATGCCGACGTCGTAGCAGCGGTCCGGGAATTTCTCCGCGAACAGATCAAGGCTGGTGCCCGACGGCATGGCGGCGTTGATGGCGACGATTCGCGGGTCCTTCTCCGCTTCCTTGATGAGCGCCTGGGCGAACACCTTTTGGTAGGCGGGCGCGTTCGAGGCCGGCTTGTGCTGTTTGCCGGTGGCCGGATCGAACTTGACGACTCCATGGCCCTTGTCCGCGGCTTCTTCCGCGGGCGCGTAGCCCTTGCCCTTCTTGGTCACGACATGGACGAGCACCGGCCCGTCCTCCATGTCGCGAACGTTTTCGAGGACCGGGATCAGGTGGTCGAGATTGTGTCCGTCGATCGGGCCGACATAATAGAAGCCGAGCTCCTCGAAGAGCGTGCCGCCCGTCATCATGCCGCGGCCGTATTCCTCGAGCTGCTCGATCTTCTCCTGCAGCGCGTGCGGCAGCCGCTTGACGAAATTCTTCGAGACCTTGCGGACCTTCTGGTAGACCTTTCCGGAGGTCGCGCGCGCGAGATACGCGCTCATGGCGCCGACCGGCGGCGCGATCGACATGTCGTTGTCGTTGAGGATCACGATGAACTTCGTGCCGAGATGACCGGCGTTGTTCATGCCCTCATAGGCCATGCCGGCCGACATCGAGCCGTCGCCGATCACGGCGATCGCATGGTTCTTCTTGCCGAGATGGTCGCGGGCGCGCGCAAACCCTAGGGCGGCCGAAATCGAGGTCGCGGCGTGGGCCGCGCCGAAGGGGTCGTACTCGCTCTCCGAACGCTTGGTGAAGCCGGAAAGGCCGCCGCCCTGGCGCAGCGTCCGGATGCGGTCGCGGCGGCCGGTCAGGATCTTGTGCGGATAGCACTGGTGGCCGACGTCCCAGACGATGCGGTCTTCCGGCGTATTGAAGATGTAGTGCAGCGCCACGGTCAGTTCGACGACGCCGAGCCCCGAGCCGAGATGCCCGCCCGTGACCGACACCGCGTCGATCGTTTCGGCGCGCAGCTCGTCGGCGAGCTGGCGCAGCTGGCTCTTCTCCAGCTTTCGCAGGTCGGCCGGGACCTTCACCTTGTCCAGAAGCGGCGTCTCAACGGGCATTGACCCCTCCACGATCGTCCTGCCGGCATGCCGCAGCGCAGCATGGGGCGCAATCGCACCTTGTAGACCAATGGGGAGAATTCTCCACCCCCTCGGCGGCGCAGGGTAAGTCACAAAAGGTTCCAGATCATAGGCGACGGCGCGGCGCCGGGCGCGAGCGCCGCACGGCTATTCGCCGTTGCGCGGTCTTGCCCCCGCGTCGTATTCGGGGCGCGAAGCTCTAGCCGTTGTTTGCCGCGGCGTTTTCGCGCAAAACCGCATGCGCGTTTGCGCGCCCCCCGCGCCGCTCGAGGAGCGAGCGGAGGTCGGCTTGATTGATGATGAACCCGGCGGCGGGAGGCGGTTTCTTGGGGTTATCGACGGCACGTTGACCCAAGCCGCCTTGGCCGTGGTCCTTGTTCCATCGACCATGGTCGCCGTTCTGTTTCGACCCAAGCTGCTGGCCTTACAACTCGACGACATCCAGGACGACGGTCGCCGTGGTTTGGTCCTCGCGCCTGGTCCTTTTTTCGCGCTTGGCTTCGTCTCGTTCCTTATTTTGGCCTCTTTTCAGAAAGCTGACGGGTGGATGATCTCTCTCGGCGAGAGGGTGACCGAGGCCACGTCGGCAGGCGAGTTCTGGACGACCGTCTTGCTCGTCGCCCCGCTCTTCCTGGTGGCGCTGGGTCTCGGTTTAATCTTCTTGATTGCCGCGAACATTTGGCGTCTGGAGCGCCGGTCGCTCATGACGTCGCTTCGGGCCGGGCTTTACGCGCTCTTTGGCGTCGCCTGCGTCCTGATCTTCGGCGAAGCGCTTTCGGGCCTGGTCGGCGATATGAGGGCGAACGGCAGCTTCGAGCCGGCCGTCGCCGGTTTGGTGTTGCTTTGGGTCGCCTACTTCCACCTGGAGGCGCTGTCTGCCCGTCCCGATCCGCTCATCGCGCGCCTAGGCGCGGCGCTAACGGCGGCGGCCATCTGCGCAGGCGCCGTCACGCTCATCTACAACTGATAGCGCCCGGTTTCTTCAACCCCGCCCGTCGAGAGCCGGCAAGCCGTCGATGGGCGGGACCTCGCTGCGCGGGCTCTTCAGTCCGCCCGCTCTCGATGACCTGCGCCATCCGTTCTCGACCCGGCGGCGCGGGTCGACCGTTCTTGCGCAATTCCGCTCGGGCCTTCCTGCTTGGAGCTCTGCAACATCGAAACTCCCCTAGCCCCGGTCAGGCCCGAACGGACAACTCATGGAAACCCGCCATTCAATCGAATTTCGCCGGCTCCGACCTCGCCTGGCCGGTTTCGGACACGATGATCTTCTCGATCTTCTCCTGGGCGGATTTGAGTTTCGCCTCGCAGTGGGCCTTCAAGGCCGCGCCGCGTTCGTAGAGGGCGATCGATTCCTCGAGGGGCGCGTTGCCGCTTTCGAGCTTGGAGACGATTTCCTCGAGTTCGGCGAGGGCCTTCTCGAAGGAGAGGCCGGCGGTGTCGGTCGGATCTTTGGCCATGGGCGGGTTTTGCGTCGGAACCGGAAACAAGGCAAGCAAGGCCGTCACGCGTGCAGCCTGACCGGCATCGACTGGTAGCCGAGCACGAAGTTCGACTGCACGATTTTCGGCGGCCCGACGACCTCGATGCGGGAGTAGCGCTTCAGGAGCTCTTCCCACAGAATCCGCAGCTGCATCTCGGCGACCCGGTTGCCCATGCAGCGGTGGATGCCGAAGCCGAAGGCGACGTGGCGGCGCGCGTTCGGCCGGTCGATGATGAGCCGGTCCGGGTCGTCGAAGACGGCCTCGTCGCGGTTGCCCGAGACGTACCACATGACCACGCGATCGCCCTTGGCGATCTTCCGCCCTTTGAACTCGACGTCGCGCGCCGCCGTGCGGCGCATATGCGCGAGCGGCGTCTGCCAGCGGATGACCTCCGAGACCATATTGGGGATCAGCGACGGATCGCGCTTTAGCTTTTCGAATTCGTCCGGATACTGATTGAGCGCGAAGACGCCGCCGGAGATCGAGTTGCGCGTCGTGTCGTTGCCGCCGACGATCAGGAGCATCAGGTTGCCGAGAAACTCCATCGGGTCCTTCATCATGTCGGCGGTGCCGGGATCGTGCGCGAGCAGCGAGATGAAGTCGAATTTCGGCGGCGCGGCGGCGCGTTCGGCCCACAGCCGCGCGAAATACGGAAGACACTCCTCGGATAGCACCCGATGGCGCTCTTCCATCGACATGTCGTAATTGCCGACGAGTTCGCTCGAGGTCGTCACGTCCGACCAGTATGGGAGCAGGCGGCGGTCCTCCCAGGGAAAGTCGAAGAGCGTCGCCAGCATCTGCGTCGTCAGTTCGATCGAGACCTTGTCGACCCAGTCGAATGGCTCGCCGACCGGCAGGCCGTCGAGGATGGCGACGAGCCGCGCGCGCATCAACGCTTCAAGATCGGCGAGCCGCGTCGGCGCGACCGCCGGCATCGCGGCCTTGCGCTGGACGTCGTGGACCGGCGGGTCCTTGGCGATGAACATCGGCGGCGCGAAGTCGCCCTGATCGCCGATGACGATGTCGCGGTTCGACGAGAAGTCCTCGTGGTTGGTGTCGATGGCGACGATATCTTCGTGGCGCGTCACCGACCAATAAGGGCCGGACGGCCCGGTCTTCGAATAATGCACGGGGTCTTCGGCCCGCAGGCGCTTGAACAGCGCGTGGTGGAGCCCGGACTGGAAATATTCGCCGCGGCTCACGTCGAGATCGGCGATGGGCGCCGCCATCAGGTCCGACAGGTCGGCGGCCGGTTGCAACATAATGGCTCCCTTCCCAGACTTATTCCGCGGCCGCGGCGGCCGCGCGTTCGGACGCCGGGACCGTCGCGGCAGAGCGCTCGTAGACGCGCCAGGACCAGTAGTCGTTGCCGCGGTCGCGCCCGGTGCGCCGCCAGCCGGATTTCCGCAGGCGCCGGTCGATCATCCAGTTGAGCCAGCCATGGGCGCACAAGAGCACGTCGCCGGACTTCGAGAATTCGGCGAGCTTCCCGGCGATGGCGTCGACGCGCTCCCAGGCCGCGCGATTGGTCTCGACGCCCTCCGGCGCATAGCCGAGGATCCAGAGCGCCCGGCTGACGACGCCCCACTGGCCGGGCCGCAGCTTCAGGAAATCGGGAACCGGCGGCGGCGGCAGCGGCGCTTCGACGAAGATCGAGTCGGCCGGCACGGCGCGCTCGCCCTTGGTGACGTGCCGCGCCGTCTCGACCGCGCGCTGGAGCGAGGAGGAAATGACCGTCTTGGCGCGGGCGGCGATCTCGACGAGCTCGGGCGGCGGCGCTTCGTCCGGGTGGAGACCCGCGGCGTCGTATTGCGACCACCAGGCGCCGTACTCCCGCGACGAGATCTTGAGGTCCCGGGAGAGATTCGGCCTGCCGTGTCGGGCGGTGATGATGCGGCCGCTCATGCGCGCTGCTGGCCCACTACTGTCGCCCCTCGAATGCACGCCCCGTATGGCCCGTTTCTGCAGCGGCCATCAAGGCTCGAACATGCGCGGCGGCCGACCGGCCCAGCGCCTGAAGATCGTAGCCGCCTTCGAGAACGGAAACGAGACGTCCGCCGCAGGCGGCGGCCGCCACGGCGGCGATTTCGCGTGTCGCCCAGGCGAAATCCTCCTCAACAAGCCCAAGACCGCCGAGCGGATCGTCGCGATGCGCGTCGAAGCCCGCGGAAATCACGATGAAGTCCGGCCCGAAATCGGAAAGCGCCGGCAAAAGCCGCTCGCCCCAGACCCGGCGGAAGCTCTCGCCCGCCGAGCCGGTCGGCAGGGGCGCGTTGAGGATATTGTCGAAGGCGCCGCGGTCGCTCTCGCGCCCGGTGCCGGGATATTGCGGAAACTCGTGGCTTGAGGCGAAGAACGCATTTTCATCGTTCCAGAAGATCGCTTCGGTGCCGTTGCCGTGATGGACGTCGAAATCGACGACGGCGATCTTGTCGGCCCCGTGCCGGGCGCGAGCATGATGCGCCGCGACGGCGGCATTATTGAAGAGGCAGAAGCCCATGGCGCGGGCGGAGAGCGCGTGATGGCCCGGCGGGCGGCAGGCGACGAAGGCGTTGCCCGCCTCGCCGGCGAAGACAGCATCGACCGCCGCGACGGCGCCGCCGGCCGCGCGCAACGCCGCTTCGAGCGTGCCCTCGCTCATGAAGGTGTCGGGATCGAGCTGTGCGAAGCCCTCCGCCGGGGCCGCCTTGCAGATCCGGTCGATATACGCCTGCGGGTGGGCGCGCTCGAGCGTCTCGCGCGTCGCCCGCGGCGGTCCGAGCCGCACGAGCCCCGCGAAGTCGGCGTCGGCGAGCGCCGCGGCGACGGCCCCGTAGCGCCCCGTGCGTTCCGGGTGGCCATCCGGCGTTTCGTGTCCGGCGAAGACGGGATCGCAAACAAGAAGAGTTGTCACCCGCTCATCCTAGTTTGGGCGCTGCTGCTTGTCGCCGCGTTTTGAGGCGCCGGCGGCGCAGCGCCGCCGCCCGAGCCTCGGCCGTCCTCGCACTCTAAGTCGTGCGGCCGACCTCCCACAGCGGTCGCGGGACCGGGCGGGGCTTGGGGCGCGTCCTCATAGAGGTCTTCTTCGTCGATGGTGAAATAACGCCCGCATTCGGAGCGCCCGAACACGATGTCGGCGGGCTTTTTGAGCCGGCGCTCGCCGGCCGGGCGCGCGGG
>JACADZ010000089.1 GCA_013389105.1 Parvularculaceae bacterium | reverse complement strand
GGCCCGCGCCGCCTGGCGCGGGCCTTCTCCGCTCGCCGACCTGACTCCGGACGATCTTCTTGCTAGCGAGTGCAAGATCACGGTTGAGCGCGTGGCGGAAAAAATGTGGCGCTCGACCTCGGAAAAATGCCCGAACGCCTACAAGGGCGCGTCCTACGCGATCAGCCTCGGCGTCATCGTCGACGGGCGCTACGCCAACTGGGACCGCGGCTTTGCGGCCGACGGCGCCGTGGTCTGGGGACCGGCCGGCGGCGGATATGTCTTTGTACGTAAATGATGGAGGCCGGAATGCCGCGGAAGACGTTTCTCTTGCTGACTGCGCTCGGCGCCGCAAGCTGCGCAACACACTCAAAAGAGACCGCTCCGCCGCCGGTTGTCGAAGCGCCGCGAAATCCGATCGACCTCAGGCGAACCACGCTCGTCGTTCGCGACATCGAGACCTCGCTCGCCTTCTATCGAGACGCCCTCGGCATGACGGTCGAATACGATCAGACGCTGACATCTCCGGGCCTGACGACGCGTGCGAAGAGCGACGGCGTCAACCGCTCCCGGCTCGTGCTCCTGAAGGCCAATGACGACTATATCGGCATGCTGGGGCTCTGGCAGTTTCTCGACCAGACCAAGTTCGACAGGCGCGATCCGGACGCAGCGGACTTCACGCCGGGCGAGATCGTTCTCGTGTTCAACGCCGCCAATCAAGAGGACGTTTTCGCACGGGCCGCCGCGGTCAAGGGCGTCAGGGTCGTGAGCGCGCCGGGCCTTCGCAAATATCCCTCCCCCGCCGGCGATATCGAGGTTCTGGTCTCCATGCTGGTCGATCCGGACGGGCACACGGTCGAACTCAACAAGGTGATCCGGGACCCGCGCAGGAAGTGAGCTGCGACCGCGCCGCGCTTTTCCGCCCGTTGAATTGGTATATCATTTTGAAAAAACGCGGGAGACGGCGTCATGGAGTTCCTCGAGACACACCAGCTGGCGATCCTCCGCTGGCTGCACATTATCGCCATGGTCTACTGGCTCGGCGGCGAGTGGGGCGTGTTCCAGACGTCTTATAAAGTCGTCAATCCGGCGCTTTCGCTCGAGGAGCGCCGGAGGCACATGGATACCGCGTTTCGCATCGATATCCTCGCGCGGCTGGGGATCATCACGCTCCTGCCGCTCGGCCTTCACATGGGCAATCTCTGGGGAGTTCAGCCGTTCGGCGGCGCGTGGCTGGCGCTCATGTGGTTTCTTTGGGCGCTCTGGGTCGCGGTGACGCTTGGCGCCTTTTCCTTCCGAGGCACAGATCGCGGCAACCGCCTCTCGGACATCGAGGACTGGACGCGCTACATTATCATCCCGACGCTGATCATTACGGCGACGACCTCCCTGCTCGGCTTTGGGCCCTTCGCGGCCGGCGACGGCCAGAAATGGTACAGCGCCAAGATCTTGACCTATGGCCTCATGCTTTGCCTCGGATTCGTCCTCCGGGTCATCATGCATGAGTGGCGCAGGCTCTTCCCCGTGCTCGCAGCGGGTCCGAATCCGGAGGCTGAATCAAAGCTGAAGCGATCCATCCGGCTCGGGCGCACGATCGCGTATTTCTACTGGATCGGCATCATGACGACGGCCTTCTTCGGGGCGGTGAAGCCGTTCTGAGCCTTGCATTGACCCCCGCGGCGCGAGCCACTAGTTTGTCCGGACAAAGTCTCCCCGGAGGGATTGATGGCCTTCCGATCACTCCTGTTCGTGCCTGGGGCGCGAGCGGATCGCTTCCGCAAGGCGATGGCGTCCGGCGCCGACGCCGTGTGCATCGATCTTGAGGATGCGGTCGCGCCGGACCGGAAGGCGTCCGCGCGCCTCGAATCGCTCGCCTTCATCAAATCGCGCCCCGAAGGAACAGTTCTCGGCCTGCGCATCAACGCGCTCGTCGACAAGGAGGGCATTCGCGACGTCGCGGCGCTGCTCGACAGCGGCGCCCGGCCCGCCTTCGTCATGATCCCGAAAGTCGTCTCGGCCTTCGAGATCTCTCAGATCCGCGCCGTCCTCGGGGCCGAAGTTCCGCCGGTCTGGGCTCTCATGGAAACGCCGGACGCCTATTTCGCGCTCGCCGAAATCGCGCGCGCCATCGGCGATAGGGGAGGCATAATGTTCGGCGGCGCGGACTATTCGGCGAGCCTGGGCGCGGCGCTCGAGTTCGATGCAATGCTGCATGCGCGCAGCGCCATCGTCGCGGCGGCCGCGCTCGCCGGCTGCGCGACCATGGATGTTCCCTATCTGGACGTCGGCGACGAGGCGGGCCTGCGCGCCGATACCGCCCGGGTCAAGGCGCTCGGCTTTCATGGGCGCGCGGCCATCCACCCCGCCCAGATCGCCGCGATAAACGAGATATTTACTCCGTCAACGGACGAAATCTCCAAGGCCGAAAAAATCGCCGCCGCCTATGAAGCCGCCGGAGGCGGCGTGGCGCTGCTCGACGGCAAACTGGTCGAAAGGCCGGTTCTGAAGGCCGCCGAGCGCGTGCTTGCATTGAAGGGAAAGTAACGATGGTCCAGCAATGGAAGGAGGTCGGACCCAATCGGTACCGCGAGACATTCGGGCGTTATTTCGAGGATTTCCGCGAAGGCGACGTCTACGAGCACCGTCCCGGCAAAACGGTGACCGAGTATGACAACCACCTCTTCACGCTGATGACCATGAACACGCATCCGATGCATTTCGACGCGGAATACGCCAAATATTCCGAGTTCGGAAAAAATCTCGTGGTCAGCCCCTACACCCTCGCCATCCTCATAGGCATGAGCGTGACCGACTGTTCGCAGAAGGCGATCGCGAATCTGGGAATGGACGAGGTGAAATTCACCGCGCCGGTTTTCGCGGGCGACACGATCTACGGCGAAAGCGAAGTCCTGAAAAAACGCCTCTCTCAATCGCGGCCGACGCAGGGGATCGTCACGATCCGCACCATCGGAAAGAACCAGCGCGGCGAAACAGTCTGCACGTTCATCCGCAACATGCTGATTCCGACGCGCGGCAACGCCGTCGACGACAGAGTGCCGAACTACTAGAGGTTTTAAGATGGCCGACGGCGCGCGCGCCCAAGACGACGAGACCCTGATCCTCGACGCGATCGACAAATGGGTGCGCACCAAGGTCGCTCCCGTCGCCATGAAGCTCGAGCATGACGACGTCTGGCCGGCGGCGCTCGTTGACGACATGCGCGAGCTCGGGCTTTTCGGAGCCTTGATCGACCCTGAATATGGCGGGCTCGGCCTGTCGGCGACGACCTATGCGAGGATCGTCACGCGCATCGCCAAGGAGTGGATGTCGCTGACGGGCATCTTCAATTCACACCTCATGATGGCCCTGATAGTTCAGAAGTTCGGGACCGCGGAGCAGAAGGAGTTCTGGCTTCCGCGCTTCGCCGCCGGCGCGATGCGCGGCGGCCTGGGGCTCACCGAACCCGACGCCGGCACGGACTTGCAGGGCATCCGTACGACAGCGATTCGTCGCGGCGACAGATATGTCGTCAACGGAACAAAGACATGGATCTCGAACGCCATCGAGGGCGAGGCGAACGCCCTGCTGGTCAAGACCGATCCCGCCGCCTCGCCCCGTTACAAGGGCATGTCGATGCTGATCGTGACCAAGCACGATCCGCGGACGGGCGCGCCGCTCAAAGGGATACGCAACGGCAGGAAGCTCGAAAAGCTCGGCTACAAAGGCATCGATTCCGGGGAGTTCATTTTCGAAGACTATGAATGCGACGCCGCCTTGAGCCTCGTCGGCGGCAAGGAGGGAGAGGGCTTCCTCATGGCGACCGGCGGGCTCGAGATCGGGCGCATCAACGTCGCCGCCCGCGCCGTCGGCATCGCGCAGCGCGCGCTCGAAGAAAGCATCAAGTACGCGCAGGTCAGGAAGACGATGGGCAAGCCGATCGCCGAGCATCAGGCGATTCAGCTCAAACTCGGCGAAATGGCGGCCAAGACCCGGGCCTCGGAGCTGCTCGTCGAGGATGCGGCGCGCCAATACGACAAGGGCGCGCGCGTCGATATGGAGGCCGGCATGGCCAAATATTACGCATCGGAGACCGCGGTCGAAGTCGCAACCGAGGCGATGCGGATCCACGGCGGTTACGGCTATTCCAAGGAGTTCGTGATCGAGCGGCTTTATCGAGACGCGCCGCTCATGTGCATCGGCGAGGGAACCAACGAAATGCAGCGCATCATTATCGCCAAGCAGCTCGTCAAGCGTAACCCCGCATGAGCACGACGAGCCTTCTTGAAGGGGTGCGCGTCGTCGCCGTCGAGCTTTACGGCGCTGGCCCCTACGGCACCCAGCTGATGAGCGAGCTCGGCGCCGAGGTCATCAAGGTCGAGTCTCCGTCGATGGGCGGCGACGTGTCGCGAACGACCGGTCCGCCATTTCTCGGGGAGCAGGACAGCCAGTTCTTCCAGACATTCTCGAGGGGCAAGAAATCGGTCGCGCTGGAGATCAAAACGCCGGAAGGTCGGGCCGAATTCGAGAAACTCGTCAGATCGGCCGACGCGGTCGTCAACAATCTGCGCGGCGACCAGCCGAAGAAGCTCAGCATCGACTATCCCTCGCTGAAAGCGGTCAAGCCGTCCATCGTCTGCGCGCATCTATCCGCCTACGGACGGGATAACAGCCGCGCAAGCTGGCCGGGCTATGATTATCTCATGCAGGCGGAAGCCGGCTTCATGAGCCTCACCGGCGAACCCGACGCGCCGCCGACGCGCTTCGGGCTGTCGATGGTCGATTTCATGACGGGAACCATGACGGCCTTCGCAGCCCTCGCGGCGATCATCAGGGCCCGGGCGACCGGAACGGGCTGCGACGTCGACGTGTCGCTGTTTGACGTGGCGCTGCACCAGCTTTCCTATCCGGCAGTATGGGCGATGAACGGCGGGCCGGTCATCGGCCGCCTTCCGCGCGGCGCCCATCCCTCGATTTCGCCGTCTCAGATCGTCAGGACGAAAGACGGCTGGGGGCTGCTCATGTGCCAGACCCAGAAGTTCTGGACGCTGTTTTGCGACATCGTCGGGCGGCCGGACGTGCGCGACGATCCGCGCTTTGCGGATATTGCGTCGCGGCGCAAAAATCTCGAAGCGCTCACGGAGTCCATGGACGAAATCTGCTCCGGCCGCTCGACCGCCGAATGGATGGCGCTGCTCGGGGGCAAAGTGCCGTTCGCGCCGATCAACACGCTGAACGGCGCGCTTGAGAATCCCTACGTCCGCGAGGTCGGCATGCGCGACAGCGTCAGTCACGACGCCGCGCCGGGCGGCCGGCTCAACATGCTCGCCTTGCCGATCAAGGTCGACGGCGTCCGACCGAAGGCATGGCGGGCGCCAAGGCTCGGCGAGCATACGGAAGAGATCCTCGGGCCTCGCAGATGAAGCTCGACGGCGTTCTCGTCCTCGACCTCTCCCTGTTCCTGCCAGGGCCCATGCTGACGCTCATGATGGCCGATCACGGCGCGTCGGTCATCAAGATCGAGCCGAAAGGAGAAGGCGAGCCGACGCGCGAAATCGGCTACCGAAAGAACGGGGAAAGCGTCTGGTTCCGGAACACCCATCGCGGCAAGAAATCGCTCCAGCTCGACCTCAAGTCCGCGGACGGCCGGGCGATCTTCATGAAACTCGCGGCGCGCGCCGACGTGATCGTCGAATCGTTCAGGCCGGGCGTCGTCGATCGACTCGGCGTCGGCTACGCCGCAACCCGCGCCGTTAATCCGCGGCTCGTCTACTGTTCGATTTCCGCATTCGGGCAGAGCGGCCGTTATGCGAAGCGACCGGCGCACGACCTTGCCGTCCAGGCCCTCGCCGGCATCCTGCCTCTGAACGAGGCCCGCGACGGGAGCCTCGTCATGCCGCACATGCCGGTCGCCGACGCGCTGGGCTCCCTGACGGCGCTCGCCGGCGTCCTCATGGCGCTCCTCCGCGCGCGCGAGACGGGCGAGGGCGACCATATTGATGTCGCGATGCTGGACAGCGTTCTCGCATGGACGCCGAACGTCTCGGGCCGGATCTTTGCAACCGGAAAGCCGCATGTTCCGAAGGAGGAACGATCCTGGGGCGGCAACGCGATGTTCAACCTGTATGAATGCGCCGACGGCAGGTGGATCGTCCTCGGCGGGGCCGAGATCAAGTTTGCGCGCAACCTGCTCGAGCCGCTTGGCCGCCTTGACCTGCTGCCCCTTGCCGAGACCCCGCCGGGCAAGACCCAAGAACCGCTGCGGGCTTTTCTTAGCGAGACGTTCAAATCCAAGCCGCGCGACGCTTGGTTGGCCTGGCTGGAAGGCAAGGACGTCGCCTATGCCCCGGCGCTCGATCTCAAGGAGGCTTTCGACGATCCGAATACGGCGGAACGGGGCATGTTGTCCCGGGACGAGCGCGGCTCGGAGATCGTGGGGACGCCGATCAAATTCGCGGACGAGCCGGCAGAGATCGATCCGAGAACGCCGGCGCGCGGCGCCGACGCCGCGCAGATTCTTGGAACGCTCGGCTATACCAATCAGGAGATCGAGGCGCTTCGAGCCTCTGGCGCCATCTAGTCCACCGCGCCCCCCGTTCGATTTAGCGCCGCGGGTGGGCGCGCCCCGGTTTCGAATCAACCCGAAAAGGTCTGAGGGTCCCTTCGCGGCGATAGTGCAGGTCATAGGCGAAGCGGTCGCCAGGATGACGCGTGTCCGAGATGACGAAGATTCGGCCTGACGCTGCGGCGTAGCGGCGCACGGTCCTCATGATGGGCGCGCCTGGCTCTACCTTCAGCGCGGCGGCGTCGGCGGCCGTCATGCGCTCGGCGCGAATGGTTTGCGAGATCGATTCCACCGCGACGCCGTAGCGGCGCTCGATTTCTTCGGTGACCGCGCGTCTTGATCGGCGAAAGTCGTCGACCGAGGCCCCGATGGCGTCGGCGACATAGATGCTGGTCACGGCGATCGGCGCGCCCGACGCTCTGCGAACGCCCTCGATATTGAGCCATGCCGACCTCGCCGGCGCGCCCAGCCTTTGCGCGTCGCCGGCTGAGAGCGTTACGCTCGCGGCTGAGGAGATTTGGAGGCGCGCATTCCGTGCGTATTGAAGCAGCTCGGCGAGACCGCCGAGAGGCTGCACGAAAGCGGACGACTCCTCGCGTGCAATGACGCGGGTGCCAAGGCCAGGCCGCCTTTCGATGAGATGGGCGTCCTCAAGCAACGCAAGGGCGGCGCGAGCCGTATGCCGCGATACCTTGTGCGCGCGGCACAGCGCGACTTCGGTCGGCAGAAGGCCGCCGATCTCGACATCGCCCCGCTGGATCGACCGGCGCAGTTCGGCGGCGAGGCTGACGTATCTGGCCTGGCGCGGCATGGTCCGTTTGCAGCGTGCTGGCCCCATGCTACACGAGGCAAATGTCCGGACAAAGCCCGATGACGGCGGCCGCACGGCTCGCCCGGCGGCTCGCGCGGCCGGTCGCCGAAGCTGATCGCGCTCGGGCGGCGCTTCATCTGCTAGACTGGACCGGATGCGCCGTCGCCGGCGCTCGCTCGGATGCGGCCCGCGCCATGAGAATAGCGGCGGGGCCATGCGGCGACCTGCTTTACTGGGGCGCTCTCGGCAACATTCTCGAGATGGACGACGTCGACAAGCGCGCGCTTCTGCATCCCGGCCCGGTGGTCGTCCCGGCCGCCCTCGCGGCCGCCGACCGCGCGGGCGCGAGCGCCTCCACATTTCTCGGCGCGGTCGTGCGCGGCTATGAGGCCATGATCCGCGTCGGCCGAGCTGTGGGGCCGGATCATTACCGCTACTGGCACAACACCGGCACCTGCGGGCCGTTCGGCGCCGCCGCGGCCGCCGCAGATATAGACCATCTTAATACGGAGCAGTGTGCAGCTGCGCTCGGACTCGCGGGGACCCAGGCGAGCGGCCTCTGGCAGGTCCGCCACGAGCCCCGTTCGCACGCCAAGCAGCTGCACACGGCGCGTTCCGCGGACTCTGGCCTCCTCGCGGCATCTCTCGTCCGGGCAGGTTTCGGCGGCCTCATGTCCATCTTCGAAGGACCGCAGGGTTTTTTTGCGGCGACCTGCGGCGACGCCGATCCCGAGGCCGTGCTCGACTTTGAAGAAGACGCGCCCTGGGCGATCCACGAGGTGAGCTTCAAGCCCTGGTCCGCCTGCCGACACGCGCATGCGGCGATTGACGCGGCGCTTCTCCTGCGCGCGGGCGGAGTCCGGCCGGAATCCGTCGCCTGCGGCCGCATCGCCGTCTATCGCGACGCAGTCGTCTTTTGCGACAAGCCAGCCCCTGCCGACTCGTTGAGCGCACGGTTTTCGCTTCAGCACGCTGTCGCGGTCACGCTGATCGGCGGCGCACCCAAGATCACCGATTTCGAAGGCGAGAGCCTGGCGCGGCCGGACGTCGGCGATCTGCGCCGGCGCCTCGCGGTCGTCGAAGATCCGGCGATCACGGCGCGCTATCCCGCCCGTTTCGGGGCGCGCCTCGAGCTTGATCTTTCGGACGGATCGCGGCGGACGGCGGAGGTCGCCGACGCCCTCGGCGATCCCGAAAATCCGATGAGCGACGAGGAACTCCGCGTCAAGGCGCTGAGCCTCATGCGGCGTGGCGGCATGAGCGCGGCCGCCGCGGAACGGCTCGCCGCCTCGGCGCTCAGCCTTGCGCATGGCGGGTCGCTGGGCGCCTATCTCGATCTGCTGCGCGGAGGGCTTGCGGAATGAACGCGAGCGAGGCGATCGTGCGCCACGCGCTGTCGACGCCAGCAGGGGCGATCCCCGCCTCCGCCGTCGCCGCCGCCAAGACCTTCATTCTAGATACGATCGCTGTCGGCGTCGCCGGCGCGAAGGCCCCTTATGCCGGCGAGGTCCTCGCCGCCGCGCGGCGATGGGGCGGGGCCGGCGTTGTCGGCGCCGCCCATGCAATGGGGACCGGCGCGAGACTCCCCGCGCCGTCCGCCGCGTTCGTGAACGGCTTCCAGATTCACTGCCAGGAGTTCGATTGCGTGCATGAGGGCGCCGTCGTGCATCCTATGGCGACGATCCTTGCGGCGATACTCGCCGAGACCGAGAGCCGGTCGCGGCCTTCGGGAATCGATTTCATCGCCGCCGTGGTCGTGGCGGTCGACGTCGCCGCGGGGCTCGGGGTCGCCGCCAAATCGCCGATCCGGTTCTTCAGGCCGGCGACGGCGGGACTGTTCGGCGCGACGCTCGCCGTAGCGCGGCTGAGGCGCCTTGACGAGGCGCGCGCGCTGGACGCGCTCGGTTACGCGCTCGCCCATTGCTCCGGCACCATGCAGGCGCATGTCGAGGGCAAGCCGGCGCTGCCGGTGCAGATCGGCAATGCGGCGCGGGCCGCCGTGTACGCCGCCGACCTGGCCGAGGCCGGTTTGCCAGGCCCCCGCGACGTCTTCGACGGGCCTTTCGGATATCCGCGCCTGTTCGAGACCGAGTACGATCTGCAGCCGGCTCTCGCGTCGCTCGGCCGCGTCTGGCGGATCGAACAGGTTTCGCACAAGCCGTTTCCGACCGGGCGCGCGGCCCAGGGCGGGATCGCCGCTCTCCAAAAGCTTCGCGCCGACGCGGTTCGCGCCGCCGACGTCGAGAGTGTGACGCTCACGGCGCCGCCCCTTATCAAGCGGCTGGTCGGACGTCCGTACCGGGACGGCATGGCTGCGAGCTATGCGCGCTTGTGCTTTCCCTATTGCGGCGCCGTCGCCCTCCTCAAGGGGAGCGTCGGGCTTGCAGATTTCACGCCCGCCGCGCTCGGCGATCCGCAAACGGCGGAGATCGCGAGACGAATTGTCGTCGAAGAGGACGGATCGAGCGATCCGGCCGCCTTCGTTCCGCAAATCGCGCGCGCGCGGCTCAAAGATGGCCGTGAGGCCGCGTCTCGCATCGACAGCTTGCCGGGGTCGCCCCAAGATCCGCTCCCGGCGGCTGCGCAGCACGACAAGGTGCGGGCCTGCTTCACCTTCGGCTTCGGCGCGCCGGAGCGCGGCGAGGCGCTGATTGCCGCCGTTGAAACGTTGGCGGAGGCCGCCGACGCGCGCCCGCTCGCCCGCATCGCCGCCGGTTTGGAGGAAGAGCATGTCTGACGGACACCGAACCTATTTCAACAGCGCTGATTTCGGTCGGATCGAACAGGATCATCCGATCGGGGAGGCATTCACCCGGTTCGTGACGACCATCTCGCGCGACGAACTGAGGGCGCGTCAGAACCGACTCTTTCTGCGGTGCGTCGATCTCGCGTGGAGGACCCCGTTCTACCGGCGGCTGTGGGGCGCGGCGGGGGCCGCACCCGGCGACATCAGCTCGCTCGATGATCTCGTCCGCCTGCCGAGCTTCGACAAGCAGGACATCATGGATTCGATTGCGGGTCATCCGCCCTTCGGCGATTTCGCCGGTCTGGAGAGTTACCCTGCGGGCGAGCGTCCGCCGGTCATCCTCCATACCACCTCCGGCACCACCGGCAACCCGCAGGTGCTGTTGTTTGGGCCGAAGAGCCGCGAGGCGCAAAATCTCCTGCTCGGCCGTCTCTACCGCTTCCAGGGTTTGAGGCCTGACGACGTCGTCCATTCCGTCTACGGACACGGTCTCATCAACGGCGGTCACTATGTGCGCGAGGCGGTGACGCACTGGACGAGCGCGCTGTTTCTGTCCGCCGGCACGGGCGTCGAAACCCGCTCGGAGCGCCAGGTGGAGATCATGCGCGATTTCCGGGCCACTACTATTGTCGGATTCGCCGACTACATCAAAAAACTTGCCAACGTCGCTCGCGAACGCGGCATTGAGCCGGGGCGCGATATCAGAATACGCATGATTTCCGGCCATCTCGGCCGCGAGGACAAGGAGCAGCTTTCGAGATCCTGGGGCGGCCCCCTGTGCTTCGACTGGTACGGCGTCGGCGACACCGGGGCGATCGCCGGCGAGGGGCCCGACCGAGACGGACTCTATGTCATGGAGGACGCCCAGCATCTGGAAGTCTGCGACATCGACACCGGGAAGCCTGTCGCCGACGGCGCCGAGGGCGACATGGTCGTCACTTGTCTTTACAAGGACGATGTCTACCCGATCATCCGCTTCAATACTCACGACGTCACCCGGTTTCGGACCGACGCTTCAAAAATCGGCGCGGTCTTCCGCCGGATCGAGGGATTTCTCGGCCGCTCCGACAACATGGTGAAGATCCGCGGCATCAACATCTTTCCGCAGGCGGTCGGCCCCATGCTTGAGGAGCACCCGGCCTTCGCCGGCGAGTTCATCTGCAAGGCGCGGCGCGACGCATCCGGCCGCGAGGAGTTTATCGTCGTCGCCGAGACCCGGGAGTCCTCCGCCGCGGTCGCGGCCGCCATGCAGGAGGTTCTGAAGCGCCGCCTCGGGATTGCGCCGGTCGTCGAGCTCGCGGAAGTCGGCGCACTTGCGCCGCTGACGCAGACCGAGTTGCGGCAAAAGCCCATTCGCCTCATCGACGAGCGCTTCAAATGACCGACCTTGCGTTCGCCGGCGCTAGCGGCCTGTCGTCAGCCTTCGCCGAAGGCCGGGCGACGCCGCTTGAGGCGTTTGAGGCGTATGCAGATCGAATTGGACGCCTGAACGCAGGGCTCAACGCGATTTTGCACCTCCGCCTCACCGAGGCGCGGCTGGAGGCTGCCGAGGCGACCAAGCGCTGGCGCGAGGGAAGAGCACGGTCGCCGATCGACGGTCTTACCTTCGCCGTCAAGTCCAACATCGCGCTCGCGGGCCAGCCCTTTCACGCCGGAATAGGCGCCTATCGAGACAGAATCGCCGCGACGGATGCGCCAGCCGTCGCTTTCCTGAGGCGCGCCGGCGCCGTTCCGATCGGCGTCGCCAACATGCACGAAGGCGCGTTGGGCGCGACGAACGACAACCCGCATTTCGGTCGGTGCCGCAACCCTTGGGGCGGAAACCTGACGCCCGGCGGCTCGTCCGGCGGTTCGGCCGCGGCGGTCGCAGCCCGCCTTTGCGCCTTCGCGCTCGGCACCGATACGATGGGGAGCGTGCGCATCCCTTCGGCCTATTGCGGCGTCGCCGGGGTCAAGCCGACCCGCGGGGTCATTTCCGACGCAGGATTGATCGACCTGTCCCCTACTCTCGACCACGTCGGCGTCCATGCGACGGATGCGTCCGGCCTGGCGCTCGTGATGCGCAGTTTCGGCCTCTCGGGCGCGCTGCAGCCGCCCCGGCGCATCGGCATCGCCCGATGGGGCGACGTCGTCTCCGTGGAGCGGGATGTCCACGATGCGTTCAGGGCTGCCGCAGAGCTGCTCGGGACTTTCGCCGAATGCGTCGAGATCGACATTTCAGGCTTCGATTTCGGCGCGCTGCGCCGCGCCGGGCTGCTCATCAGCGAGGTCGAAGGTCACCGGGCGCATCAGGAGGCGCTGCGCGCGTCGCGATCGGGGTTTTCCGATGAGTTCGCGGGCATGCTCGAATGGGGCGCGCGGCAGAGCCGGGATAAGGTTGAGCAGGCCCGTCGCGAGGTGCTGGATGCGGCGCGGCGCTTCAGCAGTCTTTTTGTTCAGGCTGAGGTGATCGTCATGCCGACGGCGCCGCAGACGCCGTTTGAGTTCGGGTCGCGCGTTCCGGCCAACCAGGCCGACTTCACCTGCATCGCGAATTTCGGCGGGTTTCCGGCTGCAGCGGTTCCTGCTGCGACTTCGGGAACGCCGCCCACTTCGATCCAGTTCATCGCGCCCGCGGGGAAGGATGGCGCGGCGCTCGCCGCCGCGCTCGCCTTCGAAACCGCGCGCGGTCCCGCGCCCGCACCGTTGGTTCCGGAATGACCTGCGGCGTCGGTCAGCCTCGATCGCTCCAGACGCCTCCTTCACCTTCGGACCGGCGCGTAAGGAGTATTCGATACTCGAACTGATCAGGGCGGTATTGAGCTTCAATCGCCTGAATCGCCCGACCGCGGACGTCGCGCATCACGCGGGTAATTTTGAGAAGCGGGGCTCCAGGAGCGATTTGGAGGGCGTCCGCAATGTCTTTCGACGCGGCGACCGCCGTGATCGTCTGCTCGGCTTCCGCCGCCTTCGCCTCGGCTCGCTCAAGCAAGGTCAGGAAGGGCGTTGTTGCAAGATCTGCATGCGAATAGCGCGCGGCGATGTCGAGGGGGACGTATGTGACCAGATACGAGAACGGCGCGCCTTTGAGCGTACGAACGCGGATCGCGCGCTCGACTCGCGTGCCGCGCTCAAGCTCGAGCATCTCGGCGATCTTGGCCGGCGGCGCCATGCTCCTTACGTCGATGAGGGCGACTTGCGTTTCCTCGCCCATGGCCCGGAGAGCCTGCATCAGGGTGTTGAAGCTGCCGCTCAACGTCGGCCGGGCCGTTCCGTCGCCCGTTACGATCGTGCCGCGGCCCCGCATCCGTCGGACGAAGCCGGCGATGGCAAGATCGTTCATTGCGCGTTTTACGGTGATACGCGAAACCTCAAAGTGGCGGGCGAGTTCCTGCTCCCCCGGAAGGACGCTCCCGGACGGATAGGCGCCGCTCTTGATGAGCGCCTCGAGCTTGGCGCGGATCTGCCGGTGCAGCGGCGCCGAGTCGCCGGGATCGACTTTGGCCGCCTTGAATGCGGCGCGAGCCTTCGCGACGCTCCGCACGGGCCGGTGCGAGGAGGCTCGGCCGTTCTTGCCTGAGGGCGCGCGGGGGGGCGCGTTTTCGGTTCGTTCCGACATGAACGCATGATATATCAATTGGGCGGGGCCGGGCCATTGGTTCCGCGCGACACCCCGGACGGCTCGACGCACCTTGATGCCTGCATCTCCCGCCACCCTTGTTCAAAAGATAATCGCTCGAGCGGCTGGCGCGGCTGCAGTCGCGGTCGGAGACCTCGTAACGGTGAAGGTCGATCTCGCCATGGCTCATGATTCGAGCGGGCCCCGTCGCTGGCGGCCGCGCCTTGAAGAGCTCGGCGTCGGACTTTGGGATCCGTCCAGGGTAGTGATCGTCTCCGATCACTATGTACCCGCCGTTGACGCCGCCAGCGCGGCGATTCTCAAGGAAACCCGTGATTTCGTCCGTGACTACCGAGTGGGGCGCTTTTTCGACATGCGCGGCATCAGCCATGTGGTGATGCCGGAACATGGTTTGCTGAAGCCGGGGATGTTGGTCGCCGGCGGCGACAGCCATTCGCCGAACGGGGGCGCTTTCGGCTGCTTCATTCAGGGATTTGGCGCGACCGACATGACGGCGATTGCGGCGACGGGAGAGACCTGGCTCGACGTGCCCGAAACGATCCGGCTCGACTGGGACGGCGCATTCGCCGACGGCGTCTCGGCCAAGGACGTCATGCTGTTCCTGTGCCGAGAGATCGGAGTTGAGAACGGCGGACGCGTCATAGAGTTCGGCGGCTCGACGGTCGCCGCGATGTCGATGGCCGAACGCATGACCCTCTGCAACATGTGCGCCGAACTCGGGGCCGACACGGGGATCATCGCTCCGGACCGGAGCACGCTCGAGCACATCCGCGCGCATGGCGGGGAGGTCGGCGACGAGGCGCTCGTCGTCTGGCGGAGCGACGAAAACGCCTTCTCGGCGCGCGAGGCGTTCCTATCCGCCGCGCTCGCCCCGCAGGTCGCCGCGCCCCATAGCCCGGCGAACTCGTCCGAGGTCGGAGACTTCAAAGGCCGGCGGGTCGATCAGGTGTATGTCGGTGCCTGCGTCGGGGCCAAGCACGATGATCTCGCCATGGCGGCCCGAATCCTCAAGGGACGCAAGGTTGCGCCGGACGTGAGGCTCCTGGTCGCTCCGGCCAGCGCCACGACGACGGAACAGGCGGCCAAATCAGGAGTCCTTGCGACGCTCGCCGAGGCGGGCGCCGTGTTCCTGCCGTCCGGCTGCGGCGCCTGCGCCGGCATGGGACACGGACTTCTCGCCGAAGGCGAGGTCTGCATTTCGACGACCAACCGAAACTTCAGGGGCCGCATGGGCCACAAGGACTCCGGAGTGTACCTTGCCTCGCCCTATACGGCGGCGGCGGCGGCGGTCGCCGGCGAGATCGTCGATCCGCGGGATTTCCTCTGATGGGCCGCGCCTTCGTCTTCGGCGACAACATCGACACGGATGTCCTGGCGCCAGGATACCTGATGAAACTGCCGCCGGCGGAGCTGGCGCGGCGCTGCCTCGAAGCGGTCGATCCGTCGTTTGCGAAAACGGTGAACCCTGGCGACTTCGTCGTCGCCGGCCGCAATTTCGGCATGGGATCGAGCCGCGAGCAAGCGGCCGTCTCGCTGCGCGAACTCGGCGTCAAGGCCGTGCTGGCGCCTTCTTTCGCCCGCATCTTCTTTCGAAACGCCATCAATCTCGGTCTTCCGGCGCTGGTTTTCGAAGGGCGCGGAACCGTGGCCGCCGGGGACGAACTCAACCTCGACCTTGCATCGGGCCGACTCACCAACCAGACGCGGGGCGAGACTTATCAACTGAAGCCGCTGCCGCCGAATCTGATGGCGATCATCGAAGCGGGCGGGTTGATGCCGATGCTGAAGCGGCGCTTCGCGGCCTCGCGGCCTCCCGGCGCTTCGGGCTGAACCGCCAGCCGCCCGCGCTGCGCGCCTTGGCCGGGCTATCGGCGGAACATGTTCTCGATCGTTTGCTGTTGCAGTCTGATCGCCTCTGCGCGCTCAATCATCCGGCCGTCCGGAGTTCGGTTCGGCAGGGCCCGATCAGCCTTGTATCCGTGCCGGAACGCTGCGAGCGGCAATCGCGAGAGAAGATTCGACATGCCGGTGCGTGCGCGCGCGTCACGAAGGCCCGCCAGATCGATGACGGCGTTCGCATTCATGGTCTCGCCGGCGCCGGCCTCGGCGACGACGCGGCCCATCCAATCGACGATCTTCGACATCATGTCGGTTGAATTCGCCGGCACCGGGGTTCCGGACAGGCCGCCGGTATTGGCCGAGACGACATAGGCCATGTTTTCAATTGCGCGGGCGCGCTTGGCGATGTCTTTGGGCGTCAGCGCCGGGGCGCCGACTTCCGAAGTCGGGTGGAGCAGGATCTCTGCGCCTTTCAGCGCGAACATGCGCGCGATCTCCGGGTAGAGTATCTCCTCGCTCGCGATCATGCCGAGCACGCCGATCTCGGTCTCGGCGACCGGAAAGACGGAATCTATCCCGTATTTCTCGAGATAGGCGTCCCATACGTCATAGGGCGTCGGCGAGTAGAGGGAGATCATGCGGCGATAGCGCAGGACCGTTTCGCCTCTGGGCGAATAGGCGACGTTGGCCTGGAAGTAGAGATCGCCAAAGGCAGGATCGTTTTCGTAATGGTTTGAACACAGATAAACGCCGAGCTTTTTCGCGACGGCGGCCATCGCCTGTTCGAATTCGTCGCCGATGTCGATGACGGCTTTCTCCCTCCACTGCTCGCGGCTCTCGCCGAGCGGAAAGCCGGTCATCCAGTATTCGGGGAGAACGACGAGCTTCAGGTCGTAGCCGTTGAACCCTTTGAGGAAGCCTTTCGCGGCCCCGATCTCTTCCGCGACGCGGGCGACGGCGCCTTTCATGCGGGCGCGGGCGTCTTTAGCGGACTTGTCCCTGTTCACGGCGTCGCAGCGCGTTTGAAGCGCCAGCGCCGTATAGCGCTCGGTGGACGGCGGCTTGGCGGCGGCCTTGGTCATGAGAGCTCCAGTTGCGGCTCCGGCGAGGAAGATGCGACGGTTCACAGGAGCGCCGCAACCGTTCCGGCCGGCGCGACAAGACAGCCGCGCGCCAGTCCCTCTACAATCTCGCGCAGGGCGCAGATTCTGAAAGGCAATCCGGCGACGTAAGGCGTCAGCGTCAACCCGAAGGCCTGGGCTCCTGTTTTGGAATGCTCGGCGCGCATCATCTCCGCCGCTTCGAGTATCTGATCGCGCCACTCGTCCTCCGAGTGATTCTTGACGGTCAGGATCAGCCGGTCGTCGAGCTCGTTAAGGACCGGAAAGAGCCGGACCTCGCCGGCGGGCGTTCGCGCCGCGATCGGGACCGCGTCGACCTCCCAGTCGAGGCAAACGTCAAAGCCCGCCTCGCGAATGAATTCCAGCGTGTGGGAACTTTGCTGCCGCGCCGGGCTCATCCAAACGCGCGGATCAAGACCCTCCCGCGCGAACGCTTCCCGGGTTCGTGCGACATATGTTTTCTCGATTGCGGGATCGAGACCGCTCCAGTGGATTGAGTCGGTATCCCATCCATGCGCGGCGATTTCGTGTCCTTCGGCGCGGATGGCGGCGATCAGGGGAGGCACGCGCGCGAGCAGCGCGCCGTTGACGGCGAACGTCGCTTTGACGCCGACGTCGCGAAAGACCTTCAGGAGACGGAAAGCGCCAACGCGATTCCCGTAGTCGCGCGTCGTATAGTGGCGCAGGTCAGGATAAGGCGTCTGCATCGCTCCTGGATGCCTGAAGGGCTTCCCCGATGGATTGAGCATGAAAAATTCAAGCGGCACGATGAACGAAACGGCGACCTTGGCCCCGTCCGGCAGGCGCTTCGGCGCGCGGTCCTTGGCGAGCGCATGCGAATAGAGGTCGTGATCCTGACCGCGCCGGCGTTTGAGGTAGGACAGGTAGTCGTCGGGAAGAGCCATCAGCCGGCCTCCGCCTGAAAGCCCGTTCCCGGCCGTTCGAGGCCGCGGCGGCGAATATCGGCGAGCGACGCATCCCAGCAGTGTTCGCGAAAGAAGCCGGCGATCTCGGCGGCAGTCGTGATCCAGACGTCGTCGCGAAACGATGCGACATGCCTTATGGCCTCTTCGAACGGACGGATGCGGTGCGGTTGGCTGACAAGGTAGGCATGGAGCGGGATGCACATGACCGTCCCGGTCTCCTCGCCCTCCGCCAACAACTGGTCGAAATGCCGTTTGAGAACGTCGGCGTAGCGCCAGGGGTCCATGGCGAGCGCGCCATAGGCGATGACGTCGTTGACCTCCAGCGAGTAGGGCATGGAGACCAGCTTGCCCGATCTGGTCTTGAGCGGCTGAGGCTGATCGTCCTGGAAAAGGTCGCACGTATACCAGAAGTCGTATTCCGCGATGAGGTCGAGCGTTCGCTCCGTGTGCGTCAGGGCTGGGGCGAGATAGCCGCGGATCCGCTGTCCTGTCGCACGCTCCACCGTTCTGATCGAGTCCTCCAGCACCGCGCGCTCCTGGCGCTCGTCCATGCCGTAGGAATAACGCGTGTTGTAGACCCCGTGCGAAAAAAACTCCCAGTTGCGCTCCACGCAAGCCTCGATGATCTCGGGGCAGTGATCGCACATGGCGACGTTTAGCGACACCGAGCCGCGCATGTCGTACTTGTCGAGCAGTTCCATCAACCGCCAGTGGCCGACTCGATTGCCCCAGTCGCGCTGCGAATAGCCGACGACATCGGGCGTCGGCCGCGGCCATCCCGGCCGCGACGGGTTCACGGGCGGTTCGAACTCGTAGTACTCGACATTGGGCGCGATCCAGAAGGCGAGTTTCTTGCCGCCGGGCCAGACAATCTTTGGCCGATCCGTATACGGCCAATAATCGTAGAGATTAGGATCAGCGCGCATCTGCCTCGCCCAGGCGCCCGATCACTTCGGAGACGGACACCACGTCAGCGTATTTTAGCTGGAGGTCCGTCAAGCTGGCGAAGTGGTAGCTCTCATGCTTGTCGGCGACGCATTCTTCGGGAACGATCGTGCGATAGCCGTGACTCAACGCATCGACGGCCGTGGCGCGTACGCATCCCGAGGTCGAGCCGCCCGTGACGACCACGGTATCGACCTTTCGCCACACGAGATAACTCGCGAGCGGCGTCTCGAAAAACGCGCTCGGCATGCGTTTCGTGAAGAGGAGATCGGCGTCGAAATCGATCTCGCAGCGCGAATCGAATTTGTGGCGGTCTGAATCGTATTTGATGTTCTGGAGGCTGTCCTCCGTGTCCGTCCTCGTGCCCCAGACGCCCGCGTCGCCGCCGTCCGGACGGTAGGCCACCCGGGTCCAGACGACCGGCATGCCGCGCGCGCGCGCAAGCGCTGAGATGCGGTTTACATGAGCGATCTGGTCTGGGTCGGTCACATAGGCCGTCTTCGGAAAGAGGTCGGGCCGCGTATAGGCCTGCTGAAAATCCACATTGACGATTGCGAGTCTGGAGCCGAACCCGAAGCGGGCCCGGGCCGGGTTGGCCTTCACGTCTTCGTAGATCTCGCGCGCCGTCTTGTGGGAGCGCGTCATGGTGGGCTCGAAGCGCAGGGGCATGGTCCAAGCTCCGGTTAATGATATATCTTTTGCCGCCAATCGGGTTTTGCGTCAAAGCTTGCCTCGTGGCGGTTGCGAGGTCGCCGGTCGTGTCATTCAAGGGCGTGGATTGGACTGCGGCGGCGGCGCTCGCCGGATACATGGCGCTATTGCTCGGAATCGGCTTTTGGGCGGCGCGACGGGCGACCGCCAGCCAAGAAGAATTTCTCCTCGGCGGGCGCGCGCTCGGACCGCTGGTGGCCGGTCTCGCCTATGCGGCGACCTCGTCGTCGGCCTGGGTGCTCCTCGGCTTCACGGCTTTCGTCGCGAATGCCGGCCTGTCCGCCCTGTGGATGGTTCCAGGCATCCTGGCGGGCTACGCGCTGGTGTGGCTGTGGCTCGGGCCGCACCTTGGCGAAGCGTCCCGTCGCGAGGGCTATCTCACGGCGATTGATTTTCTCGCCGGCGGGTCGAGCCCGCTCCGCGCCGCCATCCGCATTACCGGGGCGCTTATGATCCTCTTTTGCTTTTCGTTCTATGTCGCCGCGCAGTTTGACGGAGCGGGAGCCGCCCTCTCCGGCGTCTTTCCCATCGGCAAGACCGCTGCCGTCCTGCTCGGCGCCGGAGTCATCCTCGCCTACACATTCCTCGGCGGTTTCTGGGCCGTGGCTCTGACCGACACGTTGCAGGGCCTTGCCATATTGTTCATTGCGCTCGCGCTCCCGGTCGCCGCCTTCGGGACTGTCGGCGGATGGTCCGGGCTGGCGGCGGGCCTTTCGGCGCAGACGGAGGCTTTCACCTCGCCCTTCGGCGCGCATGCAGGATGGTCCGCAGTCGGACTTGTTATCGGACTTGGGGCGACTGGTTTCGGCGCTCTTGGTCAGCCGCACCTCGTCACCTGGGTGATGGCGGCGCGTGACCCGAAGGCGCGAGTTGTCGGCGCGGCGATCGCCGTCGGCTGGGGCGCGCTCGTCTATTCCGGCATGGCTGTCATCGCGCTGGCGGCGCGGGCCGCCGCTGGTCCTGAAGCGACCGTCGCAGAAGGCGTGATCTTCGATATCGCACGGCAGGCCGCGCCCGGATTCCTGCCGGTGCTGGCGACGGCGGCGATCCTTTCGGCGATCATGTCGACCGTCGATGCGCAACTGCTCGTCGCTTCCGCCGCGGCAAGCCATGATCTCGGTCTGTCGAAACTCGCCCCCCATCGTGCCGTCGTCGTCACGCGCGGCGTGATAGTCGCCCTGTGCGCGGCCGCCGTCGCTGTGACGCTGCTTCTTCCCGCGTCGATCTTCTCGCGCGTGCTCTTCGCGTGGACTGCGCTCGGAGCGGCGTTCGGGCCCTCTCTCGTCGCAATCTGCGTCGGGCGCCGGCCGCAGCCCGCCGCCGTGCTCCTCGCCATATTCGCCGGCTTCGCCCTCGCCGTCTGGTTCAACCAATTCGCGTCGTCCGGTCCAGGACAATGGAAGGAGCGCATCATCCCATGGCTCGCAGGCCTTCTCATCGTGTTCGCCTTTCCCAGCCGTTCAGGAGCAAGATCATGAAAACTCTTGTTGCAGCAGGCGTCGGCTTCGTCGCCGGTGCGGCGCTCGCCGGCGTCGGCGCCGCGCAGATCCTCTCGGCCAGCGCGGAACCTCGCCCCGCGACCGAGCCGACTGCGAATGACGCCGCGGCCAAGCCGGCCTACCTCGTGGTGCTTGGCGAAGTTCTCGACCAGGAGAAATTCGCCCGCGAGTACGTGGCGAAGCTTCCTCCCATCTATGCAAAGCATGGCGGCGTCTATCTCGCCGCCGGCCGCAATTTCGAAGTTCTTGAGGGCGAAGGCGAGTTCAAAAGCTTCGTCATCTCGAAATGGCCTTCGATGGACGCCGTGCGGTCGTTCTGGACGAGCCCCGAATATGACGCGCTTCGTCGTGCGCGGATCGACGGTAACTGGGGCCGGTTTGACGTCTACGCTCTTGAGGGCCTGCCGGCGCCGCCGGACAGCCCCGCCAGGTGAGACCTCGCGCGTGAAGCATTGGACGCACAGTCCGGCGCGAAGCCATCGCGACGAGCGCGCAGCTAATCTCTTTCCGCGAACGCCTCGATCGGCGCGACGGGGCCGCGATTGTAGAGCAGCGCCTTGCGCCTCAGGAAACGCGTCAGCCCGCTAGCTCCCGTCCGCGACGGGCCCAGCCCGGAAAGCTTGAATCCGGTTTTCTCCGCTTCGAACACGACGGTAGTCAGTCCGGCGTCGTTGATCGAGACCGCGCCCGCTTCGAGTCTTTCGGCGACTGCCGCCGCATCCGCCTCGGTCGGACCGAAAACGGCGGCAGAAAGTCCGTAGACAGAGTCATTGGCGCGCGCAACCGCCTCTTCGATGGTTGCAAACGGCATGACGGGAATGACGGGGCCGAAGGTCTCCTCGGTCATGACTTTCATGTCGTGCCGGACTCGCGTCAGCACCGTCGGCGCGATCCAGCGGCCGCCGCCATGGGTCTCAATTTTTCCCCCGCACAAAATGACTGCGCCTTTGTCGACGGCGTCGCGAAGGTGCTCGGCGATGACGTCCGCCTGTCGCGAGAAAATGATCGGGCCGATGATCCCGCCGGGAACGAAGGCGAGCGGCGTCGCCTTCGCTTTTTCGACAAGCAGGCGCGTAAATTCGTCAAAGCTGCGCGCATCCACGTAGACGCGCTCCAGCGACTGGCAGGCCTGTCCCGTTGAAACGACGCTCGCCCGGAGGATCGCCGTCGCCGCGCGCTCGAGATCGGCCCCGTGCAGGACGATGGCGGGGTCCTTGCCCCCCAGTTCGAGAAAAGCCGGTATGAAGGCGCGGGCCGCCGCCTCGGCGACTTTGCGTCCGGTCGGGACCGAGCCGGTAAAGGCGACGCAGTCGACCAGAGGAACGAGCGCCGCGCCGACCGCGCCGTCGCCGGCGGCGACATGAAGGACGTCGCGCACGTCCGTCGCCGCGGCGACCGCGTCCATGAGCGGGCCGACGAAGCGCGGCGTCACTTCGCTCGGCTTGATGAAGACGGCGCAGCCAGCGGCGAGCGCCGGAATCGCGTCGATCATCGACAGGAGCAGGGGAAAGTTCCACGGGCTGATCGCGCCGACCAGCGCAAACGGCTCCCCTGTTTCTCTCATGGCGATATTCGGGTGCGCCGCAGACGGCCTCTCTGATTCGCGAAGGAGGCGCGGCGCCTCCTCGGCCCACCTCCGGATGAGGGCGAGCGATCCCTGAATTTCGTGCTCGGCTATCGCGCGCCGCCCTGTGTCGGCCGAAAGGGCCGCGAAGAGGGCCGTTCTTCGCCGCTCGATTTCCTGGGCGAAGCGGATCAGGGCGGCGCCGCGCGCCTCGGGCCCGAGCCCCCGCCAGCGCGGCTGGGCTGCGCGCAGTCGTTTGGTCGCGGCCTCGATCTCGTCGTCGCCGGGCGCTGCGAACTCGAAGTCGAATTCGCCCGTCAGCGGATTGCGCGCTCTCATTCGTCGGGCCGTCATGATCTGCTGAACATTGCGTGATGAGCAGCCCGAGGCATCAGTTTTTCTCCGGTCCGACGACGACAATGGTCTTGCCGACGTTTTCGCCGCGCATGAGCTTCTCGAATAGAGACGGCGCCTGGACCAATCCCTCCGCGCGATCTTCCAAAACGGCGAGCCGGCCTTCTCTAATCCACGCGCTCGCCATTCTCGAATAGGCTTCCTGCTCATGTTCGAAATCGTAGACGACGAGGCCGAAGACCTGGGCCCGCTTGGCGATGAACATGCCGGGATTGGGTCCGGCGGGGCGCTCCGCCGTCTGATATTGCGAGGCAAGTCCGCACAGCACCACGCGGCCGTAATGGGCGAGCTGCGCAAGCGCCGCGTCGAGCGCCTGCCCGCCGACATTGTCGAAATAGACGTCGATCCCGCGCGGGAAAGCGCGCTTGAGGTCGTCGCGCCAGCCTTCGGCGCGGTAATTGATGCAGTCGTCGAAGCCGAAGGTCTCGACCGCGCGCGCGCATTTTTCCGCCGACCCTGCCAGGCCGACGACTTTCTCCGCGCCGAGAATGCGGGCGATTTGGCCGGCGGCGCCGCCGACGCCTCCCGCCGCCGCCGAGACCAGGACATGTTCGCCGCCGCCGACCTTGGCGAGGTGTTTCATGCCGGCGTAGGCCGTCAATCCCGGCATGCCTGCTGCGCCGAGCTGAGCGGAAAGCGGCCCCTCGTCCCGCGATATCTTCGCCGCGCCCGACGCTGGCGCGACGGCCAGCGACCGCCAACCGGTCTCGACGCGCACCAGGTCGCCGGGCGCGAAGCCGGGCGCGCGGGACTGCAGGACTTCGGCGACGGCGCGCCCCGGAACGACGTCGCCGGCCCGGGGCCTCGATTCGTTGAAATGGCGCCCGCGTAGAATTGATCCGACATAAGGGTCGAGCGAAAGGTAGATCGTCCGCACCAGAATCTCGCCCTCGCCGTGGCTGGGCGCCTCGACCGCGCGCAGCTTGAAATCAGCGGCGCACGGCGGTCCGTCGATATCCCGGACCAGGACGACTTCTTCCGCCGCGATCAACGGGCCGCCTCCACAATCTCCACGAGCGCGCCGTCTGGCGCGCGCAAAACGCCGGAGCGGGCGCCGCCATAGACGGACCCGCCCGCGCGAATCGGGTCGCCGAGCCAGCCCTGGAATCGGTCGAAGTCGGACGTCAAGAGACTGACGATTGCGACGCCGGGCGGAAGTTCGCCCTCGTTGTACGCGCGCCCGGTCGCCATTTCGGGATATTGGTCGAGTTCGAGGACCACGTCTCGGCCATGAGTCATGGTTGAGATTGCGTATCGGCGCTCGGGTGGCGTGCCGAACGAGGCGGCCAGCATGGCGTACTCGATCTCCATAACGCGGCCCGGCGCAAGCCCGACTTCTTTCTGAAACCACTCAGCCGACTTCTGCATGTTCGAACATGCGAGCACGCAGATGAAAAGTCTGTCGATCAATGACGCGGCGCGCGGCAGATCGTATTCGGGCAGGTCGCCGCGGATCTCGGTGAGGTAGACGATCTCGTCGTCCGGACCTTTGACCTGCATCGGATAAATGGTCGGCAGGCCGGAGAGCGGCCGCGGCGGACCGATCACTTCAAAAGGCGACTTCTTCATCCGTTCGTGAACCGACAGCACGTCGCGAACGCATAGCTCGATCGCCGCCCAGCCATGGGTCCTCAAGGGCCGATAATCGTCGCGCCGGCGCCCCTCGACCATGCGCAGGAAGACGGGGGCGCCGGACTCGGGCTGCATGACGGCCATGCGTCGTCCCGCGGCGTCTGGCGCACCCCAGCTAGCCGCCAGATCTCGGCTGACCTCGCCCGCCTCGACGAGGCGATAATTCATGAAGTCGCGGTAGCGGGCCGCGGCCGCCTCGGCGTTCTCGACTGTGAGCGTGGCGCATCTAAGCTGCATTCATTCGTCCTTACTGGAGCCCCAAAGATCCGGGATTGACCAGCCGCTGGGGGTCCACGGCGCTCTTGATGGACTCGAGCAAGGCAAGGAAGGCCGCGCTTCGGCTTTCACGGTAGAGATACGTCTCCTTGCCGACCTGAAAGTGCGCTGCGCCGAATGCGAGAAAGATTTCGGCGATCCGCCGGCGGGCGCGCGCGACCGTGCGGTCTGCCTCGGGATTTGGCGGGAAGCGCGTGACCTTGTTAAGCAACCATGCTTCGACGCTTTCGCGGTGCAACGCGCCGAGCGCCGAGGGCCAATAAAAGACGGGCTCGATCAGAATGGCGTTGGTTGAAATCGAAGTAAACAGGCAGCCCGTCGTTACGCCATGTGCGCGGAATTCGGCCTCGGCTTCTGAGAAAAAGCGATCGATTTCAGCCCATGCCGGCGCAGCCCGCGAGTGGGACAGAATGCCGTGAACGGGGGCCCAACGCTCGACGTCCGGTCCGATCATGTTGTTCAGCGGCGCGAAGGGATTGGCGCGCACGACCTTGGGGATGGTGTTTTCGATCTCGCGGCCTCCGGCGCGTCGGGCCAGCGCGCGCGCCGCCTCGAGGTCGGCTTCAACCGCCGCGGCGCTGCGCCCTTCCGCGGTCATGTGTACGGAATATTCCCGCTCGCCGACGAAATCTCGTCCGGCGACGACGACCTTTGCCGCCTCCTTGACGCCCGCCAGCAGGGAATTCTGTCGCTTGACGACGCCGGCGAGGACGCCGACGTCAGAGGCGAGGCTGGCGCGCTTCATGCGCACGCGCTGAAGATTAGGATCGAAGCCGAAGACCTCCGCGCCAAGGCCCGCCCGCGAGATCGACGACATGGCGGCGAGCGCGCCGTCGCGGCTCGGGAAAGCGAAGGAGGCGTAGCCCTCGGACTGAGGCGCCTCGATCAGCCGCAAAGCTGCTTCCGCCTTGATTGCGAACGCGCCGGAGTCGCCGAGGAACAGGCCGGTCAGATCGGGCCCGTAATGGCGAAAGAACGGCGGCCCGCCTCGGGTCGCCGCCGAACCCGTGTCGAGGATGGTCCCGTCCGCGAGGACGACCCGCAAGGCCGTCACGCTTTCCGATAACGGCCCGTAGCGGCCGGCGCCGAAAAAAGCATTGTTCTGCGCGAGCCCGCCGCCGATCGTCGAAACGAGGCCCGACAATGGCCCGAAGAACGGAGTGCGCAGTCCTTTCTCTTTCAACGCCGCATTCAGCGCCGCCCATGTGCAGCCGACCTCGGCCGTGACGATCATGTCGTCCGCATTGATGTCGAGAATGCGATCCATCCGCCGCATGTCGAGCATCACCGAGCCCGCTTCCGTCGGCAGATAACCGCCGGAGTAGGACATGCCGGCGCCGCGCGGCGTCACTGCACGACCCGAACGCGTCGACGCCGCGACAACGCGCGCGAGCTCGTCTGTTCCGGCCGGGGCGACCACGCAGGCCGCCATCTGCGGCGCACGCGCGTAAATATCCTGCGAGAAAAGCGCGAGGGTCGCCTCATCGGTTCTCACATGATCGGCGCCGACGATTTGCCGAAGGCGGTCGATCAAATCTTCGGATGCGGGCGTTGTGATCGTCGACACGGGGAGGCTCATATCGGCGCCGCGACGCCGAGCCAGGCCGCAGCGACGAGGGCGATCCAGATCAGCACGACAAAAACCCGCGCCCGAGCAAGGCATCGCCGCACCGTCCGATCGCTGTCGGCGTCCGGCGCGCCTGAGGCGAGCCGTGCGAAGGCAGGGCCGAACGGGGCCAGAGTCGCGCGCACGCATAGCCCCATCGCGACGCAGAAGGCGAGCACAAGGCATTTGGCCGCGATAAAGGCGGGGAGCGCGACCATTCCTGCAAGGCCGGCGCAGCCCGCAACCGCGAGCGCCGAAAGAAACGCCCAGCGCAGCGCCAGATCGACC
Organism: Parvularculaceae bacterium; assembly: GCA_013389105.1. Lineage (GTDB taxonomy): Bacteria > Pseudomonadota > Alphaproteobacteria > Caulobacterales > Parvularculaceae > Amphiplicatus. Next base: position 16,717 of record JACADZ010000089.1, on the reverse strand, counting down.
AACCGGAGGCTCGTTGACGAGGGGTCGTGGTGGAGACGCCGCAGGAGCAGAGCCCAGCCGAGCGCAGCGACAAAAGCCGCCGCGAGCCACGCAGGGCCGAGATCGAGCCAGCCCCGCGCACCCGCCAACGCGAGCCCCGTCGGCAACGCCATCAGGAGCGCCAGCCGCGGAATGAGATCGACCGCGTTCAGAATCTGTCCGGCCGCCAGGCGCCCAGCGGCCGGCCGCCTTTCATCAGTCAGCACAAAGCTTGAATAGAACACGCCAATGTCGCCCCCGAGCCAGTATGCGAAAACGAGAAGGTGCAGAAGTGCGAACAGGGCGGCTTCCGACATCGATCTGGCCCTTGCCGCTCATCGTCCGCCGTCCGCCAGGGCGCGCAGTTCGTGCGCGTCTTTCCAGATCACGCCGCCTAGCCAGCGCCCCGCAGCCGGCGTGAGGCGTCGGCATTCGACCGACTCAAAGACGCCCTCGGAAAAATAGGGATCGCCTTCAACGAACCGGCGCGCGTCCGACTCGCTCTCGGCGACGACAACGAGCAGGCTTCCGCACAGCCGCTGTTCGCCGTCCCGGCGCATCGGCCCGGCCGCAAGGTAGCGATCGTGGTTCGTTTCGACGAATGCGAGGTGCGCCTCCAGGTGCCGCCGTCGCAATTCGGCGGCGTTCGGCCCGTCGGCGCACCAGAACGCGAAGGCTCCCTCCGATAGTCTCGTCACGCGACTGACAGGCGTCTTCGGCACGGCCATGACCTCGCCATCCAACCGGTTGGCGGCAAATGATATACCATTCCAGAGCGCCGGCCAAAGGGCCGAACCAGTTTGTTGGCGGTAAGGCCCAAATCTCAGTCCGATCGCCTTCGCGGAAAAGATGGCGTTAGCTTCACTGACCGTCCACAATACCGGGGACAGGCCGAAGGACGGCGCCAAGGACTTCCCGCTACTCGGCGCGATCCCCTGCGCGTGCTGCGAGAAGCCCCCCACGGCGGCATGGGCCAAGGGACGCCAGCGGCGCTATCCCTTTTATTTCTGCTTCACGAAGGGCTAGGCAATCACCGCAAGTCGATTGCGCGGGAAAAGATTGAAGGCCACTTCGAAGCTCTTTTGATCGGCGACCATGTCTTGGGCCGCCTCAAGATCACCACCGGCTCGTTCGGAAATTGACTGGTTTAGGGCTTCAAGCGGGCATTCGGCGCAAAGGCTCGCGGAGATCCATGGACGCGGTCGAATACGCCACGCTCGAATGGGTCGACTGGTTCAACAACCGAAGGCTTCTCGAGCCGATCGGAAACATCCCCCGGCACAAGCCGAGGCCAACTACTTTGCAGCGCTCAAGGGAACCGCTATCGCTGCATGACCCCAACCAAACAGCCTCCGGGGTTACCGGCGCGGTTTGACCTGCCACTGAGATTTTCATCCACGGGGATTTAGAGTCCGGCCCGAACGAAGGGACTGGACGAATGAAGCGATCACGGTTTTCGGAAGAGCAGATCATTGGGGTTCTGAAGGAGCATGAGCTCGGGGCTTCGGCGGCGGAGCTCGGCCGCCGGCACGGGATCAGCCCGCAGACGCTTTACAACTGGAAGAACAAGTTCGGCGGCATGGACGTCTCGGAAGCCAAGCGCCTGAAGGGTCTTGAGACGGAGAATGCGAAGCTGAAGCGTCTTCTCGCGGATGCGATGCTCGACAACGCGGCGCTGAAGGACCTGCTGTCAAAAAAGTGGTGACGCCCGCCGCCAGGCGTGAAGCGGTCGCGCATCTGAAGGCCCACATGGGCGTGTCGGAGTGGCGGGCCTGTTCGATTGTCGGGGCGGATCGCAAGATGGTCCGCTATCGCTCGCGTCGCCCGCCCGAGACGGAACTGCGCGAGAAGCTCAAGGCGCTCGCCAATGAACGCCGGCGCTTCGGCTATCGGCGGCTGTTTGTGCTTTTGCGTCAGGACGGCGAGCCGTCAGGCGTCAACCGCATCTACCGGCTTTACCGAGAGGAAGGGCTGAGCGTCAGAAAGCGCCGGACCCGACGCAGGGCCGTCGGAACGCGGGCGCCGATCATCGTCGAGGCCAAAGCCAATGCGCGCTGGTCGCTGGACTTCGTGCACGACCAGTTCGCCTGCGGGCGGCGCTTCACGGCGAGGCCTTATTCCTTGTAAAGCCGTCTCAGCTTCTTGTGGTTCATGGTGATGCCTTCCTGTTCGAGCATGAGGCCGACGCGGCGATACCCAAACCGGCGCCGTTCCGAGGCGGTCGCGCGCCGGCCTCACGAACCAAAACTGTCAGGTGATTACGATCTCAGGACAAAAAGGCGAACGCGACATCAGAAAATCTCCGGCTTGTGCGGGAGAATGTCGAGCATAGCCTCCAGTCGAGCGGCGCAGCGGGCCGCTCCAGGGATTGGGGCGGCGCTGCGATGACAAGACGCCGAGCCGGAAATGCGGGCGATTCCTTGCATCAGCGACCGAGCGCCTCGATCACGAGTTTTGCAGCCGCGCTGCCGGAATACTGCTGCTGTCCGGTGATCAGATTGCCGTCGCGCACAGCAAACGGCATGAACATCGAATTGACGATGAAGTTTGTTCCATCAATCTTGCGGGCTTCGTCCTCAATCCAGAACGGCTGAATTCGCATCTTGGCGAATTGGTCTGCGTACATTTCTTCAGAATTGGCGAACCCAGTCCAAGTCTTCCCCTTGACCAGCAGCTCACCGTTCGACAATCGCGTTTTTAAGAGAACGCAGGCGCCGTGGCACACGATGGCGACGATCTTGCGCGCTTCATAGGCGCGCGCCACGAACCTGTGCAGCGCCATGTCGTCGATCATGGTGATCATCGGCGATTGGCCGCCGACGAGAAAAATCGCGTCATACTCCTCTACCGTCACATCGGCGATGGATTTGGTGTTCTGAAGCAGGGCTGCGTGCTGCGGACTTTTCTTGAAGCCGAGGGAGACAAGATCGTGAGCAGAATAGCCGCTTTGATCCTCCGGGTCGGAATAGCTGTCGGCGATCAGGTCCCCGCCCTTGGGTGAAACGATCTCCACCGCATAACCTGCCTCGACGAAGGCCAAGTAGGGGTGGGTCAGTTCAGCCCACCAGAAGCCGACCGGCCAACCGGTTGTAGGCGATCTGCCGGCATTGGCGGCGATCATAAGTATGTTTTTTTTCTTCGGAATATTTGTCATCGCCGTCACTTGTCTCCGCTCACTAATATTTCGCGGGTTGGCGTTCTTTTTGGCCGATCTGGTGAAACCCTTGGCGAAGAAACGCAGCATCAGCTTTCATCGCCCCTCAACACGCCGAGCGCCCACTTGCGCCCCTCGCCGCGCACGATCGCCTGGTTGATCCAAAGCATTGCAAACGGTTCGAGCAAGCGCGCCTGTCGAAGCGGTCCGGCGTCGAGCGCCTCAAATCCCGCATCCGTGACGAGAGCCGCGGCTTTCGCTTTGGCGGTCACATCGTCTCCCGCCAGGAACATGACTGGGATTGCGGCAAGGATAGAGGGATTGGCCATGATCTCGGCGCCGACCTGGTTCAAGGTCTTCACCACATGGGCGCGCGGCAGCCAGGACTGAACTGTCTCCGCGCCCGAGTTGGTGAAGCCGCGATCAAGACCAAGTGCGCCATCGGTCATGGTGAGCGGGTTCATGCAATCGATCACAACTTTACCTTCAAGTTCGCCGAGCGCCTTGACCGCGCCTTCGGCAACCGCCCACGGCAGGGCGAGAACGACAACATCTGCTTGCGCTGCTGCTGCGGCCGGCAACGCCTCCGTCGCGCCGGCGCCAGCAAGCAGCCTCGCCAGACCTGGATCGCCCAACTGTCGAACGCCGAAGATCACGTCATGGCCCTTAGCGGACCAGTTGCCCCCAAGCGCCTGACCGACATTTCCCGCGCCTATAATCGCTATCCGCACAGCGCCCTCATTTCATTGTATCAATGCCACTGCTGATATGATATCGATAACGTTGATGACAATAAAATGAAATCATTTCATGTCTGATATCGATAAGTTGAAACTTCGCCGCCTTGATCTCAGCATGCTGATGATCTTCGTCGGACTGATGCGGCATCGTAAGGCGACCGTTGTTGCGGAGAACATGGGACTGACCCAATCGACCATCAGTCACGCGCTGCGCCGACTGCGGGAAACGCTCGAGGACGAGTTGTTCCTTCGAAGGCCGCAGGGGCTGGAGCCCACTGCCTTCGCCATCGCCATTGAGCCCGCCGTTCGTCAAGCGATCGCCTCGCTTGAGAGCGCCCTAGCGGGACCGGCGCCGTTCGACCCGCAATCGGCGCAAACGACCTTCCGACTGGGGACCAGCGATCTTGAACTCGCAACGTTCGTTCCCGCACTGATAGAACAGCTACGCCGGACAGCGCCGCACACGCGGCTTTTGGCCAGGGCTTTGACGCGGAAAGACGCCAAGCGCGCCCTTGAGGAGGGCGAGATCGACGCTGCGCTGGGCTATTTTTGGTCTCCCGAAGACGCCTTCATTCAGACGACGCTCAAAAAGGAGAACTATCGGCTGGTCGCGCGCGCCGGCCATCCGATTTTCAAGGTCAGGAACCGGCTTGCTGCCTATTGCGCCGCCGACCATGTCATTGTGAGTTTTGCGGGAGACTTTCGCGGCATTGTCGATCGCGCGCTGGCTGAACGGAATCTTGCGCGTCGTGTCGCGGTCAGCGTGCCGTTCTTTTTCCCTGCGCTTGCAAGTCTTTCCGGTACGGACCTGGTTGCAACGCTACCGGCCAGTCTGGTTGTTCCTTTTGCCGGGCCGTTTGGGCTTAGCCACGCCGAGCCCCCTTTGGCTGTCCGCAGCTTCGACATTGGTCTGCTCATCCATTCGCGAAATGAACGCAACACGGCGCTGGTGTGGCTACGGGACCAGTTGTTAGCTAAGCAAATTCCATAGCGGCCGTGACCGGCTCCCGTCAGCCGCCAAAACCTCAGCCAAGACCAATTCGTGGCCAAGACCGGCGCAATGCCGTCATGGTATCATGAAATGGCGCGCGGGAGCGGGTGAAACCGGGAACCGGTATTTGATTGTTTCTTCTGCGGCTTTGTGACCGAACTCGTCGATCACGCCGCAGTCTGCTCAGCGCAGATCAGAGCCTGATCGGTTTCGCTCAACGCCTCGTCCAGCAGCGCGCAGTGATGCGGGGCAGCGCCTGAATGATGATCGCGGCGGAAGTGGCGGCAGGTGCGGCAGGCGCCGAAGGCGCGCCCGCCGCGCGCCGCAATCGCCGCCCGCAAACCGGCCTCAAGATCGTCGGCGAGGTCTTTGGCGACACCCGCTCTGTCGAGTGCGGCGGCGAGTTCGCGATCCGGCCCCGCGCGAAGAAAATTTGATCCCGCTTTCGTCAGCGCAAACACCACCGACCGGCCGTCCCTCGCGTTTTCTTGCCGCTCGATCAGGCCTTTCGCCTCAAGGGAAATGAGCGTCTGCGACACGGTTCCGCGCGTCGAGCCAAGATAGTCCGCGAGCGCCGCCGGCGTGCGCGAAAAGCGATTGGCGCGGGCGAGATAGCGCAGCGCCTCGGCCTGCGCCGGGTTGAGGCCAGCCGCATGATCGCCGGCGCGCATGAGCCGCCCCAGCCGCTCGATCAGATGGGCGGCTTGCAAGGCATTAGCCGTTGGTAGCGAGTCGCTCTTTTTCATTGACGCTAAACGTGCACTTTGATATCGAGTCGATGCTATCAAGTTTTCACATTGCACGCAAGGAGACGCCCATGACCGCCATCCCCGGCTACCGCCTCAACGACCCGACGCTGCCCGCCTCGCCGGTGACAACCCAGCAGTTTGAGGAACTCAAAGCTTCGCTCTTGTTCGGGCCGGACGACGTCGCGGCGCTCAAGCGCGCCCATGACGGCTTGAAGCCCCAGGTCGAGGCGATCCTCGATGTCTGGTACGGCTTCGTCGGCGGCAATCCGCATCTGTTGCGCTATTTCTCGACGTCCGCAGGCGAGCCCGTGGGCGCCTATCTCGACGCGGTGCGAAAGCGCTTCGGCCAGTGGATTCTCGACACCTGCCGCGCCGACTATGACGCCGCCTGGCTCGCCTATCAGGAGGAGATCGGCAAGCGCCACCACCGCATCGGCAAGAACAAGACCGACGGCGTCGCGGCGGCGCCGCACATCCCGATGAGCCAGCTCCTCGCGCTCGTCATCCCCATTTCGGCGACGATGAAGTCGTTCCTCGCCAAGACCGGCGCGTCGCCCGATGAGGTCGAAGCCATGCATGCGGCCTGGACCAAATCCGTATTGTTGCAGGCGATACTTTGGGCGAGGCCTTACGCGAAGGACGGAGATTTCTGATGGCGGCCCTTCGTCCGGCCCCGGAGTGGCGCATTGCGCACTGGCTCAACACGCCTGCGCCCCTGACGGTGGAGGCGCTGCGCGGCAAGGCGATCCTCGCGGTCGCGTTCCAGATGCTCTGTCCCGGCTGCGTGAGCCACGGCCTGCCGCAGGCGCAGCGCGCGCGGGCGGCGTTTGCGCCGCAGGACCTCGCTGTCATCGGACTCCACACGGTGTTCGAACATCACGACGCGCAAGGAACGCCGCAAGCGCTTGCGGCCTTTCTGCATGAGTATCGCATCGACTTCCCCGTCGGCATCGACGCCCCGTCCGATGAAGGCATCCCTCAGACCATGCGCGCCTATCAGATGCAGGGCACGCCGACGACGATCCTGATCGATTGCGCCGGAAAGCTCCGCCTGCAGAAATTCGGCCACCTCGATGACCTGCGTCTCGGCGCCGCCATCCAGGCCCTGATCGGCGAGATCGCCAACGGGGCGCGAGGCCGCGCAGCGGAGGGCGCATGCGATGAACAGGGCTGTCCCATCCCTCAGGATTCGCACGCCTGAAGCCTGCCATAGGTCGCTTGACCAATTCGTGGCCAGGACGACCCCTTGGCGACATGGTAAACTGGAGATGGCGCACCTCGAAGGAGAGACTTCGAACGCGCTTTTCGACGAATTAGCCAACTGTAACCACCAACTTCAAGACAATAACATCCAGTTTGAGGAGCCGTCCCCATGACCGGCTCCCCGCATCCGATCAAACCGCCATCCCTTGTGCCCACCTTCCGCGCTGCCGCTTCCGGGGAGGTTGATCCGCCCCGCAAGCGCGCGCCCAAGGACCGGCCCTTCTGCCTGCGCCTGACCCGCGCTGAGCGGGAACGGCTGGAACAGGAAGCCGGGACCATGCCGCTCGGAGCCTATATCCGGGAACGGCTGTTCGGGGAGAACTCCGCCCCGCGCCGCAAGCGCCGCCGCCCTGCCGTCGATCAAGCCGGGCTGGCGAAGGTTCTGGGGATGCTTGGTGCCTCGCGGCTGGCCGCGAACGTCAACCAACTCGCCAAGGCTGCGAAACTCGGCCTGATCGCTGGGGCCGCACCCGAACTCATTCAGCAGATCATGGATGCCTGCGAGGATATCCGCACCATGCGCAATGCGCTGCTCTCCGCCTTGGGCATGTCCTTGGAGGATGGCCCGTGATCTTCGTTGGAAGCCAGCGCAGCGGAGCTAAAGACCTCGCTCTCCATCTGATGAAGGAGGAGAACGATCATGTCACCATCCATGAAGTGCGAGGCTTTGCCTCGGAAGACCTGCTCTCCGCCCTGCGGGAGGCCGAAGCGCTCTCCAAGAGCACGCGCTGCACTCAATATCTCTTTTCGCTCTCCCTCAACCCGCCGCCAAATGAGGTGGTCGATACGCAAACCTTCGAAGCGGCCATCGACCGCGCCGAAGAGAAGCTGGGCCTCGTCGGCCAGCCCCGCGCCATCGTCTTCCATGAGAAAGATGGCCGCCGCCATGCTCATGCGGTCTGGAGCCGGATTGATGCGGATGAAATGCGCGCTGTCCCGCTCCCCTTCACGCATCGCAAGCTGCTCGATCTCTCGCGCGAACTCTATCTTGAACGCGGGTGGCGGATGCCGGGCGGCCTCGCCAAATCCGGTGCGCGCGATCCGGTGAATTTCTCCCTCGGTGAATGGCAACAGGCCAAACGTGCATCCTCCGATCCCAAGACCATCAAGCTCGCCTTCATGGAAGCGTGGGCCGTCGCGGATTCTAAGACCAGCCTCATTCAGGCCCTGAAAGAACGCGGCTTCATCCTCGCGCAAGGCGACCGGCGGGGCTTTGTCGCTGTTGACCGGCAAGGAGAAGTCTATGCGCTCGCCCGATGGAGCGGGATCAAAACCAAGGACGTGAAGGCTAGGCTAAGCGATTCCAAGGGTTTGCCATCGGTCGAAGAGGCGCAAGCGCAAAACGCACGGGAAATGACCCCGGCGCTCGAACGGCTCCGCACGGAACTGGAAAGCAAGCGCACACAGGCCAGAGAAGCTGCCGAACAACAGCGCTCGGCGCTGGTCAAACGCCAGAGGGCCGAACGCCACGCGCTCGAAACTAAACAGGACGCGCGGAACCTAGCGGAAACCAAAGAGCGGCAATCCCGCTTTCGGACTGGCTTGTCTGGCCTATGGGACCGGCTGCGCGGGGAACACGCAAAGATCAGGGACCGCAACGCCCTCGAAGCCTATGAGTCCCTGCTGCGCGACCGGCAAGAAATGGATGCGCTGATTGCCACGCATCTGGATCAGCGCGGAAGCCTGAAAGCTCAGCAATACAAAGAGGCAGAGCGCTTTGAGCGGATCGAACGCGATCTCAAGCACAAGGAAGCGCGGCTGCGTCACTCTGAGCGCGCTGCGCATGGCGAGCCGCAAACCGCACAAAACCTAAAGCGCGGGGATGATGAACATGAGCAGGATCACGATCTGCACCGGACGTAACGCGGACTCTTTTTCTTTTTATGGAAAGGCGTAGAATCTTCCCATGTCGATCCTCGATGATCTTCTGAATGATGCAAACAAGCGCGTGAGCCGGATGCCGCGCGCCAAGCGGATTGCGGCCTCGATGCTCGACGATCCCGCTTTGCTGCATGAAGTCGTCTACCGCCAGAGCCGTAGCCTCTGGGCGGGGCATCTCTGGGCGCTCACCTTCTGGACCGACACACTGAGCGCCTATGTCGATCTCTGGCATGAACGGCATGACTATTTCGCCGCTCAAGGAACGCCCGCCTTCGATCAGGTGACGTTGGCCTATGAGCGCGCGACCATCACGCCTGAGCGCGAATTGCCCAAACCCATGCGGCAAAGGCCGGGAAGCGTCTACTTGCGTCTGCCGCGCGAGAATGTGTTTCCGCGCCTCAAAGCATCGCCCTCGGCGGAAATTCCGCCGCACGAATGGCCATGGTTCTATTTCTATTGCGCCGAACAGAGCGCGCGCGGCTATTTCCCACCGGAGAAGGCATGGCCAGTGGCGATTGCCGAAGCCGGATACTGGACGGCCTTGATGCTCAAGACCCGCAACACCGACGAAACGGCGCGCCTGCTCGGCATGAGCGGAATGCATTTCCGCGCGGCTGTCGCCAAGGCGCGGCGTCTGGCCGAATGGCCGGAAGCGGAGAACGTCCGACGCGCGAAGGACGAGTTTCTGCGGCGGTTTGAAGGCCGCCGGGCGCGTGTCCAGCCCGCGCCTCCTATGTCCGAAGGCGCGCCGTTCTGATGCAGCCGGAATTGCCGACACCGGAGGAATCTGTCCTTGCTGATCTGGAATCGCTTCTGCTCGCCTTGGACATGCACCCCATGTTCATGCGTCAGCCGTTCAAAATCCTGCGGCTGAACCTGCTTGGAATGAAAGCGGACGGCCTGACGCCGGACCTTGCCGCGCTTAAAGTCCGGTTTGCCTCCATGCCGGATGCGGAACTCTTTGCTGCGTGGGGCGCGCTCCATAACCCGTTCCGCCTTCAAGACCGGGTGCTGAATTGAGCAAAGGCCCACCGCACCGGATCGACGAAAAACAGCGTGTGCAGATTCTCACGCTGCACGGCGCGGCTCGCCGTGTCACCACACGTCAATTCAATGATTACGAAGCCGATATTGCGGCCATGTATTGGGTGGGGTGGCATGTCTCGAACGTGCTGAAATTGCCGTCGCCGCTGATCCGGCTGGCCATCGTTCTGGAACGCGATCCCTACAGGTTCGCCGACACAATCGGCGCCTATCACACCCTCAAAGCCCGCGCACCGTTTCGCTGCGAGCGCGCTTATCTGGAATTTCTTGGGCTGTACGATCAGATGACGCGAAAGCCGCTTCGCGCGGTCGATTGAGTGGCGGGAAAGCGCCTTGCGGCGCTTTCGCCAAGCATTTCAGCCTTGCCAGAAAATATGGACTTCCTCGAAGCCCGTCTCGATGGCGAGGATGTCGGACATTTCAAGATCGCGGGCCATGCGCTCGTAGGCGATGTAGTATTGCAGGTTGGCGGGAATCTGCGTGTTCTGCTCGGTGATCTCCTGCGCGTATTCGGCAACGGATGAATAGACGCCGCAATAGCGATCCTCCAACGCTTCACGGGCCTCATCCACGCGGCTGAAATGCTCAATCAGCTTCCCGGCAACCGCGCCATGTTCATCAATGAAAGCGGCAATCTCGGCGACCTGCGACACGCTGGAATATTCGCCAAGCGTTACGCCTTCAAAGCCTTCATAGTCATGGATCGCGTGTTCCTCCGCTCCGGGGAACGGGGACGCTTTCAGCATTTCGCGGATGCCGTGCCATATGTGTTGCTCGCCTTGCGTGGCGTCGATCCAGCGCCCGTGCAAGATGCCGTTATTGTAGGCGGCCAGACCGGCCACATAGATTTTGATGTTTGAAGTTTCGTCCGTCATCGGAGGTTTTCCTTTCAATAGGAAGGGGTTGCTGATGCAACCCTGCCTCGTGGCGAACAGGCGGTGTGCAAGTGAGAAGAAGAATCTGCGGCGGGCGCACGGAGCGCCAGCGTAGGAGCCTCGGGAACCGCTGATTGTTCTTCTCACGCGCTGAGGGCGCAGCCCTAAGTCTTTTCTTTCATCAAGAGAACAGAATGCACGAAATGTCACTGGGCGCTAACGACCAGATTCAGGCGCGAACAATTCCGCATAGAGGCGCTGAATCGTCTCGGCCTCAGCTTCGGTTAGCGCGGCGAACTCTTTCTCGCGGGCGCGCTGTGAAAGTTTGCCGCCATTCTGGTTCAGGAAACGGAACAGCAGATCGGATACCCGGTCTGGCATATCGACAACCAGTGATAGCTTGCCTCGGAATGCATCGTAACGGCGCAGGAACTCCGCTTCTTCCGGCAAATCATGCTCAATCGTCTTTTGGACGCATTCGAACAGGAACTCGGCATGAGCCGTGGCGTCGAAGAACCGGTAGAAATCGCCGGTATCATTCAAGACGCGGACATTGCCGCTTTCGGTGGGTTGCCATTCGATCAGTGGCAACAGGCGGGAGGAGTAATCCTCCAAGACCCTGCGATAATCGTCGATGCGCTCCAGAATGGCGGCAGAAACGGGAAATACGACCCCCGGCGGATTGAAGCCCCGTTCAGCCAGAACATGGTGAATGAGGTAACGGTGAAGCCGTCCGTTTCCATCCTCGAATGGGTGAATGTAAACAAATCCAAAGGCCAGCGCCGCCGCTGCAAGGACCGGATCAAGCTGCGGCGTGACCATCCGGTCGAACGCTGTCAAACCTGCAATCAGCGCGCCCAAGTCTTCGTGGCGCGCGCTGATATGATCGGGAATCGGCATCCGGCTGTCACGATCATGCTCACCGATAAAACCGCCTTCGGTGCGCAGTCCAAGATGCACAAACCGCGCATCGCCAATGACAATCCGCTGCAAGCGCAATAGCTCGTCCAAGTCGATGGGCTGTTTGCCGGACTCGCCGATGGCGCGGCCCCATCGCTGGATACGATCCTGCGGCGGACTCTCGCCTTCAATGGCGAAGCTGGACTTTGAGTCCTTGAGGAGAAGAAAGGCCGCAGTTCGGGCAAGTAGATCGCGCGGGACCGCTGTAACCGCATCCTGCGCGCGCTCGCGCAGATTCATCGCCAAGAAGCGTTCCAGCAACTCTGTACGGAAAATAAGCGGGCAGAAGTCAGGCGTTCCGGGCAAATTGTCTTTGACACGATGGCGCGAAGAAGTCTTTCCGCTCGCCGCGTATTGCAGCTTTGGATCGACGACTTCTGCATAGACTCCGCGAACTGCGTCAGGCAGATCAAGACGCGATCCTGTCAACCATTCGTACAGGAACCAAATCCTGCGCGCGTAGCTGCCGGTCGGCGCTGCCTTAACGATGATCTCAATCGCGCCTGCGCCGGTTGCGAGGAACAGACGTTTGAGAACGGCCAGATCAACCCCTTCGTGCTTGAGCGCGAAAATGAGATGGGCTTCCAGAGACGCCTCAGGGGCATGGCGCGGAGTATAGATGCGCCAGCACTCAGCCTCCGTAAGCCGGTGGCGCGCGCCTATTGCGCTCAACGTGCGCGGCAGGGGGACACTCAGGCCATAGGCGTGAATAAGCGCTGCATATCCGGCTGGCGTGGCTCTTTCAGGCAGCCTGCGCTCCTGAAAAACCGTAACTGGCCCTGAAAAACGATTCTGTGCGTCCATATCCGTGCCAAAGTCGTTCCTGCCCGTGCAAAATAGAGCCAGAACGCCTGTCTGCGTGAAAAACGATAACTTCCTGTGAAAAATGATAACACAGGGCGAATTTCATGAAAAACGATATTTTTGGCCCGATTTTCCCGAAGAAGAGTGCCTAACTGCGGCTGGCTGTGACCGCCCGCCCGCGCCACGTTGCAGGCTGCCCCTGATCTCAGCGGACCCAAGGATAGCGCTTTATTCGGCCAAAGGGGCAAATTCACTGAGCAGCGAATATGTGGCCCTTGGTGTCCGGTGTTCACCCGCGCCAGCCTGCTGACCGACGCGGGCTATGCCGACGTCAGTATTCCGAGGCCAACATGATCGTGAGAACTCGGGTCGTAACACCCGGATCGGACGGGTCGTTGGAGCCATAGCGAAGGTCACGGTCATAGTAGTCGATTTTCCAGAACATTCGCTGTCCTGCGAGGTCGAACGCTCCGAAGTCGTGCTCGCCGTAAGCATCGTTGTCCGGCTTGAAATCCGAGAATGTCTGAACGGCACTGGTCGCCAGCAGCATAAACGTAGGGCCTTCGGCCATAACGCCCTGCGTCATCATCCAGCGCCCGCAGGAAGGACCAGCGCGGCGCATTGCATCGTTCAGTTCGCGAATACGGTTCGCGGGGGAAGTGGAGATCATTTCTGACCTCCATCCGTGCGTGCGGTGATGACGCGCATCATCAAACGGCCCTGCAAGGGAATGGCATCGCAAGAGATGCTGAACCCCATGCCGTCCTTGTTCGGCCACGCTGCGCCAATCGGCGTCCAGACGGCCTGATCGCCGTCACCAAGAACGCGGTAGAGTCGATGTGTAGGTTTGCGGCCCTGCGAGGGCTGATTGAGTTGAGTTTGTTTGGCCATGAGAAAGTCTCCCATTATGGCCGCAGACCATTCTGCGGCTTCATGGGAGCCAAGGGCCTCGGGCCATCGAGCCGCCCGGTCACACCTCGCGCGCAACGCGCCCGGAGGGAGCGGAGCTGCACGAAGACGTAAGGCGGAGGAAGCGAGTTAGGTTGAACGGCGGCGGGCCAGAGGCACACCGCTCACAAAGATGAAGCCGCATGTCCTGAGATCGTAATCACCTGACAGTTTTGGTTCGTGAGGCCGGCGCGCGACCGCCAGAGTCGCGGCGCGCCGGCCGGGCGGGCCATGCCGCTCCCGAGGGGTTTAGGATGGAGTTTCCACGCTTCACCCGAACCCACGACGGAGAACGACATGACCACGGAACAGAAAGTAGCACGAAGGAAGCTGTCGCTGCTTGATCTTGCGAAGGAGCTTTCGAACGTCAGCCGCGCCTGCAAGGTGATGGGCTATTCGCGCCAGCAGTTTTACGAGATCCGCCGCAACTTCCAGACCTATGGGGCGGACGGCCTCGTCGACCGGCTGCCGGGCGCGAAGGGCCCGCACCCGAACCGAGTCGCGGCGGAGATCGAACAGGCGATCCTCGACCACGCGATGGACCATCCCTGCCACGGCTGCACGAGGGTCGAGCAGGAGCTTCGCCTCAAGGGCGTGCAGGTGTCGTCAGGCGGCGTCCGGGGCGTCTGGCAGCGCCACGGGCTCCTCACCAAACACGAGCGGCTCCTGCGCCTCGAGAAGGCGACCGCCGAGCGCAGGATCGAGCTCAAGGAGGAGCAGATCAGGCTGCTCGAACGCTTCAGCCCCGAGTTCCGCGAGCGCCATATCGAGGCGCCGCACACCGGCGCCCTGGTCGCCGTCGACACCTTCTTCGTCGGCGTCCTCAAGGGCGTTGGGAAGATTTACCTGCAGACCGCCATCGACTGCCATTCGCGCTACGCCTTCGCGCGGCTCTACCCGTCAAAGCTTCCCGTCACCGCCGTTCATCTGATGAACAACGACGTTCTGCCGTTCTTCGAGGCCAAAGGCGCGAAGGTCGAGACCGTTCTTTCCGACAACGGCCGCGAGTTCTGCGGGCGCATGGACCGGCACCCTTACGAGCTCTTCCTCCAGCTTGAGGAGATCGAGCACCGCACCACCCGCGTTAAACGTCCGCAGTCGAACGGCATCGTCGAGCGCCTGCACCGCACGCTCCTCGACGAGCACTTCCGCGTCGAAGGCAGGAAGACCTGGTTCGAGACCATCGAAGAGATGCAGAAGGTTCTCGACGACTATCTCATCGTCTACAACACCAAGCGCCCCCACCAAGGGCGCGGCATGAACGGCAGGACACCCGCAAGCGCCTTCAGCGACGGCCTCAAAAAACCAGACCTCAAACGAAAGGAGAAAGCCCCAGACCCACAGCCTCAACAGACCGCCGCCTGAACCCTTAGAGCGCGGCGACTGTCAGGCGATTACCGTTCTTGTACAGACAAATACGGCTTGATCTTCGCGAACTGGTCCTTCGTCAGCCAGAAAAAGTGATTGCTCATCAACGATCTCCTCTCGAAGCCGTTGAATCACACTTCGCAAAACCCGCAAATCATTTTATGGGTCCGGACCCTAAGGCCCCCCGCACAAGATTCCTGACAGTCCCATTTAATTTGGTCCTGAGGAGCTTATTCGGGTCACGAAATCACCGAAAAAGTCCGCCTCTCGTTGAGCCTTTCTTCTTTGAAAGAGCTCGAAAACGTCAGCCGAAAAAATCGTCATCCAAGCATCAGCTCCTTACGCCGAGAAGCCGGTCTAGGGTCGCCGCTGAGGTAGCGAAATCAGCCTCAAGACCCCTAAGAATCACTCGGCCCGCTTCAACCTTTTGTGAATTGAGCGAAGACATAGCGGCCATGTCTCTCGGGTTCACTCCGGCCTCCTCTGCACTGCGCTCAAACCAGACGCCAGGAATCTCTACGAGCATACCGATGGCAAATAGCTGCTTTTCAGCGCCGATGATCTTTATGCCGCCTTCTACGTCCTCCTCCTTTACAGTTTCGAGGCGCGACGAAAAGGATGCGCCGCCGCCGATGCTCCACGGCCCCCAGCCAAAACCTGCGCCGCCGCTAACCTGCCGCCATTTTTTGTATTCGTCGCGCTGATATTTATCTAGCTTCACAACCACCGAAGGCGAATGCGCGAGGATAACTGAGACCGGAATTGCATTTAGGGTCCCCCGTTCTCCCCAGAACTGCTCGAAATCGACCTTAGCGCCATAGTCACGGATTAGACTACCGTCGTACCAGAGGCCGCGAACTACAGTAAAAGTCGATACGTTAGCGAATGAGAAATCGACGCTCTCAATGCTTCTCGCGATGTTCTGCTCGAATTGACCGCCAGAAGCGTTAGCCGATGCCCGGAAAAAGCCGTACCGTCCTTTGGCACGGGCCGACCACCGCTTCTCGAAGACCCGCGAGGTTCCCGTCGAGACCGAAGCATAGACGCGGTGCTCACCCGTCTGTGCCACAAAGCTGCTGATATCGCCCAGAACGCCGCAGCGTAAACGCGATTCCCAAGTATCCCTATAAGGAACTTGCCAAGGCTCAGCGGGCAGCGGTAGGCGCGATTGCTCCGCCGACAGTGCGGCTGAAGCGTTCGCTAACCGGATGAGATCTGGGTTGGCCGAAGCTTCGGCGAGATAGGCACCGGCGATTTCGTCGACGCGCCGCCGCAACATCTCTCTTTCCGAATCGTACCGGTAACGTCGCTCCCAATCAGCGCGCGTTTCGCGCTGCGTTGGGTCGGCTCCATGGACATATGTCTTCCAAGCCTCCAGGACTTTGTCTTCGAATGCACCGAGCTCTTGCTGCTTTTTCTGCCATTCAGCGTAAAGAGCCATTAACTTGCGCCGGTCTGCCGCGGGCACAGCGTTCAGCACTTGACCGTTAAGACCACGAACGAAGGACTCGAACCCGACTGATACGCGCGCTGAACTCTCAACATAACGCGCCGGGTCTGGATTGAGCTGTGGCATAATATCAACGAATGTCTGCTTACTGTAAGCAGCGACTAGAGCGTCCGCTTGATGCCAGTCGAGGCTCATCCAAGTCTGGAAAGGTAGGACGACAGATGCGCCGACATCTGTACCTAATTTCCGTTCAAGGGCAGCGGCATACAAAGACCAAGCCTCGAGTGCTTCACCAAAATTCGGCATTTGACTACCTAAAGGTTGAGACGGTTGCGACAGGTCCCGGCTAGGCCCTGTTTACAAAGTTGCCATGCGCAGGCATTTGCGGATGGCGGCTAGGTGTAGCGCATCGAGGAACGATCTGGCGAGCTTGTCGTAGCGGGTCGCGACGGCGCGATTGATTTTGAGATGG
>JACADZ010000038.1 GCA_013389105.1 Parvularculaceae bacterium | reverse complement strand
GAAGACGGCGCCGCCCCGGGCGCGCCGCCCGACGAAACTGCGTGCGCGGCTGAAAGCGCGCGCCGCCAGCTTCATCGCGAAGGCGAACCACAAGAGCCCGGCGACCATCCACAGGAAGGGTCGCGGATAGGGCTCGGAAAAATGCGTGTTGAAATAGCGAATGATCGAGGCGGTCTTGCGCCGCTCGACGCGCATGGCCGAGACGCGGCTTGAGCTCTTGTGATGAACGACGCCGACATTCGGGTTGAAATAGACGCCGCCGCCGGCTTTCGCGAAACGCAGGCAGAAGTCGATGTCCTCGACATGCAGAAAATACCGCTCGTCCATGCCGCCGATGAGGAAGAAATCCTCCCTCGGCAGAAAGAAGCACGCGCCGGAAATGACCGGCGTCGGCGATACGACGGCCGGCCGCGGCTCGGCATGCATGTTGAACCGGCGGAAATGCGGGTGGCGCGGCGCCAGGCGATAGAGCTTCGTCGCCTCGACGAAAGCCGTCCACGGCGTCAACGTCCGCCGGCGCGAGCCCTGCTGCTCGCTTCCATCAGGATTGACGATCATCGGACCGACGATCCACGGGCGCCTCAGCGCCGCCCCGTCGGCGAGGAGTCGGGCGACGCCGCCGGTCGGCATCATCGCGTCAGGATTGAGGAACAGGAGGTAGGCGCCGCGCGCGCGCTTCGCGCCGAGATTGCAGGCCGTGGCGAAGCCGACATTGCCGTGGCCGGTGACGACCTCGACGGACGCGCCCTCAGGGGTCGCCGCGATTGCGGCTTCGACCGCGCCCTCCCAGTTGCCGTTGTCGACGACGATGATCTCGGCGATTTCCGGCTGCGCCTTCAACGAGGCGATGGCGCGGGCGAGCAGCGGCCCGGTGAAAAAGCTGACGACGATCGCGGAAACCGGCGCTTCAGCCTGCGACTGCGACACAACTTTCGCCCCTTCTCCGACGCCCGCCTTCTGCCGCAAGACGCGCGCCGTCACAATGCGCGGCGCTACTTCAGGTCCGGCGGCGTCGCCTCCGCGGCGAGCGCGCTGAGCGCAGCATCTAGATCGACGACTTCCTGCTTTTCCGATCCCAGCCGCCGCAGCGACAGCTTGCGCTCGGCAGCCTCGCGCGCGCCGACGACCGCGATGACGGGAACTTTCGCGAGGCTGTGCTCGCGCACCTTGTAGTTGATCTTCTCGTTGCGAAGATCGGCATCGACGCGCAGTCCCTTCGCCTTCATCAGCGCCTCGACCTCACGGGCATAAGGATCGGCGTCCGAGACGATGGTGGCGACCACGGCCTGCTCCGGCGCGAGCCACAGCGGGAACTTGCCGGCGTAATGCTCTATCAAGACGCCCGTGAAGCGTTCGAGCGAGCCCAAGATGACGCGGTGGAGCATCACCGGAACATGCCGCCCGCCGTCCTCGCCGACATATTCAGCGCCAAGACGATTTGGCAGGTTGAAGTCGCATTGCAGGGTTCCGGTCTGCCATTCGCGGCCGATCGCGTCCTTGACCACGAAATCGAGCTTCGGTCCGTAGAACGCGCCGTCTCCGGGGTTGAGGACCGCTCTGACGCCGATCGATTCCGCCGCCGCCGCCAGCGCCGCTTCCGCCTTGTCCCAGATTTCGTCCGAGCCGATGCGCTTGTCCGGGCGCGTCGAGAGCCGCACCAGCGGTTCGGCGAAGCCGAGCTCCTGGTAACAGCTGAAGAGCAGCGCGATAAACGCCTTCGCCTCCGAGCCGATCTGACTCTCCATGCAGAAGATGTGGGCGTCGTCCTGCACGAAGCCTCTCACGCGCATGAGGCCGTGCATGGCGCCTGAGGGCTCGTAGCGGTGGCACGAACCGAACTCCATGATCCGGAGGGGAAGCTCCCGGTACGAACGAAGTCCCTGGTTGAATATCTGCACGTGCCCCGGGCAGTTCATCGGCTTCAAGGACATGGTGCGCTTTTCTTCGCCGCCCTCGTCCACCTCGGCGACGAACATGTTCTCGCGATAGTTCTCCCAGTGGCCGGATTTCTCCCAGAACTTCCGGTCCATGAGCTGCGGCGTCTTCACTTCCTTGTAGCCGTTCGCCGCGATCTTGCGCCGCATATAGCTTTCGAGCGTGCGATAGAGCGTCCAGCCTTTCGGATGCCAGAACACCTGGCCGACCGCTTCTTCCTGGAAATGGAAGAGATCCATCTCCTTGCCGATGCGGCGATGATCGCGCTTCTCCGCCTCTTCGAGACGGTGGAGATAGTCCTTAAGGTCAGCCTCGCTCGCCCATGCAGTGCCGTAGATGCGCTGAAGCATGGCGTTGTTCTGATCGCCGCGCCAATAGGCGCCCGCGACCTTCGTCAGCTTGAAAGCCTTGCCGATATGCTTCGTCGAGGGGAGATGCGGGCCCCGGCAGAGATCGTGCCAGTTCCCATGGTAGTAGATCTTGATCTCCTCCGTACCGGGAAGATCGCGGATGATTTCCGCCTTGTACTTCTCGCCGATCGACAGGAAGTGCTCGATCGCCCTGGCGCGCTCCCAGACCTCCTTCCGGGTCGGCCGGTCTTCGTCGACGATCTCGGCCATGCGCTTTTCGATGCGGGCGAGGTCGTCGGTCGAGAACGGTTCTTCGCGCGCGAAGTCGTAATAGAAGCCGTTCTCGATGTTCGGCCCGATCGTCACCTGCGTGCCGGGGAACAGCTCCTGCACGGCCTGGGCGAGGAGATGCGCCGTATCGTGACGGATGATGTCGAGCGCGTCGGGCCCGGAATCCCGCGTCAAGATTTCGACGCGCGCATCGCGGTCGATCGGATCGAAGAGATCGGCGACGACGCCGTCGACCCTCATCGCGATCGCCTTCTTCGCCAGCGACTTCGAGATGTTCTCGGCGAGGGCGGTCCCGGTGACGGGACCATCGAGCTGACGGACCGATCCGTCGGGAAGCGTGATGGCGACCATGGGCTCAGACCTTCAGCTCATGCAGCAGCGCCTCGGCGAAGCGGTCCGCCGCGGCTTCGTCGTGCTCGAGAAACAGCGACGGTTCGATGACTTCGACTTCCATGAGCTTGAGGCCGCCGTCAAGGCGCGCGCTGTCGCCGAGGACGAGGTCGACGCGGGCGTAGAGCGGCGCCTGCGGCAAAAGCTTGAGGATGCCGCGTGCAGCCTCGACGGCCTCGCCGCCGACGCGCGCGGGAACGGTGGAGCCGCCATGCTCCTCCTGCACGAGGATCGAGCCCTGTTTCGGACGCTTCTCGACCGCGTGCGAAAAGTCGCCGGCGAAGAAGACGAGCGAGGTCTCGCCCGTCGTGCGAATCTGGGAAAGCAGCGGCTGGACCAGCGCCGGCCCTGCGAGCTGGCCGACGGCCTGCACAAACGATGCCGGATCGCGCCGGCGCACGACTGAGAGTCCGAAGGCGCCGCCGCCAATCACCGGCTTCACCACCGCTTCATCGAGCCCGAGACGATCGACCGCGTCGGCGAGCGCCCGGACGTCCGGCTCGGCAATGACAGTAGGCGGCAACGGCGCGCCATTCTCGGCAAGGTCGAGAAGATAGGTCTTGCTCAGGTTCCAGCGCATGAGCGCCGGCGCGTTGGCGACCCGACGCGCCTGCGCCTCAAGCCGGTCGATCCATGCGGCGAACGCGCCGGCGAAGCGCATGTAATCCCAGGTCGAGCGCACGACCACGAGATCGGCGGCGGCGAAGGGGTCGAACGGACCGTTCCAGGGATGGGCGCCGACGCTGGCGCCGCGCGCTTCAAGCGCGGCGGCAAGGCGTGCGTCGCCGGACGTCAATTGCGGTTTCTGGAGACAGGTGGCGAGAGCGACGTGCATGAGGTTCCGGCCGAAGCGCCGAAGGGCTTTAGGTGGTCCCGGAGCCGATGGAAACGGGCTCAGGCCCGGCGCGACCCATCGGGCGCTGCGTCTTTCGCCGCCGGCCGCGCCGTCCACGCCCAGTCGCCATAGCGCCAAAGCCGCCAGCCGGCGCTCGGCAGGGTCTCGGGAATCGGGTCCCAGCCATGGCTGCCGAACGGGTGGCAGCGCGCGAGGCGCGAGACCGTCAACACCAGCCCCCTGCCCGCCCCGTGTTTGCGGAAGGCGGCGGCGGCGTAGTCGGAGCAGGAGGGCGCGTGCCTGCAGCGCGCGCCGAGCGCGTAGAAGAGCGGCGACAGCGTCAGCTTGTAGAGCCTGAGCGCGCCGAGCGCCGCCGCGACCGCAATCGACGACATGGGTCAGTCCTTCAGGTTCTCGCCGCCGTCATCCATTTTCTGCGGACGGCGCCAATAGTGGAATTGCGGGGTGAATTCCTCGGCGGGTACGCCCGCGAGAGCGAGAAAGTGCCAGAGCGGCGAATAGAGATCGCCGGGCCCGAACGGCGCGCGGCCACGCCGAAGAATCTTTCCGCCTTCAAGTTCATACACGACGGCGCCCGGATAATTGCCCTCGCCGATCGACTGCTCCGTCATGTAGGGGCCGCCGCCGTGACTGGCCATGCGCATGCGCCAGCCTCGATCTTCGGCGAGCCGGCGCTGGACGTCCGGCGGGTCCTTCGACACGAGGACGACCGCCATCGCCTCTTCGAGATGACGCAGCACGCCGTTGATCCCGTCCGCCCAGGTCGTACAGTAGCGGCAGCCGCCGCCCATGTTGTGAATCATCAAGAGCCGGTCGCGGTCGGCGAACAGGGCGGAAAGGCGCGCGGGGCCGTTCAGGGTCTGGAACTCGTAATCCTTCACCTAGACCGCGGGCTCGGCCGCGCGCAGCCGGGCAAGCCGCGACGCTTTTTCCATGATCTCGGCTTCGAGCGTTTCGGCTTCGGTCATGACGGGTCTCCGCACATGTTTTCACCTTAACGCCGCACACGCGGCGGGGGAAAGAGCCCCGACTTATCCCACACCTCCGCCGGCGCCTTATGATGGGCGGCGACGCAGGTTGAAGGAGGCATTCTTTGGATTTTGGCGCAGTCTTTCACGTTCAGCCGCAGGCCGGCCGTTGCGTTAGCCGCCCGGACGCGCCGTCGCGCCTTGAACGCCGGCAAATGGCGAGCCCTTTCGCCGCGTTCGGCGCCGGCGCCCGCGCCCGGCCTTTCGTCGCGATGGCCGGAATTGCCGCCGCCTGCCTTCTCACGGGGTGCGCAAGTTTCGAGAGGGAGGAGCCCATGAACCGCGCCATGACGGCGTGGCCGACGCTCGACGGAAAGGCGCCGATCGTAATCGCCCATCGCGGCGCCTCGGGCGAACGGCCCGAGCACACGCTCGCGGCCTATGCGCTGGCGATCGACGAGGGCGCCGACGTCATCGAGCCCGATCTCGTCCTCACCAAGGACGGCGTGCTCGTGGCGCGCCATGACCGCTATCTCTCGACTACGACCGATGTCGCCGACCGGCCGGAATTCGCCAGCCGCCGCCGTCCCAACGACGATCCTGCCGACGGGCCGCGCGAGGACTGGTGGGTCGAAGACTTTACGCTCGCCGAACTGAAGACTCTGCGCGCGCGCCAGCCTTTTCCGGGAAGGTCGAAAGCGTTCGACGATCTCTACGAGGTTCCGACCTTCGAGGAGGTCCTTGATCTCGCCCGGCGCAAGTCCAAGGAGAAAAGCCGCCCGGTCGGCGTCTATCCCGAGACCAAGCATCCCGGGTTCTTCGCTTCGATCGGGCGGGATTTCGAGCGCCCCCTGCTTGAGGCGCTCGCCGGCTTTTCGGCCGGGCCCGTCTTCATCCAGTCCTTCGAGCCGGAGATATTGAAGCGCCTCAGGAACCAGACGCAAGCCCGGCTCGTGCAGCTCGTCTTCGAGGAGACGCCAGGCGCCGGCCCCAATATTCCGCTGGCGGACATTGCGGCTTACGCAGACGGCGTCGGCGCGGCCAAGGCGCTTCTTAATCATCCGGCGGACGACATCGGCGGCGGATTCGTGCGCGCGGCCCATGCGCAGGGCCTTTTCGTCCATTTCTGGACCTTCCGCGACGACGCGCCGCCTGCGGCAACGGCGCATCCAGCCGACGAATACGCGCCCTACTTCGCCGGCGGCGCCGACGGCGTCTTCTCGGATTTTCCGGCGACGGCGATCGCCGCGCGCGTCAAGGCGGCGCGGCCATGACGTCGGCTCACGAACGAGCGCCGGCGGTCGGGGCGGACCGCCGGCGCCAGGGACAGGGCCGCAGCTTCGGGAGGGGAAGCGGCCTCAAGGGTTGGAGCTGCGGCCGGCAAGAATGCAATCGCCCGCCTCTCCGCCCTCATGAACGCCGGAGCTTGCTGTTTCAGTCGCGCCACAAACGAGATTTTTCTGCGATTTTTTTCGACGGACCGGCGCGGCCGGTTCGTTATATAAGGTTGCGGTCGCCAGTTCGGAGTTCGCTCGTGCGCATCTTTCCCGCTATCCTCATGCTGATCGCCTCGCAGGCGCCGGCCGCCGCGAAGGAGACGGATCCCCCGCCGATCGATGCGGGCATGAGCGCGTCGCGGCTTCTTGCCGTCGCACGCGAAATGCGCGAGGCCCAAGGCTGCGCCGTCGCGGCCCCGACCTATCGCGTCGTCGCCGCTATGGGCGAGGGCCAGGACGCCGCCCAGCACGAGCTCGGCGAATGCCTCCTCCTCGTCGATGGCGCGAGTCCGACGGAAACCGCGCTCTTCCGTCAGGAGGCGATGTTCTGGCTGACGCGGGCGGCCTTCGCCGGCAACGCCCGCGCCCAGCGCGCGCTAGCGATTCACTACGGCGCCAAGTCCAACCCGGACGGCTCGCCGGCCGAGGCGCTGAAATGGGCGCTCGTCTACGGCAAGAACAGCAGCGCCGATCTTTACGGCTACAAGGCCCTGCCGGAAACATTCGTACCAGGACTAAAAAAGGACGTCTCGGCTGAAGCGCTGGCCGCCGCCGAAAGCTTCGCCGCCTCTTTCACGCCCGTGCATCTGGCGAAATTCGCCCCGCCGCCGCGCGAGAAGAAGGGCGTCAGGCCGAAAGGCCCGCCGCCCGGGGCGCCGCCCGGCGGCGAGCGCCCGCGTTGACCGGATGCGGGGGGGCCCGCCCGCCTGACCGCGTTTTGAGCGCCAGCGCTTCCCGGACCCGCTCCCGGAATGACAAGCGCCGCCGGTTTTTTCCGGCGGCGCCGCGTTTCCTCCCCGAAAACGCGTTGATTATTCCGCCGCCCTGAACTGCGCCGTTTCCGTCGATTCGCCCATGGCTGTCGTCGACGACTGGCCGCCCGAAAGCGTGTTGGCGACGAGATCGAAATAGCCGGTGCCGACCTCGCGCTGGTGGCGCGTCGCTTCGTAGCCGATCTTCTCGGCGGCGAACTCCGCCTGCTGAAGTTCCGAATAGGCCGCCATGCCGCGGTCGCGATAGCCGTGTGCAAGCTGGAACATCGAGTAGTTGAGCGCGTGGAAGCCGGCGAGGGTCACGAACTGGAACCTGTAGCCCATGGCCCCGATCTCGCGCTGGAACTTCGCGATGGTCGCCTTGTCGAGCTTGGCTTCCCAGTTGAAGGACGGCGAGCAGTTATAGGCCATCATCTTGCCGGGGAAGCGCTTCTGGACGGCTTCGGCGAATTTCTTCGCGTCGTCGAGATTGGGGTGCGAGGTTTCCCACCAGATAAGGTCCGCCTTATCGGCGTATGCGAGCCCGCGCGCGATGCAGTGATCGACGCCGGTTCCCTCTTTCAGGCGATAGAACCCTTCCGGCGTGCGGCCCTGGTCGAAGTCGATGAATTCGTGGTCGCGCTCGTCGATGTCGGAGGTGATGAGCTTGGCCGACTCCGCGTCGGTGCGCGCGACGAGGATCGTCGGCACGCCGCAAACGTCGGCGGCGAGCCGCGCGGCGTTGAGATTGCGCTCATGCGCCTTGGTCGGGATCAGCACCTTGCCGCCGAGATGGCCGCACTTCTTTTCCGACGCGAGCTGGTCCTCGAAGTGGACGCCGGCGGCGCCCGCTTCGATATAGGCTTTCATGATCT
Organism: Parvularculaceae bacterium; assembly: GCA_013389105.1. GTDB lineage: Bacteria > Pseudomonadota > Alphaproteobacteria > Caulobacterales > Parvularculaceae > Amphiplicatus. The sequence continues at coordinate 8,704 of JACADZ010000038.1, read as the reverse complement.
CGAAGCAGTTCAGCGGTCCGCCGAAACCGGCTTCGGCGTCGGCGACGATCGGCAGGAAGTAGTCCCGCGTCACCTTCCCCTCGGAGAACTCGATCTGGTCGGCGCGGCGGAAGGCATTGTTGATGCGGCGCGCCAACTCAGGCCCGGAATTCGCCGGGTAGAGCGACTGGTCGGGATAGGTCTGCGCGGCGACGTTCGAATCGCCCGCCACCTGCCAGCCGGAGAGATAGATCGCCTTGAGGCCGGCCTTGGCCATCTGCACGGCCTGGTTGCCGGAAATGGCGCCGAGGGCGTGCACATAAGGCTCGGACTTCAGAAGCGACCAAAGGCGGTTCGCGCCTCGCTCGGCGAGCGTGTAGGCGATTGGGAGAGACCCGCGCAGCCGCCGCGCCTCCTCGGCCGTGTAGTTGCGCTTGATCCCGTCGAACCGCCCTTTGGGCGCTGACGGCACGAGGTCGTCGAAAGTGGTCATGAGCGGAATTCCCTGAGTTGATGCCATAGGAGGCTGGTTCGAAGACAGTCGACCACATGTTGCAGGCGCGAAGCCAGCACTGCCGGGGCAGAATGTCACGTTTGTCACATCTTTTTTTGTCATATTGTATTGACTGTAACTTTTTTCGTGATATGCTCTTTGACATTGGGTGAGCAAGTCCGGATGCGGGACAAGCCGACGTCTGACGGTCCGCTGGACCGGCCAAGGTCCGACCCACGGTCGCCGCGCAAGCTCTATGTCGGAGCCAGCATCCGCCGGTTGCGCCGGGAGCGGGGCCTCACCCAAGCGCAACTGGCGGGCGAACTGAAGGTGTCGCCCTCCTACATCAACCTGATCGAGCGCAATCAGCGCCCGGTCTCCGCCGCGCTCCTGGTGCGCGCGGCGGAGACCTACGATCTCAACCTCGCCGCTTTCGCCGAGGCGAGGACTGAGGATCTCTTCGGCGCGTTGTTGTCGGCCTTCGAGGACCCGCTTTTCTTGGGTGTCGGCCTCTCCCGCGAGGACGCCCTTGATCTTGCGGCCGCCAATCCGGTGCTCGGCGAGGCCTTCGCCCGGCTCCATCGCGCCTATGTCGCGTTGCAATCGGAACTGACCGAGGCGCGGGCCGCCGCGCGCTCGGGCCCCGCCGACGCGGTCGAGGACGCGCGCGCCTACCTCCAGGCGTCGCGCAATCATTTCGCGCCGCTCGACGAGGCGGGCGAGGCGGTCGCGGCCGAGGCGGCCGGACCTTCACTGTTCGACGGCCTGTGCCGGCGCTTCCGCGACCGACATAATATCCGTGTGCGGATTTTACCGGCGGACGCCATGACCGGCGCGCTGCGCCGCATGAACCGGCACGCCGGCGAGGTTCTGCTCTCCGAGGTCTTGGATCAGGCGAGCCGGACCTTTCATCTCGCTCTGCAACTCGCCCTCGCCGAGCAGGGCGCGACCCTCGACCGACTGGTCAATACGGCCAAGTTCGAGACCGACGGCGGCCGGCGGCTCGCCCGGTCGGCGCTCGCCAACTACGCGGCGGCGGCGATCATGCTTCCGTACGGTCCGTTTCGGGCCGCGGCGCGCGAGCTTCGGTACGACGTCGAGGCCATGGCGCGCCGCTTCGGCGCGAGCTTCGAGCAGGTCGCCCATCGCCTCACCACGCTGCAGCGGCCGGGGGCCGAGGGCATCCCGTTCTTTTTCCTGCGCGTCGACGCGGCCGGCAACGTGTCGAAGCGATTCTCGGGCGAGGTCTTTCCGTTTGCGAAGTATGGCGGCTCGTGTCCGCTCTGGAACGTGCATGACGCCTTCAGGACGCCGCGCCGGATCCTGACCCAGATCGTCCAGCTGCCGGACGGCGCGAAATATTTCTCGATCGCCCGCACCGTGCATGGCGAGGCCGGCGGCTTCGGCGCGCCGAAGATCGACCGGGCGGTCGCGCTCGGCTGCGCGCTCGAACGGGCCGGCGAGCTCGTCTACGCGCAGGGCCTCGACCTTGACGCGGCGCCGGCGACTCCGATCGGAGTCACCTGCCGCCTGTGCGAGCGGCCCGACTGCGCGGCGCGCGCCCACCCGCCGTTGAAGCGCCGCCTCGTCTTCGACGAACACCGCCGGCTGGCGACCCCGTTCAGCTTCGCCTTCGACTGAAGCCAGAAACTCGCTATCACCTTTCCATGGCCGCGCCCGCTCCCCTCTCCTGTTACATCCGTACAAAGAACGAATCGCGGATGATCGGCGAGGTCGTGCGCGCCGCTCTTCAGGTTGCGAGCGAAGTCGTGGTGGTCGATTCCGGGTCGACTGACGACACGGTCGCCAAGGCCGAAGCGGCCGGGGCCCGGGTCATCCGGCATGAATGGCTTGGCAACGGCTTTCAGAAGCGCCTCGGCGAAGAGGCCTGCCGAAACGACTGGCTGCTCGATCTCGATGCCGACGAGATCGTCACGGCGGAGCTCGCCGCTGAAATCCGCGCCCTGTTCGCGGCTCGCGCGCCGGCGGCGAGCATTTATTCCCTCTACGTTGCTTTTGCGCCGCCCTTCGGGAGGCCGTGGACGGATTTCGGTCTCGGCCGCCGGGAGAAGCTCTATGACCGCCGGATCGTGCGCCAGCCCGCTCACGCCGCCTTCGACCAGTTCAAGATTCCGGAGGGCGCGGCCGTCGGGCGTCTCAGGTCGCCGCTCATCCATCACGCCTTTACGGGCGCCGAGCACCTGATGGAGAAGCTCAACCGTAATTCCTCGACGCGCGCGCGCGAGCTGCCGTTGAAATCCGCGCCGGTTCTCGCGCTGCGGATCCTCTTCGGTCTGCCGGTGTATTTCGGCAAACGCTACCTTGTCGACGGTTTCATCCGTGGCGGCGTCTACGGCTTCGCCTTCGCGCTGATGTCCGGCTTCGGCAAGTGGCTGCGGGACGTGAAGATGTTCGAACGGGCGATGAAGGCCCGCGGTCGATGAGCGCGCCCCCTTTCGGCGCGCTCGCGCCTTCGCCAGGCCAGGAGCGCATTCGCGAACTTGCACATCGTCTGCCTGCGAACTATTTCGGGCGGAGAGCCGCATCCTTGCTGCTCGGCCCTGCGGGCGGCCGCTCGCGGCGCGCCTTCGATGTCACAGTTTTCGGCAGCGAGAGGGCGCGGCTCCATCCTTTCGACAATATCTGCGAGAAGCGGGTCTTTTTGACCCCGCAGCTCTGGGACGGGGCGGAGCGCGCGCTCCTCGGCGAGGTCATCGGCGGCTTCGCCGGCCGCACCTTTCATTTCGTCGATGTCGGCGCCAACGCCGGACTCTACACATTGTTCGCCCGGGCCGAAGCGCGCCGCGCCGGGGCGAACTTCCGGGCCGCCTGCATCGAGCCTGATCCCGTGATGCAGGCGCGTCTCGGCTTCAACCTTGGCGCGTCCGGCGCGGCGGACGAGACGCGACTCTTTTCTTGCGCGGCTGCGGCCGAAGCGGGGACCTTGCGCCTCGCCGTCAACGAGGAGAGCCGCGGCGAAAGCCGGCTCGCGCCCGAAGGACTCGAGGTGGCGGCGCGCCCTCTCGTCGACATCGTCGGCGAGGCCGGCTTTGCGCAAGTCGATGCGCTGAAGATCGACATCGAAGGCGCCGAGGCGCCCGTGCTCGCCGCCTTCTTCGCGAGCGCGTCTAGAGAACTCCGGCCCGGACTGATCCTCATGGAAATCTCGCATGGGGGAGCGGACAACCCCGCGCTCGATATCTGCCGCGCGGCAGGCTACGAGATCCGCCTTCGGACGCGCATGAATGCGGGGCTCGTTCCGGCGGGGTAGCCGCGACCGCCGGCGCGACGAGCCCGGCGCCGAGGCGCCGGGCTCGTTGATGCGACTGCGAATCGTCAGTTGACGCCGTGCATGCCCTTCTTGAGGAAGGGCCAGAGCACGAGCAGCACGACGCCGAATCCGACGCCCCAGACGCCGATGGTCTGGAAGACGCCGAGATAAGTGTTCAGCGAGACCTCGTTGTTGAGAACTTCGCCGCCGACCGTTTCTGTGGACGCAAACTGCGCGACGATGCCGCCGACATACTGCGCCATGGCGGAGGACAGGAACCATACGCCCATCATCATGCCGACGAGCTTGGGGATCGACAGCTTTGTGATCATCGAGAGGCCGACCGGCGAGAGGCAGAGTTCGGCGATCGAGTGGATGAAGTAGGCGAGCGCCAGCCAGAACAGGGGCACCATGAAGTTGGAATCGTGGAATTGCGATCCGAAAACCAGCACGAGGAATCCGACGCCGACGAGAATGAGGCCGATGGCGAATTTGAGGGGGACGGACGGCTCAAGCCCGCGCTTGCCAAGCCAGTTCCACATCACCGAGAAGATCGGCGCGAAGATGACGATGAAGAGCGGGTTGAAGATCTGCACCTGGCCCGCCGGCATCAGATACGTTCCGATATTTCGGTCGGTGTTGCGATCGGCGAACAGCGTCATCGACGAGCCAGCCTGCTCGAACAGCGTCCAGAACACTACCGAGAAGAAGGTGAGCACCGTCGCGACGATCATGCGGTCGCGCTCGACGGATTTCAGCGACATGATCGCCCAGACCGGAATGCCGACCATGGCGACGATGTAGACGAAGAACATCACCTTCCCGAGCAGCGGCTGCGACGCGATGTAGCCGATGATGCCTTGCGCCGCCACTTCATGTGCGACCGTCGCCGAGGTCATGGCGTTGTTGAGGAGGAACCACGCGACCGGCACGGCGACCAGGGAGCCGACGACGATAAAGAGGTCGCGGTTCGGCGCGCCTTTTGGCGGATTGCCGTAGTCGGCGAGCGCAGGGCCCGCAAACTGGAATCGCGCCCAAGCGAGCAGCATGCCGACGCCGGCGAGGGCGAAGCCCCACATGTAGTTTCCGGTCGTGGCGACGATCAGCGGCGCGAGGAACTGCGAGATGATCGAGCCGAGATTGATGCCCATGTAGAAGATGGTGAAGCCGGCATCGCGGCGACGATCGCCTTCCGGATAGAGCGAGCCGACGATGGTCGAGATGTTCGGCTTGAAGTAGCCGTTGCCGACGATGATTAGGCCGAGCGAGATGAACAGCAGCATAACCGAAAGGTCGTTGCGCTTGGCGTCGAATTTGTAGTCCGACGGCGCGACGGCGGGCGGCACCGCGCCGCTCGCGCCGTCGAGCGAAATCGAGCCATCCTCGTTGCCGCTGATCTTGTACCTGTTGGTCCCGTCGACGACGTATTGCGTCGACGTCTCGCCGTCCCTCACGACCTCGACCCGATACTCGGTCCCGGCGATGGTCACGTAGGGATCGGCTTTCTGTCCGCCGGAAAAGGCGAGAAGGAGATAGCCGGCGGACATGAGAATCGCGCCGAGCTTCACCGCCTTCTTCGAGCCGAAGTACTGGTCCGCGATTAGGCCGCCGATCAGCGGCGTGAGATAGACGAGGGAGGTGAAGGCGCCGTAGAGGCCGTTGGCGACGCGGTCGGCGAATACGAAGTGCTCGACCAGGTAGAGGATGAGGAGCGCCCGCATCCCGTAATAGCCGAAGCGTTCCCACATCTCGGACGTGAAAAGGATCGCGAGCTGGCGCGGATGGCCGAACCAGGTCTTGTCGCCGCCGCTCCCCGCGGGGGCCGGGCCCCCTGCCGCTTGCACCGTATCCGTCATGTCGCCTCCTCAATTCGCGGCGCCCGCCCAAGCGCCCTGCGCCGCCCGCCCGGCGGCCCAAAAAAGCCCGCATGGCATGGACCAGCGGGCGTAAGTCGAGCAATCTAGGCGAAGGGGCGCCGCGAAATCCAGCCCGAGGCTCATGACGCAATTCACGCTCGATCCGCGGCTTGCGGCCGACACGCTACCCGTAGCCGAGCTCGGCCTGTCATCGCTCCGCCTCATGAACGATCGCCGCTACCCCTGGGCGATCCTCGTGCCGCGGCGCGCAGGATGCGCCGAGATCCACGACCTTTGCGCTGCGGATCAGCGGCTTCTGCTTGAGGAAATCACGCTCGTTTCGAGGTCGCTCTCATCGCTTGCCGCAGCGCACAAGATGAATGTGGCGGCCCTCGGCAACATCGTCCGCCAGCTCCATGTCCACGTGGTGGCGCGCCGCGCGGGGGACGAGGCCTGGCCGCACCCCGTCTGGAGCCGAGGCGCGATGTCGCCTTATGCCGCAGACGAGGGCGCCGCGTTGGCGCGGCGGCTCGCGGCGGCGGTCACGACCAGCCCTTGAGCGCGCGGACAATTCCGATGATCGAGATGAGCAGCCAGAAGCCCTCCATGACGATCGAGGGCCAGTTCGGATCAAATGAGAGCGAGACGAGGATCAGCGCCGCACCCACGCCGTTGACCGCCGGATAGAGGATGCGCGTCGCCTCCATGCGGCCAATCTGAACGAGAAAATAGGTCGCGACGATCAGCGCAACGCCGACATGGCCGAGAATGTCGGGAAGGGCCATGAGCGGCGGCTCAGGCCTGCATCGCCCAGCCTTCGACCGCCATCGCGGCCTGCCGCACAGCCTCCGAGCGAGTTGGATGCGCGTGGCAGGTGCGCGCAATGTCCTCCGACGCGCCGCCGAACTCCATGACGCTGACGGCTTCGGCGATCATCTCGCCGGCGCCGATCCCGACGATGTGGCAGCCGAGAAGAAGATCCGTCTTCGCGTCGGCGAGGATCTTCACGAAACCGTCCGTCTCGTGATTGGTTTTGGCGCGGCTGTTGGCGGCGAACTGGAACTTGCCGATCTTATAGACGACGCCGACGGCCTTCAGTTCCTCTTCGCTCTTGCCGACGGAGGCGACTTCCGGCCAGGTATAGACGACGTTCGGAACCCGGTCGTAGTTCACATGGCCGGCCTTGCCGGCGATCAGCTCGACGCAGGCGACGCCGTCATCTTCGGCCCTGTGGGCGAGCATCGGCCCCGCGATGACGTCGCCGATCGCAAAGACGCTCTCGACGCTCGTCCGGAATTGATCGGTCTCAATGAAGCCGCGCTTGTCGCGCTTCACGCCGAGACGCTCAAGGCCGAGGCCCGCCGTGTACGGACGACGGCCGATCGCGACCAGCACTGCATCCGCGTCGATGATTTCGGGGACGCCGCCGGCCGCCGGTTCGACTTTCACCATGAGGCCGGATTTCATTTTCTCGACGCCGGTCACTTTCGAAGAAAGTCTAAAAGTCATCCCCTGTTTGGCGAGGATGCGCTGGAAGGTCTTCGAGACTTCGCCGTCCATGCCCGGCAGCACGCGGTCGAGGAACTCGATGACCGTCACTTTCGACCCGAGCCGGCGCCACACGCTGCCGAGTTCAAGCCCGATGACGCCGGCTCCGATTACGACGAGATGTTTGGGTACGGACGAAAACGTCAGCGCGCCAGTTGATGAGACGATGGTCTTTTCGTCGATCTCGACGCCTTTCAGCGGCGCAGGCTCCGAGCCCGTCGCGATGACGATGTGGCGCGCGCTGAGATCGGTCGTCTTTCCGTCCGCGCCCGTGACGCGCACCTTGCCGCGCTCGACGATTTCGCCGGCGCCGAGAAAGGTCTCGACCTTATTCTTCTTCATCAGGAACTCAACGCCCCTGGTCAGCCCGTCGACCGCCTCGTCCTTCTGCTTCAACATTTGCGGCAAATCGAGCGACACGCCGCCTGTTTTGATGCCGAGCCCGGCGAAGCGCGTCGCCGCCGCCTCATAGAGCTCTGATGCGTGGAGCAGCGACTTGGACGGAATGCACCCGACATTGAGGCAGGTTCCGCCGAGCTTTTTCGTGTCGCGCTTCTCGACGATCGCCGCTTTCAGCCCGAGCTGGCCCGCGCGGATGGCCGCGTTGTAGCCGCCCGGCCCGGCGCCAATGATGATAAGATCGTAGGTCGACATTGAAGTCTCGCGATTGAATCGGCCGCCCGTGGCTAGAGATCCAAAAGCAATCGCTGCGGGTCCTCAAGGTTCTCCTTCACACGCACCAAAAACGTGACGGCGCCTTTGCCGTCGACGATGCGGTGGTCGTAGGAGAGCGCCAGATACATCATGGGCCGAACGACGACCTGTCCGGCGCGCACGACGGGGCGCTCCTCGATGCGGTGCATGCCGAGGATGCCCGATTGCGGCGCGTTGAGGATCGGCGTCGAGAGCAGCGAGCCGTAGACCCCGCCGTTGGAGATGGTGAAGGTGCCGCCCTGCATGTCCTCGATGGCGAGCGTGTTGTCGCGGGCGCGCCGGCCGAATTCGGCGATTTCCTTTTCGATCTGCGCCATCGACTTCGCGTCGGCGTCACGCAGCACCGGCACGACGAGCCCGCGTTCGGCGCCGACGGCGACGCCGATGTCGTAATGGTTCTTATAGATGATCGTGTCGCCGTCGATCTCGGCGTTGACGTCGGGCACTTCCTTCAAGGCGTGGACGCAGGCCTTCACGAAAAACGACATGAAGCCGAGCTTGACCCCGTGCTTCTTCTCAAAGAGGTCCTTGTAGGACGCGCGCGCCGCCATCACCGCCGTCATGTCGACGTCGTTGAACGTGGTCAGCATGGCCGCGCTCTCCTGCGCCTCCTTAAGGCGCCGGGCGATCGTTTGGCGGAGGCGCGTCATCTTCACGCGCTCCTCGCGAGGTCCGATCTCGCGCGGCGCGACGGGCGCGGCTGGCGGAACTTTGACCGCCGGTTTAGCTTCGGCGGCGGCGAGCACGTCGCCCTTGGTGACGCGGCCGTCCTTGCCGGACCCGGCGAGCGTCGAGGCGTCGACGCCGAGCTCGGCCGCCGCGCGCCGCGGCGCGGGCGACAAT
>JACADZ010000085.1 GCA_013389105.1 Parvularculaceae bacterium | reverse complement strand
CGCGGCGCCGACCGGATCGGGATAGGCCGCGCCGCCTCGCGGTCCGGGCGCGAGGCGCGCCAGCGCCGACTTTGCGAAAGGCGCAAGCTGGCGGCCCCAGGAAAGCCCGTGCCATCGCCGGCGCTCCTCGAGCGTGGTCGCAAGGCCGCCAATATCAAAAGAGCGCATCAGCTTCAGATAATGGTGGTGGAAGGCCCCGTGATACCCTCCAAGGAGCTCGTCGGCGCCTTGACCGTCCAGCATCACCTTCACGCCGCAGTCGCTCGCCCGCCGAAAGACTCGGTGCTGCGCGTGGATGCTCGTCGAACCGTACGGTTCGTCCTGCACGGCCAGAACCGCGTCGAGGTCGTCGAAGATCGCCGAGGGCTCGAACGTCTCGCGCCGGGACGCCGCCCGGGCGTGCCGCGACGCCAGGTCGATAAAGGCGCTTTCATCGATGTCGGCGCCGGGAAAAACCGCGCTGACGGCTTCGAGCGGCTCCGCGCCTTCCCCGCGGAGCGCCGACATCGCGCACAGGATCGACGTGCTGTCGAGGCCGCCGGAGAGACACGAGCCGACCCGGACGTCGGCGCGCATATGCAGACGCACCGATTCCTCAAAGAGCCTACGAAATGTCGCCGCCGCCTCGGCTTCGGACAAAGGCCCTTCTTCAGGTTCGGGCGGCCGCCACCAGACGCTGAACCGCAGCGGCAGCCAAGAAGGCGCGCCGCCGCCAAGATCGATTGTCGCGCAGGCGCCGGCGGGTACGGGCAAGACATCCGCAAAGCAGGTCTCGTCCCGATGATCGATGAGCCCGTACTCGACAAAGTCGCGCAGGCGCTCCGCGTTCGCGCGGCCTGACTGGCCGGGAAAGCCTCTAAGCTGCTTGATCTCTGATCCGAACGCAGCGCCAGCCCGGGTCACGGCATAATACAGCGGCTTTACACCGAAGCGGTCGCGCGCAATGAAGAGGCGGTTCTCGTCGGCGTCGAAAATCGCCAGGGCAAACATGCCGACGAAGCGCTCAAGCGCGGCCGGCCCCCACTTGACATAGGCCGCAAGCAGGACCTCGGCATCGCTCTTGGTACGGAACTCCCACCCGTCGAGTTCGCGCCTGAGCTCAAGATAATTGTAAAGTTCGCCGTTATAGATCAGCCAATAGCGGCCATCGGGCGATCTCATGGGCTGAGCCGCGCGATCATCAATGTCGATGATGCTGAGGCGGCGATGGCCGAGGACGAGCGGGCCGGACGGAGTATCGAACACCCGCCAACCCTCGCCGTCGGGCCCGCGGTGAGCGACGGCGTCAAGCCTGCGCTTGTCGGGGGCTTCGCCGATCGAGATAAATAGGCCGCACATGAGCGTGATTGTGATGCACCAAAACTCTTGGAATGTCTTCTCGTGCAGGCCGCGCTTGTCACCCGTCGGGGCCGGCTGTAATGCCGGAGGCGTCGCTTCACGGGTGAATTGTCGGTGTCAGAAAACCCTCCCCAAATCCATCCAACCGCCGTCATTGATCAGCCCTGCGAGATTGGCGAGGGAACCAAAATCTGGCACTTCTCGCATGTCCTTCCTCATTCGCGGATCGGCCGCGACGTCTCGATCGGTCAGAACGTGGCGATCGGTCCGAGGGCGACGGTCGGAGACGGCTGCAAGATCCAGAACAACGTCTCGGTCTATGAAGGCGTCACCCTCGAAGACGACGTTTTCTGCGGACCTTCGTGCGTCTTCACCAATGTGTTGACGCCGCGCGCCTTTGTTAACCGGAAGGCGGAGTTTGGACGAATACTCGTGCGGAAGGGCGCAAGCATCGGCGCCAACGCCACGATTGTGTGCGGTGAGCCTCAGGGAGTGACCGTGCTGGGTGAGTATTGCTTCATCGCCGCCGGCGCCGTGGTGACGAAAGATGTTCCCGCCTTCGCGCTCATGGCGGGGGTGCCTGCCCGCCGCATCGGCTGGGTCAGCCGTTCGGGCGATGTGCTCCGGCGCGATCTTGTCTGCCCGCGGACGGGCGAGCGCTATGAGGAAATCGGCGGCGCCCTCAGATTGGCGGGTGATGCGCCGGCCGCCCGTTAAGGAACGCCTTGGAACGGCTCAGGCAGTCTTGCCCGAACGCAACATCCGCAAGCCGAGCTTCGCCGCGTTAGCCGCTTGATCGCGCAACCACTGCATGATCCAGCCCTCTGGACGGTCCGTCCAGCGTTCAGGATGGGTCGACAGCATGACACGAGCCGCTCGTCCCGCGGCCAGGAAGCGAGCAACGTCCGTGCTTGAGCGCACCTCCGGGTAAACATGCGCCGCCCCAAGCCGATCCCGGAGATTGGCCGCGGTAGCGCCGAAAGTGCGGCCAGCGTCGGTGAAATATCCGAATTCGCGCCAGTCGTAGGAGAGGATGCAGTCACGCACGCCGTGGCTCTCGAAGGAGTGCGTCTTCCAGAGATCCATGTTGTCCCAAGGCGCAAGGGGACTCCCGTGCATGCACATCGTGTAAATCGGCACGAGCGCGCGCAGCTGCGAAAGCGCATCCGAGAACATCGCGATCGCCCGGTCCGCATCGCCTCTAGCCCGCGCGAGGTCCTCGTAATGGTACCCGATCTCGTGGCCGAGTTCGGCAATCCGCTTGACGACATCGGGATTGAATGAGACCGCCACGATCCGGAAGTAGTACGACGATCGTACGCCAAGGGACGCTTCCAGTTCCGCCATGGCGAGCGCGTTCCCGGGACTGCGGTCGACGTCGTGCCGGAGCACGAGGACACGACCTTCTGACTGCGGATGATCAAGCCAGTCGACGACAGCTGTCGTCCGGTAGCCCGCGGACTTTGCCGCAGCGAGTATTCGCGCATATGAGCGCAACGTAAAATCCCGCTCGCCGATCACCATGTCGAGTACATGAGAAACCTGAGACCTGCGCGCTGAAGATACTTTTCAACCTCGTCTGCAACGTCGTTTGTCGACTGGGATCGCCGCTTTCCTGAAACATCAAGCCAGGGCGTTTGGGCCGCATCGAAACGGCTGCGAGTTGACTCATCCAGCAACGCGCAGGAAATGATGACGTCGGCGGGCGTCGCCGACATTCCGACGTCGGAAGCGCCGGGTTCACGCAACCAAATCTTGTGGCTTACCCCTTTTCTGCCCTCCACCTCGATCACGGATCTGCCAGCCCAACGGCTCTTGATTCCGTTAAAATCAAGCCAACGCTGGAACTCAACCATTAACTGGCGTAGGAGACCTTCGTTCCGCACAGCGTCGTGCGGAGCAACAAATGCTTCGTTCTCCTGAATCAGTTTGGCCGGCACCCCGGCTGCAAGCGCGCCCGCAGGAATGTCTTTGACGACGCAGGCGTCGGATGAAATGATCGTGCGGGGTCCGATCGTCACGCCTGGAAGAACGCTAACGCGCCATGCGAGCCAAGCTTGGTCGCCAATGGTGATCGGCGCGTATTTGGCGGGAAATCCTTCGAACGTGTTCGGCCACATGCCATGGGTGAAGAAAAGGCAATGGCCGCCAATGCCCACGTCATCGCCGATGGTCACTGGCAGGGTTGTGTTCACGAACGACCACTCCATCAAGATGCAGTTTCGACCGATCTTGAAGGCCGAATCAGGGGTGGTCATGCCGCCGATGACAACCTGATTATTGATCCTCGTTCCTTCGCCGATAGCAATCACCGGGCAATCGATCGCAGTCATCATGCCGATCTTGACGCGGGGCCCGATCTTAATGTTCCGGCCCCTGACGACTGTCAGGAGACCGATTTTGGTTTTATCGCCGATTTCAACCGACCTGCCGACAATGACAGAGCCGAACTCCAGTTTGACGTTCCTGCCGATGCGATATCCTTTCGCCCGGTACAAAGCCTTCTTCAGCCAGCTGGGTAGCCAGCCCGTTAAAATCAAATCGGCAAGAGGTAATGTATCCTGCGTCGTAAGCATGTAAGCCTAATGGTCAGCCCGAGCGGCCCATGTACAACTTCGGCATGCGATCAATCGCTCGAATTGTCTCGTCGAAATCAATATTTATGATCTGGGTATACTCGCGGATCGATGCCCACCGAGGGACATTTTCCTCCTCGATCAGGCTAAGCGCCCTTTCGCGCGACAAGACGCCCTCGCGGATCTGGTTTGACCGGAAGGTGTCATGTTCCGTGAATCCAGCGGCGGTCAAATAGATATAGTTGTAGAACGGCGCCGTTCCATCGCCGATTCGCCAAGTGCATTTCGTGTCTCTCGCGGTCTCCCAGTCATAAGCGGAGATCAAGATTTCATTTATCTCGTCTTCGTCCCAGGAATGATAGTCAAAAAGGAAGCTGTGTTGACCCTGACCGCGTCCGTAATACGAAAGGAACGCGTCGAGCGTGTCGGGTATCGAGCGGTTGATCAGCGCCGGGTTGGCCAAAAAGCGCTTGCCGTACTGGTAGACGATCTTTGACTTCGAGAAAGCCGATTGTGTGGATGGTCGTGTCCGCATCGTCGAGTCCGCCGGCGGCACGCCGAGAAATCCTGTTTTGAAATCGGTCTTCTCCATTCGATTGGTGCACCAGACCGATAGCGGCAGTTTTGTCGACTCGAGCACGGAGTCGCAATATTTGAAGAATTGTTTGTCGCCGGCCATGAACAGCGGAATAATGCCAAGGTCTGGCTTTTTCAGCCAGGCCGAGACGTTTAGCCTGATATTCTCCCGCTTCTTCTTGATGTCCGCGGAAACCCAGATGTGCTCAATGCCGAGCTTGCCGCACATTCGCGCCTGATTGCGCCGCGCCAGGTCGGTCACCATCCCCCAGTCGTAGGTATACGCGATCGGGGTCATGCGGAACTTTGTCTTAAGCAGGTGCAAGCCGTAGGAGGAGTCGCGACCGCCCGAGAATGCGACCAGACAATCGGGCGAACCGTCTTTGGAACGATATCGATCGAACACGGCCTCAATCTCGGCAATTGGCTGAAACCTCAGGGGCTCATGGCTTCGGCAATAGTTGCAAACTCCCGCGCCGTCGAATTCTATGAAAGGCATCGTCTCCGGAAGGACGCATTTCGCGCATCTACGCAAATTCTTCCGCGCTTCGGCGATCCGCTCCGCCTTGTCTTCGATGCGCCGCTGCATGCCGAGACCGGGGCTCACCTGCGGCATCAGCAAAGTTGCTCCGGCACGCAATCCGAACTTACCGACGGCGAGGCTGGAGATGTCGAGCAGAAGTCCCTCGCCGGCCCGAACCTGAGTGATTTCAGCGCCTTCGAACGCCGGCACACGTCGCCGGCCCGAAATGAGCTCCTCGCAGATATGTTTTTCGGAGGCGAAGAACCACGCCTTATCATTCGGCGCGCGCGCGGCAAAGAGCGATCCTGTGTTGGTCGCGAGCGCGAGCGCGTTCACGTCGCGAAACAGCAGGGCGACCGAACTCTCGCCGTAGACTTCTTCAAACGTCTGCCGTATCGCCGCCTCGATCGATGCTCCGGCGGCGCGGCGTTTTTCGATCAGCGCGACGATGACCTCGCTGTCCACGTCGGCGGTATTCTTCAGATTGCTGTGCCGGGCCCAAAGCGCATCGACGTTGACGACAATACCGTTATGCACAATGACGGCGCCGTCGCGCCGCACCGGTTGATTATTGGCATCAATGCCCTGCAAGCCGTTCGTCACCAGGCGGCAATGGCCGATCGCGGCGACAAAATCATCGGTCGCGGCGCCATTCGGCTTGCCCTTAAAATGACCGTTCAAGGCCCTGCCGACGGCGCGGTTGTAATCTTCGGTCCTCAGCATTCTTGAGGCCGATACCGAATCTTTGTGCACGACGATCCTGTCGACGGTCGCAATAGCGATCCCGGCGGCTTCCTTTCCTCTCGACTCCGAGAGGAGGAACAGCTCTTTTACGGCCCTGTCCCAGCCTGCCCGGTCGAATTTGTGCCCCGGCGCGACGACGAGCCCGAAAATTCCGCACATTCTTTTAGAGCACCCCTGGACTTTGGTCCGGCGCGGACCAAAGCAAGTAGCTGCAGGCGGCGGCCTTAGGTGTCAAGTAGCGCGCCGGCGGCGCATGGCCCCCGGGCTGCCTACACGATGATACGGAGTCCGAGCGCCTTGCGCGCAAGGACCACCACCCCGGCTCCCGCGAGCAGGTATGAGAAGCCCGTCGCCAGCGCCGACCCTTCAATTCCGAATAGCGGCACCAGAACAAGATTCATGGCGATGTTGGCGAGCAAAACGCCGGCGACATAAACGGTATGCAGAGCCGGTCGATCCGCCATAGCGAGGATCATGCCGAAGCATTGGGCCCCGGCGCTGGCTGTTAGGGCCGCAAGCAGTATGATGACGCTCGCCGTGCTTAGTTGGAATTCGCCGCCGCCCATTCCCCAGCGAATGTAGAACGGATAGGCGATGATCGCCGCCGCGCTCGCCACACCCATGAACATCGTGAAGTTTAGCGCGACGCGTCGACTGAACGCCAACAGGGCCCGGCGGGATCGGGCCGCGATCATCCGCGCGACCAACGGATTGAGGTTGTTCCTCATCACGAAAACGGCTTGACCCATGCCTTCGGCGACAAGCAAAGCGGCGGAATATATTCCTGCGTTCGCAGATCCGATCAGGGCGCCGACAATCAGCACGTCCACGCGCGTGTTGAGCTCGAGAATGGCGCCGCTCATAAAGGAGCGAGCGCCATAAGACAGGTGCCGATCGATCCACAACCTGCGCGCCGGAAGCCGGAAGCCGCTGATCGCCCTCGAGGCATAGATGAAGAGCGCGGGCGCATTGAGGAGCTCGGCGACCGTGAACACCGAGGTCAGCAGATAGCCGGGCGCGTCCAAAATTACGAGCGCCGCAAGTGCGACAAGCAACAAGACATAGCGCATTGACTGGAGCGCGGCGAACACGCGCATGTGCCGCGCCCCATTGACGACTCCGAACAGATATTTGTTGACCGAGAAGAACCAGAGACCGGGCAGCATCGCCAGAAAGGCGTCGTCGATGTGCGGCGCGTCGAAAACGCGCGGTAGAAGCGGCGTCAGCGCAAGGCCGGCCAGGGTCGCCGCACTTGATGTCGCAATGACGGCGGCAAGCCCGGCCGACGCGATGTCGGCGACCTCTTCCCGTCCCTCTTTCTCGCGCGATGCGACGGCGTGCAGCACGGAGAATTGAAGCCCGAACGCCCCGAACTGGGACAGAAAGATGAAGACTGCCAAGCAGATGTTGAAGACGCCGAGGTCGCTCGGTCCATAGAAGCGGCCAATGACGACATTGAGAAACACGCCCGTCGAAGCAAGAAACGCCAGGCTTGCGAAATTCCAGACGACGCCGCTCTTGAAGGGGGTGCGTCTCGCGGCTACGCCGCCCATTTCGGCAGCGTTATTCATGGGCCGACGGACCCCGAACCCGCGCGCGGCGCGCGAAATCTTGCAGCTCCTCATCGGAGAGAACCAGCGCGAGCAGCCGCGTCGCCATCTCGTAATGCGCGCGCACCCAGATGTCGGCAAGGCTCGCATAAGGGGCTGGCGCGTAGCCGCTGATAATTGAAGCCGCCTCATGCTCGGCGAGCTGTTCGCGAATTCGCTTCAGATGCATGCCGTCGCTGATGTGGACAATACTGCGCCATCCGTTCGCACGGGCGAGGTCGAGCGCTGCGTTGATGTTGGATCCCGTATCGAAAGAACGGCGGTCGAAATAGACGTCGGACCACGGGAGGCCGGCTGCGACCACCTTCGCTGCGGCGACTTCGGCGCCGGTGGCAACGCCTTCGAGGCGAAAACCTCCAACGATGCAAAGGCGTCTTGCACCGGCGTTCCGATACAGCCGGATCGCGGTATCGAGCCGCCGGGACAGCGCGGACGCATCGTCCGTATAATACACGATGGCCGCGTCGGCGGGGGCGGGCGCGTCTTCGCGAGCGAATTCGCCGCCGCTCCAGACAAATGCAGTCATGGCGAGATCGAACACAAGCGCCGCCATGACGGCGGCGAGGCGCCGCGAGCCGGCGCCGCTGCGCGCCAAAGCCGATGGCTGAAGTGGCGATGGCGCCATGGGCGCCAGATACACCAGCGGCCCGACGGCGCCAATGAGCGCCCGCCGCCGCGCGCTTGACGTCCAAATCAGGCCCTGCCAAAGGACTTCGCCCTCCCGAGCCCGACAAATGTCGCCGCAAATCATTGATATTCCAGTCGACGGCTTCGAGCTCGCGAAGAACGCCGCGTTGCTCCTGCTGTTCTTCATATCCGCATCTTTCGCTTTCCTTGGCCTTTGCGCAAAGCTTTATCGGCGTGAGGATCATCTGGGCCTCTTGGCCGGCATCAGCGCCACGGCCGGTCCGATGCTGCTGGCGTGGGTGCTAGCGATCTTGCTCATTGCACTTCCGGGCCGCGAACCGGCCATTTATCTCGCCGTGCTGGCCCTGATTTTTGGCGTCGGCGGCTTATTTGGGGCGGTCACATGCGGACCGTCGCTCGCCAAAGCTATTGTAGATTACGCAATATCCACCGCTTGCCGCCCGCTCATTCTTGCCGGCGTTGTCGCAGTTGGACTAGTGCTGGCTTGGATCGCCTTTCAGCAGGTCGCGGTCGCCGCATTCCAACCGGTGTATTCCAACGACCCGCTTGAGTATCTGACAGCGGCGCGACTCGTTGCTGAGAATTCAGACCTTAACCGTTATCCTTTTCTGGATGGCTCGGCGACGGGAGGATTCCTGTCGCCGTGGACGCACCCTCCGTCTTTTATCACGCTAAACGTCCTCGCATTCTGGCTCCAGGGAAGCGCCGATCTTTCCGGCGCAGCGCGGTTCATCTCTACCTACTTCGTAGCGGCGCAGGCTCTCGCGCTTTGTGTCTTCGTCGACAAGGGCAGGCGCCTTGCAGGTCCCCTCGCCTCTGCGATCATGGTTGCGACACCGGTCTATTTCCTCCTCAGCATGCAAGCCCATATCGACTCGATGCGGATCGCGGCATTTACCGCGGCCGCTGCCGCCGTGTGGCTCGCCGCACGCCGTCTGACGTCGGGCGGCGCCGTGATCGCTGGACTCACTGTCGGCATGGCGCACTTCAGCCACTCGATCGGTTTCCTGACGCTCGGATTCCTAGCGCCGCTTTTCTTCATCACCGCGCAAGGCGGCCTCGCCCGCCGCGCCGGCGTTGCAGCGGTATTCGGTTTGCTCGGCGGCGCGCTAGTGGCGCCCTTCGCCCTGAAGAACATGGAAGCGTACGGAGCGCTGGCGCAAGACATGGGTCTGGTCTGGTCTTACCCAGAGATCCGATTTGACGAGTCGCTCGCGGTAGAGCGCGGGATCGCGACCCTGTCGGACAAGTTGCTTTATGGCGCGCTCCAGCCGCTGACCAAACCCGAACTCTTTGGGTTTGCCGCCGCCGCTTTAGCGATTGCGGCCCTAGTATCCGCGTTGCGGGTCGGCCGGCGACGCCTGTTCCAGCTTGTCCGCGACGCAGAATTCCGGGCCAGCGCGGTTTTCACGTCGCTTGCGCTTGTCGGCGGCTTCTTCGCCTTTCTCACGATCACGATCGCCGCCGGGACTGACCTCGCGATCAAGAATGCGCGCTACGTTCTGACGATCCAGCCTTTCATCGCGTTGGCGCTCGCGCACCTTTTGACGGCGCCTTTGGAAGGGCAGAAAGCGGGGAATGCATGAGCAGCGCCGGTCCTCGCATGGAAGGGCGAGTAATCGTAATTGGGGCGCCGGCGCAGCAAGCGCTTCGGCCGCGCTCGGGCAGTCCGTCAAAGACAGGTGTGCTGGCGGCCGGCGCTGTGATTGCGGCTGCATCGGTGCTCGCCCAGTCGCTTGCACTCGACCAGGCGCAATCAAGCTGGGCGCAAAAGACATTTCCGTTCTGGTGGGGCGGCAAGTCCGAAGCAAGCCGACTGCTCGACAAGGATTGGCCGGCCTTCGAAGCCGCTGAGGCCATTGCCAAATTGGTTCCTCCCGGAGAAACGGCGCTCCTGTTTCGACAGGCCGAAGTGGCGTTCTACACTCGCGTCAAGTTTGTCTACTTCTTCGACGCAACGGTCGCGCCAATCTTCGTCATGAAAGACCCCGCCGCCGCCGCCGCGGCGCTGATCGACCGGCAAATCAGGTGGATCGCCGCGCCAGACTACAGAATGCCGGAAATCGACAACAGCGCCATTGGAGAGATCATCGCCGATCCAAAGTTTGCAACACTTGTTGAGGACTTTTCAGGTTTCCGGCTCTATCGCCTCAATGACGAGGCCGCACGCGCGGTCGGCATAAAGGCGGCGGCGGAACAACGGTTCTCCTCCTTGACGCCGGCGGAAGGATTCTGGCGGGTGCAAAGCGGAGCAGGGTCGTCTGCGAGCCGCATCCGTTCATTAACGGACGGACGCATCGCCGTTTCCATGCCGCACCGCCTGTTTGGCTCCGCTAGCCAAGTATCGGAAATCGTGTCGGTCAGGCCTGAGGACGCCGTGGCGGAGCTGTTCTTCGTCGATCTCCCTGCGTCGGAGCGCCGTTTACGGATCAGCGCCGATCTTGAAGGGCGCGGACGCGCCGAAGTCATTCTCCAAAAAGTGACGCTGCAGGTCGATCCGACGAGGAGCGCGGACCCGCTTCCCGAGACGCCGGTCTGGAAAGGCGTGCTTCTCGGGGAGCGGCGCACCGTCACAGGACAAATTCTCGAACCGGGGTCGAATTCGGTCAAAAATGAGCTGATCGGCTATCGGCTTGTGATCAGGCTTCTCGGTCCCGGCGAGATAGTTTTCGGTGGCTGGAAAGCTGACGCCATTCATTCCTCGCCGGCGCGGGAGCCGGCGGACGAGCGCGGTTCGGCTGACATGGCGGCGAACGTCGGACGCAATCTCAGACCGGAAGTTTCTTTGTGGTCCGGCGAGTTAATCGGATCCAAAGGAGCCGATCTGGATCTCAACGAATCGGCGGAGGGCGTTTCCTTCTATCTTGCGCCGCGACAGCACGCTCGTATTTCCGGCCCGTGGCTGATGGACAGCGAGTTATCAAGAAAACCAGATGGCGCGCCGACGAAGCAAGGGCTTGATGAGGCCTCGCTCCGCACGATCGCTGGCGCGCTCGGCGTCGAACCCTTTAGCCTGTCAGCCCGTTTTATATTGTCGGGTAGCGGCCTGGCGACGGCTCGGCTCGTGGCTCGGTGCGCCGACGGCGCCGAAGTGACGAACTCCTCGGATCCTGTCCGGCTGAAAGCAACGCCGACCGAGCATTTAGTGCGAGTGCGCGCCGGCTGCCGACCCATCATTGCGCGTTTGGATCTCATTGGGTACGCCCCGTCCCTCTCAGGGGCCCAGTTCAACATCACCTTGCCGATTATCAGCGTCAATACGCCGGTAGGCGACGTGCCGTTCGAGCCGAACACGGACCTACTAACGTTCCTTGCGCCCGACCCCAGACAATAGGGAATGGAAATGGCCTTCAGCGGGAAGACTGTCGCGGCCGTTGTGCCGGCATTCAAGGAAGAGACGCAAATCGCGCGCGTCATCGACACCATGCCGGATTTCGTAGACTGGATTGTGGTCATCGATGACGCCAGCCCCGACCGGACGTCAGAGGTTGTCAAGGCGAAAATGTCCGACAACCGCCGCATAATCCTTCTCATACATGAGCAGAACCAGGGGGTCGGCGGCGCAATCGCCACCGGCTATAAGTGGGCGCGCGACAACAACGTCGACATGGCGGTTGTAATGGCCGGCGACGGGCAGATGGACCCGGCCGATCTCCCGGCGCTTCTCAAGCCCGTCGCTGAGGAAGGCGTCAATTATTCGAAGGGCAACCGCCTCATATATCCCAAGGCCCGCGAACTCGTCCCAAGCGTTCGCTGGTTCGGCAATTCAGTCCTCTCTCTGCTGACGAAGATTGCTTCCGGGTACTGGCACGTCGCAGACTCCCAGACGGGTTACACGGTTGCCGACAAACGCGTGCTGCAGACGATCGACTGGGACCGGATGTACAAGAGATACGGGCAGCCAAATGATCTGCTGATCAAGCTGAATGTCGAGAATTTCCGCGTGCGCGACGTACCGATCAAGCCGGTCTACAACATCGGCGAAAAGAGCGGCATAAAAGTCAGTCGCGTACTCTTTACGATTTCTGGTCTTCTATTCAAGGGTTTTCTTTGGCGCCTTAACGAAAAATACGTCGTGAGGGACTTCCACCCGCTCGTTCTGTTCTACGGGCTCGGCGCGGCGTTCGTGATTTTCTCCGCGCTTTTCGCCCTGCGAACGATCTGGCTTTGGGTCGATGATGGGACAGCGCCGGTCCTTTCCAGCATGGCGGCCATGTTCTTTGCGTCCATGGGACTGCAGTCCATTGTTTTCGCGATGTGGTTCGACATGGAGGCAAATCGGGACCTTCGTTGAGCGCCCCGGCCCGAACGCCGCGCGTCGGGGCCTTGGGAAATGTAGCCGAACTGACAGGGTCAACGTGCGACTATCGGTCCTGTCCCAATTGTATGCTAAAATTGGCGCTTGTCTGACGCCGTCGCCGATACAAAACGGCCGATACTGGATACCGGATGGCAAGGGCGATCGTAGAACGTGGGCGCGCCATCATCACGTTGTGAATTCCCGAATTCGAACATATTCGTCATTCAAGCACCGAGCGGGCAAAAGCCCAAATGGAGGCGAGACAGATGCGAGCGCTGAACCCGGCATGGGATGAGCCTTTTGGCGGTTCGGTCACCGAAGTCCCCCGCCTCACGACGGCTTGCGCTTGTCTGGTTTGCGGCGGGGGCGCGACGACGCGCGAGTACTTTATTCCTCCGTCCAGCGGGACCGCCTCCAACGGAAAGACCATCTACAGCTGGGATGAGGCGGCGGCGCAACTTACGCGCGGCGGGTATACTTGGAGCTCCACTCTGGGCGGCGCGGTCACCGTCACATATGGCTTCCGTTCAACGGCGCCGTCGAACATGCCGGATGACACCGGCGGCTTCAGCCGATTTAATGAATCGCAGATCATCGCGACGATCGAAGCGCTCGCGCTTTGGTCGGACGTTGCGAACATCACCTTCGTGAGAGTGGGCTCCGGAACCACCGGCGAAGGCGCCTACACCAATTCCGCGACCATGTTGTTTGCGAATTATTCAACGGGCGTGGAGGGCGCAGCCGCCTTCGCCTACCTGCCCTCGCCTGGCGCCACCGGCTCAAACAGCTCGGCGGGCGACGTATGGGTCAATGTCTCACAGAGCGCGAACGCCAACCCGGTTTTCGGCGACTACGGCCCGCATACTCTGGCTCACGAAATCGGGCACGCCATCGGCTTGAGGCATCCCAGCGACTATGACGGCGGATCGCCGACCTATGGGGCGAACGCCGCCTATTGGCAGGACGCGCGGATGTTCACGATCATGAGCTATTTCGGCTCAAGCAACACTGGCGGCAGCCTGCCGATTTTCTCTGTTGGCCCGCAGCTTCACGACATCGCCGCGGCACAACGCCTGTACGGGCCGAATATGACCACGCGGACGGGCAATACGACCTACGGCTTCAATTCGAACACTGGCCATGAGCACACCACCATCACCTCCAGCACGGCGGGCGCTGTGTTCGCAATCTGGGACGCAGGCGGGATAGATACGCTCGATTTATCCGGCTACGACACGCCGTCGGAAATCGATTTGCGCGAAGAGGCTTTCTCCGGCGCCGGACCGGGCAATGGCGGGGGCGTCGCGGTCGGCAACATCTCCATCGCGCGGGGAGCAGTCATCGAAAACGCCGTCGGCGGCGCCGGCAACGATACGATCATCGGCAACAGCTCCAGCAATGTGTTGCTGGGCAACGCAGGGGACGATGCGTTCACGGGGGGCGATGGAGACGACGTCCTTGTCGGGGGCGCAGGCGGCGACGCCCTCAACGGCGGAAATGGTTTCGACACCATCGACTATTCGTACCTCTCCGTCGGACTCACAGTCGATCTCAATCAGCCGTCCAACTCGACGGGTGATGCCGCTGGCGACACTTTCACCGAGATTGAGCGCGTGTTCGGCTCATCGGGCGACGACACGATCCGCGGGTCGACCGCCGACCTCACAATGTTCGGTTTTGCCGGGAATGATGCTTTGATCGGAGGTTCCGGCTACAACACTTTTATCGGGGGCGCAGGCGCCGACTTCATGGATGGAGGCGGGGGTTATGACACTGTTGAGTACAGCTACGCTCCGAACGGCATCACGCTTGATCTCACTACGCCTGCCAACAATACCGGCGAGGCGGCGGGCGACACCTTCGCCAACATAGAGCGTTTCATTGGAACCTCCTTTGCCGACATCATGCGAGGCTCGGCGGCTGGGGACATATTGATCGCCCTAGGCGGTGACGATCAGTTGTTCGGCTTAGGGGGCGAGGATTACCTTTTTGGAGGCCTTGGAGCCGACCATTTTGACGGCGGGGCCGATTATGACTCCATTGAGTACTCCCCTGCGACGGCCGGCGTCGGCGTAGACATGACCAATGGCGCGCTGGGCGCCGGCGAAGGGCTAGGCGACACGTTTGCTTCGATCGAGCGGATCATCGGCAGCTATCATGACGACCGAATCCAGGGCGGCAGCCTTGGTGACAATCTCATCGGACTCACAGGAAACGATATTCTTCTTGGCGGAGACGGGAACGACGCTCTACTCGGCTTTGAAGGCGCCGACGTCCTAAACGGCGGCAATGGCTTCGATACGGCCGAGTATTCCTACTCGCCAGTCGGCATTACGATAGATCTGGCCAATCCTGCGGCCAATACGGGGGAGGCCATTGGCGATAGCTACATTTCCATCGAGCGTGTGATCGGAACCTATTATGGCGATGTCATTTTTGGGTCATCCGCCAATGACGTGATAGCGGCGCTGCACGGCAATGATGTTCTGTCGGGGGGCGACGGGGATGACGTTCTCCTCGGGGGGCCCGGCGCCGACCAGATGGAAGGCGGCCCCGGCTTCGACTCTGTCGAGTACTCTGCTGACGGAGCCGTGACCGCGGACCTCGCCAATCCTGCAGCTAATACGGGCAACGCAGCCGGCGACACCTATTCCTCTATTGAACGCCTTATCGGATCCTATTTCAGCGATGTACTTGCCGGAACCGGCGGGGCCGAGGAGTTCTACGGTCTGAGCGGCAGCGACCAGATCAATGGCCGCGGGGGCGACGATACGATCTTCGGCGGGGCCGGCGCGGACTTTTTTATTCTCCAGCCAGGGTCGGGCGCAGACACGATCATGGATTTCGAGGACGGACTGGACCTTATCGACCTGCGAGGTTACGCGGGCGCGACGTTCGCCAATACGATGGTCGCCGCCGCGGGCGCAGATGTTCTCCTGACATTTTTCGGGGGCGAGACGGCGTTGCTGAAGAACATGCTCGCCGCCAACATTACCGACGCCGATTTTCTGTTCAGCTGAAGACGAGTCGGCGACCGGCCTGCCTCCTCGCCCGTCAATACCGCGCGGGAGGCTCATTGAGCCACACGGCGAGGGTTTCCGCAGCCTGGCGCGCCGTCGGCGGAAGGACCGGCCTCTGACCCGTCCCGCCTTTTTCCAGTCTCGCGATGTCCACGGGAGTCAGCGCGCCGCGGAGCCGCTCATCTTTAAGCCACCCGCCCTCCCCGCACACGACAATCGGCTTCGTCGTTGCGAGGTACTCGACAATCTTGCTTGGCGGCACGCGCGTCTTGGGCGAACCAATAAGCGCGAGCGCGTCGGCGGCGTGCTGCATCCCAAGCGATTCTGGTAAAGATCTCACGCCGTGCAGCACGATGCGATCTCCTGCCGGCGATGCGCGCGCGCGAGCTCCTTCCGCATCCGTCAGTCTTCCAACAAAATGCAATCGCAATCGCGGATTGACGCGCAATGCCTCTTCGAAAGGCGCCAGAAGCGCTTCGATATCAGCTTCCGGATCGCTGAGAGAGATGGAGCCCGAATGCACGAGATTGACGTCCTCGGCCGGCAGGGCGACCGGCGTCGCCATGTCGGGCGGCGAGAAATGGGGGAGGACGCGAGGATCGCGCGCGCCGAAGCCGCGCATCTCGTCCGCGACGAAGCCATCTACACAGGTGATGAGATCGGCACGGGGGATCTGAAAGCGGGCCACCAGGCTTTCGCCGATCTTTCGATGCGGGGCCGAACGGGCCAGCCGGTGCGGCCTGTCAAGCCAGTGATCACGGAAATCCGCGAGCCAACGGGCTCCGGTCTTTCTTTTCAGAGCGAGACCGGCGGAATGAATCGACTCTGGCGGCGACGTTGTCCAGATCCAGTCCGGCGTCCATGGTGCGGCCTCAGCCGCCGCGGTCGCCGCCCGCATCGACCAGCGGATGTCGGGGTCCGGCCACAGGAGCCATTCGCGCAAGACGTCGCGCATGCCGTCGGCGGCATCCCCCGACAATGTCGCCGGATCGCGATTGGCGTGCGGCGCTACGACCCCCGGCTCTCCTTCCGGCAAGGCGGGCGCGATGACAAAGATCTCATGTCCAAGGGCGCGCAGTTCGCGGGCCAACAGATAGGGGCGACGTGCGCCCCCTGAAACTGCCGGCGGATAGTGGCGTGCAATCAGCAGAATCCGCATCATCCGGCCCGTCTGGCGTGACGCTTCAGGCCTTGACGATCTTTCCCGTGTGGGTCTCGACGAAGTCCCTCATCGCATTGCGCGTGTCGATAATGAGCGGAACGGTCTCGGCGAGCAGCTGATAGTCGATATCGTCGTGGTCAGTCGAAATCAGGACCGCGTCATATTGGGCAAGACTTTCGCGCGTCCATGCGATCGAGCGTAGTCCGGCAAACTCCGGATGGTCCCGATTGTGCGGGACTTCCGGGATGTGCGGGTCGTAGTAATCAACCTCCGCCCCGCGCTTGCGCAACATGTGAATGAGATGCAGCGATGGGCTTTCGCGCATGTCATCGACGTTCTTCTTGTAAGCCAGTCCGACCACTAGGATTCGCGATCCTGCAACCGCCTTGCGAAGGCGCGTGCTCATCGCCTCGGTGAGTTGTTCGATGACGATCCGCGGCATCCCGGAAACAACTTCGCCAGCCAGCTCAATGAAGCGGGTGGATTGGCCGTGGGCCCGAGCTTTCCATGTGAGGTAGAATGGATCGATTGGTATGCAATGTCCGCCAAGCCCCGGGCCGGGATAGAAAGGCATGAACCCGAAAGGCTTGGTTTTGGCGCCGTTGATGACCTCCCAGACGTCAATGCCCATGCCCCCATAAACGAGCTTGAGTTCGTTGATTAGCGCGATGTTCACGAGACGGAAGATGTTTTCGGTCAATTTGACCGCTTCTGCAGTCTTCATGTCGCGGACCGGGACGACCTCGGTGATCGTCTCGTAGACGGCGACCGCCATGCGCCGCTCTGGGTCGCTGTCCGCGCCGACAATTTTGGGGATGGTCGTGGTGTCGAAGTCGATATTGCCCGGATCCTCGCGTTCAGGCGAATAGGCGATGGCGAAGTCGACGCCGGCTTTCAGGCCGCTGCTTTCGAGGATGGGCCGCATGACCTCCTCGCTCGTTCCAGGATAGGTCGTTGATTCGAGTACGATCAACTGGCCTCGCCTCAACGTCCGAGCGATCGTACGGCAGGTCGACTCGACGAACGAAATGTCCGGCTCGCGGTGCTGGTTGAGCGGCGTCGGCACGCAGAGAAGAAGGCAATCCGGCCCGCCGAGGGCGGCAGGGTCGGCGCTGACGGTCAGCCGCCCAGTAGCGTTCATGTCTCTCAATCGATGGTCTGGAATATGCTTGATATATCCACGCGAGGCCTTGATCGCCGAAATCTTGGACTCATCGACGTCGTAGCCGAAAACGCGAAAGCCCGCCTTGAGGAAGGCTTCCGCGAGCGGGAGCCCGACATAGCCAAGGCCGATAATTCCGATGGTGAGATCTCGCGCGGCCGCCCTTGCCGCAAACGCGGTCGCCATCTCGACGGAACCCGCCTCCAGGTGGCGCAGATCGTGCGGCGCATTCATAAGCGGCAATAACCTCGGGGTCAGCGATCGACGGCAGACAAAGGTAGGTCGCAAAGCACTTGTCAAGGGGCGCAGTAGGACCGGGGCGGTCGGGAAATGGTGCAAGAGCAGGTCCCCTTTTCCGGACCTCTGTCCTGCCTGCCATTTTGGACGGGGCGATGTTTCAGGCTGCAGCCGGCGCCGGCTTTCAGACCTCATCCCGAGATTGCGCCCGTGAGAGGCTGGCGGGGCCCCCATCCTCCCTCTATGACGGTTCAGCGTCGCAAAAGGCGTGCGTTCACTAGGGTCCTTATTCATGTGCGGCATCGCCGGCGCCGTTTCGCTGTCCCAATCCCCGGTAACGAGATTGGAGCGGACCCTTGCGGCAATGAACACGCTGACGGCTCACCGCGGACCCGACGGCGAGGGCGTCTGGCGGGCTCCGGACGATCGCTGCGGCCTCGCCCACCGCAGGCTTGCGATCATTGATCTCGGCGCCAGCGGCCGCCAGCCGATGAGGGGTCGCGGGCGGGAAGTCATCGTCTACAACGGCGAAATTTACAATTATGTGGAGCTGCGGCGCGAGCTTGAAGGCTTCTGGAGCTTCCGTTCGCAATCCGACACCGAAACCATTCTCGCGGCCTATGCGCGCTGGGGAGCCGACTGCGTCGCCCAATTGCGAGGCATGTTCGCCTTTGCGATCTTCGACGGCGACCGCCTCTTCGCCGCCCGCGACAGGTTCGGCATCAAGCCTCTCTACTACGCCGAAGTCAGCGGCGTGCTCTACTTCGCGTCGGAGATGAAGGCTCTGCTGCCTTTCCTCCCGGAGATTGCAACAGATGACGATGCGTTGGCGGAGTACCTCACATTCCAGTTCATGCTGGGCGATGCGACGCTCTTTAAGCACATCCGGGCTGTTCCTCCGGGTGCGACGCTGACGGTCGAGCGTGGATGCGTGACCATACGCAAGTACTGGGACCTTCAGTTCGAACCCGACGACCAGCGCTCCGCCGCCGAGTTCGAGCTTGAGCTTCGTGCAAAGATGGAAGACAGCGTTCGCGTTCATTTGCGATCGGACGTTCCCGTTGGGGCCTATGTCTCAGGCGGCGTCGACTCGAGCCTCATAGCGATTCTCGCCGCGCGTGAGCCCGCCTCGGCGCGCATCGGATTTCACGGCAAGTTTTCCGAACATCCGGCCTATGACGAGAGCCGCTATGCCCGGACCGCCGCGGCCGCCGGCAGCATCCTGCTGCACGAAATCAACATCAGGGCTGAGGATTTCAGCAGACATATTGAAGACGTCGTATTTCACCTTGACGCCCCAACCGCCGGACCAGGTTCGTTTCCGCAATTCATGGTGTCCGGCCTCGCCGCTCAGCATGTGAAGGTCGTTCTCGGCGGTCAGGGAGGCGATGAGATATTCGGAGGCTACGCCCGCTACCTCGTGGCGTACCTCGCGGAGGCCGCAGCAGCCGCAATCGATCCCGACGGACGCGAAACCCCGCCGATTCCGCTCAGTGTGCTGGCGGCGCGACTTGGTCCGCTGAGGGAGTATTTTCCGCTGCTGCGCAAGGCTCTCGCCGAGCTCGGAGCGCCGCTCGCAGACGTCTATTTCCAGGCCATCGACCGATCCGCCGATCTCACCGAGGAAATTGACTGGCGGGGCCTGGATCGCAATGGAGTCGTCACCCGCTATCGGGACATTTTCCTGTCGCCGGCCAACGTGCCACGGCGTGGTCCGTTCGACCTCATGACGCATTTCGATTTCAAGACGCTGCTGCCGGCCCTGCTGCAAGTGGAGGATCGCATGGCGATGGCGCACGGCCTCGAGTCACGTGTGCCGATGCTCGATCATCCGATAGTCGAATTGGCGGCCCGAATGCCGACGCAGGTAAAGTTTGGCGACGGAGAGCTCAAGCGCGTCATGCGCGCGACGTTCAGCCGGGACCTGCCTGCCGACCTAGTCTCACGGCGGGACAAGATGGGTTTTCCTGTGCCGCTGAACGAATGGCTTAGAGGCCCGCTTCGCGAGTTCGCCGGCGACATTCTCATGTCCGCACGCGCGCGACAGCGCCCGCACGTGAACTCCCAGGCCATTCAGCGCAATTTTGACTCCGCCGAACAGTTCTCACGCAAGGCGTGGGGCCTGCTTTGCCTGGAGCTATGGCAACGACGGTTTCATGATCGCGCTGGCGAGTTTCAAAAGTTGGCGCATACGGCCTAAAGAAGCCATGCGCTCCCATCCAAGTCGGAGCAAAAGATGAAACCGGTTCTGACTGTCGTCGGCGCCCGGCCGCAGTTCATCAAGGCCGCCCCGGTGAGCGCAGCCCTCAAATGCGCCGGCCTGCACGAGATTCTTGTCCACACGGGGCAGCATTTCGATCCTGAAATGTCCAAAGTCTTCTTCGAAGAGCTCGGCCTCCCAGACCCCGCCCACAATCTCAACGTGCATGGCCTCCGTCATGGCGCGATGACGGGACGCATGCTGGAGGGCCTCGAGCGCATTATACGCGACGAGAAACCAGGCGGCGTTCTGATCTATGGAGATACGAATTCGACGCTCGCCGGCGCGCTCGCAGCGTCAAAATTTTCGATCCCGATATTCCATGTCGAGGCCGGGCTACGCTCGTTCAATCGCGCCATGCCCGAGGAAATCAACCGCATCGTGGCCGACCACCTGAGCGCCTTGCTCTTTTGTCCGATGCGGGCCGCGGCCGTGAACCTTTCCAATGAAGGCATCGTCAACGGCGTTCACATTACTGGCGACGTCATGCGGGACGCTGTTCTCGCCGCGGTTGAGCGCGGCCGCCGTCAATCCGACGCGCTCTCCCGCTTTGCATTGACACCAAAGGCCTACGCACTCGCGACCGTTCACCGCGCCGAGAATGTTGACGACCCCGCCCGTTTCGCACGCATCATTTCCTGGCTCGCCGCTCGCGCAGCGACGCTTCCCGTGGTTGTTCCCGTGCATCCCCGGGCCCGGTCGCGATTCGAGACAGAGCCAGCGGCCGCGCCGCTTATGCTGATACCGCCGCTTGCCTACTTCGACATGGCTTGGCTTGCGAGCAACGCAGCCGAGATCTACACGGATTCCGGCGGCCTTCAGAAGGAGGCGTACTTTCTCCGGGTGCCTTGCGTTACGCTGCGCGACGAGACTGAGTGGGTCGAAACCGTCGCGTCCGGCTGG
Source organism: Parvularculaceae bacterium (assembly GCA_013389105.1). GTDB lineage: Bacteria > Pseudomonadota > Alphaproteobacteria > Caulobacterales > Parvularculaceae > Amphiplicatus. The sequence goes on along the minus strand of JACADZ010000085.1, from coordinate 11,399 downwards.
AATCGCCTTTGGACCAGCGACGCCTATTTGCTGAAACAGGAGATCGCCGAGGAGGGAGCCGCGAATCCGGCGCAGGAGATCGCTGAGCTAATACGCGGATTTCTAGCGCCGTGACTCGGCGCGCCTAAGCATCTTCCGCCGATTCACGTATGTAACGCTCGCACACATCTTCTGATGGACCGTCCGCAACGATTTTCCCTTTTCTGAGCCAGATGGTCCGTGGACAGATTCTTTTCACGGTCGCCATGTCATGGCTGACGAGAATAATCACGCCGGCGCCCTCGATTAGACTATTTAGCCGGACCGCCACCCTTTCCTGAAACGAGGCGTCGCCGGCAGCGAGCATTTCGTCGAACAGCAGAATGTCGCCGCTCAGAAATGTCGAAATGGCGAAGGCGAGGCGAACCGACATGCCGCTGGAATAGGTGCGCGTCGGGTAATCGATGAACTCGCCGATATCCGCGAACGCGATAATCTCGGCCTCACGCGCCGCGATTTGCGCCGGGCTGAGCCCCATGACCAGACCGCGATAAAGGATATTTTCCCGGCCGGTCGCCTCGCTTTCGAAGCCGAAGGTGATGTCGAACAACCCCTGCACCCGACCATTGACGCGGATCTCGCCAGAGGTCGCCGGATAGATGCCTGCAAGGGCTCGAAGCAGCGTCGATTTGCCGGAGCCGTTGCGACCGATGACGGCAACATGTTCGCGATAACGGACGTCGAACGACACGCCGTCGAGCGCCCGGATAGTCTGGGGGCGCGCGCTTTCCCTCCGGCCCAAAAGAACCGAGAATAAGGCGGATTTCAGGCTGCCGCGCGATAGTCCGCCGAGCGGATAGTCGAGCACGAGATCCCTTACCCGGACGGCGACGCCGCCGGCCGCTTCGGACTTCGAGGAAAGGCTGGTTGCTACGTCCACGGTCTCACAGATAGTAAATGAGTCGGCGACCTTCCGACCGCAACCAAAGCAGCGCCAACGCCCACAAGACGGCGCCGCCTCCCAGCACCAGGATCACGTCGTGCATTTCCGGATGCCGGCCGTTCAGCATGATGTCCCGGTAGATATCGATGAGCGAGGCGAACGGATTGAGATCGGTGAACTTCTTGAGCGCGCCCTTGTCGTAAACCTCGCGAGCGATAAGAACGGGACTGAGATACCACAGCATGAAAACGATGAGACTGACGCCGTAGGCGTAGTCCCTGAGCTTAAGGTTGGCGATCGCGCTGATGACCACGAGCGGCGTCGCAAAAAAGAATGTCGCCGCAAGCGAAAACGGCCACCACGCCCACGTCCACCCGAACGAGTGGGGAGAGACCGCTGCAATCACGAGGATGCTCGCCACGGAACCAAAGGCGAAATTAACCGCATAGTAGCATGACGTGCGCAGCGGAAAGAGAATGAGCGGCAGGCGCTTGTGCCTCAAATATCCTTCCGCCTGCTGAAAGGACACAGTCCCGCCGTTTATGCACCCGGCGATAAAGTCCCAGATAATGAAACCGGTCACGACGTAGGCGACATAGGCTGACAGCGGCGTGTCGAAAACGTTGACGGCCACCATCGAGAAAATCAGGCTGAAGGCGACGGGCCAAAGAACGGCCCAAAGTACGCCGAACGCCGTACGCCGATAGCGTGATCGCAGATCGGAAGCGACTAAATGAAGGAGCAGATGACGGTGCTCAGCCCATCCCAGCACGACGGCGCGGCCGTCCGAGCCAGTTATAGTGTTCTTATAGACGGCCTTGGTCACGCCGAACTCTGTTTCTCTGGGCCGCCTTCCGGCAAATAAGCGCCGCTTCTTTCCAGCCGATCCGGCCGTTCGGTACTCTCTGCTGCCGACATTTGCCAGTCCCGGCCGAGATTTAGAAGATCGGCAGGCAGGTCATCGCGGCGCAGCTCCACAATCGTCATATTGCGACAAATGCCGAGCACCGTTGATGTTCGTAAAGCCGAAAGCCCGCCAAAACGGCGGTCCAGCGCCTCGAGGCGTTCCGCCGCAGGCGTCCGTTGGAACAGCGCCGACGGGCCTGATGCGGCGTCGGCGCGGAAGGCGCCTTCAAGTGCATTGGGATTGGGCGCAAGAGCGCAAATGCGCGCCGGCGAGTCGTCCTCTTTTGCATGGACCCCAACTCCCTTCGCGACCGCAAGCACAAACTCGGCGGTCGCGGCCAAGCCGGCCGATGGGGGAGCAGGGGCGAGCGCGTCGAGACCGACGATTTCGGAGGGCTCGAAGCCGAAAGCCGCCTTGAGGCGGGCGTCGAGCGTCTCAACGCCTTGCGAACGTCCGCGCGCGTCGTCGGTGAAGCGCCAGAATGTAACAGCCGCCAGAACGGGTTCCCGTACGATCGGATCCGACCAGAAGGCGGGCCGGCCGCAATCTTCGGCGCCGCCACCCGGAAAGGGATCGATTTCCTGAGCGCCGAGGGGCGTCCAGATGTGCTGGACGAGCGGGCCGCCCTCGCGGACCAATTTACTAGGCGATCCGGCGACGATCACGTCGAGCCGGCGCCCGCCACCTGGCGACAAAGTCGTCGAGCCGTAGCGGTGGAGCTCGGCGATCGCCTTGGGCGACAGAGCGAGGCGGCAGGGCTTGGCTTGAACACCGGGCACTAGGGGCCTTGCGAGAAAATCCGGCAGATCTCCCTGGCTGACAATGACCTCGTCGGCGAGTGGCTCAGCCGCATAGGCATCATCTAGTTTCGGACCCAAGGGCTCAATGCGGAACGGAGGTGAACCGTCGGCGGCGTGCAGCAGACGCGGCTCGTTACGCAAAAGCCCAGCTATGTCGTGGCTTCGGACCCGGACTGCGACCGGCGCGCCGCGCCACGCCACGGCGCCTTCGGCGATAATCCGCATGACGTCGTCCCGCGGAGCCTTGATGACCCGCGGCGGCGCGGTTCGCATTTCGAGTGTTTCCACGAGCGCCAGAGCGCCGTCGCCTCGCACGAGCGGCGTGATGATTGCGGCATTCGTCCCCCCGTTGCCTCGAACCAGGGACATCACTCGCCTACGGCTTTCTGTCTGGTCCCTTCAGCGCGGGCGGCGGCCAGTCCTCGATAAAGAGCGACCACTTCGCCAATCTGGGCGTCCCAACTATAGCGGTCTGCTTTGGCGATGAGGGCGGGACGAAATCGCTCTGGACCGCCGAGCTGTTCGTCGAACATAAGATCGATGGCTTCGGCATAGTCGGCGACGGACCGCAACGGGAGCGTCACGCCAAAGCCCTCGCCAGCCACTATCTTCCGGACATTGACGAGGTCGGACGAGCCGATCATCGGAGTCCCGGCGAGGATGAACTCATACATCTTGTTCGGGGAAGAGATGGCGGTGTTCTGATCGGTCGCCTGATAGGGCATCACCCCGCAATCTGCCGATGCAGTCCAGAACAGGACTTCTTCCCACGGAACAAATGGAAGAAAATGCACCCGCCCTGCAATCCCGAGCTCGTCGGCGAGACGCTGGAATTCCGAAACCTCTGCCCCAAACGTAAGAAATACTTGGTGCACTTTGCGCGATCGCGCCGCTGCGAGGCCCTTCAAGAGGAAATCGATGCGCCTCTGGACGTTGACGCCGCCCTGGAACAGCATGATCCGGTGATCGGCCGGTATCGGCGCTTTCTTTCGAATCCAGTCGTATCTCTTCTTGATGTCGAAGTCCGGCGGCGCATTGGTCGCATTGGAGCAGAGAGCGATCGGGCCGTCATAAGGGCTGTCGCGATCTACGATCTGTTTGTGCTGCTCGTTCACCAGGATCAGCCCGTCGACATGCTCGAGAAGAACCCGCTCTTCCCGAAACATCGCCTTCGCGGCTGCGTGAGGAACGCCAGGCTGGTAGCTGTAAAGCTCATGCGCGTCGAAAACGACACTGGCCCCGAGCCTTTTCTTGATCTCAACCGCCGCCCTCAGCGCCGGATAATCGTTGGCGCACACTATGTCAGGCGTCCACGTTGTTTCGGCGTAGCGCGTGGTCATCTTGTCCCAATAATCCAGCGGCACGCCGGCGGGCGACAGGACTTTCGCATGGATGAAATCATCGCCCGGCGGTTTCATCTCGATCAGGCGTCGCGGCAGGTCCATGAGCGAGAAGGCGGCCATCGCCGGATATTTGAGATGAGGCGGCCATGCGCTCGCCGCGAGCACGGAGACGGCAGCTGACGGCTCCGCGACGAAGCGACGCCAGCGCTCCATCCTCGGCAAACTTGGGTCGTACTCAAAAGTCTTCCGCCGGCGCGGATCAGCGCGAAACGGGTGATCTGTCTCATGAACATGCGGCGGCTTGGGGAAAATGCCGTCCCCGACCGGCGCAAACGAACGGTCCGTCAACGGGATCGCAATTGATTCCACGCCTTTGATGCGGGTGCGCTCCCAGCGATGCGGCGGCGGCTCGACGTAAACGATCCTGAATTCGTGTCCCTCTTTGGCGAGCGTCTCGATCATCAGCGCGATGCGCCGATCGATCAGCCAGTTCTTGTCGAGCATGAGGATGCGCATGAGCGGAAAATCTCACCTCGCCGCAGCGTCCAACAGATCGCAGGCGGCCTCGACGCGCGCGGCGAGCTCGCGGATCCTCTGCTGCGCCTCTTCCGGATAGTAAGGCGAAAAATGCCTCATCCACGGGTGCTGCTTGCCCGTCTCCGGATGCTTGAGCCTGCGCACGCTGCCGACCGTCTTCCCGGGGTTGCCCACGACCAGCGCGCCCGCGGGAATCTCTCCTTGGGCCCGCGTCATCGCGCCGATCAGAGCGCCCTCCCCGATCCGCGCCCCCGGCAACACGATCGAGCCCGTGCATACGGCCGCCCCGCTGTCGACTCTGACGCCTAGCTTCAGCCCGGACGGCGGAATTGGATCGTTGGTCGTCACAACATAGGGAAAAATCCACACGAGGTCTCCGATCGACGTGCCCCGGCTGATATGCACATTCGAGTGAAAGCGCACCCAGTCGCCGATCGTGCAGTCGCCCTCGATATCGTTGAAGCTGCCGATTTGGAGATTGACCCCGGCCGAGACGCCTTCCCGGATCATGGTTGAATGCCCGACCATCAGGCCGGGCCCGAAAACTGAACCCTCGTAAACGACCGAGTGCGAGCGCACGAGCGCGCCGGCCCCCAATCTCAGAGGCTTGCCGGCGAATTCGCCGCGGGCGGGATGCCCGATAATGCAGAATTCGCCGATTACCGAGCCGTCCCCGATCTCAACATTATCGTAAATGACCGCGGTCTCCGCGATTTCAACGCCGGAGCCGATCCGGGCCGTGGAGGAGATTCTCGCCATAACTTCCGCCTACGTCTCAAAATAACCGACGATCGCCGCTGCAATCTTCGCCGCCGCCTGGCCGCCGCCGAAAAAAGCCTGGGCTTCAGCCGGCGCCGGCTGCGCCCGCGCGATTGCTTCGCGGACGGATTGCGCGTCCGTTTTGCCGATTTGGGCCCAGCCGCGCTCGAGAAGATCATGCCATGTGTCCATCCGGAACAGCATCACGACACGCTTGCCCGACCAGGCGGCTTCGCGAGGAAGTCCGCCTGAATCCGTCAGCACCATGCTGCAGCCGTCGATGAGCCCCAGCATGTCCAGGTAGCTGACTGGATCAATCGCGAGAACGGGCCCGATGTCGCCGCGCCCCCGCCGCCATGCTTCAAAGACCGGCAGCGTTCGCGGGTGCACCGGAAACACGACGGGCTGATCGAGTTCGCATACCGCCGTCATGATCTCGCCGAAGCGGGCCATTTCAGCAGGATCAGTGTTCTCAGGCCGATGCAGCGTCATGACGCTGTAGCCGCCGGTCGGGAGGCCAAGGCGGTTCACGACGTCGCGACGAGCGCGTTCGCGATAGCGCAGGAAGCAGTCGAGAAGGACGTCCCCCGTCTCGCGCACCGTGTCTCCACGGCCCTCTCGCCTGAGATTCTCCGACGCACGCGGAATCGGGGCGAAATTGAGGTTGCTGACATGGTCGGTGACCACGCGGTTGATCTCCTCCGGACGACGTCGATCGAAATCGCGCAGCCCCGCTTCAATGTGAAAGACGGGTATGTGCAGCTTGACGCCGGCGAGCGCCGCCGCGAGCGTTGAGTTGGTGTCGCCGTCGACCAGCAACCCGTCCGGCTTGAGGCTGACCAGCGCCTCTTCGATTCCCTCCATCATTCGCCCGGTCGCGGCCCCCTGGCTGTGGCTTCCCACCCCAAGGTTCAGGTCGGGCGCCGGCAGACCGAGATCCCGGAAAAATGCGTCGCTCATGATGTCGTCATAATGCTGCCCGGTGTGAACGAGCACGTGCCGGAACCCGGCCGCAATGAGCGCACTGCGCACCAACGGCGTTTGCATGAATTGCGGGCGCGCGCCGACGACGCGAACGATGGTGCGCGTCAAGATCGCCTCCCGGCCGATGCAATCTCGCGCAGCCAAACGCTGCGAGCGCCCGACGCCTTGAGCTTGGCGAGCAGATCGATCAGGAAACGCCGCGCGCCGTAACCGTCGTGAATGCACGGCGCGAGCGCCGAACGAGGCGCCCTGGTGAGGTCCGGATAGTCCTTGACGACCCGGCGTCGGTAATCGTCGTCCGGGCAGTTGAGATAGATGAAAATCGGATGAACATTGAAAATCTTAAGGCCTGGCCCTGCAACCGGCACCCAATCGAGGCTCCAGGGCAAGCCTCGATCTGCTTGAATGCCGTCCTCCCAGTTATAGGCCATGCGTACGAGCCCGTATTGGTCGATCTCCGCCTGGCAAAACGGCTGGCGCCAATGGAGCACGCTGGCGTCGTAGTCGAGACCCGACGCTTTCGCCAACTGGGCGACATTCTGCCCGAAAAAATTGCGATGAGCGCGAAGGCCGCGCGCCTCCGGATAAATTTCAAGAAGATCAGGAATTTTTCGACGGATTCCTTCGGCGCCCGGCCGCGTCGTGTCAGGGTGCAAGCCGACCTCGACAAACGAAGGCGGTTGCACAAGCGCCTCGGTACGATGGGTCGCAAAGGCGGTGAGGCGCAGACCGGCGCTGGCGACCAGCTCAAGAACGTCCTCAACGCAGAAATCAGGCGCCCAGTCGACGTCGGTCGTCAACGCGAAGCTCGTAAATCCGTCGAGATTGTAAAAGTCACGGAACGGATCGTCTTGGAACAATTCTGAAGGATCGATCAGCGAGGTCACGTCAGGTCGGCTTTCTGTGCCGGCGTCGGGCCGGCGCGTTTTGTCTCGATTAGCATTTTGAGACGCCACAGCGGAGTCAATGAATGCGCCGGCTCCGTTTCAGTCCCGATCCCGCCCGACGATCGATCACTTGCGCCGGTTATGCGCCCGTATCGCCTCGATAATCTCGTCCTGCGTCGCCTCGTCGAGATAGGGGTGCATCGGCAGCGAAATCACGCGATCCGCCTTCGCTTCGGTGACTGCAAGGCCGCCGGCGCCCGCAGGAAAATGTTTGTAGGCTGACTGCTTGTGAATGGGCACGGGGTAATAGACTGCGGTCGGCACGCCTTTGTCTTTAAGGTGCGCAGCCAGGCCTGAGCGGTCGGGAACCTCAATCGTGTATTGAGCCCAGACCGAGACAGCGCCGTGAATGAGGCTCGGAACCTGCGATACGACGCCCTCGAGCCCTTCATTGTAACGGCGTGCGATGCGCATGCGCGCTTCAATCTCGCTTGGGAAAATCTTGAGCTTCTCTAGCAGCACCGCCGCCTGCAGCGTGTCCAGTCGACTGTTCATGCCGATGCGGTGATTGAGGTATTTCGGGTCGTGCTCGAACTTTGCGGCTTCGACGTCCTTGCGGGTGGCCTTGCCGTGAACCCGCAGCGAGTCCATGACCTCGGCAAGAGCCGAGTCGTTGGTCTGCACGGCGCCCCCGTCGCCGTAGCAGCCGAGCGGCTTCGCCGGAAAAAAGCTCGTCGTGACGGCGTCCGCCCATTGGATCGGGTGCTTGCCTTGAAGCGTGCAGCCGAATCCCTGCGCGCTGTCGGAAATCAGCTTCAGTCCGTGCTTCTTCGCGACTGACGAAATGCTCGGATAGTCCGCCGGCTGACCGAAAAGGTCGACGGCGATGACGACCGCCGGCCGCAGCTTTCCTTCCCTTTTCACGCCCTCGATCGCGGCCTCGAGGCTGGCCGGATCCATATTGTAGGTGTCGGGCCGAATGTCGACGAATACAGCCGAGGCGCCGCACCAGGGAAGGATCTCCGCCGTCGCGACATAGGTGAAGCTAGGGCAGAACACGGCATCGCCCGGACCCACGCCCCAGGCGAGCAACGGCAGCGCCAGGGCGTCGGTGCCATTGGCGCATGATACGGTGTGCCTCGCGCCGGAGAACGCCGAGAGCTGCTTCTCGAACTCGGCCACCTGGGGCCCCATGATGTACTGACCGGCGTCAACGGCGGCGAGAATGGCTGAGTGCATCTGCGGTTTGATGCGAGCCAGCTGCGCCTTCAAATCGATGAATTGGATGGTCATGGGGGCTCCGGCGTTCCAACCACAGGCTGATAAAGATCAAATCGGGCCGCGCAAGGGGTCCGCGAACCGGGCCTGAAGCCGATCAGCTAACTCATTGATAATTTGGGTGCGGGGGCTGGATTTGAACCAACGACCTTCAGGTTATGAGCCTGACGAGCTACCGGACTGCTCCACCCCGCGCCAACGGGCCCGCAAACCAACGCTCCGATAACCAATGTTTGCGGGAAGAGGGCGCGATATAGCCAGATGTCTGTTGGCGTTCAAGTGCCGGCCCGCCGAAATCCGGATTGCCGCGCAGCGCTATTCGACGCGGGGCGCCCGAGGAGGCAGTCCTCGCTCGCTCCGGGCCGCGGCGTCGTCGGCCTCGACCTTCGCCTTCAGCGCGTCGCGCGCGGCTGCCAGGGCCTCGGCGCCCGCGTCATCCCCCTCGCCCAGCGACACCGTGTCGGCGGCGGTCGCCGAACCGAGCGCCGCACGCATGTCCTTCAGCGCCGCTTCGAGAGCGGCCTGTTCTTCGGCGGACAGCGTTTCGGGGGCGGCCTGCGGCGCCTGCGAAAGGTTTGGATAGCGGGCCGGCTCGGCGGTGTTGGCCTCCACGACGCGGGCCTTGATCCGTTCGTTCATCGGCTGGACCTTGGCGAGGTCCTCATATTTGACGATCCCGGGCGGCGCGAACCGCTCGATCCCCGCGCAGCCGGCCGCGCCCATCGCCATGGCGCCGATGAGGACCGATCTGCAGATTGGAGTGCGGTTTGCGGCGCGCATCTGTATACCTCGGGAGCGTCAATAACTCCCAATCGGGCCCCACATGCAAGCTGAACGAAAGCCGGCGCCGGCAAAAAAGAAGGCCAGTCCGCGAGCCGGGTCCGCGCCCAAGGCGCCCCCGCACGCCGAAGCCAAGGAGCCTGCCAGCGCCCAATCGGCGCCAGCAGGAGCCGGTCAAAGGAGCCTTATTGAGGATTTTGACGCCCTTTCCGAATACCTGGTCGAGATCACCGGCAAAAGCCAGGAGGTGATCAAGGACTTTTTCACAAAGACGCCGAGCGGGCTCAAGATGACCGGCGGCGAGACGACCGCCGATCCCCTCAATGTGGGCGAAGCCTTCCAGGAGATGATGCGGGGGCTCGCCGCCGACCCCGGAACGGTCTTGCAGCGCCAGTTCCAGCTCTGGGGCGACTACGCCAAGATGATGGCCAACCTGTCGCGCAAGATGGCCGGCGAAGCGGCGCCGCCCGCGATCGAACCCGAACCGGGCGACAAGCGCTTCGTCCATCCGGCCTGGCGCGAAAACCCCATGCTCGATTTCGTCAAGCAGTCCTACCTCACCTACGCCAAATGGCTGAAAGGCACGGTCGCCCAGCTCGATCACATGGACGAGCACGAGAAGCGCCGCGCCGAATTCTACACCCAGCAGTTCCTCGACGCGATCGCGCCCTCGAATTTCCCGGTGCTGAACCCGGAGGTCGTCGAAGCCACCCTCGAATCGAAAGGCGAGAACATCCTCAAAGGGATCCGGAACCTCCTTGAAGATCTCGACCGCGGCGACGGGCAGCTCTCGATCCGGCAGGCGGATCTCGATTTCTTCAAGCTCGGGGAGAATGTTGCAACGACGCCGGGCAAGGTCGTTTTCCAGAATCCGATCTTCCAGCTCATCCAGTATGATCCGGTGACGGACGAAGTCGCGAAGCGACCCCTGCTTATCTTTCCGCCATGGATCAACAAATTCTACATCCTAGACCTGCAGCCTTCGAACTCCTTCATCAAGTGGATGGTCGAACAGGGCCGCACCGTATTCGTCGTCTCATGGGTGAACCCGGGACCCGAACTCGCCCACAAGTCCTTCCAGGACTACATTCACGAAGGCCTTTACGAGGCGCTCGACGCCGTGAAGCAGGCGACCGGCGAGGCCGAAGTCGACGCCATCGGCTATTGCATCGGCGGCACGATGCTCGCGACCGCCCTTGCCCTGATGGCGAAGCGCAAGGACAAACGCATCCGTTCGGCGACCTTCTTCACGGCGCAGGCCGACTTCGCCGAAGCGGGCGACCTCCTCCTCTTCGTCGACGACGCCCAGCTCGAGGCGATCGCCAAGCAGATGGACGCGGCGGGCGGCGTGCTCGAGGGGCGCGCCATGGCCAACACCTTCAACATGTTGCGTTCGAACGACCTCATCTGGCAGTTCGTCATCGACAACTACATGAAGGGCAAGGACCCGGCGCGCTTCGACCTTCTCTTCTGGAATTCCGACGCGACGCGCATGCCGAAGAACGTGCACCTCTTTTATCTGCGCGAGTTCTACAAGAACAACGCCCTCGCCAAGGGCGAGATGATCATCGACGGCGAGCGGCTGGACTTGGGCGACGTCGACATTCCGATCTTCATGCAGGCCGGCGAAACCGATCACATCGCGCCGCATAACTCCGTTTACAGAACGGCGAAGCTGTTCGCCTCGAAGGGCAACGACAAGGTTCTCTATATGCTGGCGGGATCGGGCCACATCGCCGGCGTCGTCAATCATCCGGCGAAAAAGAAATATCACCACTCGATCAACGAGGCGCTCCCCGCCTCGCTCGACGAATGGAAAGCCAAGGCGTCACGCCATCCGGGCTCGTGGTGGCCCTACTGGATCGAGTGGCTCAATAAAGTCAGCCCCGGCAAGGTTCCCGCGCGCAGGCCCGGCGACGGCGCGTTGCCCGTCATCGAGGACGCGCCGGGAAGCTATGTGAAAGTGAAGGCTTAGGGTCCAGACTCATAACCAGTAGCAGACGGTGGCTGTAAGCTGAACGGCGGCGAGGAAGTTTCGGCTGAGTTTGTCGTATCGCGTGGCGATGCGCCGGAAGTCCTTGATGCGGCAGAATGAGCGCTCGATGGCGTTTCGGTTTTTGTAGAGCGCGGGCGAGAAGCCGGGTTTGTATAGGCGGTTCGACTTCGGCGGGATGTTGGGCGCTGCGCCTTGGGCTTCGATCT